>NZ_CP091975.1:0-629163 GCF_029016285.1 Vibrio sp. DW001 | reverse complement strand
TTCACGGCATGCTCGTAGGCGGCCATTACATTGTCATATCCTGAAAACGCACTCACTAACATGATCAATGTCGACTCAGGTAAGTGGAAATTCGTGATAAGACAATCAATCAACTGATACTGGTAACCAGGATAGATAAAGATCTCTGTGTCATCGAAAAACGGAACCAATTCTGTCCCATTTTTAACAGCACTTTGTGCCGCGCTTTCTAGAGAGCGTACCGATGTGGTACCCACCGCAATCACTCGACCACCACGGGCTTTCGTTGCATTAACGGCATCAACGACTTGTTGAGAAACTTCGACATATTCTGCATGCATATGATGATCGAGAATATTATCAACCTTTACAGGCTGGAATGTGCCCGCACCAACATGTAATGTCACAAAGGCGAATTCAACACCTTTAGCTTGAATTTTTTCTAGCAGGTCATCATCAAAATGCAACCCAGCAGTTGGCGCAGCAACGGCTCCTGGTATTTCATTGTAAACCGTCTGATAGCGCTCTTTGTCTGCATCGTCGTCTGGACGATCAATATAAGGAGGAAGTGGCATATGACCCACTTCGTTCAATATCTCTAATACCGCTTTATCCGATTTAAATCGAATTTCAAACAACGCACCATGACGGGCAACCATCTCCGCCTCGAATTGGTCATTTTCACCAAGAAATAGTTCGGTTCCTGGTTTTGGCGACTTAGACGAGCGCACATGTGCCAAGATTGAATGCTCATCGATCATACGTTCAACGAGTACTTCTATCTTCCCGCCGCTAGCCTTACGGCCAAAAAGTCGAGCGGGTATGACGCGCGTATTGTTAAAAACTAACAAATCGCCTTCTTCAACGAGATCGAGGACATCTGTAAATGTACGATCCGTTACCTCACCAGAAATGCCGTTAAGTTGAAGCAATCGGCTTGCTGTACGCTCTGCCATAGGATAGCGAGCAATCAGTTCATTGGGCAGCTCAAAGCTGAAATCAGAAACTTGCATTGTGTTGTCTTTAACTCTATTTAACGAATAAATTTGCAGGAGCGTAGTATAGGGGGCATACCATTAATAGCAAGGTCTGCTAGCAATAAAGTGGACAAATACTCATCACCCATTCATCCCGCTTCTATCTCCTTAAAATATCATCAATTGTTGTTTTGTAAAAGTTTGTAACTGAGGCTAAGAATACTGCTTTGGCTCTCAGTTAATTCCTATAAACCCTCCTATAGTTAAGTCTATTCGTTCACTTTATAACGCCCCCTTTGGAGGTCGAGATGATCAAAATTGAAGACATGATGACTCGCAACCCTCACACGCTTTTGCGGTCCCATTCATTATCAGATGCAAAACATCTAATGGAAGAACACGATATTCGCCATATTCCCGTAGTGGATACCGAAAATAGGTTGCTTGGCGTTGTCACCCAAAGGGATGTATTGGCGGCACAAGAGTCTAGCCTACAAAAGATACCTGAAGACCAGTCTCATACCTTGACTACCCCTTTAGATATTGCAATGCGCAGAAACGTAATGAGTGTTGATCCTCATGCTGGCTTAAAAGAAAGTGCGGTTTATATGCAAAAGCACAAAGTCGGTTGTTTACCCGTTGTTTTTAATCAGGAACTAGTCGGTATTATTACTGATAGTGATTTTGTAACCATTGCCATTCACCTTCTTGAATTACAAGAAGAGATAGAACCAAATGACGATGAATTTACAGAATTAGAAACAGAAAAATATAACAACGAGTTTTGAGCTTGAGAAAGTGACAACAGACATCATTTATACAATACAAATAATGTCTGCCGTTGTGCGGCTTAACACCTATCATTTAGTAAAAAGAACCTTTTCACTGGAATGATAGGAAGTTTGAGGTGCTTGTTTTAACCGAACAGCATCACCTCTTCAAAGAAATGACGTCATTGAATAAAATATGACGAGACTCATCTCTAAAACAGTGAAACTATCGCGCTTTAAGCTTTAAGCGCATTGCGTGCAATACCGGTTCCGTATACCCACTTGGCTGTGCACATCCTTCGAAGACAAGTTCGCACGCTGCTGCAAAGGCAATATTCCCATCAAAATTGGGCGACATATTAATGTAATTGCCGTCACCCGCGTTTTGCTGGTCAACGATACCCGCCATTCTCTTCATGGTTTCCATCACTTGCTCTTTGCTGCATATTCCATGATGCAACCAATTAGCAATATGTTGGCTAGATATTCGCAATGTTGCGCGGTCTTCCATTAAGCCGACGTCATTGATATCCGGTACTTTAGAACACCCGACACCTTGGTCTATCCAGCGAACCACATAACCTAATATACCTTGGGTATTGTTATCCAACTCTTTTTGAATATCGTCCGCGGTCAGCTTTTGGTCCCCCAGTAGCGGAATCGTTAAAATATCATCAACACTCGCTTGCGTACGATGGCGTAACTCCTCTTGGCGACTAGGCACATTCACCTGATGATAATGCAAGGCATGCAATGTTGCGGCCGTTGGAGAAGGTACCCACGCTGTGTTCGCACCCGCTTGAGGATGACCAATCTTGGCGCCCATCATTTTGGCCATATTATCTGGCTCTGGCCACATGCCTTTACCTATCTGAGCCTTGCCCTTAAGACCGCACGCTAAACCTATATCCACATTTTGGTCTTCATACGCCCCGATCCAAGTCATGCTTTTTAACTGAACTTTTGGTGCAAATGGTCCAGCTTCCATACTGGTATGTATTTCATCACCGGTTCGATCCAAAAAGCCAGTATTAATAAAGACCACACGCTCTTTCGCTGCGCGGATGCACTCTTTCAGGTTAACGGATGTACGACGTTCCTCATCCATAATTCCAACCTTAATCGTATTACGATCTAAACCCAGAGCCTCTTCAATACGGCCAAACAGCTCCGTGGTAAACGCCACTTCTTCGGGGCCATGCATCTTAGGTTTAACGATGTTAATACTGTTTGCTGTTGAGTTTTGAAATGGGCTATTGCCTATTAAATCGTGCATGGCTATCAGTGAGGTGATCATGCCATCCATAATGCCCTCTGGTACCTCGTTACCTGCGGAATCCAGTATCGCAGGGCTTGTCATTAAGTGACCAACATTGCGTATAAACAGCATACTGCGGCCTTTCAACGAGATTTCACCCCCGTGCATATTAGTGTAGTAGCGATCTGCGCTCATTTTTCGCACGACAGTCTTACCATTTTTATCGAATGATTCTTGCAAATCGCCTTTCATTAAGCCAAGCCAGTTTTGATAGGCTAAGGCTTTATCTTCCCCATCAACCGCGGCGACAGAATCTTCGCAATCCATAATGGTGGTCAAAGCCGATTCAATAACAACATCTTTTACGCCTGCTGAATCTAACTGACCAATAGGTGTTGTTGGGTCGATTTGAATCTCTAGATGCAGATTATTATGCTTGAGTAGGATGGCCGTCGGCGCAGTGCTATCGCCCTGATAACCGATCAGTTGTGCGCTGTCCATCAACGTGACTTGCTCGCCGTTGCTCAAAGTGGCATTCAGCGTATTGCTAATCGTATAACAAATGGCATCGTGATGTGATGCCCCATTTAAAGGGATCGCACTATCTAAAAAATCTCGAGCGTATGTGACAACCTTAGCACCACGAACTGGGTTAAATTGCGTGCCTTTTTCAGCTCCGCTTTCTTCACTAATAACATCGGTACCGTAAAGAGCATCATACAGGCTCCCCCAACGAGAGTTAGCCGCGTTTAAAGCAAAGCGCGCATTCATAATCGGCACAACGAGCTGCGGACCTGCCTGTGTGGCAATTTCTGGTTCAACGTTACTTGTCAACACTTGGAAATCTTCACCTTCTACAACGAGGTAACCAATTTTTTGTAGAAAATGTTTATATTCAATAGGATCTAACGCCTTATCTGAACGCGCTTTGTGCCACTCGTTAATACGACGTTGTAGATCTTCTCGCTTAGCCAGTAACGCTCTATTTTTAGGCGCAAGGTCATCAAGAATCGCTTCAAACGATTGCCAAAAATCATCGGCATTAAGATCGGTACCAGGAATAATGTGTTGATTTACTAATGCGTAGAGGGTGCTATCAATCTGTAAGCCGCCCTGTTGAATGCGATTGCTCATAATATCTCTCTAGTTTTACCGATTATAGTATGTATTTTATACTAGAGAGAGGATGATAATTTAGATAATTTATAGTTTTTATATTCGGTATTTTTTACATGAATATAAGTATGTCTATTTATTGAGCAGTAATGCCACTTTCCAACTCACTGGCTACGTCCTTAATAAGACGACGCATCCACTGATGACCGGGATTACTTTGCAACAATGGACTCCATGCCATCTTTAGTTCAAACGGTGCTACAGGGAATGGAACTGGCTTAATCATCAACTTAGGATTATTCATCTGTAACTGGGCGGCTTTGGTTGGAATAGTTACAATCAGGTTGGTCTCTTCCGCTAGGAGAACGGCCGCTAAATAGTGCCGAGTAAATACCGTAATATTGCGCGTTTTCCCTAAACGAACTAATTCAGCGTCCACCCAACCTAACTTTTGAGAATCGCTAGGATTCACTCCTACTCCCGTCCCCATTCCTGTCTTGCTGATCCACACATGTTGCGCTTGAAGATAAACATCTAAATCAAATTGTTTTGCTGCTGGATTATCACAACTGAATAGGCAGGAGAAGGTGTCATGCCAGATATTGGTCTGATGGAACGATTGTGGAATATGGTCGAAACGGTTAATTACAATGTCTACTGTACCCTGTTCCACATCTTGGTAGCTCACGTCACTTGGTGTCATAATATCCAAACGAACTTTGGGCGCGACGGTACCTAATCGCTTCAATAGCGCTCGAATCAGAGTCGACTCAGTATAATCACTCGCCATAATACGAAACAACCGATCGCTATCTTCAGAGCAAAAATCGGCTGTCGGCTGCACCGCCTTTTCAACGTTCGCTAAAACATTCCTGATAATTGGCTGTAGCTTCTGAGCACGTTCCGTTGGCACCATTCCTTCGCTTGTTCTTATCAATAATGGATCACCAAATAGGTCACGCAGACGTTTAAGTCCATTGCTCATTGCTGGTTGTGTGATACCAAGTTGACTTGCAGAACGAGTAACATTTCGCTCTCGAAGCAGAACATCTAAATATACCAATAAGTTGAGATCGATTCTGGCCACATTCATATAATAAATACCGAATATAATAGCTATAAATTAGCTAAATCATCACATGAATGGTTAAACTTTGTCCATGCCTAACCGCTAGCAATCGACCAGTTTTTTGGTCTACATCTCAACTTCATGGAACGAGGAATACCTATGTCACAAATAAATAAAGACATTGACACAATCGGAGCTGCTAAAAATGCAGCTGGTGCCCCGTGGGATGCAATTAGTCCAGAATCTGCCGCTCGTATGCGTGCTCAAAACAAATTTAAAACGGGTTTAGATATCGCCCAATATACTGCAAACATTATGCGTGCTGATATGGCCGCTTATGATGATGATCACTCCAACTACACTCAGTCATTAGGTTGCTGGCACGGTTTTATCGGCCAACAAAAAATGATTTCTGTTAAGAAACATTTTGGTGGAAAGACAGATGGACGCTACCTTTACCTTTCCGGTTGGATGGTTGCTGCACTTCGTTCTGATTTTGGCCCTCTGCCTGACCAATCGATGCATGAAAAAACCTCGGTGGCTGGCCTAGTTGAAGAGCTGTACACATTTTTACGCCAAGCCGATGCGAGAGAGCTGGGCGGGTTATTCCGCGCTTTAGACAATGCCCGTGAATCTGGTGATACGGCAGCACAAGCATCAATTCAAGATCAAATCGATAACCATGTTACCCACGTTGTTCCGATTATTGCTGATATTGATGCAGGATTTGGTAACGCTGAAGCCACATACCTGATGGCTAAACAGATGATCGAAGCCGGTGCTTGTTGCTTACAAATAGAAAACCAAGTAGCGGACGAAAAACAGTGCGGTCACCAAGATGGCAAGGTGACGGTTCCTCATGCTGACTTCCATGCAAAACTTCGTGCACTCCGTTATGCATTCTTAGAGCTAGGTATTGATAACGGAATTATTGTCGCCCGTACCGACTCACAAGGTGCTGGTCTTACGAAAGAAATCGCCGTGGTTAAAGAGCCCGGTGACCAAGGTGACGTATATAACTCATATTTAGATGCTGAAGAGATCGATGTTGCAGAGATGGCTGAAGGCGATGTTTGCTTTAATCGTGATGGCAAACTGCTTCGTCCTAAGCGCCTTCCTTCAGGTTTGTATCAATTCCGCTCTGGAACGGGTGAAGATCGCTGTGTGTTTGACTGTATCGAAGCGATTAACGCAGGGGCTGATCTTCTGTGGATTGAAACAGAGAAACCACACATCGGCCAGATCAAAGAGATGATGGACGGTGTTCGCGCGGTTCACCCTAATGCTAAGCTTGTTTATAACAACTCGCCTTCTTTCAACTGGACGCTTAATTTCCGTCAACAGGCCTATGATGCCATGGTAGAAGCAGGAGAAGATGTCTCTGCTTACCATAGAGACAGCTTGATGAGTGTTGAATACGATGAAACGGAATTATCTATTCGTGCCGATGATAAGATCCGTTCTTTCCAAGCTGATGCATCTCGCGATGCAGGTATCTTCCACCATTTGATTACCCTACCAACCTACCATACCGCGGCGTTGTCTACCGACAACCTAGCCAAAGAGTACTTTGGTGACCAAGGAATGTTGGGTTACGTTAAAGGCGTACAACGTAAAGAGATCCGCCAAGGTATCGCCTGTGTTAAACATCAAAACATGTCAGGCTCTGATTTGGGTGATGATCACAAAGAGTACTTCGCTGGTGAAAATGCACTTAAAGCCGGTGGTGCTTTGAACACTTCTAACCAGTTTAACTAACCCCTAGCGAAGTCCGCCATCCCTCTAATGGATGGCGGTACTCAACGCCGATATGAGGATGCCTAAAATGACTCGAATTCCAACTCACCTTCAGGATGCAAAACAATTACTCACGTCTGATGGTTTTGAAACGAATGATGTTTGGTACCACGGCACCTCTTCAGCTCTGCTCACTTCAATTCAGGAACAAGGATTAAAGCGTTCAGGAGATAAAGCGTTGAACCAAGCCGCCGTCAGTACCATGGCGACCATTGGTAATCGCTATACAGAATCGCAAGAACCGATTTTCTTAACTCAAAGTAAAGAGCTAGCCTATTATTGGGCCGAGCAAGCCGTTCGAAACCGCACGGTACGCTTTGAAGGAAAGGAAGACCCCATAGTATTAGCGATAAACTTATCGGAAAAACAACGTGTTAATGTGAAACCTGATGTAGGAGCTGCCAGTTTATTATTAATGGAAACTGGCGAGCATTTTATGGCGCATCTAGCAATAATCTATGAGCGTTGTGGTCTCGATGCACCCGACATTGATCTTATGAAAGCCGACCGTATGGCGTTTCTAAATAAATTGGGAATGGCCTATATCGACCAAGACGTTAGCCTTGCTTGCGTTGAGGTATTACCAAACTAAATAGAACGACTAGGTAATTTAGAACTAGCGCGTAACTGACCACGTAAGATTTCAGCATTGGAAGGCCAAGCCCAACTTCCAATGCTTTTTTATTTCTTACGGCGATGAAAATAGCGGCGATACCAAGCTAAGAAAATCCGGGTTCAGTTAATCTTCCAGATAGGTATTACATAAGTTCAGAAACCACCTCTGCTAATTTTTCAAACGTCTCGTAACGCGAGGAACTTGGTCTCCAAACAAGACCGATATCTCGGTAGGCCTGTTGACCGGGGGGATCGACAACAATCAAATTTTGGTTTTCTAATAATCCATGTTCGATCGCCATCTGTGGGATAAATGTTGTCCCTAGCCCATTAGCGACCATCTGCACCAACGTATGTAAACTTGTGGCAGTGAATGGATTAATCTTATCTTTGTCCGTTAATTTACAGGCTGAAACCGCGTGCTCCGTTAAGCAGTGTTCATTTTCTAATAAAAACACGGATTCGTTTGGCAGTTCGTCATATTTTATCGGAACTCGAATCCCATCGGCCTGATTACGACTAATCACCATCCTGAAAGGATCCTGCCCAACAACCTTGCTGTGCATATTTCCAATATCGACTGGTAGAGCCAAAATTAATACGTCCATCTGGCCATGTTTCAATGCCTCCAGTAAATTTGTCGTGGTATCTTCTCTTAGCAGAAGGTTCAGTTGCGGAAATCGTTGATTCACTTCTTGGACTAAATCGCACAGAAGAAAAGGAGCGATTGTCGGAATACAGCCCACTCTAAGTTGACCCTGCATTGTTCCACCTTGGCAGAGTTTACCCAACTCGATGAGGTCCTGCCCTTTAGCCAGTAATTCTTTGCCATGAGTCACAACCAGTTCGCCAGCCTGTGTAAATACAAGCGGACTTTTTTTATCTTTTTTCTCATAAAGAGGACAGCCAATCATCTCTTCAAGGTTTTGTATTCCTTTGCTTAGAGTAGATTGACTCACAAAACATTTTTCTGCGGCATGACTGAAATGCCGTGTTTCATGTAGTGTGACGATATAGTGCAGTTGTTTTAGACTGGGCCATTTATTCATATTATCTATCCGTGCCAACCATTTTATTTACTGTTTAGTTTCTCAATAAGACGCAAATCAACCTAATCGCTTTTTTCGATTAAATCAATCTATTTAATTCGCTTTTTTAGATGCTCAGTTATGTACTATAGTTTGCTTGTAGAAACACAAACTCAAACCAAATGGTTTGAAGAAAATACTTAATTAGGAGCAAGAAAATGGTACTAGTAGGACGTCAAGCCCCAGATTTTACTTCTGCAGCTGTTTTAGGTAACGGCGAAATCGTTGATAACTTCAACTTCGCAGAATTCACTAAAGGTAAAAAGGCGGTAGTATTCTTTTACCCACTAGATTTTACTTTTGTTTGTCCATCAGAGCTCATTGCTTTTGACAAACGCTTCCAAGACTTCCAAGACAAGGGTGTTGAGGTTATCGGCGTTTCTATCGATTCTCAGTTCTCTCACAACGCATGGCGTAACACCGCTATCGCAGATGGCGGTATCGGTAAAGTTCAATACCCACTCGCTGCTGACGTTAAGCACGAAATCTGCCAAGCATACGGTATCGAGCACCCAGAAGCTGGTGTTGCTTTCCGCGCCTCTTTCTTAATTGATGATGAAGGTGTTGTTCGTCACCAAGTCGTTAACGATCTTCCACTAGGTCGTAACATCGACGAAATGCTACGCATGGTTGATGCACTAAACTTCCACCTAAAACATGGCGAAGTTTGCCCTGCACAATGGGAAGAAGGTAAAGCAGGTATGGACGCAACTCCAACTGGCGTTGCAGCATTCCTAGCTGAGCACGAAGACGATTTAAACAAGTAATTACTGTTAAGCCTGTCCTCAACACAGGTTTATGGTTGGACAAAATATAAAAGCGTAAAACGCACGCCAATCAGTTATAAAGTAATCATCAGCCTAAGATCAAAGCCCAAGCGAAAGCTTGGGCTTTTTATTTGATTATTTGCCCTTTTCACGATTCTAGTATTATACCAATCTAAAAAGTTATCTAATCAAGAATAATATGCGGGATGTAACGTGATAAGTCTTGAGTCACTCTTGAGACATCTTCTCGAATAGACATACCTGCGGGCTTATCATTTATCAGCCAACTGCCTATCAAGGTGTAGTTATCACCAAATTTTGGTAGTGGATGGTATGCTTGATAAATAACACCTTCTTCTCCATAGGGACCATCCGTCTGCAGTGTTTTTTTTCCTTTCTCTACAATGGATATATTGGCACCTTCACGAGCGAAAAGCGGTTTAATAACATAATCACCTAGGGTGCTTATCTTCTTATCGTCGGGGAAAAAAGAAGGAATTAAATTTGGATGATTAGGAAACATTTTCCAAAGCAAAGGCAATAATGCCTTGTTGCTAATAATGGATTTCCACATAGGTTCAAGCCAGTTAACCTTTGCTTCTTGTAAATTCCCCGCGTACTGCTCTCTAAACATAAACTCCCACGGATAGAGCTTGAACATCCAGCGAACGGCTTGGTCATTGAGATCAACAAACTCTTTTTTGTTGTTAAGACCAATATCTTCAGTAAAAACAAAAGACGTAGATAAACCAGCCTCTAGAGCACAATCTTCAATGTATTGAACGGTACCACGATCTTCGACGCTATCCTTGCAACAACTGAAATGTAGTGTTTGCCCTGGCTGCTGTATAGCAATTTCTTGAAAGCGTTCTATCAGTAACTCTTGCAGAAGATTAAATTGGTCTGCATCACGGCGTATCTGAGAGCTATTCACCATGTCTTCTAACCATAACCACTGCCAAAAACCTGTTTCGTAGAGTGACGTAGGCGTGTCAGCATTGTTTTCATATAATTTTGCCGCCCCTTTTCCATCATAGGCAAAATCGAGTCGCGAATATAATGACGACTCTTTTTGCTTCCATGATGTCAGTACGTTTTCCCACATCGGTTCTGGTATTTGAAATTTTCGTAACCAATAATCATCCCCAACTACTTTATCCACCACCTGTAAGCACATTTGGTGGATCTCTTCTGTTGGGTCTTCAATATCTTTTTCTATTTGCTCAAGGGTAAACTGATAGTAAGCCGACTCGTCCCAATAAGGGTTTTCATACACCGAATGAAAACCAAAGCCGTACTCTTTTGCCAGCGCTTTCCAATGCCTTCTTTCTTTCGCGTCGACCCTCAACATGGCTTAACCACCCCAACTTTTACTTGATGATGATTTGCTACTTCCCCAGCTAGATTTAGCAGAAACAGTTGAACCAAAACCACCTCTAGACATGGTTTTAGTTGCCGTAGGTTTCGGCTTCATCTGATCTCGTCCGACCTTTACTGTCGATTTCTTATAACGACTGGAGCCGTAATCTTGACCATCAGAGCTAACCCAGCGGTCATGAAAAATACTACCTGGGTAACGCGAGGAATACATAGGTTGCGAGTAATATGGTCGATTATTCGTCATCATGCGGGCAAACATAAAGCCCGTCATTGCGGGCATAAACCAGTTAGAGCGCGGAGCTTGTACACAAGCATTCGCACCAAACTCTTGAGTACACTCATTTTCAGTATTGTACTTTGGCCCCGTACGACCTGCCTCTTCCAACGCGTACTCATAGGCAGCCTTACATTGCTCGGCAAAATCTGGATTATCGCCAGAGCAATCATCGACACCTTGGTAGATAGTGGCATCTTCAGTATCACCACACCCTGCTAGCATCGCAGAAACAACGGCAACCGAAAGAGAATTTTGTGCAAATGGACGCCATGATTTTCGCATTCGTTGCAAAGATACTTGTTTGGTTTTTTTCATCCTCACAATCTCCTTATCAGTAAGTCATACATGCTGCGTTCAACAATCCAACCGAAACTGACGTTGCGGCCATCACTATACCAGCAGGAATCTCACCATTTTCTATTCGCTCGACAACCTTGGGCATAAAGGTAAAACGAACTAAGAAGAAAGCCACGATTTGCGCTAGAAATGCAACCACGCCCCAAACAGCAAAATCAACAATATTCACTGAATTACTTGCCGCGCCCGAAATGGCCAAACTATAACCAAGTATAGATCCAGCAAGTGCTACCGCCGCTGAAATGTTCTTTCCATCTTTAATCAATGCCCATTCATCGTAAGGAGTAAACCGGACGTAAACCACCTTGAAGAGTAGTAAAAATGCCAAGGAGAGAGAAAAATAGAGCAAAAATGCCCCTACATTCCCAATGGAGTCTATTAGTAATTGCATGCTAATCCCTTAAATAATTATTGTTTAATAATCTTGTCATTACCATCAACCAATAATTTTAAAATCAGTTGGTGACACATCAATACTGGTGCTAAAAACAACACTTCGTTGTGTTTGATTGTTTTCCATTTTCTCTTCTGCGATGATCTGTAACCCTTCAAACAGTTCTGAGTTAATTTCTCTTTCGTAAACCATCGCAAATTGATCTGTTTCGGTCACACTGCCATCTTCAAACCATGTTTTTTCCGTCATCGCAACTGGGCGTTCATTGTCCCAAGCTTTGTAAAACGTGTATTCATCAAGTTTTTTATTTGGTAAAACCAACTCGGTGGCAAGCCAATGTTCCCACTGCTTATCACTGTCTACCGGTTTTGTTTCATAAAAATAAACCAGTTTCACTTCCGATACATCGGCGTCTGTTTTACCGTTTTGTAGCACCTGAAAGTAGCCATCGTCATCAGTATAGAATCGTAACAACCTCGTTTGACCATCTAATTTTACTTCCCCAACTGCTTTAATAAGCTGAGTTCGAGCGGCACCTTCTATTGTCAGATACTCTTCTATTAAGCGAAACTTGAGGTCGTCTAACTCTATAGCACCACCTAGTCGCATCCCTAGAACTTCAGGAGCACTAAGCGGCTCAGGTTGTTGTTCTTTCTTTTTAAACCAATCAAACATGTTCGCTCCTATTAAGGCCAGTTAACATCTGAAATTCGCTCATCTGAGATATAGAAAAGAGTCATACCTTCTGCTATCTCGGTTTTTAGGTTTGGATTAATTTTCAGGCCATTGCCATTATCAACGGCAATTAATATGGCATCATGTTTCTGTTTGAAAGAGTGGAATAAGGTTTCAAACAACGTTGTTGAATGATTTGAAGGATAAATAACAGAATATTGAGTCATGCCTGTCGTGGTGCTCAACAACTCTTGATGAAGAGAGCTAGAACCAGGATCAACCGCAGATTTAGCCAGCATTTCAACCGATACCGAAGGGATACATTCGATATTTGGACAATGCTTCTTGAGAAGATTACTCAATTCCTCGTTATTAAAATACGCCAAAATATGTGCATTTGAGTTTTGACCGCTCACAAAAAGTGCCGCACTCAACGTAACGTCATCTTCGGGCGTATCAATTATAATACAGCTCGCTTCAGCTATCCCTGCTCGAGCCATTTCTAGACTGTCTACGTAACTTGGAACTGAGACAAACTCGATAACACCTGGGAGTGGGTTTTCTATCTCCGCACAGGCGCATAATACGATAGCGCGATTCTTTTTTTCTTCATGCAATAGCATGTCTAACATATTTAATGTACGTTTCTCGTTCCAACCGAGCACCAATATATGATTCTTCATTTTAAGGCTCCGCTTCCCCATGATTCCTTTACGCCAAGATTCCACAAGAAGACTTGCCACTTGCCCTACAACGATTGCAAATAGACCAAGTCCCACTGGAATAATAAATAACGACGTTACCCATTTTCCGATATCAGTAGCAGGCGAAAAATCACCATACCCCACAGTGGAAGCCGTCACGACCAAGTAGTAAATAAATACACTGAATGAATTCGTAAGATCAGACTCGCCAACGAGACGAAGTAGCAACCAACTTATTGAAATATAACCTATAAGTAAGAAAACAAGGTTTCTTCCGGTTAAATGACCTAAGTGACGAACCGTCCATTGGCGCATCGCCAGCCATAACGACATATTCGTTCCCTCTTTTCAAAAGACCACGATCTAAATGGACGGCGCTAAACCACCCATCTAAACAAGTCTGTATAAATCAATGAAAGCACCTTGCGATGCTTTCATTTTTACTCTGTTTTTTATTTACCCAGAATTCGAGCTAACTCATCTTCTGCTGATGATTGGCCTGAGGTGATCCCAGCGTCTGCTAATTTCTTATCTAGAGAGCTACCAGACGCTACGTCTGCTATTTCTGCCGCGGCTTCAAGCTGCGCCGATCTCTCTTCCTGACGCTTTTTGATCCGATCTAACGATTCCACAGCGGTATGCATTTTTGCATTCGCACCCACATTTGTCGCAGAAACCGCGGACTGCGCTTTCTGTACGGCTTCATTCGCTTTCACAACATCGACCTGTTGCTCGAGTTGACGAAGCTTATCTTTTGCTTGAGCGATATTTGTACTCATGCTCTGTGCAGATGATTTAAATTGCTCTAAATACACGTTTTCTGCTTCTTTTTCATTTCTCAAGTTAGCGACTTTTTGAGCGCACTCAAGAGCAAGTTCTTGTTGGCTTTTTTCCATCGCTACACGAGTATGATTTTCATATTCAGCGATGCTTTTATCAAACGCATTGACTTTGTTTTGTGACATTTTACGCTTTGCAATAATACTCACTAGCGCCTCATCAGAACGGCGTAATTCTGTTTTCGCCTCTCTGATTTCTTGGTCTAAGATACGCAAGGCTTGATTGTCAGCAACGGATTCAGCTGCTTCATTTGCGCCACCCTTTACCGCTGAGAATAGTTTTTTCCAAACACTCATTGTCCACTCTCCACTAAAAACTCTTGATATAATTCGATAAATGCTTCGACATTACGAAACAAGGTTGCCACTTCTATAATAACACTTTCTAATTTTGACTGAGACGAAAGCGAACCAAACGCAACATAATACTCATCGCCGTCAATCTCATTGATGCCTATCGTTGTTAACGGGAACATCTTATGGGTTTTCAGCACATAATCGTTAAGATCTTGTGAGTTCTTTACTTGATCTTTACTAAATAGAAGAACCTCTACAAGGATCTGCTCACCGGATATGGCAAGAAAAGCGTCAATGTTGTCTTCATTGGTTATGACTAATGTATTTTCATTTTCTTTAACTACCCAACCTTCATGCTCTTTAAGAGCTGAGATTAGATCTGGAGATTGACAAATCATAGTTCCACCGTATCTATTAAGAAAAACCGTATGTTATTGAAATAAAGTATATATTTTTTAACGCAGTAAATCACAGTCTACGCATTGAAATTCACCCTGTCCATAGCATAGTGTTACTGCCTGTGTCATTCAAAACAGTCTACTAATTTATTAAATAACATCCAACGTGCATTAACCCTCTCAATTTCATTTAGCAAAACTTTTTCTTTTTCTGATAGTTGCTAACATTATGGCAACCCGAGGAGATCTTGTATGGCAAAAACTGATAAAAAAGTATACGAAAAAGAGCTGGAAAAACTTCAAGTTGAACTGGTTAAACTTCAAAGCTGGGTAAAACAAGAAGGTCTTAAAGTCGTCGTTATTTTTGAAGGTCGTGATGCAGCAGGTAAAGGTGGCGTCATTAAGCGAATAACAGAGAAGCTTAATCCTCGTATCTGTCGCGTGGCTGCACTCCCCGCCCCGACGGAAAAAGAAAAAACACAGTGGTATTTTCAGCGCTATGTCACTCACCTACCAGCCGCTGGTGAAATCGTTCTCTTTGATCGTAGTTGGTACAACCGCGCCGGCGTTGAAAAGGTCATGGGCTTTTGCGATGACGACCAATACCAAGAGTTTTTACGTTCCTGTCCAGAATTTGAACGTATGCTAACCCGTTCAGGCATTATTCTTCTTAAATACTGGTTCTCTGTTTCCGATGAAGAACAAGAAAAACGCTTCCTAGAAAGAATCCAGACGCCCATCAAACGTTGGAAGTTTAGCCCAATGGATCTTGAATCTCGTAGCCGCTGGGCGGAATATTCTGAAGCGAAAGATAAGATGTTCAATTACACCGACACCAAACAATGTCCTTGGTGGGTAGTTGAATCAGATGATAAAAAACGTGCACGACTCAATTGTATTAGTCACCTATTATCGAGTATCGAATACCATGACATAGAGTTTCCTGAAATTACGCTGCCCAACATTAACAAAGATGGCTACATAAGAGCGCCGATTGAGGAACAATCTTATGTACCTGAATATTTGGAAAAGTAGGTATTCTCACGTCACTATGACAAAAGAAGGACTATTTGATGTGCTCATCAATATCATCTTCATCCAGATGACGCACATCTTTGCCTTTCACAAAATAGATGATGTATTCGCAGATATTCTGACAGCGGTCGCCCACACGTTCGATAGCCCTTGCTGACCACATGACTTGCAAAATACTCGGGATATTTTTCGGGTTTTCCATCATGTTCTTAGTAAGCTGCTCTATCACCGCTCGATACTCAGTGTCCAGCTGATTATCAAGCTTGTATACCTCTGCTGCGGCATCGATATCCATTCGAGCAAACGCGTCAAGGACTTGATGTAACATCGCAATAGCCTGACGGCTTAATGTCTCTAAAGAGACATGGTAATTTTTATGTTTTGTTGAAGGTGTTTCCAATGCAACACGTGCAATCCTAGTCGCGACATCACCAATACGCTCGAGATCCGTTATCGTTTTAATTATTGCCATCACTAAACGTAAATCCTTCGCCGTTGGTTGACGCTTAGCAATGATCAACGTACAGGCCTCATCAATAGAGACCTCCATTGCATTCACTTTGTGGTCATCACGAACCACCTGTTGTGCAAGCTCCATATCTTCTTTGTTTAGTGCCTGCATTGAGAATGAAAGCTGCTGCTCAACCAGTCCACCCATGGTCAACACATGGGTTCGGATGGATTCGAGTTCTACATTAAACTGTCCGGATATATGACGACCAAAATGCATTTTTTGCCTATTAAATTAACGGTGGTATCAATTCGACTCAATAACGGTACAAATGAAACCTGTTCGATGGAACAAGCACAGATTACCCGTATCGGCCGGTTATATAATCCTCGGTACGTTTTTTTGTAGGCGAGGTAAATATTGAATCTGTGTCGTTGTATTCGATGAGCTTTCCTAGGTGGATAAACGCAGTATGGTCGCTTACCCTTGCCGCTTGCTGCATGTTGTGAGTGACGATGACTACGGTGTACTTCGTTTTCAGTTCATTGACCAGCTCTTCAATAGTCAATGTCGATATCGGATCGAGGGCAGAGGTTGGTTCATCGAGTAACAGCACTTCCGGTTCGATCGCGATGGCTCTCGCAATAACTAATCTTTGTTGTTGACCACCTGAAAGGCCAAATGCATTTTCATGTAGCCTATCTTTCACTTCATCCCACAGCGCCGCGGCTCGTAGTGACTGCTCTACTGCATCATCCAATGTTCGCGCAGTTTTAATCCCTTTGAGTCGAAGACCATAAACTACGTTTTCGTAGATAGACTTTGGGAAAGGGTTTGGCCTTTGGAATACCATGCCAACGCGACGTCGTAGTGTGGCTACATCGACATCTTCTTGATAAACATTCTTACCATGTAAATAAACTCGGCCATCCACACGACACCCTTCCACCAAGTCATTCATTCGATTAATACAACGCAATAATGTGGATTTCCCACAACCTGACGGACCGATAAAAGCGGTCACCTTGCCTTTCGGAATTCGCATTGAGACGTCCGTAAGCGCCTGACCATTTTTATAATGCAGGTTGAGGTTTTCTATCGCGATAGCCGTATCTTTATCGGCTAGGTTTTGCACATCTAAAGGTGATTCATAACCCAGTGTTGAACTAACTGAAAACATGATTAATCTTGTCCTAATGCACGATATTTTTCTCGCAAATTATTGCGAATATTTATAGCCGTTAAGTTTAAGCCCACCACCACCATTACCAACAGGAAGGAAGTGGCATAAACTAACGGCCTTGCGGCTTCTATATTTGGCGTCTGAAAACCTACATCGTATATATGATAACCAAGGTGCATGAATTTACGTTCAAGATGCACATACGGATAATGGCTATCAACGGGCAAGCTCGGTGCCAACTTGGCAACACCGACCAACATAAGGGGAGCCACCTCTCCCGCCGCACGTGCTACTGCTAGGATTAATCCCGTAATAATTGCAGGGCTAGCCATTGGCAAAACAATACGCCACAATGTTTCAAACTGTGTCGCCCCAAGTGCATAAGAACCATCTCTAACTGAAGAAGGAATACGACCTAAGCCTTCCTCCGTAGAGACAATCACCACAGGTAGAGTGAGCAAAGCTAAGGTTAATGCAGACCAAAGTATCCCTGGCGTACCAAATGTTGGTGTCGGCAGTTTATCTGCATAAAAAAGCTCATCTATAGAGCCACCTATAGTATAAACAAAAAAGCCGAGCCCAAAAACACCATATACAATGGAGGGCACACCAGCAAGATTGATCACCGCAACTCGAATCGTTCGGGTAAGCGCATTGTTTTCGGCATATTCGTGTAGATAAACGGCCGCTAACACCCCTAAAGGAGTCACAATAATCGACATCATTAGAACCAAGAATACAGTACCAAATATGGCAGGGAAGACCCCCCCTTCTGAGTTGGCTTCCCTTGGATCATCTAACAGAAATTTTTTGGCTTGCTTAGTCCAATGAAAAAACTGCTCCAAATACGTCATATCGTTAGGATACCAAGCATCCAGAATATCAATAAGAGGGATCTGATGAACACCACCCGACATCTCCTCTACTATCAGGTATTCACTTCTCAGTTTGGAACGAAGTTGAGCGAGTTTCGCTTCCGCCTCTGAGATAAGCGATTCTAATGCCTTTTTCTTCTCGTCGTATTCATCTAAGTAAAGCGTCGTTAGTTCACCTTCAAATTCTGCTTTTCTTTTCTTAAGCCGTATCTGACTTAGTTCCCAACCAATCTCCCGCACTTCTACATTTAAAATACGATCAATTTCAATACGAATTGAATTACCAAAGTCGACACCATATTTGAGATGAGATTTTACATTCGTAGTATATCGACCATTCTCGGTGACATACGCGAGTGGCTTACCAAAAAAAGAGCCGTTTTGAGTGCGTTCTAATACCACCCAATCTTGGGGATATTCAGGCTCGGACAAATTCGGTTTCAATACGGATATAAAATCGAGTGGGTAAAGCTCTCTATTTGCAACCTTGATACTAAGTTGTTCAACACTACCCGCTTCAATCACCTCTTTTGGTAGGCTCTCTTGCCTGTGAGACAAGCGAGAAACCGGAATAGTTGCACGCTGATAAACCTGCCCCGCAATTTTGTTACCGTTCTCATCTGTCCACACAGATAACGGCATAGGCCAAAAATAAACAAGGCCTTTCCAACCAATCAGTAATAGTAGGCCGAAAACAGATACCAGACTAACGCTGACTGCTCCTCCTGTAAGCCAAATCCAAGGCTTTCCTGATTTTATCCATTGAAAAAACACGTATTAATTCATTCCTAAAATTTGTAGCTCTTTAAAATTAACCAATAGAGCGCCTATTGTTCCCCAGTAACAACACTTTAATATGAGACGACCACTTTAGGCTCAACCTACATTGAACTGTATTTATCCTTAAGTCTTTGTCTAACCAATTCGGCGAGCGAGTTTACAGCGAAAGTAAATATAAATAGGATCAGCGCTGCCAAAAATAGAACTCTATAGTGCGTATCACCCACTTCCGTTTCTGGCATTTCAACCGCTATTGTCGCAGATAGACTTCGCATACCTTCAAAGATACTAAAGTCCATGATTGGTGTATTACCCGTAGCCATAAGAACAATCATGGTTTCACCTACCGCTCGGCCTAACCCTATCATTATCGCCGAAAATATACCGGGGCTTGCGGTTAGTAAAACAACATAAAGCAATGTTTGCCATTGAGTGGCACCTAACGCCAATGAGCCGTCGGAAAGGTGTTTCGGCACAGAAAAAATGGCATCTTCGGCGATGGTGAATATGGTCGGGATTACTGCAAATCCCATTGCGATACCAACCACCAGAGCATTTCGTTGATCGTAGCTAATACCGTTATCCGCAAGAAAAACTCGAACATCCCCATCAAATAACCAACGCTCAATGTCCACGGAGTAATGGATACTGGTGTAACCAACAATCAATATAACAGGAATAAGGATCACCACATGCCAACCGATAGGCAGCCGACTCATTATCACTTTGGGGATCATCGCCCACAACAGGCTCATCAAAATAGCCGATACAGGCAGCATAATGAGCATCAAAACCACGCCCGTTAAATAGGACTCGACGATTGGTGCTAACCATAACCCAGCCAAGAAACCAATAATAACGGTTGGCAGTGCTTCCATAATTTCTATCGATGGTTTAACAATCTTTCGCATCGATGAGGACATGAAATACGCCGTATAGACCGCACCAAACACCGCAAGAGGCACAGAAAACAACATGGCATAGAAGGTCGCTTTAAGGGTTCCAAATGCAATGGGGACTAAGCTAAATTTCGCTTCAAAATCGTCACTGGCAGAGGTCGATTGCCACACATATTGAGGTTCAGGATAGCTTTCATACCAAACCTCTCTCCAGATGGAAGAGAAGGTGACCTCTGGGTGAGCATTTTTTAATTCATGGATATGTAGCTTTTTATTATCAAGCGCAATGAGATAGCTTTCATTGTTCGACATAGCAACTATGTTGGGCAGTTGCGGATAGATTTTCCCTGAAAATAGCTGATTTTCGCTGGTCGAATAAAAGCTCTGCATTAAGCCATTCTCTGTAAAGCTGTAAAAACCCTTGCGATAGGTATCCGTCAATAGAAATTGATTACCTTCGCTCAATGGAAACTCTCGAATTTTAGTCAGTACCCTTTCACCGCTTTTGAGCACATCAAACCACTGTGAAATCGTATTGTCTTGGTGCGTGACAAGAATAGAGTACGCACCTGAGAGTAGATTGATCTGCTTGACGGATTTTTCTGCCCTACCACGAGACAAATCGACAAACTCACGAGCATTGAATCGATTTTTCGTAAGCTGGGCAATCATCAAACCCTCTTCCGATAAAAGGAATAGATGTTTACCATCTGGAGATAGGTTCAGTTGATCGATACGATCAGGAAATGCAGGTAAGTCTAACGGCTCTATTTGCCAGGTTGGTTCATCGGCCTCTGTTCGACTTGTTTGGCTAACTCGAACCGCATTAACATCACCAGAGGCAGACACCGCAACAAACGTGCCTATCCCATCTTGAATAGAAAATGCGAATTGCGCTATGGCGTCTTTTTGCTCATCGATAAGAATAGAATTCCCATCATTAAAAACCTTTAGATCTGGTGTCAGTACGCGTCCATCATTTGTAAAAGACACATTAAAGCCGGGCTTTACTGCCAGCACTTCGCCATTATCATTTGCATAAGCATACCAACCTTGCGACTGAGCACTCTTTGCAAATGCGGTTGGATTTTCAAGAATCGCTGTCGTCAGTAATGTTTTGGCTTCTCCTTGCTCGAACCCAACATAGACCAACTGCCCTACCTCATCGAATACGAACGCATTTTCGCCGTAATCCCCAACACCAATACCTATCGCGTTGTTCTGTTGTTGATAACTGTAGTCAGCTAATGGGTTTACTTCGGCGCGCGAGAATATCGGCAAAACCATCGATACGAGGTAGAAAAAGATAAGCAATATAGCTGCAAGGATACCAATACCACCACTCTTCACGACAAAACGAGCTAAGCGATCTTTTAAGTACCTCACCCTATCTCGTTCGTTTAAAGAAAATTCGGCGTTTGCCATGGTGAAATTAATCCTTTTTATCAGCGCATCAATAATATTTCGTTTACGTGACAGTTACATTACAATGAAGCTGTAAACAACTGAAAAACGCCACCAATAACAAAAGTAGGCAACATTGAAATAATTATGTAACAGAAAGGGCCTACCTTTCACTATCTATTTTTCCCTGTTTTTAGGGGATGATCGGTAAACACCCTTAATATTTGTCGGAAGGTATCATGAGTGCAGAAAAACTTTATATCGATAAAGAGTTAAGTTGGCTATCTTTTAATGAGCGTGTATTGCAAGAAGCGGCAGACAAAACCGTTCCGCTGATTGAACGCATCCGCTTCTTAGGCATCTATTCAAACAATTTCGATGAATTTTACAAAGTCCGTTTCTCTGATGTAAAACGACGAATTCTTATTGCCCAAGAAAGCGGTAACAAAGACGACGGAAAAAATCTTCTTGCGAAAATGCAATCCAAAGCGGCTCAATTAGAAAAAGACTTCGCCGAGCTATACAACGAACTACTCTTAGAGATGGCTCGTCGCCGTATATTTTTAGTTAATGAAACTCAATTGAGCGAGCCGCAAGAGAAATGGATCAGAAAGTACTTCAGAAAGGAAGTATTGCCCCATATTTCTCCCCTTATTATGACGGAAGATATCGACGTACTCTCTTTCTTAAAAGATGAGTACGCCTATTTAACGGTCGAAATGAGAAAGAAAAAGAAAAAAGACAAAGCTCAATATGCACTTATTGAGATCCCAACCGATCAATTACCTCGTTTTGTTATGGTCCCAGAACAAAAAGGGAAACGTCGAAAAACTATCATTTTGCTCGATAACATTATCCGTTACTGCTTAGATGATATCTTCCAGGGGTTCTTTGAATATGAAGAACTGCACTGCTATTCGATGAAGATGACTCGTGATGCTGAATATGATTTGGGGTTCGAGGTTGAACACAGCTTACTAGAACAAATGTCTGAAGGAGTGGCACAGCGTTTAACCGCAATGCCTGTTCGATTTGTCTATGAGCGAGAGATGCCTAAAGAGATACTCTATTTCTTGTGTGAAACGCTTAAAATATCAAACTATGACAGCCTCATAGCCGGTGGCCGTTATCATAACTTCAAAGATTTTATCGGCTTCCCAAATGTCGGTCGAGACTATCTAGAGAACAAACCATTACCACCATTAACCTGTGCTGATTTTGAAGGGTATAACAACAGTTTCGACGCGATTAAAGCTAAAGATATTCTCCTTCATTACCCTTATCACACCTTCGATCATGTCGCAGAATTAGTCCGTCAGTCCTCTTTTGACCCAAAGGTCCGCGGCATTAAGATCAATATCTACCGAGTCGCTAAAAACTCTAAGCTAATGAACTCGCTGATTGATGCGGTACATAGTGGCAAAGACGTAACGGTTGTGGTTGAGCTACAGGCTCGTTTTGATGAAGAAGCCAACATTGAATGGTCTAAGGTATTAACCGACGCTGGGGTACACGTTCAATTTGGCGCTCCCGGCCTGAAAATCCATTCAAAATTACTGCTTATCTCCCGTCGTGAAGAGGGTGAAATCGTTCGCTATGCTCATGTCGGCACCGGTAATTTCCATGAAAAAACAGCCCGTATCTATACCGACTTCGCACTTTTAACCGCAGACAAAGAAATTGTTGAAGAAGTACGCAACGTATTTGGCTACATAGAAAATCCTTATCGCCCCGTCAAATTCAATCATCTAATTGTTTCTCCTCGCAACTCCAGAAGTCGACTTTATAAGCTAATCGACCAGGAAATTGCGAACAAAAAATTAGGTAAAAAGGCAGGCATAACTCTTAAGATCAATAACCTAGTCGATAAAGGGTTAATCAGTAAGCTGTATGGTGCGAGCGCTGCTGGTGTGAAGATAAAGATGATTATTCGCGGTATGTGCTCACTTGTTCCCGGAGTCGAAGGGATTAGTGATAACATTCAGATTATCAGCATTGTAGACCGCTTCTTAGAGCATCCTAGGGTAATAATCTGTGAAAACGACGGAAATCCATCGGTGCATATCTCATCGGCGGATTGGATGACACGTAACATCGATTATCGAATTGAAGTTACGGTGCCTATACGCGATGAACGACTTAAACAACGTATTATAGATATAATTAATATTCAGTTCACGGATACGATGAAAGCTCGTGTTATTGATAGCGGCATGAACAACGATTATGTACCTCGTGGTAACCGGAAAAAAATTCGCTCGCAACTTGCTATTTACGATTACATCAAGCAAGTTGAAAAGCAGACCAGAATAGAACATGAGAATCCGATAAAAGATGAATGAAAAAATAGACCTTCAAAGACGTAAAGTCGCCGCAATCGATTTGGGTTCAAATAGCTTTCATATGGTTGTTGCACACATTGTTGGAGAAGATCTACAGATAGTGAGTCGCCACAAACAGCGTGTGCGGCTTGCTTCAGGCTTAAACCCTAAAGACAAATTACTTAATGAAGCCGCCATCGTTCGCGGTCTGGATTGTCTCACAATGTTTGCAGAGCGATTACAGGGGTTTGAACCAGAAAACGTTCGTATTGCGGCTACCCACACACTACGACAAGCTCGAAACGCGAATGCCTTTATGCGTCGCGCACGCGAGGTACTGCCTTTCCCAATTGAAATCATTCCCGGTGTAGAAGAAGCTCGCCTCATTTATGCAGGCGTCGCGCACACCCAACCTGAATCGAAGAGTAAACTTGTCATTGATATTGGTGGCGGCAGTACCGAAATGATCATCGGCCAAGCGTTTGAGCCAGAATTAGTCAACAGCACACTGATGGGCTGTGTCAGTTTTACCGATCAGTTCTTTGCCAACGGTAAGCTTTCTAAAACCAACTTCGCTCACGCCAGTATCGCTAGCCAGCAACGATTTGAATCGCTCATAAAACCTTATCGAAAAAAAGGCTGGGAAGCAGCAATAGGTTCATCTGGCACGATCAAGGCAATTCGCGAGGTGTTAATTGGTTTGGGCTTTGAAGATGGTGTTATAACCCCTAAACGTCTCAACAAGCTTATCGACACATTGTGTGAATTCGAATCCATCGATGAGATCGACCTTCAAGGTTTGACGATTGAACGTAAACCCGTATTTGCAGCGGGTGTTGCGATTCTGGAGTCTATTGTTACGGGCCTAGGTATTAAAGAATTACATTTCTCTGATGGTGCGTTACGCGAAGGCTTACTCTACGAAATGGAGGCACGTTTCGAACGTTCAGACATTCGCATGCGTACTACCGAATACTTAGCCAGAAAGCATATTGTTGATTTAAATCACGCCGATAGAGTCAGAAAACAAGCCATGAGTTTTCTAATGCAGGTATCTTCCGATACCGGTATTAAGAGAAGTGGTGAACTCTCCTCATTATTGGGGTGGAGCGCATTACTGCATGAGGTTGGTCTAAGTATTAGCTATCAAGGGCTTCATCGCCACTCTAGTTATATACTTCGACACACGACCATGCCGGGCTTCAACCAAGAACAGCAAATTGTACTTGCTACCCTCGCACGCTTTCAGCGCAAATCACTAAAGCTGCAAGAAATGCAGGAGTTCAACCTGTTCAAAAAAAGGCATATTATCCAACTCATTCGAATTCTGCGCCTATCCATTGTATTGAATGGCCAAAGAAACGAAGAAGGTTTGCCTGAACTGAACCTCAAGATCAAGGGGGACGATCATTGGGAGATAGAGTGTGAAGATAAAGATTGGCTCAACAATAACAAACTGCTTCAAGCTGACCTAGAAACCGAAAGTGAATTTTGGCAAAAAGTAGATTGGGTGATTGATTTCTAAACGTCACAACCCAATTTTTTCTAGCTCTTTATTGGCTAAATCGGCAGAAATCCCGACATATCCATCTTTTTCGACCACCATCTGACCCTGCTTGGAGTAGATAAAACGGATAAATTCCGTTTCGATCAGAGATAGCTGTTTACCGGGATGTTTGTTGATATACACATACAGAAAACGCGATAACGGATACTCACCATTCAGAATGGTCTCTCTCGTCGCCTCGACATAATGCGTACCATCAACCGAAATAGGCAGCCGTTTTGCGTTTGAGACGCTGTAACCAACGCCAGAATAGCCAATCGTGTTAATTCCCGATGCGACGGCCTGAACGACCGAAGCTGAACCCGGAAGTTCATTAACGTTACGTTTAAAATCGCCACCGCATAACGCCGTTTTCTTAAAGTACCCATAAGTCCCTGATACTGAATTTCGACCAAATAATTGGATTCGACGTTTCGCCCATTCGCTCTTAACATCTAGCTCGAACCAATATTCTAGAGGCTGATTACTACCGCAACGTAACGTGGACGAAAAAATACTATCGATCTGAAAAAAACTTAACCCTTCGATCGGATTGTCCTTATGAACAAATATTCCAATAGCATCAATCGCTATCTTTAATTCTGTTGGTTTGTACCCATGCTCTCTTTCAAAAGCCTCAAGCTCTTTAAGTCGCATTGGTCTGCTCATTGGACCAAATTGTGCCGTCCCTTCTGTTAATGCAGGCGAAGCAGTGGAAGAACCAGAGGCCTGAACTTGCACATTAACATTGGGATAATACGTTTTGAACGCCTCTCCCCATAGGGATAACATACTTGCGAGAGTGTCGGAGCCAACCGAGGTTAAATTACCCGACAAACCAGATACTTTATTATAGTTCGGTAGTTCTTTTGCCAACGTCTGGGGGCTCACACTGAGCAAGCTCAAGGTGATGCAGAGTAAACGGGTTATCGACAAACAGGTGACCACTCTCATTCCTAAACTACATTCCTATTTTACGATGAGCCGTTTTGGCAAAACAAAGGAAAATTGACTACCTACACCGACTTCACTACGGATATCTAAAGCTGAATCATGGTGGCTTAGTGCGTGCTTCACGATGGCCAATCCTAATCCACTGCCGCCCGTCTCTCGGGAGCGAGCTCTATCCACACGATAAAACCGTTCCGTAAGTCGCACGATATGTTGAGGTTCTATCCCTTCACCACTATCTTCTACATCCAAATGCGCCCCCATATTGGTTTGATACCATCTGACATGCACATTCGCACCGTCCGGTGTATATTTGACCGCATTGTAAACAAGGTTAGATATTGCGCTTCGCAGTTGATCTTCATCACCGAGGATCTTTAACAACGGGTCGATATCGAACACAAATTTATGGCCTCTATCTCCACTCAGTGCTTGAGCCTCTTTTTCCAACACATCGAGCATGGATGGTACATCCACCACCTCATCAAGGTCGTGCATTGGAGCTGCCTCTATTTTAGACAACGTCAGAAGCTGATTGACCAATGCATTCATGCGATTCAATTGTTCCGTCATCACGCCATGTGCCTTGGGCCACATAGGGCCAACGAGCATATCTTGGTCTTCTGTCATCTCAAGATAACCTTGAAGAACCGTCATGGGAGTACGTAGCTCATGAGATACATTAGCGAAAAAGTTACGACGCATCCCTTCCAACTGATTCAATTGGGTAACATCACGTACCACCATTAAATGCTCACCTTCCGTGTAGGGCACAATACGCAACTCAAGCATACGTTCAACATTCAGGGGAGATCGCATCTCTAACGGTTCTGTAAAATCGTTATTACCAAGGTATTTAATAAAATCAGGGGTACGTATTAGGTTAGAAATAGGCTGTCCGGAATCATCTGGCCACCGGAAACCCAAAAGGTACTGGGCAAGCTTATTACACCAAACAATATTGCCTTCGTCGCGAAAAACCACCACCGCATCGGGTAATGACTCTGCGCCATTTCTAAAGCGGCGGATAAGATTAGTCAGGTCTTTACGCTTCTTTCTTTGCCTTTGACCTAAACGATAGATACCGTTAAACAACCCTTCCCAATGGCCAGTACCAGAGGGTGGCGTTAGACGCTTTTCATCCCACAACCAAGTCGACAATCGTATCTGATTGTGAATATGCCATAAAAGCTGAATCGCCGTCGCCGCAAGAAGCAACCACGGCATATATCCAAACAACCAGCCAATCATAATCCATGGTGTGTAAAAAAAAGCTAGTGACCAGACTAACTTTTTCCATGTTAACTTTTCTACCATCTATTTATCCGAAAAGTTCCTTTAAGCTTTGGTTGAGAAACGATAGCCAGCTCCACGTACTGTTTGTACTAGCTTGTCGTGTCCTTCGAGTTCGAGTGCTTTACGAAGGCGACGAATATGTACATCGACCGTTCTATCCTCGACATAAACATTTGTGCCCCAAACATTATTAAGTAACTGTTCGCGACTATAGACTCGTTCTTGATGCGTCATAAAGAAATGCAACATCTTAAATTCAGTTGGCCCCATATCAACCGCTTGATCACTAACGGTTACTCGGTGTGAAACTGGGTCCAATTTAAGACCTTGAACATCGATGACATCTTCTAGCGCTGTTGGCGATACTCGACGAATAACCGCCTTGAGTCTTGCGACAAGCTCTTTTGGTGAAAACGGTTTAGTGATGTAGTCGTCGGCCCCCACTTCGAGCCCGCGAACTTTATCTTCTTCTTCTCCGCGAGCGGTTAACATCACAACAGGGATGTTGCGAGTAAGCTCTTCACGCTTAAGATGTTTAATTAGATTGATACCCGAACCACCCGGTAACATCCAATCAAGTAATATGAGATCTGGGTATGGTTCGCACAGTTTATTTAGAGCAGCGTCATAGTCTTCTGCTTCCACTGCTTGATAACCCTTTTGCTCAAGAACAAAACACAACATTTCACGTATTGGTGCTTCATCTTCAACAACCAGAATCCTTCTAGACATAATTGAGCAACCTTTAAGTTTTAATCAACGCTAAGCATTATCTTCGCTAAGTATGACACTTTTGTGACCTTTGCAAACTATTTTTCACATAACTGTCGCATAGTGGTCACATCTTCAAGTCGACTAAAAATACCCTATCCTAGCGGTACTTATAGAAAGCACACTGTGCATTTTTTCGTAGCAACAGAGATTCTTGGTATAAAGCACTCAACAAATTTTGATTATTCCCCTATTATGTGTCGCCTAAATCTAAGATAAGAGAATGACTATGTGGTTTAAGAACTGTCTGGTATATCGCTTTAACCGTGATATCGAATTTGATGTAGAGCAACTAGAGAAGCAACTTGAAGAGTTTCGCTTCACGCCATGTAGCAGCCAAGATAAAAGCAAATTTGGTTGGTGTAATGTAATGGGAAAATTCGGTGACATGCTTACTCATGTATCAGAGAACCGTATTCTTATCTGTGCGAAGAAAGAAGACAAGATGCTACCGGCCTCTGTTATCAACGAATCGATGGCCGAAAAAATAGACGCAATGGAACTCGTAGAAGGTCGCCCTCTTAAGAAAAATGAGAAAGATAACATTAAGGAAGATATCGTTATCGATCTCCTTCCTCGCGCCTTCAGCAAAAGTCAGTTTACCAATGTATTGATCCTTCCTAAGGAAGAACTGATCGTGGTAGATGCAAGTAGTTTCAATAAAGCTGAAGATGTGTTGGCGCTGTTACGTAAGAGCATCGGCAGCCTACCCGTTGTTCCTGCTATTCCGGAACAACCACTCGAAGGCTTGATGACAGAGTGGGTCAAATCGGGTAATACGCCGCAAGGTATCACCATGCTAAATGAAGCAGAATTGCAATCGCTTAAAGAAGATGGTGGCGTTATTCGCTGTAAAAAACTGGAGTTGAGCTCAGAAGAGATCATTAACCATATTAACGCGGATAAGATAGTGACTAAGCTAGCGCTAAACTGGCAAGAGCATATCGATTTCATTCTAGCCGATGATTGCAGTATCAAACGCTTAAAATTCAATGAAGATTTAAAAGATCAAAATGAAGATATCCCAAGAGAGGACCGAGCAGCACGATTTGATGCTGACTTCTCTTTGATGAGTTCAGAGTTAGCGAGCTTCTTACCTAATCTTTTTAAAGAGTTAGGTGGGTTAACAAATAACGCCACTTAATCTTGGCCTAAATCTGTGGTTAGGATGGTAGATCTAATACCATCTCCATCACTCTATGATTAAGTCCAGAATGGCTATCATTCTCGTGAATACGGGAATGATAGCTTGAAAAAATGGCGATAATTAGATGGCGTTACCCGCGCAACTTTTACTCCCATAAAAGCCATACTCTCTACCTTTTTCTCGCTCAATTTATACACAATTAAAAACCCAAATCACTAGGAAACTCCCTCCTTTTCGCGTAATATTCGCGCTCCCAATTATTGCGCTATTTGGTAGTGCAATTCTGACTTGCAATCAGACTAGAGAATATAAATATGTTTAAGCCAGAACTACTGTCACCTGCTGGAAGTCTTAAAAATATGCGTTATGCATTCGCCTATGGGGCCGATGCAGTCTACGCAGGACAACCACGCTATAGCCTTCGTGTTCGTAATAACGAATTCAATCATGAGAACTTGCAGATCGGTATCGATGAAGCTCATGCTCAGGGGAAAAAGCTTTATGTGGTATGTAATATCCAGCCGCATAACTCTAAGCTGAAAACCTTTATCCGAGATTTGAAGCCTATTGTTGAAATGGGGCCGGACGCATTAATAATGTCGGATCCTGGTTTGATCATGATGGTCCGAGAGACCTTTCCTGATGTCGCAATCCATCTTTCTGTACAAGCGAATGCTGTAAACTGGGCAACCGTTAAGTTTTGGTCTACTCAAGGTGTCGAGCGAGTTATCCTCTCAAGGGAGCTATCTTTAGAAGAGATTGAAGAGATTCGAGAGCATTGCCCAGAAACAGAGCTTGAAATTTTTGTCCATGGTGCACTTTGCATGGCGTACTCTGGCCGCTGCTTACTTTCAGGTTACATGAACAAGCGTGACCCTAACCAAGGCACGTGCACTAATGCTTGTCGTTGGGAGTACAACGTAGAGAAGGCCGAAGAGAGTGATTCGGGCCAAATCGTAGAGATCCAAGAAGCCACAGAACGCCCAGACAATACACTTGGCCTTGGCAAACCGATTGACGATGTTGTATTGCTTTCTGAAAGCCATCGTCCTGACGAAAAAATGGCCGCATTTGAAGACGAACATGGCACTTACATCATGAACTCGAAAGATCTTCGTGCCGTGCAGCATGTTGAACGTTTGACTAAGATGGGAGTTCATTCATTAAAAATTGAAGGCCGAACGAAATCTTTTTATTACTGTGCACGTACTGCACAGGTTTATCGTAAAGCCATCGATGATGCGGTGGAAGGTAAACCTTTTGATGAAAATCTACTCGGTACCCTTGAAAGCCTGGCTCATCGTGGCTACACAGAAGGGTTCTTACGCCGACATACTCACGATGCATATCAGAACTATGAATACGGTTATTCCATTTCTGATACGCAGCAATTTGTAGGTGAATTTACCGGTCAGCGCCGTGGTGAATTGGCGGAAATTGATGTGAAGAACAAATTTCTTGTTGGTGATCGCTTAGAGTTAATGACACCAAATGGAAACATTACTTTTACGCTTGAAACCATGGAAAACCGAAAATCTGAATCAATCGAAGATGCGAAAGGTAATGGGCACTTTGTATTTATACCTGTTCCAGAAGATCTAAACCTAGAATTCGCTCTGTTAATGCGAAATCTAGGCAACGGTCAAGATACAAGAAATCCCACTGGTAAGTAATTTGTATGTAAACGTTATCAAAAATCAGGTTTATTTATCAATAAACCTGATTTTTTAACGATTATATGAGATTTACTATTGTCATATGGTGATGAATTATGCATATTAATAACCTTGTCAACCAAGTGGCAGTTTTCTGTTAAATAGATTCCAATCCATTTAAGCAGAAAATTGTGAATCTGTATTATGAATGATATCTACAAGATCGAAACGTATTGTGAGAAAAGTAAAGAGCAACTTGCTGATTTGATTATCAAATCTGGAAGTCAGTGTATTGTTCGTGGATGGGCACTGATTACCGATCATGTATTCAACGAATCACAGACTAAGCAAGCATTGCATCTTGTGGCCCGAATTACTGACAATCTAACCGATGATGACCTCTACTCTTGGTCGACTGCGAGCAAAAAAGCCGCGTAATTAATTCCTAACATCACCTGTTTTTCACCTTCCTAGCCTGTGGTACACTTCGCGCCACTTTATCATTATGCTCTCGTGACTTGTTACGTATGAGCTTCTTTGTGCGTACGTATTGTTACCAAGGTATATTTCATGGCTCTGCTAATTCAAGACACCTGTATAAACTGCGACATGTGTGAACCAGAATGTCCTAACTCGGCAATCTCAATGGGGGACGAAATCTATGAGATTGACCCTGATCTCTGCACTGAATGTAAAGGCCACTACGACGTACCAACCTGTCAATCTGTTTGCCCTATCACTAAATGCATTATCACTGATCCTAAGCACATAGAAAGTGAAGAAGCACTTTTAGAAAAATTTGTTGTTATACAGGGTTTAGTTTAACTAGAAAGTAATCTTTGCTTCACACCCACCATCAGCAAGATTCTCTAATACAAAACCCCATGAGAAACGGCGACAAAGGTGATCAACGATAAGCAACCCCATTCCGTGCCCATTTTCGTCATAGGTTTCTGTTAACCCGTTACCTTCATCTCGAACAAACAAACTTTCTGGTGTCATCTCTATACTAATCTTGCCTTTGTTCGTCGCGGCAATGGCGTTTCTAATCAGGTTTCCGACCACCATATTAAGCACCGCTTCACTGGCTTGAACTCGAGGGCCATCTTTAATATCCAGTTCGAAATCTAACTTTTTATCCATCGCTTGAGCGCGATTTTGTTCTACTATTTTTTGAATTTCGCTCGCCTTTAAACGGCGTACGGGCGCATCGTCTTTACTTCTTTCATAACGCACCAAGCTGAGTAGTGCATCAACCATGGTGCTCATCTGATAGGTGGCATCGCTAATGCGGGTGATCTGCCTTTCTTGAAATTCATTCTTTTCACTACGAAACAACAGCTTTGTAGACCCTTGCATCACCGTGAGTGGGGTTCTCAGTTCATGGCTTGCATATCGGGCGAATGCTTGTTCTCTTTTAATTAGGGACTTGATTTCCGAACGATAGCTATTAAGTTCATCGGTTAACGTTTGAAATTCAATTGCAGCGCTATCTGGTACCTCAAATTCCTGACTGAATTCGCCTCGACTCTTTTCCAGTTGTTGTGTTAACTCGTTAATTGGCTCAATCAGTCGTTGAGAAAGTTTGTAAAGCAGTGCACCAAAGGAGAACATCATTAAAGCGATCAAAGATATAACCGTGGCAATGGCATAAACACGCTCCTCTACACTAAATTCAACCCGATCTATTTCTGATTCTAGAAGGATAGGAAACGAGACCCCACCATCGGTATACTCTCCTAAATAAAGCATACGAGATTCTGTCTCACCTAAATAGTAGCTCTCACCCTGGATATATTGTGCAAGAACCTCTGGGATCAAAGAGAGGTCATTGTAAGCAACGGTAAGAATATCCAGTCTTATTTTCCCTTTTTCCCCAGCTAAAAATCGTTCTATCGCTTGATCTCTATCGAATAATATTCGTCTTTCACCCACTCGGTCTTCTGACCAATCCAATGCCACACTAAAAATGGCATAGCAAAAAATACCCACCATGATAGAGACGCCGATAAAAAACATCGCAAGTCGTCCTGTCATGCTTTTGGTACTGATAAAAAGCGGCTTCTTCATTCTCCACTCTCCAACCTAAAACCAATCTTAGGTACGGTGATCAGAAGTGCAGATTCAAATGGTTTATCTAATTGATTTCTAAGTTGATAAATATGGCTACGCAAGACATCGTTATTCGGTTCATCTTCCTGCCAAAGTTGGTAAGCAATCTGGTTACGTGTCACGACATCCGGAGCTTTTAAACAGAGCAATTCTAAAATGGTATAGGTGGTTGGATTGAGTGCCAAAAGTTTGTCTCGACGGTAAGCTCGACGAGTTTTTTGATCAATAGTAATTTCACCAAATGTAAGCTTGCTGCTTGCTACCTTTCCCTTATACCGTCTTAACAAAGCCTCCATTCGTGCATGTAAAATATCAAGATCAAATGGTTTCGTTAAATAATCATCCGCACCGTATTTAAAACCTTTTAACTGGTCATCTCTGCTATCTAACGCGGTGAGCATTAAAATTGGGGTGTTTTTTCCACTTTCTCGAAGCTTATTACAAACGGCTAATCCATCCATACGAGGCAACATTAAATCGAGTAAAATAATGTCGAAATCATTCTCCAAAGCAAGTTTTAAACCCAATGCACCATTGTCAGCGTAGTCCAGTTCCATATTCATGCTTTCAAAATAGTCAAATAGCATGCCTGCAATTTCACGATTATCCTCAACCAGTAACACTCTTTTCATCTTAATTCGCCTTGTTCCCTTCAAGAAAGGATCGCTTATTTGATGTGGAAAATATGTCGACGACATCTCTTTCACATCACTTCCTTTAAATTGCACTCTGTTGTTTATTATAGAGTAGTTAATTATGACCGCGCATTCTATCCATACCATAAAACGAACCAGCCCTAAGCGTCATTCAGATGACCATATTACACTGTCTGTTATCGTACCATTCTATAATGAACAAGATGTGTTACCTGAGTTTCATCGCCGCTTAACCGCCACGTTGGATGAGATACCCATTGTGAGTGAGATTGTCTATATCGATGATGGTAGTACAGATAAAAGCCAAGCTTTAGTTGAATCCTTTTCCCTCTCTTCGAGTTTGATACGCTGTATCTCACTCAGTCGTAATTTTGGGAAAGAGTCAGCCATGAGCGCAGGATTAAAACACTGTAAGGGCGAAGCTATTATCTTAATAGATTCCGATTTGCAGGATCCTCCAGAGCTCATTCCAGACTTATTAGCCAAATGGCGAGAAGGTAATGATGTCGTTAACATGCAACGTAGCGATCGCTTAGGTGAAAGCTGGTTTAAACGCTTCTCTGCGGCTTGTTTCTATAAATTACTCAATAGTATTGCAAAGCTAGAAGTACCTGAAAACGTAGGCGACTTCCGATTGTTAAGCCGTGAAGTAGTTAATCATATCAATCAACTTCCCGAACGTAACCGTTACATGAAGGGCCTTTTTTCTTGGCCCGGATTTAGACAGACCACGATGACGTTCCAGCGCGATGCGCGCTTTTGTGGTGAAACTAAGTGGAACTACCTTAAACTGCTGGGACTAGCGGTAGATGGTATTACTTCTTTTTCCATTCGCCCGTTACGCATTGCCACCATTATTGGAGCGTTAACCGCAATAGCGGCCTTTATTTATGGATCATTCATTGTCATTAAAACCGTTTTTCTTGGCGACCCTGTTTCGGGCTACCCATCAATTATGGTGATCCAATTGGCACTTGGCGGTATTCAACTACTTTGTATCGGCTTGATGGGTGAATACATTGGTAGGATCTTCATCGAAACTAAGCAACGACCACTCTATTTAATTCAATCCATTCATGAACAACCTGCAAGTAAACAAACCGTTAAACTAGGACATACCGCGTGAATATCAATAAAAATCACTTATGGCTAATGCTGGGTTTTGCGATGTTATTACGCTTAATATCCCTTTCAACTTACCCATTAATGGACACCACTGAAGCGCGCTATGGCGAAATGGCCCGGCTTATGGTGGAGACTGGAAACTGGCTTACTCCTCAGTTTGACTATGGTGTGCCATTTTGGGGAAAACCACCCCTTTTCACTTGGATGAGCGCCGTTGGGATAAACGTGTTCGGATTAAGCGAATTTGCAGTGCGTTTCCCGCACTGGTTAGCAGGCTTATTCACAGTTAGCTTAATTGCCTTGTTTGCTAAAAAATCCGGTTTAAATGCGTTGGTTGCCGCGACGGTTCTTGCAACCTGTGGCATTTTTTCGATTGCGGCTGGCGCGGTAATGACCGATATGGCACTAACTCTTTCCATGACAATGACCATGTTAGGGTTTTACTACTGCTGGTTAGATCAATCAGATAAAGCAAAAACGTGGGGATATCTATTTTTTGTCGGCCTTGCGTGTGGCTTATTAGCCAAAGGACCCGTAGCAATAGTCATTACCGGTATCGCGGTATTCCCTTGGTTAGTTTTACAGCATGGATTCATTGGGGCGTTTATCGAGTTTAAACGTCGTTTTCCATTGGTAACAGGCATCGTGCTTATGCTTGCTATTGCGCTTCCATGGTATTTTTTGGCGGAACTCGCCACCCCTGGTTTTATCGACTACTTTATTGTCGGTGAGCACTTTAAGCGTTTCTTCGTCAGTGGATGGGAAGGCGATTTATACGGCTCTGCCCATGATCAACCAAGAGGCATGATCTGGCTATTCTGGCTAGAATCTGCACTCCCATGGTCAGTAGTATTACCCATTTTACTCTGGGTTCGTCGAAAGAACGAAAGCCCAATACATGCTTCTCACAAAGGATTAACCAGCTTTCTGTTCTTATGGTTATTGTCCCCTCTCATTTTATTTACCATGGCAGGCAATATTCTACCTGCCTACATACTGCCAGGCGTACCTGCGTTAGGGTTATTAGTCGCATCACTGGTTACTGATAAGGATTTCAGGTGGCTTTCAGGAATAGCGGCTGTATTGCCCGTTCTATTAATGGTCGCGATGCTGGTCCTGAACTTGGGAAAGGCCGATGAAAAAAGTGACCGTGTTATTTTCAATCAGATTTCGACTGATTCCCCTGTATTCTACGTCAGCAAACGCCCATTTTCTGGACAGTTCTACAGTAATGGTAAAGCTAAACAGCTCGACTCTATTGAGATGTTGACTGGACTTAACAACTATTATCTCATTGGTAACGCAAATAGCGTAGAACCGTTAATGGCTAAGGAAAACCTGAGTTGCAGTACCGATTTCATTGCAAATTCAAAGCGCACACTCTACCACTGTCAGGTCAGTTATGGACGCAACTAAATTATTGAAGTTTGCCTTCGTTGGTGGTGTCGGTTTTGTCGTCGACACCTTGGTATTTATCTTACTGTACCAAATACTTGAGCTCGACATGATGGTTGCTAGACTGTTCGCATTTATCGTTGCTGCCACCACAACATGGTTAGGTAATCGACTCTTTACATTTTCTAGCCAATGTACAAGCAACAAGCTTATACAGTGGCAAAGATTTATTTCTGTCGCTTGCTTTTCTGCAATACCTAATTTTTTAGTTTTCAAGCTCGTTATGAGCCTGATTAACAGTTATTTTCTGAGTGTTTATATCGCCCTTACCCTCGGCGTGTTGGCCGGTATGGCAAGCAACTTTTTGTTAAGTGAACGATGGGTATTCGCGACACGCGAATCGAATTCAAATTTGTGAAGGTGAGTGCTTTTTATAACATCTAGGGCCGTTAAATTGACCGGACTAACGTGTACATATTAAAAGGGGTCAGATGTACACTTAGTAAATGCATACAACGAATAGAAAAATGATGAAGGAGGTTATGAGAGGTCGCTTAAATTGTCCCTATAAACCGTGACTTTATTTCTACCATCAGCTTTTGAGTAATACATCGCTTTATCTGCTCTCGACAAAATAAACTTAATATTATCGTCTGTGTTTATCAACTGAGAAATACCGATACTCACCGTTACATTAACCATGTAACCATCGATCTCACACGGACAAGATGACACTGACTTTCTGATTCTCTCGGCAATATCGACCGCTCTATCCATTTCAGTATGTCCTAAGACAATAGCAAATTCTTCTCCTCCAATTCGACCTAAACAATCGACCTCTCGAATTCCCAATTGGCACAAATTCACGATATGTTTTATTACTTCATCCCCAGACTGATGACCCAATTGATCATTCACATTCTTGAATCGATCAATATCCAGCATCAATAACGTCACATTCGTTTGATAGCGATGATACCTTTTAAGTTCTTCGGCAAGGTGAGACATGAAGGCTCTTCTATTTAAAATACCTGTCAATTCATCGGTTTCAGATAACTTTTTTAATCGTTCCTCTAAATAATAACGATGCGTGATATTTCGAGCCATCCATACGACGGTTCTTTCACCATTTTCAGTGATAGGTAATGGTTTAATCGTGCCTTCAAACCATAAATCTTTGGGAGGGGTTACATCATTAGGGAGCATAATCATATCTTGATTAGCAAAGTGGTATTGAACAAACTGCGTTGCATTTTCATCTAATGCGCGACGAATATTGGAATGAAACTGAGTGGCCATCTCTGGAGGGGCAACATCATACAAAGAGCGACCTATAAATGGCTTACAATCGAAACCCGTTCTATTATCTTCCCCACCGTAAACATCGATATAGATGCCTGATTCGGAGAAAATAAATACGTGATCAGGAAGCGAATCCAAAACCGTATAATACCGCGTAAGTAACTTATCTTTGCATTGCATGCGTCAATTAGTATTAGTAAGTAATTTCACCAGTATACATGAGCACTGTGTCAAAAGTGATATGCATTCCACAAAACACTTTTCGAATAGAGCAAACACTTTATAAACACGAAGTATTTTTTACATTACCGCTCAAGAACTCTTCAGCAGTTCTGATAAAACCTTTAATTATGGTAGACGTAGAAAGGTTACCTTATTTATCAGGTAAATTTCACCTCCCTTTACCGTCCTAAAGATCAATGTTTTATAACGAAAGTAAAGGCTATATCTGTTGATATATAAATCCATACATCGCCTTTTTACACTTATAGGTACACAGCCCAAACCTAAACTTTAACCGGAATAGCGAAGCTCTGAAGATATTTTGAAAATCCATATATTTAAGTGAGAACAAGATAATCAGTGCGAGTTTGCAACAATTCGTGAACCAAGATGAACGGATAATTTCTGTCATCTATTACATTGCAATTATTGATACTATTACCAATAATGAAGTTAGCGTATATCGATATTCATTATCATTTACCAACATAAAGCAACAATCTCAAACGTTTATGTTAAGGGGTTACATTTGAAATCTATATCTTCGAAACTTTTGATCATTCCAGTTTTGTTCAGTTTAGTCATGTTGGCTATGAATTTTAATAATCGACTAACCGCAAATGAGGTTATGCAGAGTTTCAACTCTGTTTATGAAGATAGGGTTATTCCGTTATCTAGTTTGAAAAAAATATCAGATTTATACGCTGTCAATATCATTGACGCCGCGAATAAAAAGCACGTTGGGTTGATGTCATATCAGGAGTTCAAATCAGGCGTCCAAAGTTCTTTAGATGAAGCGAAAGGCATATTTGATTCATACATGGAGACCAAACTCACCAAGGAAGAAGAAAGGTTGGCTTTGATACTGGACGGGAAAATTCACGAGTTACATTATCAATTACCAATCATTATTGATGAGTATGAGTCCAAAGAAATTGATGATTTTGTTCTAATAAAAAAAATGTACTTTCTGATAGATGATTTAGGAGAAGTCTTATCTCAACTGATCGCACTCCAGCTAAACGAGGTTAACGTTGAACTTCAGCAGTCCAAATTAGCTTTAGATAACTCGAACACTTTAGGGTGGCTATTTTTGGTACTTTCGGCATTCCTTCTGTCTTTTTTATCGGTCTTTCTGGTCCGAAGAGAGTTAAAAAACCTACCTATTCTCCTCCAATGGCTTAAAGAATTATCTGAAGGACACCTTTATCAACTTCAGATTAAAGTGGCAAATAATGAGTTGGACTTGATTGCTGAATCATTGTTTAAGTTGTCTGAAAAACTGTCTTTGGTTACGTTTGAGAGTCAAAATAAAATGAAATCGCTCTCGACAAAACAGGAAGAAATAGCGTCCTCAATCGATAAAAACAGAGTCAATTCACTTGAAGAAATGTCTTCTGTAGAACAAGTCGCGACTGCCGCTACCGAATTATCATCGACGGCGAGTGATGTGGCTTTAAATGCCGCTCGTGCAGAAGAAGCGGTATCTGACGCGACAGAGATCATTTTATCAAGCCAAGACGTTTTAATGAAATCAAACCACACGACGAAAGAAGTGAATGAATCAGTCCATGACGCCCAGAAGATAGTGAATACGTTAAGAGAGCATTCGGAAAAAATCAGTTCTGTTGTCGATGTTATAAATAGTATTTCAGAGCAGACCAATTTATTGGCTTTGAATGCGGCGATAGAAGCGGCAAGGGCCGGTGAACAAGGACGAGGGTTTGCTGTAGTTGCTGATGAAGTGAGAGCTCTAGCAGGCAAAACTCAGAAGTCTACGGTTGATATACAAGCTATTGTTTCTTTGCTTCAAGACCAATCTAAGCAAGCTGATGAATCGATGACAAAAAATGTTGAGTTAACGGCCATTACACAAATAACGACGGCTGAATTAACCGAGTCTTTTAAACATGTATCCGACAGAGTCTTGGCCATTTCCGAGGTGAATTCAATAGTGGCTACAGCCGCAGAAGAACAGAGCGCGGTAACGTTAGATATTTCAAATCAATTAGAGGATATCAGCAACCTTGTTCAAAGTAATCTTAATGGTATCGAGGACACTAATCGCGCCAATCAAGCGATAAATGAGCTAACCGAAGAATTAAACGATGAACTGTCATTCTTCAAGGTTGGCGAGAAAACAGCATAATAGAGACAGAGTTCGATAGTAAGGGCTTCAAATAAACAAAAGGCCGCTAGATTGAAGTGACCCCATAAAGTTGGACATTTCTGTTAAGCGGCTTGCAAGGCCTGATTTCGATATTCTATTGGAGTCAGGCCTTTTAGTTTTACTTTAATTCGTTTGTGATTGTAATAATCGATATATTCTTTGATGTGTTCTATTAAATCATCTGCATTTTCAAAGCGCTGATTATGATACATTTCAGTTTTTAGTAAGCCAAAAAAGTTTTCTGCTACCGCGTTATCTAGGCAATTGCCTTTTCTTGACATGCTCTGCGTCAACCCATTATCCACGAGCGACTTTTGATAAGCCTGATGACGATATTGCCAACCTTGATCACTATGTATGATTGGCTTTGACTCTCCATCTAACACTGATATTGCATCCGTAAGCATATCGATCACAAGTGGTAAACGTGAGTTCTTAGCCACTTTATAAGCGATGATTTCTTGTGTAAATAAGTCAACGATTGGTGACAAGTATACCTTTTGCTCGTTGACTTTGAACTCAGTTACATCTGTTACCCACTTTTCATCCGGTTTTGTGGCAGTAAAATCTCTCTCAAGTATGTTGGGAGCGGTTGTCCCAACATTTCCTTTATAAGAACTATACTTCTTCGGTCTAACTATAGATTTCAAACCAAGTTGGCTCATAAGTCGTTGTACCGTCTTGTGATTGAGCTCTATACCTTGTCGTCTTAATTCTAGGTGGATACGGCGATAACCGTATCGTCCTTTATGTTCATGATAGATAGATTTAATCATATCTAGTTCATGCCTGTAGCTCTCGGGCTGCTTGCTAACTTGAGCTTGGTAATAGAAGACGCTCCTCGCAAGCTTAAGGGCTTTGAGTAAATATTTTAAAGGGTGTTTGTCTCTGAGAGTTAAAGCCGCTACCGTTTTTTCTTTGTTCGACGGAGCTTTTCCTGCTCTAACTCTTCCAACTTTTTTAGGACAGCATTCTCTGCACGTAAGTAAGCCAATTCTTCTTTTAATTCCGCTAGAGTCATTTCATCATCTGACTTGGGCTTACTTTGGTGTGGCTGTTTCACGGGCTGTCTTCCTCTAGCATGAGTCTCTAGTCCCTTAATACCATGTTCATTATATTTTTTGAACCAAACAAATAATGTTCCTGGGGTAGAGAGGTTTAACATGGCACTAGAGTGATTGAAAGACCAGTTGTTCGTCCACATTAAATGAAGTGCTTGCAATTTTGTTTGCGCATTATCAACATGATTCGTTGGTAAAAATGCCTCCACATGGTGGATCGCAAAAACTTGAGACCAATACCTGATCTGATTTGAAGGTATTGAGTACTGTTGAGATAAATCGCGAGATGAAGTCCCGTCTAAGCATTGCTTGGCAATATGACACTTCAATTCTCTACTATATTTGGACATAAAAAGACCCCCAATAATTGTCGTCCAACTATTGGGGGTCACTTCAGATTAGAGGCCTTTCAATTACAGAATCATTTAATTGAAATCAACAATCTCCACTCACTTTTGGACAACATCGAGTTATGATGCTTAATCTTGTTAGACTCATCCACATAAGTAAACGAGTCTTGATACCCAAAAATGTTTGTTATATGCGTATCACTTTGTTTGCTGAAAGACAAAATTGTTCAACTCGGTAACGGTTCTGATTACGTGAACATCTTTGCTATTCGATTTTTCTCTTAACCTAGACATAAAGTCATCATTCCAGAACTTTGGGCATAGCCTTAATACTTTGTAGCTTTCCATTGTACCTTTCAGTACTGAACTTCCATCAGGCCAACCTTCAGGCTTTATAAAGAGTCCCTTGAGAAAGCGCTTAGTAACAAACCAATAACTAACGGAATACGGGAGATCAATATAAACTAATGTATCCGCCGCCTCCAGACGTTTGTTAAATGAGCCTATAGGCCCAAAACCATCAATGATCCAGCTTTCCGAGCACAAAATACTTTCGTGTGCTTCATCAAATACTTCGCGATCTACACGTTCACCATTTTTCTTATAAACTATTGAATCTAACTGATGAAGTGGTATACCTGTCGCTAAAGCTAACGATTTACTTACCGTAGACTTTCCACTGCCCGGCTTACCAAAAACGGCTATTTTCCTCATATGAGCTCCTAGTGAGATAATACCCATAAGGCAGAGACAAAAAACCCACCTTATGGGTGGGTTCGACAAATAAAAAGCGCATCAGAAATCCCACCATTCCTATGGAATGATGATAATTCGTACTTTATGTTGCTCTAAATTTGTATTCATTCAACCACTCTCATATACGGGGACCTGATTGTCAATGGATACATATAAAAAACATACCCTGACTCTTATGCGTAGAGGATTATACCTTTGCCAAGTTCTCCACAATAGTTCAATAGCGTCTCTAACCCGTATTTATCGTAGATCACTTATTTTAATTTATGTTACTGATTATTATTACTTTTAGATCTAAAACTGGCAAGGTTTTCATCTGTTTTACCGAATAATAATTGATAAGCTTCAGGTCACTTAACATCATTAGGAAAATTAATCGAACTTCTAAAAACCTTAAATATATGAGCTAAATTCTCATAATATTCAGAACTTGTACTGATAGTTAGAGCCAAATAAACTTGGAATCTGAAAGCGAATATACACTGGTTCATATTCTAAGAAGTGAGCGGTGTTACCACGATGGTAGACTTTCTGTTTACTGCTATTTTTTGAACAAACTTAGACTTAAAGAGAAGCTGACTAAGTTCGAAAGTTGAAGTACAAAAGAAATTCAGCACTTACAAAGACAACATTCAAAAGCTCTATAACATCCGCAAAGCCGATGAAATGTTTAACGTTGACCCCAACAGCAAGCCAAGTGCTTATTGATGATGTAAAGCTCACTGACGAGTTTTTAGAACGTATCAACGTCATTACAGTCGATAATCAAATGGGTGAGGCTATCGGCCTTGGAGTAGGCTGTATGATTGCATCACGCACCAACACATTGAAAGGGGGTGAGCGTAAGACCCGCTCAGTGCATGACATGAGCGCGATGCCCTACTACTGCTCTCAAACTAACTTCGATACTCACCTAACTTACAACCAGTTGTCCTCATTCGCTCACCTTAAAGATTTTGAAGAACGGGTGAATGGTCAGATTCGAGCGCAAGCGGATATAGACAAAATTCGTGTGGCTTTTTATGGTAAATCAGCGGAAGACGATACCGACATAGAAGCCAACCCGAACGGGGAAGACGTTAACAAAGGATGGATTCAAGCACTACGAGAGCATCAACCTGAACGCGTACTCACCGAAGTGGTCAAAGACTCGAATGCAATCCGCATTGGTGAAGGTGGCGACTTTGTGAACCTAGACCTAGCGGTGCTCACCGTGAAGACCATGCTTGATGAACGTTTTGCCGCCACTAATGACTTAGTCGCGATTATTGGCAATGAATTGATTGCCACTGACCAAGCCAAGCTATATGCCGAGAACGCTCATACCCCAACCGAAAAAACGAAGATTGAAATGCGCCAGTTGATTTCCACCTATGGCGGTTTACCTTCATTTTTAGTCTCCAACTTCCCCCCTCGCGGCATTATGGTGACCAGTTTCGACAACCTGTCTATCTACATTCAAGGCAACACGATTAGAAAGTCCGTCGGTAAACGTAACGACAGCAAGAACCGTGTTGAAAGCTTCGAGTCAATGAACATGGCGTATGTGGTCGAGCAGCTAGGCAAAGCTGCTACCGTGGAATTTGATAATGTGAAATTGAAAAAGCTCGGGTCAGACGTTTGGGCGTAACACTAGAATAGTGCGCCGGAGAGACAAAGGGCCGCTATCACTAGTGGCCTAGCTTTAACGGATAATCCAGCCTCTTTAGGTACCACTCAAATTCACCTTTCAGCAACGTCTAATCATAGCACTCAAGTGCTCAATAATAGTGTTGTGCAAGAGAGTTCTTGTTATGAGAAAAAAGATGAAATGAGCGTATTAAAAAGTAAGGTAACGGCGCTATCCGTTCAAATAGAAACTCTATTCATACTAACTAAGTCACTTGCCTATAAGTCAGGCAGAACGGAAGAGGAAGATGCTTATCTTTGATAGGTCGTGACAAAAGTTTATCTTCAAACGCAAAAAAGCCAGCTATAAGCTGGCAACTAAAATCTTGTAGATCACACTATGAGTTATCTATATCTCTTCTTATTCTTATTATTCCCTTTTTTGTCCAGAGCATTTGAATAGTTTCGAGATCAAGCACTCTTAAATCTTCTTCTTTTATTTTTATAGAAAACATTTTCCCAGTATCAATCGCTTCCACTATATCTGAAGCATATCTATATACATAATCTCCTGTGATAAAAACAACCTCACCTTTTAAAAGCTGGTGAACTTTCCATGCACTGATAGAGTTTTCACTTTTATACTCATCACTAAAGATTTTGTAGTCAATCATATAAACATCTCCTACTTTAGGAACCGTTATAAACTGACTTGTCAGCTTCTGGTCACTAATGTTTGCACGATAACTAATGATGCTTATTGCAATAGCGAACACAGACCAATACTGGATGGGAACAAAGAAAAGAGTATTAGCTCTTCCTGTCAAGAATCTGAAAGTAAGAGGTTTTCCTTTAGAATTACTGGCAGTTACTATATTAGCGCTACATTCAGGTTTACTTTTTTTTGTTTGTTTAACATTGACGTAATACCCAAACAGTCCTAACAAAATGCCAGAAACAAACAGGCTAAATGCTGCCGATGAAAATTTATCAATACTTAAACTGCTATAAATAAAATCCATAGCAATATATGTCCCAAAAACAATCACTGGTGTGAGCCACCCAGCACCTCGCCAAATAAAAAACATATCCCTACTAACCTTATTGTTATTAATTTAAAACACAAAAAGCCCACTCCGAAGAGTGGGCTTTCTTTTTGCATAGATATGCAATTGTAATGGCAGGGGTGGAGAGATTCGAACTCCCAACACGCGGATTTGGAAAACCTATTAACTTACTATGAAAACAATTAGTTAAGAAAGGATAAAGTTTCATATCAGGCGTATGTGGGCTTAAGTGGGCGTAGGAAACAAAAAATGAACAAAAAAAGTTCTATAGTCTGTTTTTATTTATAGGGTTTAAATGCATAATAATGCTGTAGATATTCAGATAATTCACAAAAGGCATATAAACAAAAACCCTCCGTAAAAGAGGGTTTAATCACAGCCCTAGAGGCTGGTTATCACACTATTGGGACTGACTACCTAAGTAGTCAAATGCTGGAGAAAAATCACACATCAAAATCCTGAAGGTCTTGAGGTGAATTTTATTGGCATTTATTTCCTTACGATAATAGTTTATTAGTCTGATTTAATTTACTTTTTATAAGTAAAGGATGTCGCCAATTCCAAACCACATCCTTCCTAGCTTCATGCTCTTTAGGCACAAGTAGATTGATGTATTCTTGCTCAATACATTGTTTATTTTTTTCCATTTCATCTATATCAATAGGTGTAAGAGAAAACTCATATTCATTATCAATCAGATCGATAGCTTCCTGAGATCCCAACTCTACAATTACTTTGTACTTTCCGGTTTTCCATGAGAAAGCTTGTTTAATGTAACCATAGACATCTTTAGCTTCTTGACCCTGTAGAAGGTTCATAATATCAAAACCTTCCTTATCTTTCTCAAAAGCAAATTTTTTTACAAAAACGTCTTCTTTAGCTATCTTGTTATCTAAGAAAGATGGTTCTCGACATTGTATAAAGCGTTCATCTATTTCTTTTTGATTCAGTTTAATTGCGAGAACAGTTGTCTCCCGTTCATAAGGAATAGAACCATCGCTAGTGTGAGCACTCATTACAGGTTGTTTCAGGTTTTGCCATTCAAATAGCTTTTCTTCTCCGCTTTCATGAACCAACCTAACATTAAAGTTTGAAATGACAATATCGTGATGTTTAACAGCAAAAGCTACTCTCATATTGAAAATTGTACCAAGAGTAGAAAAACCTATTTCAGGAGCCTTCGCAGTAATTACTCTGACTTCAGGTTTAGTAAAATAAGACTTTAAAAAACTGAACAAATGCGGTGTCCATGCTAAGGCTCCTAAAATAGCGACCCAATCTAATGCTTTCATAAGTTTCCTCTGACTGTTGTTGATTTTTTATTGATGCTCATTCAACGGATTCAATTTAATCGCGTCCGTCAAATGGCTGGGTGCAAGGTGCGAGTATCGCATTGTTGTTGTAATCTCACTATGACCAAGAATGTCTTTTAAAACAACAATGTTTCCCCCACCCATAACAAAGTGGCTAGCAAAGGTATGGCGCAGAACGTGAGACATTTGCCCCCTTGGTAAGCTTATTTTTGCCTTTTGTACCGCTTTACGAAATGCACTTAGGCTAGACAGAAACAACCTTTCATCCCCTGACCTATCCAATGCTTTAAGCTCATTAAATAACGAGTCATTGATAGGAATTGAACGGTTCTTACCTGACTTAGTATTGAGATAAGTGATCTTCCCGTTGGCGATTTGAGACGCTTTCAAAGACTCGGCCTCACTCCAACGAGCGCCAGTAGCCAAGCAAATTTTAACCACATAGATTAGAGATTTATTAGTAGATAGATCACAGGTGTCTAAAAGCTTTCCAATCTCTTCATGAGACAAAAAACGAAGCTCCCCTTCCCTTTCTTTAAACTGCCGAATGTTTGATACTGGATTATCATAATCCACAACACCAAGCCGCTTTAGTTCGTTAAACATCGCTCTTAGATACGCATGTTCACGGTTAGCAGTTGTTGTTGTGACTTCTTGTGTTCGCTGCTCTCGATACCTTGCAAAGTGCTCATTCGTTAGTTCACTAGCAATCGGGTTACCTAACTTATCAGACATTCGATACAGTAGCTTTCTAAGTCGAACATGGTCACGGAGTGTTTTACCGTGGAGCCGATACCAAAGCGTGACCATTTCCTCTAGTTTGCGATAATCCTTGTTAGGGTTCAGCTCATCATTGCGCAATGATAAGGTTACTTCGTGATTTTTTGCGTCTCTTTGAAGATTAAAAAAACGGTTTGGATCATCGGTGGTATAAAACCCTTGCTCACTGGACTGTATCATTTTGTCTGACCCTCTGTAGGACTCTTACAACCTGACCGACTACTGAGAAATCTCCGTCAAAATCTTTCGTTATCGTCCTCGATTTATAGTGAGGGTTGTCGCTTGAAATTTCATAGCTATCATCAACAAAATCATGCTGAATACGTTTCACCATTAATCGACCATTGATGCGAATAACGCAAATACCGTCATCAAACTCACTATGACGAACGATTATTAAATCCCCGTCGTAAAGCGTGGGCTCCATACTGTCACCATTCACTGGAACGATAGAAAGTACTTTATTGAATAAGCTTTGAGAACGAAGCCAATCTTCACTGAATTCAAATTTCGCCACTGGATTTTCGTGGTCGATATACGACCCGTCTCCCGCGCTCACCATTAAGTCATATTGATAAACGCTAATCATCCGATTATCTGGCATTTCGCCAGTGGCCAACCATTCTAATGATTGCCCCGAGGCATCAGCAATGGCAGTTAAACGGTCTAGCGTCGGAAAGCTCCTTCCGGTTACATAGTCGCGCAAAGTTGTTGCAGCAACACCACTAACATCGGCAAAAGATCTATAAGTATGCTCGCCAATAGCTAATTTAAGCCTATCGCTAAAATTATTTAGATTTTTTTTATTCTTTATTATCAACGTCATAACTTAAAAACCTCATTCACTTTGCGCGGATATGCGTACAATAGTTTGACTAAGGCGCATAATCGCTTTAAAGTATTTTTAGAGCGGAAATCCGCGCAAATCCAAATACGACCACATACGACTGATATTAGAGGGTTAAAAGTATGACCGCAACTGTTCAGACAATTAATAAGTTCTGCGAAGAGTCTGGAATTAGCCGAACCAAGGTTAAAGAGCTGATTATAGAGAGTGTTATTCCTACCGTTCCGCAAGAAGAATCCGGTGGTTTAGTACTGATCAACAAACTGGAATTTGATCGCAGAGTCGCAGCAAATCAAATCACTCTTCCTATTCCGCCACGTAGCCGAAAACGTATAGATGAGCTTAGAAATATGGAACGCGACGCATGAGCCGAAACATTGCTCCGTTCGGACTTCGATTACCGCCAGAGATAAAAGCACAGTTAGAGTTTGATGCTCATCGAAACGGGCGTTCACTCAATGCTGAAATCGTTCAACGGCTTATTTCACGTGATGAAGTGCGCCGACTCCAAGCCATAGAAGAGCGCCTAAACAAACTGGATTCAATGGACGAGAAGCTCGATACATTACTTTATAGACTATTTGGATATAAAAAATGAAAACGCCACTGCACAGCATCAACGTCATGATTAAGTTGAACACCATGAGCAATGGCGATTATCCCGTAATTACAAGTATTGAGGCGTTTGAGTTAATAACTCCAACAATGGAAGTTCTCGGTGAATTTAGCGAAAAGGTAAGCAGTGAGAATACGTTAAACCATGTATTAGAGAGTTTTAACATTTGGCTTTGTTCGCTTGGAAAAAAGGAAGAAATTCGAGTTTTTGATTTTTATAGCGGTATTGGTAACCCTATCTTAATGGCCGCTTACAAGACTCATGAAATAACACCTTGCTTTGGTTTTATGTGGCAATCACGTGAATTCATTGTTTAACCACTAAATTAAGGAATAACCATGGACACACCACTACACAGCATCAACATAGATTTTTCACATTCGAGTGAAGCGAAAGTCCTTTTGAAATGCGTCACCGCCGGAAAAGTCATTGCTGCGCATCGAGACTATCTCGAAGCCGTTCAATCGCAACTCATTGATGCAATCCAACTGTTAGAAAGCTTGGAAGCATAACAATGGGTATTCAAACAAACGGACGACTACAAGGGCATTACTAATGGTCACTATCTCAATTGATATCAACACCTTTGATGAAGCGTTAAATCTACAAAATATTGCATCCATTAAACACAACACGTTGATGGATGGTTCAGTTAAAGACAAGAGCTCTAGCCAAGTGCTGATTGGCTTAATGTGGAAACAAATCTACATAGAAGCAGGTGCAGCAATGGAAAGGTTACAAGCTGACCAAGAAGACTGCCCCGACTATTTGGATGAATAGGGGTTGTTATGGCTAGCCCTCCACCAATGGAACTCAAGCTACTCATTAAGCGCTTCCAATACAAACATTCAAAATCAGAGCGTAAAAAAGCCTTCATAGTCAATCAGGCCAACAGGCTTAAACGCTCGGTAAGGTGAATCATGTCCCGCAATAAAAAGTATGAATTAGCCCAACATGAAAAGGGACTCAAAAAGGTCACGGTATGGGTTCCTGTTGAGCGTGAGCCGGAATTTAAAATACTTGCGTCGGCTTGTTGTGACCATCGGAATTTAACCTTTAACACCTTGCGCGATGTGCAGTCAGGAAAGTTTGTTTCCTTAGAGCGTATATAGCGTTTTTGGCTCCCGTCACTGGTGACAGCATGAAGAAGAGGCATGAACAAACCCATGATAGTATCTAGCTTTCAAACACACTTTTATCCAACACTGCCTAAATTTGTCGTGAGTGATATAAACAAAAAGGTTTACGCTCGTTCAAAGCGTGACAATGCTTCCCGTGACAGCCTTGAAAAGTTCGCCATGGAAGCCACAAAGAAAAGCTTCCTTTCTGCCGAGCATATCGAACACCGCTACCCCTTTGCTAGTCGTCGAATTGATCGTAACGAATACCGCAAAATTACCCGTTACACTGAACGTAAGAAAAGGCGAATTGGCAAGATTCAAACCAGTATTAAATCTGACATGAACGCCTTGACGCATGATATCTTAATGCTTGATGAAAAGCGCAAAGTGTTTGGTTTAACGCTCGTAACGCACCTACAGAAATTGATCCTTGAGTTTGATGGTGACGGCGATGAACATCACCTTCGTTTACTGTGCCGAAAGCTGTCTAAATTAATAAGGCATTATCACATCACGCCGCCTCGATTACCTAAGCACCCGACTTTCGAGCAGTACTTTACCGCCATCACTAAAATGACAACAGACGACTGGATAAATGACCGATTAGAGCGTTTAAAGTTCGAGTACATCGAGTATTCACAGATTGCGCTTAGTCGAGTGGGTAACAATGCCAACCAATCTAAGTACGTCAGCGCCATGACGCTTAATAACTTTCTAGAGGCGCAAGACAAACAAGCTAAGTTCTTAGCCGATTATTGTATCTATAACGCGGATGAGGATATCAGCGTTGATCTAGAAAATGTCTTCATGGCGAGTACGTCAAACCCTGAAAACCGCCGTATTGAAATGATGGTCAGAAGTCGAGGCTTTGAAGAGCTGGCCGACACGAAAGGTTATACCGCTGCTTTCATTACTTGGACACTTGCCAGTCAGTACCACCGGAACAGTAAAAATTGGAATGGTGCCAATCCGAAAGAGGGACACCAAAACCTAATGAAACAGTGGTCACGAGCAAGGGCGATACTTGCTAAACAAGGGATAGATTATTTCGGTTTTAGAGTGGCCGAGCCACACAAAGACGGAACCGCGCACGCGCACTATTTCTTGTTCTGCAAAGAAGAAGAAAAAGAACTCATCGTTTCTACATTGCGAGACATTGCCATTGAAGAAGATAAACAAGAGCTATATTACAAGACGGTTAACGGCAAGTTGAAGAAGCGAAATAAGCCGGTACTAAGGGCGCGTTTCGACTGCAAATATTGCGATCCTTCCAAGGGTGGCGCAACGGCCTACATTGCTAAGTACATAGCAAAAAACCTAAACGGCTCCCACATGTCCGACGCCGACAAAAAAGCAGCGCAATCAGTAAGGGCATGGGCTTCTCTTTGGCGTATTCGCCAGTTTCAGCAATTCGGTGGTGCGCCTGTTTCGATTTGGCGCGCACTGCGTAAGACCTCTGTTGATGAAATCAAAGCATTAAAGTGTGAGGAATTATCCGAGCTACACGGCCATGCAGACAAATCACGATGGAAAGACTTTGTTCAAGGTATCGGTGATGCGCAAATTACCTATGAAGAGAAAGAGAACCGCTATTTTGAGACAGTGAAAAAGATAGTCGGTTTTTCCTTCATGCACCATTGTGTTAACACCATCAAAGCGCAGTGGGAAATCATTAGAAAATCCGATTTAAAAGCAACCCCAAAAAGGGACGGAGTCCCGTCTCGGAGCACTGAAAATAACTGTAACCCTGCTCCTGAAAAGCCACTATCACCGTTAGAAAAAGCCCTTATGGACTTAACCGGATGGAGCGTTAAACGGGTTCAATGTCTGGTTAAGCCGCTAACACTAGGGATAAAGGTCACCATTGATGACATGACCACCGTCAGTATTCGAAACGGGCGGTTAGCCGTGACGTAGAACGCGGCGGTAACACAATTTTAGCTGTTAATCCCAAACGGCCATCAAGTAAAGCAAGCCTGATTTGCTTGGTGGGTGTTTCAACAAGCGAAGCGCGTTAGAGTTTTAAGAGGGAAACCGATGTTAATCACCTGTCCAAAGTGCGAAAGCAAAGCCCGTATTGCAACATCAAGAGCCATGACCAAGGACACTCGCGAGGCGTATTGCCAATGCCTAAATTTAAACTGTGGGGTTATCTTCGTGACCTACACGTCTGTGCATCGGATTATTGAGCCAATTGGGGGAAAGCCAGACCCAGAGCTCCAACCTGAATTGTGCAGACAACAGGACGGAAATCAGGTTGATATGTTTGGGTGAGGTGCTCTGAATTACTTTGGACAGCAAATGATTCAAATTCTTTACTAAACTAGTAAGACATCGATAAAGTGGAGTATTGCCAAAATCATCGGGGTACTTTCCATTTAACCTAGGGTGTACACAAGAATGCATGCATGGTATGACTGAAACCCAGTCTATCATTTAAAAAATTGACAATTATCAACCATTTTTGCCTTTCATCTGAATTATGCAACGAATAACCTACCATTTTAGAGAACTAGTTATCCACTTGTTCGGAGAGAGATTCATAATGCATTTGATTCATATAAATTTTACCTTTGTATATTTCCAAAAAATTTTTCTCAGCAAGATGTTTTACTCCTCGATTTATGGTCTTGACACTGACCCCAACTTCACTTGCAATAACTTGCCGTGTTTTCTGTAGAACTAACTCCGCTCTGTTCCCATTTTCGCAATATCTATTTACTAAGTAAACTTTCAACCTGTCGAGACCAGTAAGAAATAAATTATCTCCAAGCCGATAGGATTCTCTGTACATTTTTTGGGCTAGCTTTTGCGAGATTAAAAACAGGAATTCACTATCCAATTTCAAAGCATTTAAAAAAGTAGAAGCAGTAAACTTTAGTAGCATACAATCTGTTTGAGTAATAAGAGTTGCGGCGTTAATTAATTCACCTGAAATTATTTCCAGATCACATAGAAAAGATCCAGTTGACGCATCCGTTATTAGATAAGTATTTCCGTCACTATGAGTATTTTGAACTGTTATGTTTCCACTCAACACAAAGTATGCATGAGTCGTCACTTCTCCTTTATAAAAAATCACAGAGTTCTTTCTTAAGTGAACAACCTGTCCATTTTTTAGTTGTTTTGGTAACGTTTTCGTCAAACTTTCAACGTCAATATCCATAAACCCACCTAATTATTCCTATGTTGTATCGTAAGTATTATCATTTCCTTATGTATCATAATAGGTCAAGTGTCCCTTTCTTAGGCAGTGAATAGATGTAGCAACTAAAAATATCTTCCTGACGTTTAAATTCGAAAAATTCGACTCAACTAATGCTCACATGTCCTTTTTTTATAACCCATTTGTATTTATTCTAAATAGAAATGGGTTATAAGCTCTCATCAAGCTTATCAATAGTAACTTAACAAGTAGAAGTAAATTTGGAAGGAGATATGGATATTGCAATTGTAAGCTGTTGGTAAGTTGCGAGTAAGCATGCTAAGTCGTTGCGTTCAACTGAGAACAATACCACATTAGTTGCTAGGTATAACCTTGGTAGTGCAAAGGCATTCTCTCTTAAATGAGGTACAAATATCTATAGTATAGTTTCACATCACTATACCTATGTTTAAAGCCCTAGAATTTGGTCTTAAGGATCAAATAAAAAGTCGTTGTAAGATATAAAAGGATGATAATAATGAAACAGTCAATTGTCCATATTGCTCTGGTAGTGGAGGACTATGATGAATCTATTGATTTTTATGTAAACAAGTTGAAATTTGAGTTGATAGAGGATACAGCTCAACCAGAACAAAATAAGCGTTGGGTTGTCGTTGCACCTCCTAATTCAAAAGGGGTTACTTTGCTATTGGCGCAGGCATCAAAACCAGAACAGCACGACTTTATAGGTAACCAATCTGGAGGAAGAGTTTTTCTTTTCTTGAATACTGATGACTTTTGGCGTGATTATAATCGGATGGTATCTGAAGGCATTAAATTTGTTAGAGCTCCCAAGGAGCAAGATTATGGAACAGTTGCAGTTTTTGAGGACTTATATGGCAACCTTTGGGACTTACTTCAATTGAATAAAGACCACCCAATGTCAATCAGAACAGCATAATCAATATAGCAGAGGGACTTTAGCTCAAAGCTTTCTGCTAAACTATCACTCCTTCTAAAACTTCAGGTTACGCATACATAATAGAGCCTATTTGACTCAAATAGCAGTTTTGATATTGACTTTCAAACCTTTCAGAACCTCATACTTAGAAAAATGTAGTTAATAATAACCTGCGACGAATCACAATGGCCCATAAATAATTCACTAATATTAAATGCTTATAAAAGCAATTTGTTCTTTTCTGTTGACATGCTCTTCACTGGCCATTGCGACTTGCAACACAGTTAAATATTCGACATAAATTGGCGTCTATTCAACTTTCTAGACAAATTACTAACGTAATAATAAGTAAGCTAGATTACTTATTGGAGAGACCAGCAGAAAGTCAGGCGTAATTATAATAAGGATAGAACCAGTTTGCAGTCTTTCTCTTAAATAACCATCTCAATCAGCTAATTTTCTACGATTCTCATCAAAAAAATCTGTCTTTATACTCCACAAAAACAGTTTAGGTGCGCATTTTTTAGATAAAACGCAAAAAAACGCACGTTTGCGATCTTGTCTGTTTTTCTAAACTCACCCAAGCCTTTATATATCAAGGTTTCCCGCCATTATCGCTTGCGCCTCAGATTTCGTTTATTTAACAGGTTGAATTGTAGTGCGGAGGGGAGGGTGAGTCCGAACGGGGCCTGCGCGCTCTGATTGCGCGCAAAAAAACGCACAGTTGCGCATCGGCCATTTTCTAGATATGGATTTTAGAAAGTCATTGAATATTCAGAAGATCACCGAGTTGATACCGTCATTCTAAAGGCATCATTTAGAACTGAGGGAAAACGTATGTATGTAACGTGTCCGATTTGCTATTCCAAAGCGCACGTCATTAGCAAACAGAAAAAGACAGCCGAGCAGAGTGAACACTCATGTCAGTGCTCTAACTTGAATTGCTCTTCTTCTTTCAAGGTGTCTCTAAGCCTGATTGGAGGTATTAATCTTCCAAAGAAACCGGAGGCCACATGTTAGATTGCCCTAACTGCGGTGCGAAATATCGAATCGTAACTTCGCGGATAATTTCCAATGAAGTAAGGGAATTTTGCTGCCATTGCGCAACGTGTCAGGCACGATTCCGCCAGTACTCTGTATTCGAAGAATTTATTGTGGAGAATTCCAATAGCCAGCCCCCTGACGAGCAGGCACAACCCGACGTTGCAAAAAGACGAGAGAAGATTATTAGCATGCTGACCCCATCACAACGACCACCGAGAGGCGAACCGACAGGGCCTGCAATGGTGTTCAAGTAAATAGTTTGATAAGTAACAGACACAAAAAAGCCGCTCAGCGAGAGCGGCTTTTGAACTTCCCAATATGAACAATGAGTAAATGAACTGAAGAGGAACCTAACTCACTCCGCCATAATACCCAACCCGCCGCCGCAATCTTGCTTATCACCTTCTAGAACCGCTATCTAGAATTCTATCCAGTGCAGTTACGTCTTTTAAATCGGTTAAATAGAACCTCACCAAATGGAACCATTCAACGACCTAACAGGACAACCCATGGACATAATCACAGATAAAAAATTCAGCGCATACAAAGACGATAAGCAAAAACAATATGACACCTTAGACCAAGATGGGGCATTTAATGTCAACAGTTCACTGGCCAGAGGCGAACTCATCCGAATGAGAGAAACGGACGAATTTCTCAATCGCATTAACCTCGTTCTAGTGGTGCGAGATATGGACAATTCGATAGGCTTAGGCAGTGGCAAACTCATTGCAGCACGTACCGATACCGCCAAAGGCGGAACACGCATACCGCGCAAAATAAATCCTAGCACCGGAATGCCTTATGAATGTAAACAAGTTAACTTTGATTCCGCTATCTCCTACGCAACGATGGATGCTTGGGCGCACCATGACGACTTTAACGACTGTTTTGAGCGTGAAATGCAAAAGCATGCGAACTTAGATTTAATCCGCGTCGGCTTTTTTGGTAAAGAGACCGCCGATGATTCCGACGAAGCACTTAACCCCAACGGCGAAGATGTAACAGAAGGTTGGATTCAAGCGTTAAGAGACCACAGAGAAGCGTCTATCCTAAACCCAGAGAGCGAAGAGATACGTATTGGTGAAGATGGTCACTACGCCACCGTTAATGAAGCTGTGTCCGCTGTGAAGGCGAAAATAGCCCCCCGTCATCGTGACGTAAATGACCTCGTTGTATTACTTGGCAGTGATTTAGTGGCTCATGATGCGGCAAGCTTCTATCAAAAACGTGTTGATCCTAAGCAACCCGTTCATCAAATAGAAATGCGACAAATCAAAGAGTCTTATGGGGCCATGCCTGCCTTTATGCCGTCCTGTTTTCCGGCTCGGGGCATCATGGTGACCAGTTTTGATAACTTATCCATTTACTTCTTAGCCCGCGCCTTTAGACGTTCATTTGGAAGACGCAACGATAGATTCAACCGTCTAGAGAGCTTCGAATCAATGTCGCTGTGTTACATCATTGAGCAATTAGACAAAGCCGCGGCTATTGATTTTGACGCCGTAAAATTAAACAAGAGTGGTGTTTGGAAATAATCCCACGATTATCAACCGAAGAGCCGTAAGTCACTTAATAGCGCAGGCTCATTCCCTACGATGAAGAGAACGACTTATGTTTATATCTGATCCTATCTGTATTTTGACCGCGGGCGTGTCCGTTGGTGGTAAAGAAATCAGCCAGCAAATTATCGACGAAATGGCAGAAAGTTATAATCCAAGCGTTTATACCGCTCGCATAAATAAAGACCAAGAACGAAGAGGTGAAAAGCTCGGCTCTGTTGCTTCACTAGAAAAGCAGGGGAACAAGCTCTATGCGGTGCTAAAGCCTAACTCAAAGCTATTGCATACCGTTGAACAGGGGCAACTACTACACGCTGCTTGTGAGTACATAGAGGAGTTTGCAGGCACAGGTAAAGCTTACTTAACAGGCCTAGCTTTAACGGATAATCCAGCCTCTTTAGGTACCACTCAAATTCACCTTTCAGCAACGTCGAACAACAGCGTTGTGAAGAAGAATTCATTCTATAAAAAAGATGATCAAATCAGCGTATTAAAAAACAAAGTAGCGAAATTATCTTCCCAAGTCGAAAGCCTAACCATACAGGCTAATGCACTCACCAATGAGTCAGACAATGGAGAAGAGGAAGACATGTACCTTTGACCTCTTACGACGTCAAAATACAAAAAGGCCGCTAAATTCTAACGGCCTTTCTATTGAGAGCATCGACTCAAGTACTAACCAAACATTAACAAATCATCGCTTAAACTCGTATTTGCAGATTAGCTTATCTTGACCCTTATAATCACTTAACCCGCTATGTATTAGTTTAAAATCGCATTTTTGTAACACTCTTTGTGAAGCTATATTTTCGGCAACACAAATACCAAAAATATTGTCTATTCCTAATGCATCCATCATCCTAGGCAAAAACACTTTTAGAGCCTCAGTTGAATACCCTTGCTTTGTATAGCTTTGTCCAATGTGATATCCAACTTCCCAACAATCATCAAGCTTTACCACTTGTACATGTCCTATTTGCTCTCCATTTTCCAACAATACAGGATAAACAAAAGGGCCTTCTTTTGTCTGGTAGCACGAGATAAGAAATTCAAGAACATCCCGCGCTTCTTGAATCGACTCAAACACTTCATCTGGCAAGAATATTCGGTTGTCATTGTCTAAAGAATTTAGGTGAACGCTTTCTGCCATGCTCAAATCAAATTCACAAATAGATAATCTAGTCGATTTAATAAGCATATATGTTTCCTTTAGTTATAAACACAAAAAGCCCACTCCGAAGAGTGGGCTTTCTTTTTGCATAGATATGCAATTGTAATGGCAGGGGTGGAGAGATTCGAACTCCCAACACGCGGATTTGGAATCCGCTGCTCTGCCAATTGGAGCTACACCCCTAAAGCTATTTTCTTGTAAGAACTGGCGGAGTGGACGGGACTCGAACCCGCGACCCCCGGCGTGACAGGCCGGTATTCTAACCAACTGAACTACCACTCCACATGGTATTCTTACGCTAATTAAAGTCTCATAAACAATGCTTTAACTAGTTTTTGCCTTTATCTTTCCTAAAAAAGATAAAAACGATATTAAAACCTGGCGATGTCCTACTCTCACATGGGGAGACCCCACACTACCATCGGCGCTGTTGCGTTTCACTTCTGAGTTCGGCATGGGTTCAGGTGGGTCCACAACGCTATGGTCGCCAAGCAAATTTGGTCAAGCTTCCTATCACGATAGAAAACTTTAATAATCTGGATTACTGACTTAAATAAAAGTTCACACACATTCAATGTTCTTACATTGAGTCCACAAAACCCCTTGGGTGTTGTATGGTTAAGCCTCACGGGCAATTAGTACAGGTTAGCTCAACGCCTCACAACGCTTACACACCCTGCCTATCAACGTTCTAGTCTCGAACAACCCTTTAGGACACGTAAAGTGCCAGGGAAGACTCATCTCAAGGCTCGCTTCGCGCTTAGATGCTTTCAGCGCTTATCGATTCCGAACTTAGCTACCGGGCAATGCCATTGGCATGACAACCCGAACACCAGTGGTTCGTCCACTCCGGTCCTCTCGTACTAGGAGCAGCCCCTTTCAATCTTCCAACGCCCACGGCAGATAGGGACCGAACTGTCTCACGACGTTCTAAACCCAGCTCGCGTACCACTTTAAATGGCGAACAGCCATACCCTTGGGACCGACTTCAGCCCCAGGATGTGATGAGCCGACATCGAGGTGCCAAACACCGCCGTCGATATGAACTCTTGGGCGGTATCAGCCTGTTATCCCCGGAGTACCTTTTATCCGTTGAGCGATGGCCCTTCCATTCAGAACCACCGGATCACTATGACCTGCTTTCGCACCTGCTCGAATTGTCATTCTCGCAGTCAAGCGGGCTTATGCCATTGCACTAACCACACGATGTCCAACCGTGTTTAGCCCACCTTCGTGCTCCTCCGTTACTCTTTGGGAGGAGACCGCCCCAGTCAAACTACCCACCAGGCACTGTCCGCAACCCCGATAAGGGGCCGACGTTAGAACATCAAGCATACAAGGGTGGTATTTCAAGGTCGACTCCACTCCATCTAGCGACGAAGTTTCAAAGTCTCCCACCTATCCTACACATGTAGGGTCAATGTTCAGTGCCAAGCTGTAGTAAAGGTTCACGGGGTCTTTCCGTCTAGCCGCGGGTACACTGCATCTTCACAGCGATTTCAATTTCACTGAGTCTCGGGTGGAGACAGCGTGGCCATCATTACGCCATTCGTGCAGGTCGGAACTTACCCGACAAGGAATTTCGCTACCTTAGGACCGTTATAGTTACGGCCGCCGTTTACCGGGGCTTCGATCAAGAGCTTCGTCCGAAGACTAACCCCATCAATTAACCTTCCGGCACCGGGCAGGCGTCACACCGTATACGTCATCTTACGATTTTGCACAGTGCTGTGTTTTTAATAAACAGTTGCAGCCACCTGGTATCTGCGACTCCCGATAGCTCCATCCGCAAGGGATTTCACCGTCAAGAGCGTACCTTCTCCCGAAGTTACGGTACCATTTTGCCTAGTTCCTTCACCCGAGTTCTCTCAAGCGCCTTGGTATTCTCTACCCGACCACCTGTGTCGGTTTGGGGTACGATTTCTTATAATCTGAAGCTTAGAGGCTTTTCCTGGAAGCATGGCATCAATGACTTCATCACCGTAGTGACTCGACATCGGGTCTCAGCCTAACAATTTCCCGGATTTACCTAAGAAATTAGCCTACACCCTTGAACCTGGACTACCATCGCCAGGCTCACCTAGCCTTCTCCGTCCCCCCATCGCAATTATAAGAAGTACGGGAATATTAACCCGTTTCCCATCGACTACGCCTTTCGGCCTCGCCTTAGGGGTCGACTTACCCTGCCCCGATTAACGTTGGACAGGAACCCTTGGTCTTCCGGCGTGGGAGTTTTTCACTCCCATTATCGTTACTCATGTCAGCATTCGCACTTCTGATACCTCCAGCAGACCTTACAGTCCACCTTCAACGGCTTACAGAACGCTCCCCTACCCAACATAATAAATTACATTGCCGCAGCTTCGGTGTATAGCTTAGCCCCGTTACATCTTCCGCGCAGGCCGACTCGACCAGTGAGCTATTACGCTTTCTTTAAATGATGGCTGCTTCTAAGCCAACATCCTGGCTGTCTGAGCCTTCCCACATCGTTTCCCACTTAGCTATACTTTGGGACCTTAGCTGGCGGTCTGGGTTGTTTCCCTCTCCACGACGGACGTTAGCACCCGCCGTGTGTCTCCCGGATAGTACTTACTGGTATTCGGAGTTTGCAAAGGGTTGGTAAGTCGGGATGACCCCCTAGCCTTAACAGTGCTCTACCCCCAGTAGTATTCGTCCGAGGCGCTACCTAAATAGCTTTCGGGGAGAACCAGCTATCTCCAGGTTTGATTGGCCTTTCACCCCTAGCCACAAGTCATCCGCTAATTTTTCAACATTAGTCGGTTCGGTCCTCCAGTTGATGTTACTCAACCTTCAACCTGCCCATGGCTAGATCACCTGGTTTCGGGTCTATACCTAGCAACTCGACGCCCAGTTAAGACTCGGTTTCCCTACGGCTCCCCTATACGGTTAACCTTGCTACTAAATATAAGTCGCTGACCCATTATACAAAAGGTACGCAGTCACAGGACGCAATGCCTGCTCCTACTGCTTGTACGTACACGGTTTCAGGTTCTATTTCACTCCCCTCACAGGGGTTCTTTTCGCCTTTCCCTCACGGTACTGGTTCACTATCGGTCAGTCAGTAGTATTTAGCCTTGGAGGATGGTCCCCCCATATTCAAACAGGATATCACGTGTCCCGCCTTACTCGTTTTCACTTAAAATGATGTGTCGGTTACAGGGCTATCACCTTGTATCGCGATACTTTCCAGAATCTTCACCTGCATCATTAAAAGCTTAAGGGCTAATCCAATTTCGCTCGCCGCTACTTTCGGAATCTCGGTTGATTTCTACTCCTCCGGGTACTTAGATGTTTCAGTTCCCCGGGTTTGCCTTATTAACCTATGTATTCAGTTAATAATACTAGCTTTTGCTAGTGGGTTTCCCCATTCGGAAATCGTAGACTCAAGTGGCTTTTACTGCCTTATCTACGCTTATCGCAAGTTAATACGTCCTTCATCGCCTCTGACTGCCAAGGCATCCACCGTGTACGCTTAGTCACTTAACCATACAACCCCAAAGGGTTTCGCTTACGCGAAATAACAACGAATTGTTATTGTATTAGCAACCAAGGTTTCTATCGTTGCCTCATTATTTGAATGAGCGAGACAACATTTTCGATTTTGCCGGACTCAAATATTAAACATCTAACCGAAGTTAGCTGTTTCCAAGAACACTTGAATGTGTGTTGGTTTGTTATCACTGAAGTGACAACAAGACCCTAGAGTTTCCTTTTAAAAAAAGGATCCAATAGGATTTGAGAACTTTTATTTTGATAAATAATAATCAATTATTTATCAGTCAGCTTTCCAAATTGTTAAAGAGCAAAGATTCATCAAATGAACCATTTTTAAATATTCTTTTCTCTATGCAGAGTAAAAACACTTAAAGATGGTGGAGCTATGCGGGATCGAACCGCAGACCTCCTGCGTGCAAGGCAGGCGCTCTCCCAGCTGAGCTATAACCCCATCAGTTGGGTGTTTTTTTGATAACTCATTAAACTAAACTGAGAAAATTCTTTTTATGCAAGGCAAGTTAGGAGGAGGCATAATAATAATATGCGACGACTGACTTAACGCGGCAGAAGAAGATTTTGGTGGGTCTGAGTGGACTTGAACCACCGACCTCCCGCTTATCAGGCGAGCGCTCTAACCAGCTGAGCTACAGACCCATTCTTGCTTTATGTTTTCTCTTAGTTGAACGAAGAAAAATCATGACGCAATAACAGAAGATATTTCTGAGTTATCATCTCTTTGCTTTTCTAAACCTATTTCAATCTGTGTGGACACTCATCATGTGCAATCATCGTTTAAGGAGGTGATCCAGCCCCAGGTTCCCCTAGGGCTACCTTGTTACGACTTCACCCCAGTCATGAACCACAAAGTGGTAAGCGTCCCCCCGAAGGTTAAACTACCTACTTCTTTTGCAGCCCACTCCCATGGTGTGACGGGCGGTGTGTACAAGGCCCGGGAACGTATTCACCGTAGCATTCTGATCTACGATTACTAGCGATTCCGACTTCATGGAGTCGAGTTGCAGACTCCAATCCGGACTACGACGCACTTTTTGGGATTCGCTCACTATTGCTAGCTGGCTGCCCTCTGTATGCGCCATTGTAGCACGTGTGTAGCCCTACTCGTAAGGGCCATGATGACTTGACGTCGTCCCCACCTTCCTCCGGTTTATCACCGGCAGTCTCCCCAAAGTTCCCGACATAACTCGCTGGCAATTAAGGATAAGGGTTGCGCTCGTTGCGGGACTTAACCCAACATTTCACAACACGAGCTGACGACAGCCATGCAGCACCTGTCTCAGAGCTCCCGAAGGCACGCCTGTGTCTCCACTGGCTTCTCTGGATGTCAAGAGTAGGTAAGGTTCTTCGCGTTGCATCGAATTAAACCACATGCTCCACCGCTTGTGCGGGCCCCCGTCAATTCATTTGAGTTTTAATCTTGCGACCGTACTCCCCAGGCGGTCTACTTAACGCGTTAGCTCCGAAAGCCACGGCTCAAGGCCACAACCTTCAAGTAGACATCGTTTACGGCGTGGACTACCAGGGTATCTAATCCTGTTTGCTCCCCACGCTTTCGCATCTGAGTGTCAGTATCTGTCCAGGGGGCCGCCTTCGCCACTGGTATTCCTTCAGATCTCTACGCATTTCACCGCTACACCTGAAATTCTACCCCCCTCTACAGTACTCTAGTTTGCCAGTTTCAAATGACCTTCCGGGGTTGAGCCCCGGGCTTTCACATCTGACTTAACAAACCACCTGCATGCGCTTTACGCCCAGTAATTCCGATTAACGCTCGCACCCTCCGTATTACCGCGGCTGCTGGCACGGAGTTAGCCGGTGCTTCTTCTGTAGCTAACGTCAAACAATAAGCGTATTAAACTTACTGTCTTCCTCACTACTGAAAGTACTTTACAACCCGAAGGCCTTCTTCATACACGCGGCATGGCTGCATCAGGCTTTCGCCCATTGTGCAATATTCCCCACTGCTGCCTCCCGTAGGAGTCTGGACCGTGTCTCAGTTCCAGTGTGGCTGATCATCCTCTCAGACCAGCTAGAGATCGTCGCCTTGGTGAGCCATTACCCCACCAACTAGCTAATCTCACTTAGGCTTATCCAATCGCGGAAGGCCCGAAGGTCCCCTCCTTTCCCCCGTAGGGCGTATGCGGTATTAGCTATCGTTTCCAATAGTTATCCCCCTCAACTGGGCAAATTCCTAAGCATTACTCACCCGTCCGCCGCTCGACGCCTATTAACGCTCCCGAAGGATTGTTAATTTCGTTTCCGCTCGACTTGCATGTGTTAAGCCTGCCGCCAGCGTTCAATCTGAGCCATGATCAAACTCTTCAATTTAAGTTCTTTTTGGCTCAATGAATACTGACTTTAAATTGCCTTTTACTTTAGATAACCAAAGGTTAAATAGTAAAGTGTTCTTTAAAGTTCTATCACTCCAACAGAGTGATATTTAAATAACTGTGTTCGACGTTAATTCGTTTTCACTTTTAAAAAAGTAAAAACAAAGTAAGCATCAAATTAGGTCACTCAGTTCATTGAAACCGTTGTTGATTTCGTGCCCTAAAGCAGAGAATCATCTTCGATTGTCATCAACGAGTGCCCACACAGATTGATATAGGTTTAAATTGTTAAAGAGCGTTGCTTGGAAGTCTCTCTCAAGCGGACGGTCATTTTAGCGATATAGCCTTCTGTGTCAAACACTTTTTGCTATTTATTTTCTCTCGTTTGGCTTTTCACTTTTTGAAGTGATCTGGAACAAGAAAGAGAAGATAAATCTCTATCACCAGTCTTTATTGACCGACATCATCAACACGTTTAGTTAGTAACTATTCGGTGACAACGGAGGCGCATTATAGGGAGAAATCACGAGAGCACAATACCTATACGTCATTTATTTACAAAAACAGTCCTGTTCGTTTGTTTTTCAATCTAATCGAACAAAAAAGGGGCTTTCGCCCCTTTGATTGTTAATCAATAGTAATTTTTCAAATATTATTGGTGTGCAATGATTCGATCATTACTGACTAAAAGCTGCACTTTCTTATCTGGGTCGACCTTCCCTGCCAATATTGCTTTGGCCAGTGGGTTCTCGACACTTTGTTGAATTGCTCGTTTCAACGGTCGAGCACCATACACAGGATCAAACCCTACATGTGCAATGAGATCGAGCGCCTTTTCGGAAACGTCTAGCTCATAGCCATTATCTTTCATACGACTTGCTAGTCTCGCTAGCTGTATCACCGCAATCGATTTAATGTGCTCTTGCCCTAAGGGATGAAATACAACCATTTCATCTACTCTATTAAGGAACTCAGGTCTGAAGTGTTTAACCACAACATTCATCACCTCTTCTTTAATTCCTTCATAGTCTAGTGTATTGAAATGTTCTTGTATTCGATCGGAACCTAAGTTGGATGTCATGATGACTACGGTGTTTCGAAAATCGACAGTTCGTCCCTGGCCATCAGTAAGACGCCCATCATCGAGAACCTGAAGAAGTATATTGAAAACATCAGGGTGCGCCTTTTCTACTTCATCTAATAGAATGACAGAATAGGGTTTCCTTCTAACCGCTTCAGTTAAATACCCTCCTTCTTCGTATCCAACATAGCCCGGAGGTGCCCCAACCAAACGTGCAACAGAGTGTTTTTCCATAAATTCGGACATGTCTATCCTCACCATGGCCTCTTCACTGTCAAACATAAAATTTGCAAGTGTCTTGCATAGCTCCGTTTTACCTACGCCTGTTGGGCCCAAGAATAAGAACGAACCGATAGGACGATTAGGGTCAGATAAACCGGCTCTACTACGACGAATCGCATTCGATACCATTTTCACCGCTTCTTTTTGTCCAATGACTCGCTTGTGAAGCACATCTTCCATTGCAAGTAATTTACTGCGCTCAGCTTCTAGCATTTTCGATACAGGGATACCTGTTTGTTTCGACAACACTTCTGCAATTTCTTCATCAGTGACCTTATTTTTAAGTAAGGTCATTTCTTGCATTTCTGCTTGTGCTGCAAGATCAAGTTGCTTCTCTAGTTCTGGAATACGTCCATATTGAAGTTCAGACATTCGATTAAGATCGCCTGCACGTCTAGCGAAGTCCATATCCATACGAGCATGCTCTAATTCGCTCTTTATATGTTGCGTACCAGAAAGTGCTGCTTTTTCTGCGTTCCAGATCTCTTCCAGTTCAGCGTAGTCTCTTTCCTTAACGCTCAATTCTTGGTTAATGACTTCTAATCGTTTGCTACTCGCATCATCATCTTCGTTAACCAACGCTTGCTGTTCTATTTTTAGCTGGATGATCTTTCGTTCTAGTTTATCTAATGACTCTGGCTTTGAATCAATCTGCATACGGATGCTAGATGCTGCTTCATCAATTAAATCGATGGCTTTATCTGGTAGTTGTCGGTCCGAAACATAACGATGGGATAAGCGTGCTGCAGCAACAATTGCAGGATCGGTAATCTCAACATGATGGTGAAGTTCATAGCGCTCTTTTAAACCACGTAGGATAGCAATCGTATCTTCTACGCTCGGTTCATCAACAATTATTTTTTGGAATCGACGTTCTAAAGCAGGGTCTTTTTCAATGTATTGGCGATATTCATCAAGTGTGGTCGCGCCAACACAATGCAGTTCGCCTCGAGCCAGCGCTGGTTTTAACATATTACCAGCATCCATTGAGCCTTCACCTTTACCAGCACCTACCATGGTATGAAGCTCATCGATAAAGAGAATGACATTGCCTTCTTCTTTAGACAGTTCATTTAGCACTGACTTAAGCCGTTCTTCGAACTCACCTCGATATTTCGCACCGGCAATCAAAGAGCCCATATCTAACGAAAGTACACGACGGCCTCTTAAACCCTCGGGGACTTCATTATTTATAATGCGTTGAGCGAGTCCTTCAACAATAGCCGTTTTACCCACACCCGGTTCACCAATAATAACCGGGTTGTTTTTTGTTCTTCGTTGGAGTACTTGAATGGTACGACGAATCTCATCGTCACGACCAATAACAGGATCCAGCTTTCCTTGCTCAGCTCGTTCGGTTAAATCTATAGTGTATTTTTCTAACGCTTGGCGTTTTTCTTCTGCATTTGGGTCATCCACTTTTTGTCCACCACGTATTTGTTCAATTGCAGCAGACAACGTTTTTTCTACAAGCCCCATTTCTTTAAGCAGTAGACCTAGTGGCCCTTTATCTTCTATGGCCGCTAATAGAAAAACTTCGGATGAGATATAGGCATCTTTTCTTTGCTGTGCAATCTTGTCGCACATGTTAAACAGCTGACCCATTCCACTTGATAGTTGAACATCACCACCAATGCCGCTCACTTTGGGTAAGCGATCCATCATCTCTGACAATTTGGATCTTAACTGGATAATGTCTATATCTAACATGGTGAGTAATGGGCGAATTGCACTGCCATCTTGGTTTAATAGAGAAACCATAAGATGTACAGGTTCGATATATTGATGATCACGCCCGAGTGCTAATGACTGGGCATCGGATATCGCTACTTGAAACTTGCTTGTAAATCGGTCTAAACGCATAGCAGCCCCCAATATGAAATTTATTGTCTGCTATCAAGATGGATACAAGTTGGCATTTTTTCAAGGGAGGACGTTAATCTATCCAAATAAAGGTCGCTTGACGACCCGTTACACCATCTCTGCGATAAGAATAGAATTTTTCTGAGTCTTCGAAGGTACACATATTACTTCGATAAATACTTTCGACACCCACGCTATTTAGACGCTGCATTGCGAGCATATTCATATCAGCTAGATACTTACCATTACTCTTAGATTGAAAGGCTTTTTCTGCTAGCGATGAATGTGAGACAAAGATATCAAACACATCTTGTCCTACTTCAAAGGCACCAGCACCAATTGCGGGCCCTAGCCACGCAATAACAGGCTTAGTGAATTTTTTAACAGCGTTCTCTACAATACCGTCAGCTAACCCACGCCAACCTGCATGTACTGCCGCGACCATTGTACCTTCTATGTCAGTAAGTAATATCGGTAAACAGTCTGCTGTCATTACCGTACAAACTACATTCGATGACGATGTTATTGCACCATCTGCATCAATAACCTTCGTTGTTGGTTGTTTTAACTCAACGACAAGGTCCGAGTGCGTTTGGTTAAGCCATACCTGATTGCTCGGTAACATGGCTTTTTCGTGAAGAATTTGACGGTTTTTCTTAACGACAATTGGATCATCCTCAACGTGCAGCCCTAAATTAAGCCCTTTATATACACCAGTTGAGACTCCACCCAGTCTAGTCGTACTAAAGGCCTTTATATTTTCAGGTACTTTCCAATTAGGGACAATCCATTCCATTTAGATGTCATACTCTTTGTTATATTTTGCGTCATCTCTTAGCGCTTGCGTCAACACAACCATATCGTCCGGAATAGGGGCGTGAAACTCCATCTCTTCTCTCGTTGCTGGATGCTCAAATTTTAGCATCGCGGCGTGCAGAGATTGGCGATCAAAACGACGAATCATTTCAGTTAATTCTTCTGAAGCGTCTTTCGGGATTCGAGCACGACCACCATAGGCTATATCACCTAACAATGGATGTTGGAGGAAAGCCATATGCACACGAATCTGGTGTGTACGACCGGACTCTAAGCGCAGACGAATTCTTGTATGCTCTCTAAAATGTTCAGCAACACGGTAATGTGTAATCGCTGGTTTACCTGTAATATTCACCGCCATTAGAGTGCGTTTTGTCGAGTGGCGACCAATCGGTTCGTCAACTACCCCACCCGCGGTCATTTTACCGATCGCTATCGCTTCGTACTCTCGCGTGATTTTGCGTTTTTGAAGCGCACGTACTAATCGCGTTTGAGCAGGAACCGTCTTAGCCACCACCATTAGACCTGTGGTGTCTTTATCCAAACGATGCACGATACCAGCTCTTGGTACTTCTGCTATTTCAGGGTAGTGAAATAGCAATGCATTGAGTATCGTTCCATCTGGCGTACCAGCACCTGGGTGCACAACTAAGCCTCGTGGTTTGTTGATAACGATAATATCGTCATCTTCGTAAACAATATTTAGGGGTATATCTTGAGCTTCCCAACGCTCTTCATCTTCAAGTTCACCTTGAATGGTTATTAATTCGCCACCCATCACTTTAACGCGGGCTTTGGAAACAACTTCACCATCAACTTGAACTTTTCCTGCTATTATCCATTCTTTCAAACGAGAACGAGAAAAATCAGAAAATAATTCTGCTATGGCTTGGTCTAATCTTTGACCAAGTTGGCTATCTTTTACGGTTTCGGTTAATTCTATCTGCTGAGCCATATCGAACTTTTTAAAAAACTATGAGACTAATGCTCATGACTGTGAAAAAATACGCTACTGCTTTCTACCTTCAATTGTAGCTAGCTTCTTTATTTATAGCGTCCAAGTTGGCATCATTCTATCTGTTAAAAGATAAGAAGTAACGGAAGCAACAGAATTATTTAATTTAAGGAAATAGAATCCTGACATGAATTACCGCACTTTATCGAGCTTACTGGCACTTTCACTACTATTTGGTTGCTCAAGCAGCGACGAAATAGTACCTGACGTCCCAGCCTCTGAACTTTATACTGACGCTCAATCTTCACTCAGAAGTGGCAACTGGCTTACCGCCGTAGAAAAGCTGGAAGCATTGGATTCTCGATATCCTTTCGGCCCGTATTCGGAGCAAGTTCAACTCGACCTAATCTATGCTTACTACAAAAACGGAGATCTTCCTTTAGCTCTTGCTACCATAGAAAGGTTCTCCCGATTAAATCCAACGCATACGAAAATGGATTGGGTACTTTACATGCGCGGTCTATCGCACATGGCACAAGATCAGAACTACATGCACAATATTTTTAATATTGATCGTTCTGATCGCGACCCAGAGCCCGTAAAATCTGCGTTTGCTGATTTTAAGAGATTGCTCCAGAGATACCCAAATAGTGCATTCGCTGCTGATGCCCAAAAAAGAATGTACGCACTTAAGAATAGGTTAGCTAACTACGATTTAGCCAGTGCCGATTTTTATTTACGCAGAGAAGCATGGATTGCTGCAATCAATCGAAGCCAAGAGTTGCAAAAAACCTACCCTGATACCGAAGCGGCAAGAAAATCGCTCGAGATTCAGCTTGAAGCCTATCAACAGCTCGGGTTAACCGAAGCGGTGGCTCGAACCAAAGAACTCATGAAGCTCAATCCAATCTAAGCGTTACTCAAAAAAACCGTTGAATATCAGCGGTTTTTTTATTTCTAATCTATACTGTTTGGATATAACGTTTAATGTGTTTTCTTTGGAAACATAAACCGTTCTCAGAAATAAATTTCATTGCCGACATAATTAAATCAACACGGATTGTTGTATGAAAATAGATTGTTCTATCAAGATAGATCCCCGTAGCAAAGCGAAAATTAAAGTCGTTAAGAGGAACTCGATTAACCATTGGTATCGATGGGTGTTATCTCTTCTTCTTGTCCCCTTCTTTAGTGTATCTCTTGAACTTACTCCTTTAGACAACACCCCTTACACGGGAGATCTAGATGTTTTATCTAAAAAAGGCGTCCTTCGCGTTTTGGTTTCAGAAGATCTGGGCTTCTACTATGTTGAAGGCGGCAAGCCAAAAGGAATGCTTGCTGAAATCCTCCATCATTTCGAAAAAAAATTAAAGAAAGAACACCCTTCGGTACATATTCAGATAATTCCAGTGACAAGAGATGATCTAATTCCTGCCCTTAATGCGGGTTTTGGTGACGTGATAGTTGCTAACCTCACGAAAACAATCCGACGTGAAAAGTCTCTCGACTTTAGTATTCCGATGATAAGTGATATCAATGAGTTTTTGGTCACTCATACGGGAGAATCTGAACTAGTGGATATAGATCAACTCAGTGGAAAAGAGATCTGGGTTAGACCAAGCTCCAGCTACTTCGAAAGTATCCAAAGTATCAACGAATATCTAAGCCTCAGTAAATTAGAACCAATCCGTGTCCAATTGTTTGATGAAGCACTACAAGACTATGAAATCATTGAAATGGTTAATCAAGGCTATATCTACTCAACTGTTTTAGATAGCCACAAAGTTGAGCTGTGGCTTAGCGTGATGGACAATATAAAAATACATGAAAATCTTCCACTACGTTCTGGGGCAGAAATTGGATGGGCATTTCGAAAAAATAGCCCGATACTTGAAAAACAAGTAAATAGCTATCTACGAACCGCTAAGGCCGGAACGCTCTTAGGTAATGTGTTATACGATAGGTACATCCTCAATTCAAAATGGCTTAGCCGTGCCCTTAGCCCTGATAGAATCAAGCGAATGCAGTCACTCACTAACCTATTTGAAAAATATTCAGATCAGTATGAATTCGACTGGTTAATGATATCTGCGCAGGCATTCCAAGAGTCTGGTCTGGACAACAGTAAAGTCTCCCACAAAGGCGCAGTAGGAATAATGCAAGTACTCCCCTCTACAGCCAACGATCCCAACGTAAATATCAAAGACATTAAAAAGCTCGAAAACAATGTTCATGCCGGTGTGAAATACATGCGTTTCATTACTGATCGTTATTTTTCAGATGATGACATCACTAGAGACAATCAAGTTTATTTATCTCTGGCCGCATACAATGCCGGACCCGGTAATATCCGTAAAATGCGCAGATTAGCCGTTAAACATGGTTATGACCCAAATATCTGGTTTAAAAATGTAGAAATTATTACACGAAGGAATATAGGCCGAGAGCCCGTAAACTATGTTGCGAACATCAATCGCTATTTCGTCATTTACAAGCAGCTAGAAGATATGAGAAAAATAAGAGAAGAAAAAAGCGCAGCCCTGTTAAAACTCGTCTCACCTGAATGAATTCAATCTTCAAGACAAACAAAAATGCCACAACCATAAACGGTGTGGCATTTCACAAATCAACTCTCTAAATACGTGTCGTACGAGATCACATTTTCATCTTGATTATTAATTAGTCACAACAAATAAAAGCCTGCACTAAGCCCCTAAAAATGGGGATATTTCTAGTACGTGACTTCTTACCAATCTATAGATTTCATATTTCAGTACAAGCTTTTTTAACGAATTAATTTGGTAGATTTGTTACAGATCACATTAAATGAACATTGATCGAAACAGCCTAGTTATAGTGATTTGGATCACATTATTTTCTTCTTGAAACAGTAATCTGAACTTAACCCATAAGGGAAGTTTCAGAGGAAAACACTATATGAAAGTAAATATTACCGGCAAAAACTTAGAAATCACCTCTGCAATACGCACGCATATAGAGTCCAAGTTTGAGAAACTTGAAAAATGGCAAGTTGATATTATTGGTTGCCAGACTGCGATCAGCGAAGAACCAAATAAGAAAATGAAATTCGAAGCAAGCATTACTGTACCTAAAGGAAAGCTTGTTGCATCTTCCAGCAATGAAGATTTATATAAAGCAATCACAGAAGTAGAACAAAAATTGGAGCGTCAGCTAAACAAACTGCGCCATAAGCCTGAAGCTCGCCGAGCTACTCACGCTGAAAAACCTGAAGTATCAGAGCTAGACGAAGTTGAGCTTAGTGAAGCTGAATAGGAAAACAACCTAATAGAATTAGGAATTCAGTTATATAGCGCCCACGGGCGCTATTTTTTTGCTTGACGGGTTTGTATCCCTTGCTTATTGTGTCTGTAGACCCACAACATAGCGATTTAATGATGACGACATTTTCTCTGTTCTTTTTTGACTTCTTTTTTAACTCCTAACACCGGAGGCTGAAATCGTTTTAGGAAAAACAAGTCAAAAACGAATAGGAAGCCTCCCAAACGGGGGGCTTTTTTATAACTAAAATGGACTTACTTAGCATGACAGACAGTAAATATTCCCTTGATGAAATTCGAATCCGTTTAAATGACCTCGATGATCAACTCCTACAGCTGCTTTCAGAAAGACGAGCACTAAGTATTGAAGTAGCAAAAAGCAAAGTTGAGACATCTAAGCCAGTTAGAGACGCTAAGCGAGAGCAACAATTATTAGTCAAATTGATTAATAATGGTAAGAAAAAGTACAACTTAGATGCACAGTACATCACCAAGCTATTCCACACGGTTATTGAAGACTCGGTGTTATTACAACAGTCTCATTTACAGAATTTGGCAAATCCGGCACAGAGCCGAAAACCTATCGCACGTGTTGCATTCTTGGGTTCTAGAGGATCATACTCACACCTTGCGAGTCGTGAATATTTTAGCCGCAAGAATACTGAGTTGGTTGAGTTAAATTGTGAGCATTTCAAAGAGGTAACCAAAACCGTAGAATCTGGTCATGCTGATTTTGGTTTGCTACCGATAGAAAATACGAGTTCAGGATCAATCAACGAAGTTTATGATTTACTTCAACACACAACACTCTACATTGTTGGTGAAATAACCCTGCCTATTGATCACTGCATATTGGCTAATTCTGATATCCATTTAGAAGACATCAAAACACTTTACTCTCATCCGCAGCCTCATCAGCAATGTAGTGAGTTCCTTAGTCACCTAAATGGGGTTACTTTGGAATCATGCGCGAGCACAGCAGATGCAATGCAGAAAGTAAAAGATCTTGGAAGAGAAGATGTCGCGGCGATAGGTAACTCATCCAGCGGTAAGTTATACGGCTTGCAGCCAATAAAAAATAATATTTCTAATCAAACAGAAAACCATACGCGCTTTATTTTGGTTGCCCGTAAACCGGTTGAAGTATCAACGCAGATCCCAGCGAAAACAACACTGATCATGTCCACATCTCAAGCCGCTGGCTCATTAGTAGAGACTCTACTCGTATTACAACGATATGGCATCAACATGACTAAGCTAGAAAACAGACCTATTATGGGTAATCCATGGGAAGAGATGTTCTATGTTGATCTAGAAGCGCACGTTGAATCCACTGAGATGCAACAGGCTATCAACGAACTGACCAAAATAACCCAGCACCTTAAAGTATTAGGGTGTTACCCAAGTGAGAATGTCAAACCAACTCAAATAAAACTTGTATAGAGAGAAGTAACGATGAAGACCGTAATTATTGCTTCCCTTAACCCAGCAAAAATTAACGCCGTTAAAGCTGCTTTTTTGGATGTATTTCCAAAGCAAGCATTCCAATTTAAGGGGGTTAGCGTGGCAAGTGACGTTCCAGAACAACCGATATCAGACGTAGAAACAAAACTTGGCGCATTAAACCGAGTAAAAAATACCAAGATAGAGATCAACAATGCCGATTTCTATGTCGGCTTAGAAGCCGGGAATGACGGAGACTTTACCTTTGCATGGATGGTGATTGAATCCGCTAGCAAAAGAGGTGAGTCTCGTTCAGCGAGCTTAATGCTTCCCCCTGTAGTCTTGGAGAAATTAAGGGATGGCCGAGAACTTGGACATGTTATGGATGAGGTATTTTCTACGGAGAATATAAAACAAAAAGGGGGAGCTATAGGCCTACTGACAAATCATCTGCTAACTCGAAGTTCTGTTTATCATCAGGCGCTTATTCTGGCGTTAATACCTTTTATGAACGAAGACCATTTCCCCAAGAACCTATAACACAAGTAATGGGACAGACTTAATTTACATTTTTACCATCGTAAATCATACATCGACAAATGAAATGCCCGCGGCTTCTAGAGGCTAGATAACTAAAAACCCAACGGCATTCAAGAAGAGAGCGTAGCAAACGCTCATCGGTCGGTTTTTTGGTTATTGGCTCTCTGCTACTTTTAACAATTGGGACAATGCTTCACGCTCATCTTCTGTATGAATCTTTAGCTCATTGGATCCACGAGTAATGGTTGCTACTCCTACACCTAGCATTTGACTAATCTGGCGCTGGGATATTTCACCTTTCAAAAGCTCGTTAAAAATATTCATTCTCGCAACTAAAGCTTCTCTCTCATCCGAAGTCATCAACATGGTTAAAAGCATTTCATGTTGCTCGCTATCTGCTGCACTTTTAACTATCTTCAATACGTGTTGCCAATCTGAGATTTCTGGAGTCAATGACATTTATAGATACCAATATTTCAAAACAGAGCAGACATTGTAATGTGTTCTACTCTGTTTTGGATCAATATTTAGTCGAAACTTCATTAGAGTGCAAAAACTCGCCATCGACTTTCATCAGATTCCGATAATATGTCTCAAACATCAAAATATTCTGAACGTACCCTCGGGTTTCTTTGTAAGGAATCGCTTCAATAAATGCGAAAGCATCCAGTTTTTGGTCAGATCTTTTACGCCAAACTTTCACTCTATGTGGCCCTGCATTATAGGCAGCAAACGCAAAAATCCGATTGTTATCATACTGCTCTAACAGGCCATTTAGGTAGTGACTGCCGATCTCTATGTTCTTACCTACATCATACAGTTCACTTGTACCTTTATATTTAAGCTTGTATTTCTTCGCCGTATATTTTGCTGTTTTCGGCATAATTTGCATTATGCCACGCGCACCAACCGGAGAACGTGCCTCTACGTCCATGGCGCTCTCTTGCCTAGCGATAGACATTAAAGTAATTGGGTCGATATTGTGTTTCTCACCGTAAAAATTAAACCACCATTGATGGGCAAGAGGAAAGCGCAACACGGTGTTATCCCACATTTTTGCTTCTATCGTGGCTTTTACCGACAAATGATGCCATTTTTTCTTCGCCGCGTAGACCGCTAAGGCTTCTTTCTCTTCTTTTCCAACCTGCCAAAGTAACCAGTTCCATTCACTTTTTGTTGCCGCAATCTTGTCTACTTCAACGAGTTCATTAATCCGAACCAAACTTGAACGGTAAGGTTTAAGAATGTCGGTTGCACGCTTATCATCACTTACTTGATACGACACTGGTTTATCCAATATCTTTGCTGCTGCTACACTGTAGAAATTGCGTTTACCTAAAATACCTTGTAGCCGTTCAATACCTTGATTTCGCTTACCTAGTTCTAACTCACTTCTACCGAGCCAAAACTGCCAACGCAGAGAATTTTGGTCGTCTTGAGGTAGGTGACCAATCCAATCAGAAATCCCTTGCCAATCAGCCTGACGAATAGCTAATCGAATACGTTGTTCAATCGCCGACAAGCTGGTCGATGTTGTTAACACTTCATCCCGCCACTTCGCTAGATCCATGTCCTCTGTATTAAAAAGTCTAACCGCTAAGTAATCGGAAACATTTTGTTGAGTATCGACAGGAAAGGCTTGTGCTTCAAATACAATCGGTAGTATTCGTTGCGCTAACTCAATATCTTTCCTCGCCAGCTTCTTAAGCGCTATCTGTGATTTTTTACGATTAAACTCAGTTGCAGGATATTTCTGAGAAAACTCAACCACATATTCTGAGTTTTTAGCAAGGAACTTGATTTCCTTTGCTTGTTGAATACTCTGTTCACTCGTCGGCATCTTAGCTAAATAGTTCGTCAAATCGTTGCTGTTTTTCTCATAACTAAGCAGCATTCGCCTAAGTACCATATCATCGGTTCTTAACCCGGCTTGTTGCCATTCACTGAAAAGCTGTTCACAATTATCTGACACACTTTTTCCACTCAACCAAAGCTTAGCCGCGCCTTCAAAAGCTTGTTCTTTCTCACCATTTTTCAATCGAGCGTAGTAATAACTACACTGGTACTTCTCCATTCGAGGTTCATTCGTCTGATATTGATATAAATCGTCCCATTTCTTTTTTGCTATCAATGCATCTAGATAACGAGACCTAATGCTGTTTGAAAATGGAAAGTCTCGATATTTAGCTGTGAACTCATCCACTTCTTCTGGTGTTCTCTTGCCTATATCAATGAGAAACGTTCGATAATCAACATAAGGGGTGAGTGGATAATCTGAAATCAGATCTCGAATTTCCAAATACTCGTCTACTTGTTTTTTATCCAAATAATCTTGGGCTTTTTGGTAAATAACTCTCTGCTGTTCAAGAGACGCTGGTGCAGAAAAAGCACCAGAAGAAAACGCCAATACTGGCAACACAGCAGAGATAAGTTTATTAAACCTATGCATCTATTTTGTACATCCCTATAAAATGAAGTCCATATCATATATAACCACTATGGCACGCCTTCTCACTTACTAAAGTTAATAAGCTGTAACTCTTATGTTAGAAAATGATCGTTCCTTTACGCAAGCTTTTATTTGTTAAATTATCTTTCATTCTCAGGAGTGGCAATTTAAGTTAAAATATTTGCTAATTTTCTGAAACAGTAGGAACTATCGGCAATGGCTGAATACGTTTATACCATGTCGCGGGTGAGTAAAGTTGTACCACCTAAGCGTAAAATATTAAAAGACATTTCTCTTAGCTTTTTTCCTGGTGCGAAAATCGGGGTTTTAGGTCTTAACGGCTCTGGTAAATCCACCCTACTTCGAATCATGGCTGGTCTTGATACTGACATTGATGGTGAAGCGCGTCCTCAACCAGGTTTAAACGTTGGTTATCTTCCTCAAGAACCCAAACTTGATGAAACGAAAACAGTACGTGAAATTATTGAAGAAGCTGTTTCGGATGTTGCTGGTGCACTAAAACGGCTCGATGCTGTTTACGCCGCTTACGCGGAACCAGATGCTGATTTTGACGCGCTAGCAAAAGAACAAGGTGAACTCGAAGACCTTATTCAGACAAAAGACGGTCATAACCTTGAGAATTCATTAGAACGAGCAGCTGACGCACTCCGTCTGCCTGAATGGGATGCTAAAGTTGAATTCCTTTCTGGTGGTGAAAGGCGCCGTGTAGCCATCTGTCGCTTGCTATTAGAAAAACCAGACATGTTGCTACTTGATGAGCCAACCAACCACTTAGATGCCGAATCAGTAGGTTGGTTGGAACGCTTCTTAGTCGACTATGCCGGCACCGTCGTTGCGATTACCCATGACCGTTATTTCTTAGATAATGCTGCTGGCTGGATCTTAGAGCTCGATCGAGGTGAAGGTATCCCGTGGGAAGGCAACTATACCTCTTGGTTAGAACAAAAAGATGAACGTTTAAAGCAAGAATCCTCACAAGAGAACGCTCGTCAGAAAACCATTGAAAAAGAACTTGAATGGGTTCGTCAAAATCCAAAAGGCCGACAAGCAAAATCAAAAGCTCGTATGGCTCGTTTTGAAGAACTGAATAATACCGAGCACCAAAAACGTAATGAAACCAACGAGCTATTCATCCCACCAGGTGAACGATTAGGTGACAAAGTTGTTGAAGTAAAAAATCTGACCAAATCGTTCGGTGACAGAGTATTAATTGATAACCTCTCCTTCAGCATGCCTAAAGGCGCGATTGTCGGTATTATCGGTGCTAACGGTGCCGGTAAATCAACGTTATTTAAAATGCTGAGTGGCACAGAGCAACCAGATTCAGGAACCATTGAATTAGGTGATACCGTTCATCTTGCTTCCGTTGATCAGTTCCGTGACAGCATGGATGACAAGAAAACCGTATTCCAAGAGATCTCGGAAGGCGCTGATATTGTCAAAATCAATAATTTTGAGATCCCTGCTCGCGCTTACTGTTCTCGTTTTAATTTTAGAGGCATTGACCAACAAAAAATCATTGGTGAACTCTCTGGTGGTGAACGAAATCGCGTGCACTTGGCAAAACTGCTTAAAACTGGCGGTAATGTTTTATTACTCGATGAACCAACCAATGACTTAGATGTTGAGACATTGCGTGCATTAGAAGAAGCGTTGTTAGAGTTCCCTGGTTGCGCAATGGTTATCTCGCATGACCGTTGGTTCTTGGACCGTATAGCCACTCATATTCTTGACTACCGTGATGAAGGGCAGGTCAATTTCTATGAAGGCAACTATACTGAATACACAGAATGGCTGAAACAAACTTTAGGGGCACAAGCTGCAGAGCCTCATAGAGTTAAATATAAACGCATTACTAAATAAACCTCATTCGAACTGAATGAAAACTAAGCCGTTATTTTAACGGCTTTTTTCCTTATTTATCGATACGGTTACTGAACATGTAAGCATAATTTGAACGCGATTTTTTTATTTATGCTCATTAAAATGGTAACCTAGTCGAGCTATTAATATTATTGTAAGAGAGGGAGTATGGACGAACGTCGACGTTTTTCTCGAATAGTCTACAACGCACCAGCTGAATTGCACCAAGGGCAATTGAAAATAAGTTGCTCGATAATGGATCTTTCCTTACATGGGCTACTGTTAAATGCCATTGTGGAACCTATTGAAACAACCAAACCAGTAGATATTTTTTTCCGTCTACCTGAAAGCGATATCACCGTATCTCTTCAAGCACATGTGGTTGAAGTGTCGGATCTCTATACGCGCGTCAGCATCGAACATATTGATATTGATAGCATTAGCCACCTCAAACGTTTAATTGAATTAAATGTTGGTGATGAACAACTTTTACATCGAGATATTGAGCAACTATCTGATTTAGGCGCTCACTCCTAAAATACTATGTCCCATAAAATTAAATTTACGATCCCTACTTCTGGTGGGGAACAGACTTTTTTTGTCGGTAAAAAAGCGACTATGGCTTTATTATCACTGTTGATCGGCACTCCTGTATTATTGGGTGTTTCTCTACAAAGTCACAGTAATAGCCTTCAAGCAGCAAAACTCGCAGCAGACAAAATTGAGAAATCCGAGCGACTGATCAAGCAAACGGAACAATTTAGTCAGAATAAATCCAATCAAATTGTTCAGCTCGAAAATTCCAATCACTTGCTTAATCAAGAGCTCGCAGAAAAGAATAATCAGCTAGTGACATTAAGCAAGCGCATCTATGATGTGGAATCTGTTTTAGGATTAAGTGACGAAGAGCCAGATGCCTTGGATCTAGAACAGAGAGTCGATGTGGCCGCAGTAGATTCGGCCGTACGAGCAACCATGTTCCGGTTGATCCCCAATGATACACCAATGGCCTATAACCGTATCTCTTCCTCCTATGGCCGCCGATTGAATCCAATTACAGGTAAGCGCCATACCCATACGGGAATCGATTTAACTTGTAATCGCGGCGAGCCGATCCTGGCCCCAGCGGATGGGGTAGTAGAAACAGTTCGACCAAGTAAGAAGGGCTTTGGCAACTTTTTGATTGTCAGACATTCATTTGGATTTATGAGTTCATACGCTCACCTACAAAAATTTAATGTTAAAAGCGGCCAATTTATTAGTAAAGGCGAAACGATTGCTACATGTGGTAACTCGGGCAACTCTACTGGGCCCCACCTGCATTATGAAGTGCGCTTTTTAGGCCGTTCATTAAATCCACAATACCTAATGGAATGGACACCGGAAAACTTCGACACCCTATTTGAAAAAGAGAATCACGTTAAATGGGCTCCACTCGTGAAGCTCATCGATAATGTGGTTCGATTGCAGGTTAATTTAACCAATCATCCTTATAAAGATGATTCGGTTGATACAGCCAATAGCACTGAACGCGATGATACTCAAGTAAACTAAAGTGTATACCGCTTATAAAAATCCCCACTTTTGTGGGGATTTCAGTATTAATCAGTAGAGGAAAAACGATACTAGGTTTGATTTTTCGTTTTTCTACCTTTACCAAGCATCAACAAGCAAGGTGTTAGTACCAAAGTTAGAACCGTAGCGAACGCCAATCCCCCTGCGACAGCCGTCGCTAACTGAGACCACCATTGCGTACTAGGCGCACCAAACTCAACTTTTTGATTGATAATATCAATGTTCATCTCCAGTACCATCGGCATCAAACCAAGTATTGTGGTCACCGTAGTAAGCATTACCGGACGAAGGCGCTGTACACCGGTTCTTAATATCGCTTCTTTGCGAGCCAGCCCTCGCTCCACAAGCTGATTAAAGGTATCGATAAGAACAATATTATTATTCACGACAATACCTGCTAATGAAATAACCCCAATACCGGACATTACAATACCAAATGGTTTTTGAAATATCAGTAACCCAGCAAACACCCCCACCGTAGAGAAGAGCACCGCACTCAAAATGAGGAAGGCTTGATAGAAACTGTTGAATTGAGTAATCAGTATCAAAGCCATTGCGGCTAATGCCACAACAAACGCGTACATCAAAAACTCAGACGATTTTTCCTGATCTTCATTTTGACCACGTAACTTGAACTCAACATCATCCAACCCTAGTGCTTTTAGTTGTGCATCAATTTTAGGCAGTTCTAACGCGAGATTAAATCCTTCTTTCATATCCGCTTTTACGTCAAGAATACGTTGGCCGTCGATACGCTGAATGGTGTCTTGCTTGTGCTGAGGCCTTATTTCTGCAAAATTAGTCATCGGAATTAAACCTGCGGGCGTCTTAACCCTTAATTGATCAAACCTTCCAATGTCTCTTTGCTCTTGAGGGAAACGAACCAGAATATCAACCTCTTCGTTAGCATCATCTGGTAAATAATCGCCAATTTTAAGCCCATTCGTCACAAACTGAACCGTATTACCAACCAAGGTGGCGTCAGCACCAAATCGTCCCGCATCGTCTCGTTTAATGTCTATTTGCCAATCAATACCCGGTTTTGCTGAGGTGTCGCTAAGGTTAGTAAATGCCGGATAAGTGTCTGCCCAGTGTCTTACCATTAATGCGGCGTCATCCAGTTTGTCGTAATGACGTGAGGACAATTGAATGACCAAATCGTGTTCACTTGGTGGACCTGCTTCTGGTTTTTTAAATTCAATCTCAACACCAGCAATGTGTGAGGTACGTTCTTGCAGTTCTTCGATGATCTCTTTAACTGGCCTTCTTAATTGCCAATCAATAGGGGTAATCTGGATTTGGCCAATAGAATCATCGCCACCCGTTTTGGTATAAATACTCTCAAATTCTGCGCCACCAAGAACTTCAGATTCAATCTCTCGCATAATCTTGTCTTTCTCATTGATCGACAGATCACCATAAGATCGAACCTTCATAGTAAAGGATGGGGGATCAACTTCAGGGAAGAACTCGGCTCCCAGCCCCGCCTTGGAATAGGTAAAGCCAATACCAATAGCGAGTAAAATGGCACTAAACAGTATCTTCCATGGATGATTAACCGCAATCGCGAGCGTTTTATAATAAAACTTAGTAAATCCAGTGGCTTTAGTAAAATCACCGTTGTGTAACGCAACCAATTCTTGTCTGAATTCTGGCTTAATGTATTGTTCTTTACCGACTAAACTGCCAAGCACAGGGACGAAGAGCAACGCCATTATGAGAGAAGCCGATAAGGTTGCTATTAGCGTTATCGGCAGATACTTCATAAACTCACCTGTGGTATCAGGCCAGAATAATAGTGGAGCAAACGCGGCTAAGGTTGTTGCCGTCGAGGCGGTAATAGGCCAGGCCATTCGTTTGGCGGCGTCTCTATAGGCTTCACGACGAGGCATACCTTCGTGCATCCGTCTATCTGCAAACTCCGTCACGACAATGGCGCCATCAACCAGCATCCCTACCGCCATAATCAACGCAAAAAGAACGATAATATTGATGGTTAAACCAAACACCGCCAATGCCAATAGCCCAGTAAGGAACGATCCAGGTATAGATACACCAACCAAGAATGCAGTGCGGACACCTAGAATAGCGATAATTACGATGACAACGAGAATAATGGCAGAAAGGATGTTGTTTTGCAGATCGCTCAGCATAAGCTTGACGTCTTCTGACTCGTCCCACGTGTATTCAACCATTAAATTATCTGGCCAGTCATCTCTCTGTTGCGCGACGACAATTATTTGCTTGACCAGATCAACCGTTTCGATAATGTTTTCACCTGCACGCTTCTTAACATCCAAAACGACGGCGGATTCCCCATTTAAACGAGCATAGCTCTCAGGATCTCTAAATGAACGTCTTACTGTCGCAATATCACCAAAGGTAATAACTTGCCTACCATCTACCTTTACTGGCATCTCCAATACATCTTTCAATGACTCAAAAACAGACGGTACCTTGACAGAAAACCGACCGTAGCCTGTATCAACAAAGCCCGCTGCGACTACTCGGTTATTCAATGCAATTAGGTTATAGATATCACCTTGGTCTAGGTTGTAACTCTCCATTAATAGGGGGTCGACAACAATCTCGACAATGTCTTCTCTGTCACCAGCGATATCGACTTCCAGAACTTGTTTATAGCTTTCTAGCTTGTCGCCTAACGCTCGGGCAATCTGTACGATAGTTCTTTCAGGTACAGAACCATACAGAACAACGGACAACACAGGTTGAAATGAAGCAAGGGTGACTTCATTGACCGTCGGTTCATCACTATCGGCAGGAAGTTTAGGTTTTGCCTGATCAACGGCATCGCGGACATCAGCCATCGCTTTGTCAAGATCGATACCAACATTAAACTCCAACGTAACAGAGGCATAGCCCTCTGAAGCCGTTGCGCTCATCTCTTTTACGCCTTCAATAGAACGCAGTTCTTGTTCTATTGGACGAACCAATAGTCTTTCCGCATCATCTGGCGAAATACCTTCGTGGCTCACACCAACATAAATAATGGGAATAGTTATATCAGGGCTCGATTCTTTTGGAATTTTGATATACGTTATTGCCCCTGCTACTAGTATCAGTATCAGTAGCGTCAGCATCGTCCTAGAACGGGATAAAGCCGCGTCTATAATCGCAAACATAATTATCTCCGCTCTATTTTTTGTTTACTGGATCGTGTTTTATTGCGATAACCGTATCACCATCCCGTGCAAAACCTTGCCCTACGGTAATGATATCAGCACTAAAGCCCAACCCCGTTAGCCATACGCCATCTTGCTCAGCTCTTACAAGTTGAATCGGAACAAAATGAACCACATCATCTTTGAGTGTTTTCACACCCAGATTTCCACTTTCATCAAGCGCTAGCATGGCCGGAGAAACCTTAATCGCCTTCTTCATCTCTAGATCTAATTCAACTTCTGCGCTGACACCAGCAGGAATTTTTTGCTCTGGATTCGGAATTTCAATCTCAATGGGGAAGGTATTGGTCGAGGTTGAAGAGACTCTAGAAATGTATCTGAGTCTGCCTTCTATTTGTTCCCCACCAATCAGTTTTATTTTTGATTTTTGATTTACTTTAAGACTTTGTACATGGCGCTCACTGACGTCAGCTTCTATAACCAATACGTTGAGGTCAATGACGGTTGCAACAGGGTCTCCAACACTGACAAAATCACCCAGTTCGATATTTAAGGTATCCACAATGCCGTCAAATGGTGCTCTGATTAGAGTATTGCGGAGGTTAAGCTGAGCTTTTTTAACTAACGCTCTCGCCTCAACAAGGTTAGCTTGCGCTGTGCTATAGGCAACTTCTCCCTGCAATCCTTTACTCTTTAAGGACTTGGATGCTTTAAACTCTTTTTCCTTAACCGACAGATTCGCTCTTGCTCGTTCAAGCTGAATCTCTAGATCCGCTTTATCTATCTGACCGATCGCCTGACCTTTTTTAACCTCATCACCCTTCCTGACCATCAACGTAACCACGCGTCCGGCGACTTCTGCCCCTAATTTTGCTTGTCTATCCGGTGCCGTTCTGCCGTAAAGGTTGATATTCTTTGCCGTTAACACAGCTTCAAACGTTTGATACTGAACCTTTGCTAATAATGCTTTCGGTTTTTCAGCCGAATTATTTTGATTCGCATTCTCCTCGGCTTGCAGCATCCCTAAGCCTAACCAAAGCGATAGGCCAATAAGAAGTATGAATGAGATAAGCCAGGGGCGTTGTGAAAAAAAGCGACCGACGTGGCGGATTGCCATAACAGAGTTCCTTTTAGTTACCACAAATAAAAAGTGACCGCTAAATAATAGTTTTCGTGCGTTCAGTCACTTGGGTAGGCAAAAATCAGCAAAGCCTTACGTAAGAGTTTCAAACATAAGGCTTTGATAGTAATTTGATGACAAACTATAACACTTTCTACAGTGAAAACTGTGTAACAGATCTAGACGCTGAAAGATGCTCCACAACCACAGGTAGTCGTTGCATTTGGGTTATTGACAAAAAAGCGTGCCCCTTCAAGGCCTTCTGTATAATCCACAATACCACCGATCAAGTATTGTAAGCTCATAGGATCCACGACAAGTGTGACACCACTATTAACAATAGTCGTGTCACCATCATTTACTTTCTCATCGAACGTAAATCCGTACTGGAAACCGCTACAGCCACCACCAGTAATGTATACACGCAATTTTAATTCTGAATTTTCTTCTTCTTCGATCAGCGTTTTTACTCTAATTGCTGCCGCATCAGAAAAAGACAATGGTACATTTAGTTCGCTCACGATGACCTCTCTCTTTCGTGTCATATCAACTCTTAATTTATTCTATATCTTATACGAGTCAATATTAGATTTTTCAATATCTGCTGATTATCTAATACCTGACTAAATCATTCAAGTATTGTTATGCTTCATTACAAACCTTGCTCGATCTTTTGTTACTGCATCAAATCACTATTTTAATTATTTACGTCAATTTTCTAAACCTATCTTGCGCAAGTTCGTTACAATACCAAGCTATCACTTCAAGTCAGAACAATGAGGAAAATATTGATGACCAAATCAGCAGAACTCTATCAAAAGGCGCAAAAAACCATTCCTGGCGGTGTGAACTCTCCCGTTCGAGCATTCAACGGTGTGGGTGGCTCACCAATATTTGTAGAAAAAGCGGATGGCCCTTTGATATTTGATGCAGATGGTAAATCTTATATCGATTATGTCGGTTCTTGGGGCCCTATGATTCTTGGTCATAACCACCCGGCAATTCGCAACGCAGTTATCGAAGCCGCTCACAGAGGCCTAAGCTTTGGTGCACCGACCGAAGTAGAAGTTGAGATGGCTGAACTCGTTTCAAAAATAGTGCCTTCTATGGAACAACTTCGTATGGTGAACTCTGGTACAGAAGCGACGATGAGTGCAATACGTTTAGCTCGTGGTTTCACTGGCCGAGATAAAATTGTCAAATTTGAGGGTTGTTATCACGGCCACGCAGACAGCTTGTTGGTTAAAGCTGGATCGGGTGCCCTTACCTTGGGTCAGCCTAGCTCTCCTGGCGTACCTGCCGACTTTGCGAAATATACATTAACGGCGACATTCAATAGCGTAGCATCTGTACAGGCGCTATTTGATGCCAATAAAGGCGAGATAGCCTGTATCATCGTAGAACCCGTTGCTGGCAACATGAACTGCATTCCGCCGATAGAGGGTTTCCACGAAGGTCTACGCGAAATATGTGATAAAGAAGGTGCCCTGCTCATTTTTGATGAAGTGATGACGGGTTTCCGTGTGGCTCAAGGTTGTGCACAAGCTTATTACAACATCAAACCAGATCTAACGTGTTTGGGTAAAGTTATTGGTGGTGGTATGCCAGTAGGCGCATTTGGCGGCCGTAAAGATGTGATGCAACACATTGCGCCGACTGGACCTGTTTATCAAGCGGGTACTCTATCAGGCAACCCTATCGCAATGGCAGCGGGTCTCGCTTGTTTAAAAACACTAACAGCAGAAGGTAACGAGGCAGCGCTGGCTGAAAAAACCAAACAACTTGCGGACGGTTTTAAAGCTCTGGCTGATAAAAACCATATCCCACTGTTTGTTTCTCAGGTTGGCGGCATGTTTGGCTTCTTCTTCACAGATCAAGAGAAAGTAACCTGCTATGAAGAGGTCGTGAAATGCGATGTTGAACGTTTTAAAGCTTTCTTCCACTTAATGTTAGAAGAAGGTATTTACCTTGCACCTTCCGCTTTTGAAGCGAGCTTTACTTCACTTGCTCACGGTGAAAAAGAGATTAAAGCAACGCTCGCAGCAGCAGACCGCTGTTTTGCAAAACTCGCTTAACGTTCTAGCACACTAATATAACTAAAGGGGCTGATATTCATCGCCCCTTTTTATTCTATTCTCAATATGCTCATCCGAACAACGCAACTATCGATGGATTAAAGGTTCTAAACGTCCGTTCACCATTGTTAATGCCAGTTCACAATCACTAGAATTAGAATCACACCTATAAAACCGCTGAACCATGGAAATTTTCTAAAACGCATTTTCGAATTGGAACATTTTTTATTACCACCACAACACGCCATACCTACCTCTACAAGATTCTAATCATTATTTATTAGATGGATTTTCATATCTATTAGAATACCGTTAGTTATGAAATCAATTGTTGGCGAAAATCAATTAAAACAATTATTTGAAAACCAGCGTTTTAACAGCCATTATAATCATCATCATTACTCTGACATATAAGCGATTACCTAGTGCCAGAAAAACTTCAGATATCCTCAAGCCATTGGGTGCTCGTTGCAGCCTTATTAGTGAGTGGCTACGCATGCTACCTACTCGTTGCACCCTATATGAATTCTATCGTAATGGCATTCATTATATCCCTATTAATGTTCCCCTTACATGAATGGATCGAGAAAAAAATACCCAAACACAGCAATCTCTCGTCCTTGCTCTCATGTGTTGTACTTACCTTCATTATTGTCATTCCGTTACTTGCTGTTTTTGCTGCTATTGTTCAGCAAGGTTCCCTTGCAACACAACAAATTTATCATTGGGTAACGGCAGGTGGTATCCAAGAATTTTTTAAACTGCCTTGGATAGTGAAGGCACTTGATTTTGTAAATGAATATTTGCCATTTGAAACAATAGAACCACAACAAATAGCAGAAAAAATTGGCAAGCTAGCGACAACCTTTGGTAGTAATCTTGTCTCTATAAGTGCGAAGATTTTAGGCGATGCCACCAATTTCCTTATGGATTTCATGCTGATGTTGTTTGTCTTATTCTTTCTACTTAGAGATCACGACAAAATCATCGTTGCTATGCGCCATATTCTTCCTCTCTCCCGTAGCCAAGAAGATAAACTATTGGACGAGGTGGAGAAAGTTGCAAAGTCGGCCGTTCTTGGTTCGTTTTTAACCGCTATAGCACAAGGATTCGCAGGTGGTATCGGTATGTGGCTATGCGGATTCCCGGCACTCTTCTGGGGGGCGATGTTTGGTTTCGCATCTTTTATCCCTATTGTTGGTACCGCACTGATATGGATACCTGCAACGTTGTATTTATTGATCACAGGCGATACCAACTGGGCTATTTTCTTAGCCGTTTGGTCAATTGCACTTGTTGGTTCAATCGACAACGTTCTTCGTCCATTATTAATGCAAGGCAGCGCTGGCATGAATACACTCATGATCTTCTTCTCGTTGCTAGGAGGGATTCAATTATTTGGTTTAATTGGTCTAATCTATGGCCCGATAGTCTTTGCTGTCGCCATCGTCCTATTCAATATATATGAAGAAGAGTTCCATGGTTTTCTAAAAAGCCAAGACAAAAGTTAGAACGAGCTAAAATAGCTTCATGCTATGGGCAGATTATGCGAAAATCTGCCCACTTTAGTCTTTCCGGAAAAAAACATGTCTTATACCGCCCCTAGCCAGATAGCAGAACGTCAACTCACCTACTTTGAAGGGAAGCACGTTTTGGTTGCTGGAGAAGCAGAAGATCTATTTCCTGTAGAGTTGGCTAAACACTGCGAGTCCGTTTCTGTATTCACTTCAAATTATAGTTATCACCGCTTAATTAAGAGTAAAGACACCATAACGAGTTATTTTGGTACGCAGTTTAATCAAGACACACAAGCGGATATGGTTTTACTTTATTGGCCTAAAGCGAAGGCTGAGGCTGAATACCTCCTTGCCATGCTTTTTGCACACTTAGGTACCGAGACTGAAATCATTGTCGTCGGTGAAAATCGCTCTGGTGTCAAAAGCATAGAAAAAATGTTTACCAAATACGGTCGAGTTACAAAATTTGATTCGGCACGTCGATGTTCTTTTTACTGGGGACAATGCGATACTCAACCAGAGCCATTCGACTTAGAGCAATGGTATAAGAGTTATACATTCGAACTCTCAGGCCAAGAATTGGTTGTTAAAAGCTTACCCGGTGTATTCAGCCATGGGCAATTAGATGTAGGAAGCAAGCTATTAGTCGATTCACTGCCAAAACTAAAAGGTAAGGTGCTCGACTTTGGGTGTGGTGCAGGCGTTATAGGGGCAACACTCGCACTCAAAAACCCAGACATCGTTCTGGAAATGTGTGATATCAGTGCTTTTGCTATTGCTTCTTCTATTGAAACATTAAAAGCCAATGGATTAACCGGAAAAGTCTTTGCCTCTGATGTTTATTCAGACACCAGCAATGATTATGACTTTATCATCAGTAACCCTCCTTTCCATTCAGGATTAGAAACGAATTATAATGCGACAGAAACTCTGCTTACCGATGCTCCAAAAAAACTGAGTAAAAGAGGCGAGCTTTTTATAGTGGCAAATAGTTTTCTAAAATATTCACCTATCATTGATAATTATTTCACGGATTGCGAGACAATAAATAAGACCTCTAAATTCGCTATTTATCATGCGAAAAAACAAAAAAAACCAACCTTAAACCGTGACGAATTTAGTTTTTAGTTCCATTATTTGGCGACTTACTGACTAAAAGCGATTAACCGACGCATTGTTACCGACGCATTGTTACCGAGCTTTTTTCGCCATTTTCAATTGATAATCTTGAACCGCAGAAACCCAATTAGGTCGATTAATGTATCGACCTATAATCACCACTGGAACAACAAAAACATACAAGGGTAGAGACTCATAGAAAAAGAGATGGGCGATGACGTCTTCATGGGAAAAATGAGTGAGTAGTGCAAGAACGTCAAGCAAGATAGCAAGAACGACTGAAATAAAAGAAAGTATTAACAATAGCCCTAATAGATCTCTTAAAATAATTTTTGATGCCGTCATATCCGTGACCTCCTAGTCTTTCCTAATAACGTACTCCTCAAAGATAGATAAAAAAAGAACCTTATCTCTCAATTATAGTGCAAATTAATATTTCAAAAATCGATTACTCGCATAGAATATATTGGCATGATTTATTTTTTCTTTTTGATGTTTATCCACCAGCGAAAACCCGATACAAGTTCGTTAAGTGTCCAGTCAAAACCGTACTCAGTAAAAATCCGTCATGAATTTCGGAGAGAAGTATGCAAATATTAATCAATCACATAGGTTATGAAGTTAATGGCCCTAAACAGGCCATTATCTCAAATCAAGAATCCTATTTTGACGTTGAGTCCGTTTACTTGCATTGCGCCAAAACCAAGAAGGAACTGGCTTCATATCCACTAGAGACCCACGGTAACGTAGCGAACTGGCATACCGGTTTCTACTCTAGCGTTGACTTCAGTTCATTTACTCACGCAGGACTGTTTTACCTAAAAGTTAAAACGACGTGTTCGCCGATATTTGAACTGAATGAAGGCATTTTGATGCAACGTACCTTCTCTGACGTACTGCATTACTTTACGTCACAACGTTGTAGCGGTATTTTTGACGAAAAAGACAAGCACGTCCCCCTACTCAATAGCGACAAAATCGTCGATGTTCATGGTGGTTGGTACGATGCATCTGGTGATGTCAGTAAATACCTTAGCCATCTTTCTTATGCTAATTACTTGAATCCACAGCAAACACCAATGGTTGTCTGGAACATGATCAAAGGGCTGTCTATTTTAGACTCAACGGGTTCAGATAATCGTCAATCGAAGAATCGCGTTCTATTTTCTGATTTTCCTCGCACTCGATTGATAGAAGAAGCCTTGTATGGCGCTGACTTCCTTGTGCGTATGCAAGCGGAAGAAGGATTCTTCTATACCACTGTATTTGATAAATGGAGCAAAGATATTGATCAGAGAGAGATCTGTTCTTACGCTACCCAAAATGGTCACAAGTCTAGTGATTATCAAGCAGGTTTTCGTCAAGGGGGCGGCATAGCCATTGCTGCTCTTGCGGCCGCATCACGGTTAGAAAACCATGGCGAGGTTAAACATTCCGATTATCTAACGAGCGCTGAAAAAGGTTATCTGCATCTACTCGAAAACAATACGCAGTATTTAGACAACGGCGAAGAGAACATTATAGATGAATACTGTGCCTTACTGGCCTGCGTAGAGCTTTATCGTGCAACCAATACACCATTTTATCTCCATGAAGCGAGATCTTGGGCCTTACGCCTAAGAAAAAGACAGCACACTGACGATAATATTGAGAACTTCTGGTCAGCCAATGATGACGGTTCTCGCCCCTATTTCCATGCTAGCGAAGCTGGCTTACCTGTCATTGCCTTGTGCGAATACTTGTCGATCGAACCCGAAGAAAGCATAAAAAAAACAATAAAATCAACAGTAAGGTTAGCCATGATCTTTGAGCTCACCATAACCCAAAAGGAGGTAAATCCCTTCGACTATCCTCGCCAATATGTCAAAGCCATCGACAAGGAAAAACAAGATGCTTTCTTCATTCCACACAACAATGAATCAGGTTATTGGTGGCAAGGCGAAAATGCACGTTTAGCGTCATTAAGCGTTGCTACATTTTTAGCACTTCCCTATCTTGATAGGAACACTTTGGAACCGAAACTCAGGCAATATGGACACAACTGTATGGATTGGATTTTGGGGCTAAACCCATTTGATATTTGTATGTTAGAAGGTCACGGTAAGAACAATCCTGATTACCTGCCTGAACATGACTTTGTTAACGCCAAAGGCGGCATTTGTAATGGCATCACCTCCGGCTTTGAAGATGAAAATAGCATCGCATTCAATCCAGATAATCAAAAAAATGACATGTTGCAAAATTGGCGCTGGGGCGAGCAGTGGATTCCACATGGAGCATGGTACCTACTTGCAATCATGGCGCAGGCGTCCTATTACCAACGGGGACACGCATGAGTACATAGCTTATTCAAGGCTTTTACCGTTGCGAATGAAGCTTACTGCCAACCACTAAACAGAGTACGGAAAGGCTCTATCTCTCGATTGTACGTTCGGCCTTCAATATTGGAGCAAAAATGGACTCATTTTAGTTACTGAGTACTACCCAATATATACGGTTTAACCTCATCTATTGGGTATTTAAGTTGCTCAATTCGGCGGTTCAGTTTCTCTACTCTAGAGGTGGGATTTGGGTGAGTAGAAAGAAAGTTATAATCTTGTTCTGATTGGTCTGAAATTCTCTCAAAAAAGTCGGTTGCACCACCTGCATGTCCATAGGCTAAAACCAGTAAATCGAGAGCAAATAGGTCCGCCACTTCTTCTTGGTCTTGAGAATACTGGGATTGAAAACTCATTGTCGTGCTTGAAATAAGTTCGTTTGCTTCACTATCAACGCCAAATAAAAACGTAGAAATAACAGCGATACCTAAACCTCTTCCTAATCCACGCAAGTGATCTCGAGAGGCAAAATGCCCTAGCTCATGGCTAAGTACCATGTCTAGTTCATTCTCTGATTCAATCACATTTAGCAAACCTAAATTGACAACAATATTTCCGCCCGGCAACGCCATGGCATTAACCTCATCATCATCTCCTAGATAAATCTTAAAATCATACTGCTTCAAGATCGAGTCGCTGGGGAGTTTTTCTATAATTTGATTAACTCGTAAACTCAGTTCTGCATTAGGATTAGCATCAAATTTTTCGACAATACTATCGGCAAATATTGCCTCGATTTCTGGTGATGTTTTTGATACTGCCCAGTCAGTCATCATACCGAGAGAAACAAATATTGCGCCTATCAAAAATATCAATCCTCCTACTAACCAAAAAAGCTCTACTACCGGATGCTTTTTGGTTACATTTGGATTATCTGAAAGAACTTTCGGCGTATATTTAATCATCGCTATTCGCTACCGATTGGAATGAATGTAGGCTGTCCCATAAGCGACAACTTCAACACTACCTACCTGCCTTTTCTGATTAGCACTATTACCAATCGCAGCGGTTTCTAAACGTAGGTTAACCACCATATTCGCACCTTTAGCCAGTGCCTCTTCTTTCATTCGAAGTATTGCTTCTCTACGCGCTCTATCTACAAGTGATTCGTACGAGGTTACATTGCCACCAAATATGTTTTTCAACGTGGCCAACAGACGCTTGAAATAATCGATAGATATAACCACATTACCCGTGACAAGTTCTGTTCGTTGGCAGGAAGCATCTTTAGGCTCCCACTTAGTGGTAATAACAGGGATATGAATGAGTTCACGCTCTCGTTTTTCGATGGATGCATAATGAGCCCGCTCAAAATAGGAACCAGCTCCGTAACCCACACAAACCAAAATGAGGAAGATAACAATATTTAGATTTTGCAGTATCAGTTCCATACGATCACCTATACCACTTTAACTGCTGTACCGTAGACGAAAAGTTCGGCTGCGCCTTGAGCAACAGATGATGTCGCAAAACGAATGTTGACGATGGCATTCGCACCCATTGATTCCGCTTGCTCTCCCATTCGATTCATCGCTTCTTCACGGGAGTCTTGTAGTAGTTCTGTGTAACCTTTAAGTTCACCACCAATGAGATTTTTAAGACCTGCCATAAAATCTCTACCGACATGTTTCGCGCGAACAGTACTTCCTTGAACAATACCAAAATGCTCTACAATTTCTTTTCCGGGTACCGTTTCAATATTCGTATAGATCATTATCGTCTCCTAGCAAAAAAAAACATTATTCAATCTTAGACATATGAAGCCACATTACATTCTATCTAATTGTAAAGTCAAAGATTTATTACATAACAGTCGATTAAGTATGACCTAGAAGCACGAACTTAACATCGTCGGAGAATCCACGTGTAATGACTTATAAAAATGCTAATATAGATTGCTCTTCTAATGCAATACTGACGGTATCACCAACCGAGATTGCCGATGCGGCAGTAGCAACGAGCTTAGTATCATCTATCTCGATAACATAGCGACATTGATCCCCCATAAACAGCTGTTCGACAACCTTAGCGACCCCTGCTACATTCTGAGAAACTTGCACGTACTGCGGTCGTATTAGCAATTGGCAATCGTCACCATTTGCTATATTCCCTTTTGATTGAGCAGTAATAATGCCAAGCACCGTCTCAAATTTTGATTCGCTTATTTTTTTTGCCGCTAAATAACTGCCACCACCAAGAAAATTAGCAACAAATTTACTCGACGGTTGGTGGTAAAGATCGGAAGCTTCACCAAATTGCTCAATAACACCATTGTTCATAACCGCCATCTTATCCGCGAAGGCAAATGCCTCTTCACGGCTGTGAGTCACAAAGATTGCAGTGACACCTTGCTGCTTAAAAATTTTGCGAATCTGCAATATTAAATCGTGCCGTACTTGAGTATCAATATTGGAAAAAGGTTCATCTAGCAAAAGTAGGTTTGGCTTATATGCAAGGGAGCGGGCAATCGCAATACGCTGCTGCTGGCCACCGGATAACTGATGAGGATATCGATTCTGATAACCGGGAAGATGGATCAGCGTTAACATTTCTTCGACTATCTTCAGCTTCTCTGCGGTGGAGACTTCTCGTAACCCGAATGCGATATTTTCTGCAACAGTCAGATGCGGAAAAAGCGCGTAATCTTGAAATATCATTCCAATATGGCGCTGTTCAGGTGGCAACCAACTTTCACCATCGTCCAACAATTGGTCATTCAGACTCATGGTACCGCTCGTTAACGGAAGCAACCCCGCAATGGCCTTTAATAGTGTTGTTTTTCCGCAACCGCTCGCACCAAGCAGGCAGACTATTTCGCCCTTCTCAACCTCAAGGGAGAGTGATTCCAGAACGTTTTCATTCTCGTATTGGCAGGTCAAATTGTTGATGGATAAGGTGCTACTCATTAATGTGCCTGTTCTAAAGATCGATTGATAACGATAAGAGGAACTAAACCTACCAATATTAACAAGACTGCAGGTAGTGCGCCCAACTCTAGGTGTTCATCTGAAACAAAATTGTAAACATATGTCGCTAAGGTTTCGAAGTTAAATGGCCTTAGCAACAGAGCGGCATTGAGTTCTTTCATTGATTCAATAAAGACCAACAAGCCTGCCACCAAAACACCGCGTCTAACCAAAGGTAAATGAACGCGTTTTAACATCTGATTCTGATTGCACCCCATCGTTCTACTTGCCATATCCATAGACGGGGAGATTTTGTTTAAGCTACTTTCCACGCTACCAATCGCAACAGCAGAAAAACGCACCACCATAGCAAATATCATGGCAAACATTGAACCAGAAAGAACCAAGCCGGGTCTTCCCCACGCCATCTGTTTAGCGATATCGTTTATCCAATGGTCCATAGTAAGCACCGGTGCCATGACACCAATTGCTAACACAGTACCTGGCACCGCATAACCGAGAGAGGCCAAACGCATAAATGTCACACTCAAACGGTTACCATTGAGTCGATGTGAAAAATTGACCACCAATGCTACCAATATCGCGATGAGAGCGGCAATAATAGAGACCTGCAAGCTATTAACCGCATACTGTCTGAATTCTTCCGTCCAGCTCTGCGAAAAATACTTATACGTATAGATAAGTAGCTGGCCCAATGGCAAGATAAACGCAACGGAAACCAGCCCCCAACACCATGTCAGTGCTAACCATTTTTTCCACCCATGGAGTGTATAGCGCAGCTCTTCGTGGCTGGTAAAGTTTGCCTGAAACAGCTTTTGCTTTCTCCGGCTATAACGTTCAGTGCTCAATAATAGGATAACCACAAGCAACATAATGGCAGAGATTTTTGCCGCTGCATTGAGATTTGAATAACCAAGCCACGTATCGTAAACGGCCGTGGTTAAGGTATTAACTGAAAAATAGCTAACCGTGCCAAAATCGCCTATCGTTTCCATTGCTACCAAAGACAAACCCACTGCAATGGAAGGACGCGCGAGTGGAAGAGATAATCGTCTAAAGCTTTCGAATGGCGTACACCGAAGTAGCCTTGCCGATTGCAGTAAACTGGCACTCTGCTCCATAAAAGCGGCTCTAGCCATCAAATAAACATAGGGATAAAAAACCAGAGCTAAAATGGCCGTCGCACCACCTAGCGAACGTAAATCAGGGAACCAGTAATCACCAGCCTGCCAGCCAAAAAACGCCCGAATAAATATCTGTATTGGACCCGCATAATCAAACCAGTCAGTAAAAATATACCCAACAACGTATCCTGGCATGGCCAACGGCAGTACGAGTGCCCACTGCAATATTCTTTCACCCGGTAATCGGCACATCGCCATTAACCAGGCACTTGGCACTCCAAATAACAGTGCTAAAACAAGCACACCCAAAACAAGAACGACAGTATTGTAGATATAGGTAGGCATTACCGTAGAAATTAGATGTGCAAAAAGATCACCTGAGTCACCAAGCGATAAATAGAAGATAGCTAAGATCGGCAAAACCAGTAGCAGAGATAAACTCCCACTACTGGCTTTCCAGATACGATTTTTTTCTTTCATTTATACAACAACATAAAAATTACTGCACTCGATTTAAAATGTCGCCTATTTCCATAAGACCATTAAAGGTCAAACTTCACTTCGTCCAATAATTTTACCGCTTTACTATGATTGGCAGCAATCTCTTCTAATGCAAGATCATCTGCTTTGAAATCACCCCAAGATGCGACAAGTTCAGATCGCTTCACACCTTCTTTAACTGGGTATTCGAAGTTCACTTCAGCATACATTTTTTGAGCAATATCGCCAGTTAGGAATTCCATCAGTTTTACCGCATTCTCTTTGTTTGGAGAATACTTAGCCATTGCCATGCCGCTTACATTGACATGAGTACCGGTGGTATTTTGATTCGGGTAGTTAATATAGACAGCATCAGCCCATGCTTTTTGCTCTTTATCGTTAACCATTTTACCTAGGTAATAGCTATTACCTAATGAAACATCACATAGACCTTCTTTGATGGCTTTTACTTGGCCTCGATCGTTACCTTGAGGTTTACGTGCTAGATTCGCTTTAACACCTTCTAACCATGTTTTGGTTTCCGCTTCACCCTTATGCGCTATCATCGCAGAAACAAGGGAAACATTGTAAGCATGCTTACCAGAACGTGTACAGATTTTACCTTTATATTCTGGATTCGCTAAATCTGCATAATCGAATTCTGCACCTAACTTACCCACACGATCGCGAGAAGAATAGACATTACGGCTGCGCAGCGTTAGAGCGAACCACTCATCTTTGCTGTCTCTGTATTGTGCAGGCACGTTTTGTTCAATCACATCATTTTGTACTGGCTGAACGACATCTTTTACAACTAATTCCGCTAAGCGGCTAATGTCCGTCGTTAAAATTACATCTGCAGGGCTATACTCACCTTCCTGTTGTAGCTTCTCTGCCAAACCTTTCTTAGCAAATTTAACGTTAACTTTGATGCCTGTTTCTTTGGTAAATTCGTTAAACATTGGTTCAACCAAGAACGGTTGACGATAAGAATAAACATTTACCTCTTCGGCAGCAAAAGTAGGTGAGCTAATAGAAACCAAAGCCAGGACAGAAAGAGATAGCACTTTTTTCATCGTAATTCCTTAAATATAGATGCAAATGATAATAGTTATCGTTCGCTATTATATTTAAAAAAATAGTTTCTGCAATGATAAATATCAACAAACAAAAGAAAAACCCGCCACAAGGGCGGGTTTGATATTACGAATTGTTATTACTTATAAGATCTAATGACGATTATTTGAGAGAAACAAACTCTGGGTAAGCACCAACACCACAATCGTGCATGTCCATACCTTCCATCTCTTCATCTTCAGTCACTCGGATACCTGTCGTCGCTTTCAGTACAGCCCAAACCACTAGGCTTGCTCCGAATACCCAAGCAAAGATGACTGCGGCACCAAGAAGCTGAGCTCCAAATGTTGCATCTGCATTACTTACAGGAACAACCAATAGACCAAATAGACCACATACACCGTGTACCGAGATGGCGCCTACTGGATCATCAATCTTGATTTTATCAAACGCGATGATAGAGAATACAACGAGTGCGCCTGCCACTACACCGATAATAATCGCGGCAACAGGTGATGGGGATAGAGGGTCAGCAGTAATCGCGACAAGACCGGCTAAGGCACCATTCAAAATCATCGTTAAATCGGCCTTACCCCATGTTGTTTTACACACTAGTAGAGCGGCAATAGCACCTGCGGCTGCGGCTGCGTTTGTGTTTAGGAATATTTGACCAACCGCTGTTGCGTTTTCAAAGTCAGAAAGCATTAACTGAGAACCACCGTTAAAGCCGAACCAACCGAACCAAAGGATAAATGTACCGAGTGTAGCAAGCGGCATATTTGAACCTGGTATTGGGTGAACTTCACCGTTCTTACCATATTTGCCTTTACGAGCACCGAGTAGTAATACACCCGCTAACGCCGCTGCCGCACCGGCCATGTGTACAATACCAGAGCCAGCAAAGTCACTAAAACCAGCAGCAGCAAGGAAACCACCACCCCAAGTCCAGTATCCTTCAACAGGATAGATAACCCCCGTAAGAACAACAGAGAAGATTAAGAACGCCCATAGTTTCATACGTTCAGCAACCGCACCCGAAACCACTGACATTGATGTCGCCACGAATACAACTTGGAAGAAGAAATCTGATTCTAGAGAGTGATCTGCGCCTTCACCTTGTGAGCCGATGAGTGCACCAATCGAAGGAATGATGCCACCTTCAGTATTGTCTACATACATGATGTTGTAGCCAATCAACAAAAACATGGTACAAGCGATAGCATAAAGTACGAAGTTCTTCGTTAAAATTTCGGTGGTGTTCTTTGAACGAACAAGGCCCGCTTCTAACATGGCAAAACCGGCTGCCATCCACATGACCAACGCACCTGAAATTAAGAAGAAAAAAGTGTCCAGTGCGTAACGAAGTTCAGTTACTGTAGTTAATAGTTCCATTATATATTCTCCAATCCCTTAAAGTGCTTCACTATCCATTTCACCAGTACGAATACGTACAACTTGGCTCAAGTCATAAACGAAAATCTTACCGTCTCCAATCTTGCCTGTGTGCGCAGCTTTGCTTACTGCTTCAATTACGCGATCTACGTTTTCAGCTTGAGTAGCGATTTCCAGTTTTACTTTCGGTAGAAAGTCCACTTGATACTCGGCACCACGGTATAGTTCTGTGTGTCCTTTTTGACGACCAAAGCCTTTAACTTCGGAGACCGTCATACCTTCTATACCAACATCCGATAAAGCTTCACGAACATCGTCTAATTTGAATGGTTTAATAATGGCGTTAATTAGTTTCATTGCATCCTCTCTGAGCATATATTCCTTTAACAGTGAAATAACAATCAAGAGCTGTGCCACTTTTCTATCTTGTTGTTTTTGTTTAGTTTAAGTGTTTAAAAACAAAACAAGCTCTAATTTGCGCACCGTATTGGTGCGCAAGACTCACTAAATTAAGGCAGGAATAGAGCAAGCCCCAAATTTGTGCAGGTTATAATTTCAACGTTGAATTGGAGTATGAATACAGAGGGATTGGCAGAGGAAAATTAAAAAAATACCGCAATCTCAATCAGGTATCTGCGTTTATCTAACAGTATCATTTGCGTGACTTCTAAATTAACCTGAATGCGCTAATGTTTGTTACACATTTAGGTCAATGAGACGATAAAAGCACATAGAGAAAAAATGAATATTTCTGGATGCCATAAAAAACAGATAACAAGAGTTTGCGATTATATCAGTAGTAACTTAGATAACGATATGTCACTTGAACTGTTAAGCCGCGTAGCTGCATGCTCAAAATTTCATTTTCATCGTATTTTTAAATCCTATATGGGATTAAGTGTTATCCAATTTGTTCAGCTTAGTCGAATGAAACGTGCTTCGTTTCGGTTAGTGTTTGAACCAGAACAAAGTATTACAGATATCGCCTATGAAGCTCATTTCGATAGCCCAGAAGCATTTTCACGTGCATTTTCAAGGATATTTGAGCAATCGCCTTCTCAATTTAGACGTCGTCCGGAGTGGCCATTTTGGCACTCAAAATATGAATTTAATCCACCTATTAACGGAGATAAAATAATGGACGTTAACGTTATCGATTTTGACGAAAGACCTGTTGCCCTTATAGAACACAAAGGTAACCCTCAAAAGGTTTATGATACGGCGAGTAAGTTTATCGCATGGAGAAAATCTACTGGCCTATCCCCTATTAAGAACAGTGAAACCTTTGGTGTTCCCTACAGTGACCCAAATGATATCGTAGAACAAGGTTTTCGATTTGAGATCTGTGGAAGCCATGAAGGTGCGGTCCCAGAAAATGAGTTTGGCGTAAAAGCGGGGATCATTCCATCGGGTCGATGTGCTTTGGCAATTCATCATGGTAGCCATGATTCCATAAGCGACACAGTCTATTATTTATACCAACAATGGTTGCCCAAAAGTGGCCAAAATCTAAGAGATTTCCCTTGTTTCTTCCAATATATGAACTTTGTTCATGAAGTGAATGAAAATGAATTAGTCACAAAGATCTACCTACCGTTGGCCTAATTGGCCCTCACAGTTAGACCCTAATAAGCGATAACCTTCCAAGTTTGGATAGCGTTATCGCTTTAGATACGCTCGGTAAGCAGGCAGTACCATCATTCCAATAAAGAAAATAACCATTGAAAGGGCACCAAATAGCATGCGCTCACTCCAACCAAGTTCGATGAAGAAACCGAAAATCCACGGCGCAGCGGCGGTAGCAAAAATCATCAGTGAGGTCATCATAGAACGGATTGCACCGATGTTTTCGGTTCCATAAACTTCAGCCCACAGTGCGTTTATCACCGGACCCGACACTCCAATCCCCATACCAAATAACGTCATAAATACGACGGCTGACCAGCTTTGGTTGAATACGGAAAGTACGCATAATCCAAAAAACAAAGGGATTATCATGAAAGGAAGTAAATGCTTCGCACTGTACTTGTCTACCAAACTTCCGGTCACCATCGAGCTCAACCAATGCATGGTACCGTAAGCAATAAAACTGTTTGCCAATAAGCTCGGTGCCCACTCTTTTTGTGTTAACAGAAAATTTTGCTGTATAAACACGCCAGTCACGACGAAAGGCGCAGCCATAACCGCAGGTAAAATCGCCCAAAATCGCCAATCTGATAGCACGTGTCGCCGACCACTTTTATTATCCGCATTTCCCTGAACATTGGTTTTCTTAACATTAGGTTTAATGTGAGGCGATTTAGCCAACAGAATGTGTGCAAGCGGTAAGTAAGCAAAAGCCACTATCACTGCAAAGACGAGCCAGCTTGACCGCCAACCTAGCCAGCTAATTAATAGCACTACAACGATAGGTAGAATCACTTCACCTAATGCGACACCACTAGACGCTAAGCTAATCGCTTTTCCTCTTTGATGGGAATATGAACGAATCATAGTGGTCTGTGCGGTATGAGGAAGTAAACCTTGCCCCGTTAATCTCAACATAAAAAAGGCAAAAAATAGCATGATGGGAGAAATAACGTAAGACATAACGACACACGCTATTACTAATATGACGGCGACAAGCGTAACAAAACGACGAACATTCCACTTATCGACTAATCCGCCAACCAACATAATAGTCATGCTGCTACAAAGCGTTGCGATAGCATATATCATTCCGTAATCAGTCGCCGACAAGGCTAAGTCTTTTTGGATGTCTGCGCCAAACCAACTTAGGAAGAAAGACTGTCCGACATTTCCAATGAATACGGTCAAAAAACCAAATGACAATAACGGCCATTGCTGGCGAATGAAATGGAAATAGCTACTCATGATACCCTTTAGCGAAACGTTATTTGGCTTGAACTGAGGACGATTACTTAGCGTTATACCTAATGAAATCACACCACGACTGTATGAGTTGCTCAAAATCTTCAAAACCACAACCGGCGTCGCTCTCACAGTCATAAAAATCGAATTCGCTGTCATGCAACGTATCATCTTCATGCGTTAATGCGTTTTCTTGAACGGTCACTTCGTCTCGTCGAATGACAATGCTGATTTCTTTACCGAGCAGAGAATACTCTTGGGAATCTTCTGATTTTATCTGCTCAATTGCCACAAGTAGTGACGCAATACGGACTTTATCGGTGTATATTTCTTGTTCTAACCAACGACCAATCACCTCGTGCCCCATACTGCACTTAATGCGGTACTCACCCGTTAGACCTTTAACAAATTGATATTCCATGAATTATATTCTCGAAAACACGACATTAACATCGGTACAAAAGATAAGACCACCGCATTGGCGGTGGTCTTATCTTCAATTCACTGCAGTAATTACGCTTGCGGTCTCATCGCTGGGAATAGGATAACGTCGCGAATAGTATGCGTATTAGTAAACAGCATCACTAAACGATCGATTCCGATACCTTGACCAGCTGTTGGTGGCAAACCGTGTTCTAGAGCCGTGATATAGTCGGCGTCGTAGTACATCGCTTCATCATCACCAGCATCTTTTGCGTCTAACTGTGCTTTAAAACGAGCATCTTGATCTTCTGCATCATTAAGCTCTGAGAAGCCGTTAGCCACTTCACGACCACCAATAAAGAACTCAAAACGATCGGTGATAAAGGTATTATCATCATTACGACGAGCAAGTGGCGAGATATCTGCTGGATACTCTGTAATGAACGTTGGTTGCATCAGTTGCGGTTCAGCCGTTTCACCAAAGATCTCTTCAAGCAGTTGTCCACATGTCCAGAATGGTTCAACATCGATATGTAAAGACTTAGCAATATTCACCATAAAGTCACGATCTTGTACGTGATCATAAGTCATAGACTGTATGTCAGCGCGTTCTGGGCTGTACTGTTTAATCGCTTCTAACATACTCATTCGAGGATATGTGCCACCAAACTCTACCGTCTCTTCACCGTAAGGCATTGAAGTCGCACCGAGCACCTCTGAAGACACGGTACGTAGCATCTCTTCGGTCAGATCCATAAGGTCGTTGTAATCCGCGTACGCCATGTAGAATTCCATCATAGTGAATTCTGGGTTATGTCGTGGAGAAAGCCCTTCATTACGGAAACTACGGTTAATTTCAAATACGCGATCAAAACCACCTACGACTAAACGCTTCAAATACAGCTCAGGTGCAATACGGAGATACATATCGATGTCTAAGGCATTGTGATGGGTGATAAATGGACGTGCAACTGCCCCACCAGGGATAACATGCATCATTGGTGTTTCTACTTCCATGAACTGCTTAGAAATCATGAAATTACGAATTGCAGTGACCAGCTTAGAGCGGATAATGAAAGCGGTACGAGAGTCTTCGTTCACAATAAGGTCAACGTAACGCTGACGGTAACGCATCTCTTGGTCGGTTAAACCGTGGAATTTTTCAGGCAATGGACGTAATGCTTTTGTCAGCAATACGTACTCTTCCATATTCACGTAAAGATCACCTTTACCTGATTTATGTAGAGCGCCTTTTACACCAACGATATCTCCGATATCTAAGCCCTGATATTTCTCTTTTAATTCATTTTGAACCGGTTTCGCAGCATAAGCTTGAATGCGGCCAGAGGTTTCTTGAATCACTAAAAACGGACCACGCTTAGCCATAATACGACCAGCAATAGCAACAGTATGATTCAGCTCTTCTAGCTCTTCTTTTGTTTTTTCACCGAATTGCGCTTGAATATCGCCTGCTAAACTATCGCGACGAAAATCGTTAGGGTGACCATTTGCTTTACAGTTAGTGCGGATATTATCTAATTTAGCACGACGCTCAGCAATCAGCTTATTCTCTTCTACGTTTGGCTGTTGTACCTGTTCAGTCATTTTATTTTGCCCTTTATAATGCGCTTACAAGCCTGATTTCAGGCTGGCTTCGATAAATTTATCTAGATCACCGTCAAGAACCGCTTGTGTATTACGGTTTTCAATTCCGGTGCGTAAATCTTTGATACGAGAATCATCTAATACGTAAGAGCGAATTTGGCTGCCCCATCCGATATCTGATTTCGAGTCTTCATTCGCTTGTTTTTCTGCATTTTGTTTTTGTAGTTCAAGCTCAAACAGTTTTGCTTTTAACTGTTTCATCGCTTGATCTTTGTTTTTATGCTGCGAACGATCATTCTGACATTGAACCACTGTATTGGTTGGCAAGTGGGTAATACGCACCGCCGACTCTGTGGTGTTTACGTGCTGACCACCAGCACCCGATGCACGATATACATCGATACGAAGCTCTGCAGGGTTAATGTCGATAGCGATATTGTCATCAATCTCTGGATAGATAAATGCAGAAGCAAAAGAAGTATGGCGACGACCACCAGAATCAAACGGTGATTTGCGAACCAAGCGATGTACACCTGTTTCTGTGCGTAACCAACCATAAGTATATTCCCCGGATATCCGCACAGTAGCCGATTTCAAACCAGCGACTTCTCCTCCAGACACTTCAATAACTTCGGTCTTAAAGCCTTTGGATTCAGCCCAACGAAGATACATACGAAGTAACATAGCGGTCCAATCTTGCGCTTCAGTACCACCAGAGCCCGATTGAAGATCGATATAGCAATCTGAGCTGTCGTGCTCACCGGAAAACATACGGCGGAACTCAAGTTTTTCTAACTTGGCTTCAAGCTCGGCAAGTTCAGGCTCTATTTCATCGAAGGTTTCTTGGTCTTCAGCTTCAACCGCAAGCTCAAGTAAACCGTCAACATCTTCGACACCTTGATCAAGAAGATCAATGGTCTCAACCACGGCCTCTAAAGAAGAACGTTCTTTGCCTAGCGATTGTGCTCGCTGAGGTTCGCTCCATACATCTGGTTGTTCTAATTCTGCATTTACTTCTTCTAAACGCTCTTTTCTGGCGTCATAGTCAAAGATACCCCCTCAGGATATTCGTGCGCTGTGTCACGTCCTGTAAGCGGTTTTTAATAGGATTGATTTCAAACATGTTTGCTCAACATTTATGAATAGAATTTAACCAAAGAATTCTACTCAAAAATGTGATGAAGATACAGGAATAATTGTAATACCATTAGGGTCTGTTGGCCATTCGTGGCTATTTTGCAGCGAATTGTTGATCATTTATGCAAGGCAGAGATTTTAAAGGTAGCGGTTCTACCTTTAAAATTGATAACGCAGTAGAAATCACCAACAAACGCTGCCCAAAGGGTTCGGCTAAAAGCTTTTTATTCGAACGAAATACGCGCAATACTGCCAACATTTATGAAACTCGCCTAACAATCAATATGATCAACCATTAACTGCAGTGACTGATTGCCTCTAAACTCATTTATATCAAGCTTGAAAGCAAGCTTCACTGTTTTTGCAGTGGCATCAGGCCAGCGTCGTAAATCCACATTAAATGCGATTGCATCCAACATTATATTGGTAGGGTGTCCTTTGAAAAGTGGTTCCACCATCATTTTCAGATGCTTCTCACCAACCAATTTTTGGTGCAGTAACTTAAACTCACCATCAAAGATAGGTTCAGGAAAATTTTGTCCCCAAGGGCCACCTTCTCTAAGTTCCGTAGCGGTATTCATTGAGAACTGCTCTGGCTGTAATTCACCATCAGATAAAACAATACCTTGCAATGCGGACTCATCAAGCTTGTTGCGTACAATCTCGTCAAATAGTGACGCGAAGGTTTGGAAGTTCTCTTCTTTAATGGTTAAACCGGCCGCCATGGCATGGCCACCAAATTTAAGAATTAAACCCGGATGCGTCGTATCCAAAAGGTCCAGAGCATCACGCATATGCAACCCGGGAATGGATCGACATGACCCTTTTATATCACCATCACCACCGTCAGCGAAAGCAATGACTGGACGATGAAATTCATCTTTAATTCGCGAGGCGACAATTCCAATAACACCTTGATGCCAGTCTCTCTGGAACAACACTATCCCATAAGGAAGCTCGGTATCCTCACCAAACTGTAGCTGCTCACAAAAAGCCATCGCTTCTTGTTTCATGCCTTGTTCTATTTCACGTCTGGTCTGATTTAATCCATCTAACTCACTCGCCATTCTTCTTGCTGCGTGTATGTTATTACTCATCAACAACTCAACACCGAATGACATATCATCCAAACGCCCAGCCGCATTAATCCTTGGACCTAAAGCAAAGCCAAAATCTGCGGCAATCAAACGACGCGCATCACGCTTTGAGACTTCAATTAACGCTTGAATACCAGGCCGCCCTTTTCCTGCACGAATTCGCTGAACACCCTGATGAACCAATATACGGTTATTCTCATCAAGAGAAACTACATCGGCAACCGTCCCTAACGCTACCAGATCGAGAAACTCGGCAAGATTAGGTATAGGAATACCTTTCAATGAGAACCAGTTTCGCTCTCTCATGAACGCACGAAGCGCGAGCATAAGATAAAAAGCGACACCAACCCCAGCCAAAGATTTGGATGGGAATTGGCACGTATCTAGATTCGGGTTCACCATAGCATCAACATCGGGAAGGACTTTTCCCGGTAGATGATGATCGGTAACGATGACTTGGATGTTGTTCTGTTTAGCGTATCTCACCCCTTCGATAGAGGAGACGCCATTGTCCACAGTCATGATGACATCCGCTTTATATTCAATGGCCTGATCAACCACTTCCGGGCTCAGCCCATATCCATCTTCAAATCGATTAGGAACAAGATAATCAACGTTGTGACAACCAAGTGCTCGTAATGCCAGTACGGACAATGCCGAGCTGGTTGCACCATCGGCATCAAAATCGCCCACAACAATAATTCGCTTACCCTGCTCAATAGCAGTAAAAAGTAGCTCTACGGCTTTTTCTATTCCACCAAGTGCTTTATAGGAATGTAACCCTTGGACTGATTTTTCAAGCTGGCTAATATTATCTATACCTCTGCTGATATAGATGCGCCTAAGCAATTCAGGAATAGAATCAGGAAGGTTTGAAAGGTCAATTTGAGGACGGCGTTTTATTTCTGTCATGATGAATTAGGTTACTCGGTGAGTGAAATAGGTCTTTAGAGCAAATGTCCAGATTGCAGCAACATGTGAAAGCCGAATCATATCTCTCTCTAAAGCTCCCTTATATGCAAAAAGGAGGAATTAGAGAGAAAATTAATGACTATCCGATTTTCATATGATCATCGTATTTATTGTGCCATCTCTTGCTCAATGCGTTGGAACATACCGGCTGGTGGCATATATCCAGCCAACAATTTACCATTCGGTAGAAAGACTGCAGGCGTGCCACTGATACCTAAATCACGACCCAATGCATATTGCTCCATGATCTTTTGTCCACACTGTTTTATATCCGCGGTTCCTGCTTTGAAAGGTTGTCCCGATTTAGAGAGTGTCATCGCTTTAGCTGGATCTTCTGCACACCATACATTGGCCATTTCTTGAGCCACTTTACCTGTTGGACCTTGGCGAGGGTAAGCAAGGTAACGAACCGTAATACCTAAATCATTGTAGTCTTTCATCTGACGATGCAATCGCACACAGTATGCACACGTTGTATCGGTAAATACGGTAATCACATATTTTTCATTTTCAGCCGGATAAACAATCATGTCTTCTGTGTATTGTTCTATCTTTTCTGCATTAAGTGGCGCTTGTCGCTCGGCAAGCACATCAACATATTCACCATTATCACCAAGTGCATACAAGGTACCCGCAATAAATTGATCACCCTGTGCATTAGAGAAAACCAACCCGCTCGATGTATCAACTTCATATAGACCATCGATGCTTGCAGGTGCAATAGAAACAATACTCACCCCCATCGCTTCAAATCGACGCCTTAATTTGGCTTCATCGAACTGACTTCCAGCCTCAGCAGCGCTGTCTACGGTTTCTTGAATAGGGGTCGTCACTTCAGCGGTACTTGTTGTATCCGAAGCATTTGTATCCGCGGCATCACATGCCGCAACGAGAAATGGAGTAGCTAAAATCAATATATTGCGTAACACGCTCATTAATAACACCTTTTAAAAATATTACTTATTTATGCTCTAGGATGATGCTGCGAATGGATTTGTTTTAACCTTTCCGTGGCAACATGAGTATAAATTTGCGTTGTTGATAAGTCACTATGTCCTAATAACATTTGCACTACACGGAGATCTGCCCCGTTGTTAAGCAAATGTGTAGCAAATGCGTGTCTTAATACATGGGGTGATAGCAGGTCTGTATCTATTCCCGCGATCACTGAATAGTGTTTAATTCGATGCCAAAACGTCTGTCTTGTCATCTGTTTGGCTCTTTTACTAGGAAAAACCACATCCGAACTCTTTTCATCCAATAGAATAGACCGTCCGTCCTGCAAAAAGTTTTCAATCCAATCGACTGCATTTTCTCCCATAGGAACCAAACGTTCTTTATTGCCTTTGCCTATAACACGAACGACACCTTGACGCAGACTCATATTCTCCATTGTTAAACTAACCAGTTCAGTCACTCGTAACCCAGTCGCATAGAGAAGCTCTAACATCGCTTTATCTCTTAGTTCCAAAGGGTCATTAGGGTCTGGTGCATCTAACAAAGACTCAACCTGTTGTTCAGAAAGGTCTTTAGGTAATCGCTTTGGCAACTTAGGGCTAATTAACAATGCACTAGGATCATCAATTCGCACTTTTTCTCTATACGCATACTGAAATAAACGGCGAATCGCTGACAGCATTCTCGCTTTAGACGTCTGCTTGTAGTTTTTGTCTGTTAACCACGCCTGATAATCTTGTAAATCAGAAATAGTAATGGTAGTAAACATTAAGCTATTGTCTTCCATCCACTTAATCAGCTTAAAAAGATCATTTCTATATGAAGACAGGGTATTTTCAGAAAGCCCTTTTTCCATCCATAATGCATCGAGGAACTGTTCTACAAAAGCTTGGTCATTCATCTTTTATCATCACTCAAACACTGGCCTTCAGAGTAATTCAGCAAAAGCTAAATTACTAGAATTTTATCAAAACAGAAACTAAGGACTGCAATCATACCTTGTTTATAGGTAAAATCCTTAGCAATGACCTAATATGCGAATCTATCTAACATGAAAATTGGACTCTTCTACGGATCAACCACCTGCTATACAGAAATGGCAGCGGAAAAAATACGTGCCATTATTGGAGAAGAACTTGTCGACATTCACAACGTCAAAGAGACATCATTAAGTGTAATGAACGATTATGATCTATTGATTCTGGGCATTTCAACATGGGATTTTGGTGAAATACAAGAAGATTGGAGCGCGATTTGGCAAGAAATCGCAGGGGTTTCATTGAAGAACAAGCACGTCGCGCTGTTTGGATTGGGTGATCAAGAAGGTTATGGCGAATGGTTTTTGGACGCTATGGGCCTACTTCATGATGAGCTAATACCAACAGGTGCACAATTTCTTGGATATTGGTCTACGGATGGCTACACATTTGAGGCATCAAAAGCCCTTACTGAAGATGGCACATTGTTTGTAGGATTAGCACTCGATGAAGATTCTCAGTACGAACATAGTGATGTACGTATTGCGAATTGGTGTGAACAAATCCTCACTGAATACCAAGAAACACTTTAAACCTCTAGTATTCAATAGATAGCGGTGCATAAGCTTGGTTTGCTTGGCATAGGCAACCTTCCCTTCACCGAGATAATACTGCTGGCTATAAACAACAATGCCCCTGCGTCAACCGCGGGGGCATTGTATTAAGAGACGGCTTTTTAGTAAAAAACTAAGCCGCTTCTTCCACCAGAGACTTCTGTTTCTTCCGACCAACAAATAGCATGGCAATCAATGCTAACCCTGTCGGTAGCAACCAACCCATACCATATTCAAATAATGGTAAGAACGTAAATACCGAAACATCCACCCCAGCAATCTTCGCGGCATCTATTACTGCAAATAACAGCGAAACGGTAATAACACTTCGATAGGCTAATTGTGGGTCTGGTAAACGCTTTCTAAAGAACGTTAACGCGACCAACGCAATCGCCACCGGATATAGCGCAAATAACACAGGCACTGATAGTGATATAAGTTGAGCTAAGCCAATATTTGCTACCGTAGCGCATATAACGCCGATAATGATGACCCAAGCCTTGTACGTGATCGGAGTTAACGTACTAAAGAAATCAGAACAGGCTGATACTAGCCCTATAGCCGTGGTTAAACATGCCAGTAACACGATAGTCGATAGGACAAATTGACCAGACGAACCGAATAGTGATTGCACATATTGACTAAGAATAATCCCACCATTATCCGCGCCTTCTACCACACCACCACTTGTTGCACCTAAATAGAATAGTGAGATATACACAAATGCTAGCCCTAACGCAGCAATAATTGCTGCAATAGTTAAGTATTTTGTCGTCGCGGCTTTGTCCGTAATGCCTTTGCTGCGCAATGAATCTACTATTAACATACCAAACATCAACGCACCGAAGGTATCCATGGTGTTATAACCTTCAAGAAATCCTTTGATCAAAGGTTGAGAGATATAATCACCTTGAGCAGCCAAAATAGTGCCCTGAGGATTTACAAATACAGCAATCGCAAGAACAACGAGTGTGACAAATAGCGCGGGAGTTAAAAACTTACCAATCACATCAATAAGCTTGCCTTGAAACCAAGAAAAAAACATAGCAACGGAGAAAAATAAGATCGAGAACAGTGTGAGATCAAGTTGCACCGCATTAGCAATGAAAGGTTTAATTGCCATTTCATAGGCAACAAGGCCGGTACGTGGCGCCGCAAATGCAGGACCAATGATGACAAAGATTAAAACCGCCATTATTGTTGCCGCTCGTTTGGGGAGATCTTTAGTCAGTGACTCCCACGTGCCTCCGGCAACAGCTATTGCTATGATAGTTATTAAAGGTAGCCCTACAGCCGTTAGCAGAAAACCAATCATGGCTAAAAACGCATTATCACCAGCAAGTTGCCCTGCCAAAGGAGGAAAAATGATATTTCCCGCCCCTAAGAAAAAGGCAAAGAGCATAAATCCTACAGCAATAATATCCGTTAATTTTAAGTTCTGACTCATAGGTCAACCTTATAATAATATTTCATAAATTCAACAACAGCCAGAACATCTGACTTTTTAAGGTTGGTGATAATGAAGAAAAAGAGAAAAACAATCAATAAGGTTAGAAAAAACGGAATTTAACTTCACAATATGAACATAAAGGCAGTTTTATTGACCAGTAATATAGAAAAACCTAGCTTATACGACTCGAATAACGAACGATTTGCACTACAGAATATAGTTAATAACTTCATTCAGTTAATTCAAACTAGTTATAAACTCCGCATATAATAGTGAATACAGAAGATAATGACAGAATCAAAAAAAAGAACAAAAGACTTTAAATTCAAAAGGTTCAACATTTATGGTGGATTCTCTGGCATGCCTGTAAGTACTGATGGTGTACTGTTGGGTGCTTGGATTGACTCAGATCAAAGCAATGCTATTTTAGACATAGGCACAGGAACTGGCTTACTTACACTAATGTGTGCTCAACGCTTTCCACATGCACAAATGTCGGCGATTGAAATAGACTTAGAGGCCTATGATGCTGCTAAAATCAATTTTCAGCATTCAGGCTGGGGTGATCAAATTAATCTTATTCATGGTGATATTTTACAATGGGAAGCCGTAGATCCATTCGACACGATTATTTGTAATCCACCTTACTTCACTGATGGTGAACAATCTCATTCACCCCATAGAGCGACCGCACGACATACCGATTCTTTATCACACTCCCAACTATTGGTTGTGTGTGAAAAGCGACTAACACCAGATGGAAAAGCGAACTTTATTCTCCCGCAAGTTGAGGGCATGGCGTTTATCTCTGCCGCGAAATCTTTGGGGTGGTCGGTTTCTCGGTTATGCCAAGTTGCACCAACGGATACCAAGCCAGTCAGTCGTTTGTTAATAGAACTAAGCCTAAAAGAACACAAAACCGAACCATCAAAATTGGTCATTCATCAAGCAGGGCAATACTCGGCAGACTTTATTGCTCTAACGAAAGATTTTTATTTGAAGATGTAAGATATAATGATGTTGATATAACCATTATTCCTCTATAATGCGCGACCGAACTTTTAACTACTGCTTGTGGAGATCCTACTGTGATCAATAATTTTTCTGACCTTGAGCTTGATGAAAACCTTGTTGAAGCTATTACCGAACTGGGTTTTGAGCGCCCGACTCAAATTCAGGCTGAGGCGATCCCACTAGCATTAGATGGCCGAGATATTCTTGCTTCTGCACCCACAGGAACAGGGAAAACCGCTGCTTTTGTTCTGCCTGCTTTGCAATTTTTGCAGGATTTCCCTCGCAGAAGAGCTGGACCTGCTCGCGTTCTTATTTTAACGCCAACAAGAGAGTTGGCAATGCAGGTTGCCGATCAAGCTCGTGCACTAGCAAAAAATACCAATCTGAAAATCATTACGATTACAGGTGGTGTAATGTATCAAGATCACGCTGATATTTTGGCAAAAACACAAGATATTGTCGTAGCAACACCGGGTCGATTGATGGAATACATCGATGGTGAAAAATTTGATTGCCGTGCTATCGAATGGTTGATTCTTGATGAAGCGGATCGAATGTTAGATATGGGCTTTGCACCTGTTGTCGACCGTCTTGCGGGCGAATGCCGATGGAGAAAGCAAACGCTGCTTTTCTCTGCGACGTTAGAAGGCAAAGGGGTGGAAGGCTTTACTGCCGATCTTCTAAAGGAACCAGCAGAAATTGAAGCGGATCCTTCTCGACGTGAGCGTAAAAAGATAACCCAGTGGTATCATCGTGCCGACACACTAAAACACAAAAACGACCTGTTAAAGCATATCCTTAAAGAACAGGCTGATCGGTCTATCATATTTGTAAAAACCCGAGATCGTCTAGCGGATGTAAGATCATTGCTAGAAAGTGCACAGATACCATGTAGCTGGATCCAAGGTGAGATGCAACAAGATCGCCGTAACAATGCAATTCGTCGTTTTCGCGAAGGCGAGGTGAACGTACTCATCGCGACGGATGTTGCCGCTCGTGGTATCGACCTTCCAGATGTGTCCCATGTAATTAACTATGATCTACCGCGTACTGCCGATGTTTATATACACCGCATTGGTCGTACTGCTCGTGCTGGTAAAAAAGGTAACGCGATATCTTTGATCGAAGCACACGACCAATCAATGATGGCTCGTATCGCTCGTTATATCCAAGATGATGTGAAAGAGCGTTTTGTAAAAGATATGCGCCCAACGCATAAAAAGCCAAATGTTGGCAAGAAGAAGAAAGTAAAAGCGAAAACCGCAGCGCCAGTGAAAAAGAAGAAGAAAAATAAAAAGAAAAAATAGTCTCACTAAATAAACTATTTAATTACTCTATGTATAAAAAGCGTCATATCCATACTCTGGAAATGACGCTTTTTTATTCGATTAATTTTCTAATTCTGCTCTTCTCTCTTAAATACCAACTCTGTCGCTGAGGACTCTTCTTCTACAAAATAATAACCCGCCACATCAAACTGAGTTAATGCCTCAATTGAGGAGGTACGGTTATCTATGATATAGCGAGTCATCATGCCACGAGCTCTCTTGGCAAAAAAGCTGATCACTTTATACTGGCCGTTCTTGCAATCTTTGAATATTGGCGTAACAACAGTGCCATCAATCTGTTTGGTTTTCACTGACTTAAAATATTCATTAGACGCAAGATTAATCAGAACATTGTCGCCCTGTTCGTTTAAAGCATGATTAAGCTTATCGGTAATCACACTCCCCCAGAATTGATACAGATTTGAACCGCGTTCATTCGCTAACTTGCTACCCATTTCTAGGCGATATGGTTGCATAAGATCTAACGGTCTTAATACCCCATAAAGACCCGATAACATACGCAAATGAGATTGTGCGTAATCAAAATCATCTTCACTCATCGTTTGGGCATCTAAACCCGTGTAAACATCGCCTTTGAAGGCCAAGATAGCTTGACGAGCACTCTCTGGTGTAAAGGTTTCATTCCACTGTTCGAATCTCGCCACATTTAAGCCAGCGATCTTATCGCTTACCTTCATCAAGGTAGAAATATCCAAAGGCGTTAGCTTCCGGCACTCTTTGATGAGTAATTTAGCGTGATCAATCAGTTCTGGTTGAGTATATTTTTCAATAGCTAACGGGGATTCATAATCCAGTGTCTTAGCTGGTGAAACAACAATGAGCATAATTTTTCTTCCCTGGTGATTCTATTTGTTATGCGACTAGATTATAGAAAAAATCACGCCCAGTCAGCACGGCTTTTTCTATTTATTTAATCGTTCCTAGCAATGAATGGTTTTGGTCAATCTTCCCAAACATCTTTTTCCAGTTGAGCCATTAACTCTGGAAACTCATTCGGTTTAAATTTGGGCACTCGTCCCATAATTAATTGGCGGTTATAATCTTTGGCAAGTTTAATCACAATACCAGACAGCAACATTATCGCCATCAAGTTAACGATAGACATCATCCCCATAGAAACACTGGCCAGAGCCCATATCGTTGGCAATGCTTCGACCGATCCATACATCACCATGCACAACACCAATACACGCAAAACCATACTGCTTGTTTTATGATTATGCTCTAGAAAAGTCAGATTCGTTTCTGCATAGGAATAGTTTGCAATGATGGAAGTAAAAGCAAAAAGAAAAATGGCAATGGCAATGAATGAACTACCCCATTCGCCTACCTGAGAACTCAACGCCCTTTGAGTCAGTTCGATGCCAGTCACTGATCCGTGAAGTTCGTATTCACCAGACACAAGAATAATCGCTACAGTGGCAGTACATATCACTATCGTATCGAGAAATACGCCAAGCATCTGTACATAGCCTTGGGATGCGGGATGCGGAGGATATGGCGTTGCCGTTGCGGCGGCATTAGGCGCTGAGCCCATACCAGCTTCATTTGAAAACAAGCCTCTCTCTACCCCATTAATGACAGCTTGAGAAATCGAATACCCTACACCACCAGCCACAGCTTCCTGAACCCCAAAGGCACTCTTAACAATGAGAAACAGCGCCCCTGGCACCTTATCTACGTTTAAGACAACCACGACGGCCGCCAACGCTAAATAAGCAAGAGCCATCAAGGGCACGACGATTTCTGCGGTACGCGCAACCTTGCGAATACCACCAAAGATAACGAATGCCGATAGGGTTACAACGAATACACCGACGGACAGTGAATCCCAGCCGAAGGCGGTTTCCATTGCACTTGCGATAGCGTTGGCTTGAACAGCATTAAATACCAAACCAAAGGTAATGATTAAAAACACAGAGAAAAGCGCGCCTAACCAGCGCATCCCTAATCCTTTCTCCATATAGTAAGCTGGACCACCACGAAAATTACCGTCGTCATCTCGGGTTTTATAAAGCTGTGCCAAGGTGCTTTCAGCAAAAGAGGTCGCCATACCTAGCATACCAATCAACCACATCCAGAATATAGCTCCCGGTCCACCAGCCGTCAACGCAATCGCCACACCAGCCATATTACCGGTTCCTACTCGAGCGGCTAAGCTAGTACACAAAGCTTGAAATGAAGAAATACCTGAACCTTCAACGGTTCGGCTATTTCTAAGTACTTTAAATGTGTGAGTGAAATGCCGAAACTGAATAAAACCTAATTTAACAGTAAAGAAAACCCCAACACCGACGAGTATATAGACAAGTATCGATCCCCATAAAAGATCATTAAGTAAACGGATAGTTTCTGCCACAAGGTCCTCTCCGTGGATGATGGCGAATAGAATATTTTACCTACAACATTCTGGTTGAACTCATTCAGAAGTCAACTTACAAAACCAGAACTCGGGAGGAAGGCGCTAACTGATTAATTTTTAAACAGTTCAACCATATAAAACTGTGAATTAAGGTAGATTTTCTAATAAAAGCTTCATCAAAGGGTAACAAATGAGAAACACATCATAGTTATTCTTACCGCACTTATGGTACTTAAAAGACTCCGTTAGGAGTACATTAAATAAGAGAGGTCAACATGGAAGGCTTTCTACTAGATGACATTATGGAATCGGACTCTAACCCAACTCGTTCTGGCCGTGCCAAGCCAGCGAAGCGCCGATGGCGTGAAATAGAAGCAATAAAAGATCGTCAACGCCTGCAAAGAGAGTTGATGGAATTAGATGTTTGTAATAGCTATGGTTTAAAAGAGAACGATCATTATTAAATACCAATTAAAATACAGAAACAGGCACTTAAGTACCTGTTTCTAAACCTACAGATGGTAATGGTTTTTCATACTAAACCGTCATTCTTACTCGGCTTTTACTTGCCTGACACGTTCAGCAAGCTGCTTATATTGGTCAGCAATAGTATTACCAAAGACAGGGTCATCATCGCTATGATCCCAGCGACTTTCCACTTCCTGCCAATCTTCTGTCGTGAAGGTACTTTTTATCAGCGGTAGTATCTCTTTTTCTTCAATATCTAAATGACGCTTCTGGTTTTGTATAAAGCTTTCTAACTGATCCAGAAAGACATCCTGAGGTACCACAGCATCTTGAAGAATCATATCCACAATTATTATAAAATCTTGAGTTTTCTCAGACAACTTTTGGTGCTCAAGTTCCAAATTTTTAATTCCAGAATTTGCTGGATACTTTTCAACATAATAACGATAAAGTATATCTTCTTTTGGATGATGTACTGTTTCAGAATGGCTAGATAGGTAATCAACAATTTCTTTGATCAAACTGTAATTAATTGGTTTCTCATCCTTCAGTGCATTCCATTTGCTCCTAAGAATAGCTAACAAGCGTACCATATACCCGTGTTCGCGGTGGATTTGCTCCATCATCATTGCTTGCTTCTCCTTTTTAATTAACCTGAACTCAGGTTAGTTATATCCATACCCGTAATAAGTGTATATAAAGAATGGGAAGCGTGCTTTGATAGCGGTCGAAATTCAACCAATTAATTACAGGCTACCAATATGCATATCAATCAAAGTTAGGTTGCCAGTCAATCGGTTTTCGACCTGTATCAACCAGAATTTTATTGGTTAAAGAGAAGTGCTTACACCCCAAAAAACCACGATGAGCCGATAATGGTGAGGGATGCGGAGCATTCAAAACATGGTGCTTATTACGGTCAATAACTTTGCCCTTTTTCTGAGCGTGTGCCCCCCACAATAAGAAAACAACGTCTTGGCACTCCGTATCAATCACGGAAATTATCTTATCTGTAAACACCTCCCAACCCGCTTTGGAGTGAGAGTGCGCTTTACCTTGCTCCACAGTTAGCACGGTATTAAGCAACAAGACACCTTGTTTAGCCCAACTTTGGAGGAAGCCATGTTTGGGTATTTCAAAGCTAGCAATATCTTGCGCTAATTCTTTATAGATATTGACGAGCGACGGAGGTGTCTTAACATCAGGTAAAACAGAAAAACAAAGACCATGAGCTTGATTCGGACCGTGGTAAGGATCTTGCCCTATAATCACGACTTTTATATCGCTAATTTCGGTCAGAAAAAAAGCATTAAAAACATCCGCATCTGACGGATAAATAACTTTGCCAGCCTCTCGTTCAGACTGAACAAATGCTAAGGTTTGTCTGAAGTAGTCTTTCTTTTGTTCTTGTTCAATCACATCGTTCCAAGCCAATCTATCGCTCATGTTTGCACTCCTTTAAAACAAGAAGTGAATAATATACACCTAAAAGAGAAACAGAAAGCGAGGTTCTTTGAACCGATGACCCTCACTTCCATGGGGACGACTAAATTCGAGTGTGATCAAGCGTGTCTTTGAGGTGTTCTAAAATGGCCTCTACCTTGTACATGACGGTATGGCACTGGGGTTCTAGGTCGGCTGTGTAACAAAGATGAAAAACGCATATTGGCATCCTATTGTGGCTAGTTGTGGCTAGGTTTGTATAGCAAACGGTCTAAAGATCATTTACTTAATCTAGCTATGAAAGAAGGATGCCAACTTTTTATTTTATTGTTAACTCGTCATTCAACGCCTCAATTTAACTTACTGTTGCATCTCTAAATGACGGAGAGCTTGAATTTCATCTCCCCATATCTCAGGTTCAATTGTCTCTAAAATCAAAGGTATAGAATCAAATCGGCTATCTTGAGCTATATATTCAAAGCAATCCCAACCAATTTTCCCTTTACCTAAAGAATGATGGCGATCGACATGACTATCAAAATCTACTTTTGAATCATTTAGATGCATCGCTCTTAAATAGTGCATACCAACGACACTATCAAATTCAGCAAACGTTTTTTCGCATGCTTCTTTCGTACGCAGATCATACCCAGCAGTAAAAGTGTGGCAGGTATCAAGGCAAACCCCCACCCGTTCTTTATCCTCCACTTGATCAATTATTTCAGCAAGATGTTCAAATCGCCAACCTAGGTTCGTTCCCTGCCCTGCTGTATTCTCAATAACAGCCACAACATCTGGTACAGCTTGGTGGGCAAGGTTAATCGACTCTGCAATTGCCGCTAAGCACGCCTGTTCTGAGATTTGTTTCAAATGGCTCCCAGGATGAAAATTGAGCAAATGCAAACCAAGTTGCTGGCATCTTTCCATCTCATCGATAAATGCGGCGCGCGACTTTTCTAACTTCTCTGGCTCTGGTGCGCCAAGGTTAATCAGATAGGAATCGTGAGGAAGTATTTTTTCCGGTCCAAAACCTAATTCGAGACAGTTCTTTTTGAACTGATTAATACTCTCTTCTGTTAGGGGTTTAGCCACCCATTGCCTCTGATTTTTAGTAAACAGGGCAAAAGCATTTGCGCCAATCTCTTTCGCTCTAATTGGTGCATTCTCTACTCCACCCGAAGCAGATACATGCGCACCAATAAATTTTTTACTCACCATTAGAACTCTTTCTTTCATTTGTTAGTTTTTAACGACGTTATAGTAATAAGGTCAACAATACAAACACTCAAATTGTTAATTTAGTTAAGCAATACGGTTAGTAGTATGATATCAAAATGTAGTCAATTTACTACAATACGTAAGTGACAAAATTATCATATAGAACAACATTTTACGGGAAAACACTGAAACTAAAGGGTTCTTGACCTACATCAATAAAATTAGCACAAAAAAAACAAGGTTTTTAGTTGTATTTTGACCTAAATCAATATTATTATGGCTTCAACAAGTTATCGAAATATGCTAATTAATTTAATCACGTAAGTGAACTAGGAGAAGTTTATGATCCAAGGTATTCAAATCACTAAAGCAGCAAACGATGAGCTACTAAACTCTATCTGGCTACTAGACTCAGAAAAAAACGAAGCTCGTTGCATAGCAGCGGTTTCTGGCTTTGAAGCTGACCAAGTTGTTTCAGCCTCTGCTTTGGGTCAATTCGAGAGCCGTGAAGTTGCAGTAGAAACAGCACCACTTGTTGAAGGTGGCCAACACCTTAACGTTAATGTTCTTAAGCGTGAAACGTTAGAAGATGCTATCAAGAATCCTGAGAAGTACCCTCAGCTAACGATTCGTGTATCTGGTTACGCTGTACGTTTTAACTCGCTGACTCCAGAGCAGCAAGCAGACGTTGTTGCGCGTACTTTTACAGAAACTATGTAAACATCGTCGTTATAGACCGATAACGAAGCCATAGGATAATGAAATATATCCTGTGGCTTTTTTTTTAATAATCTACAAAAGTTCACATTTTGGGCAGTATTGTTCCTTATTGTAGCGAACTTGGTACTCTCATTTGCCTTGGTCGGCCCTCCGCCTCTAAAAGCACCTTATCCTACGGTACACTGGAGTTGGATTGAAAACAGCTGGAAGTGGTAATATCACTGATATAATAAAGCCTTAACGAAAAGACGCCACATTGGCGCCTTTTTTGATCTCTTTTTTATGCTCTAATTTAACGATATTTTACTCCCTACAATTGTTTCCCAGCCCAATGCTCTGTAGGCTATAACACCTTATCTACCTCAGAAGTGAATCAACACATGAGAGCGCCTACCCGAGTAAGCATTCTAATTATGCTAGGCATACTATTCTTAGCGCTCAATCTAAGAGGTCCATTTACAAGTCTGGCCCCTGTGCTCGCGCAGATAATGCATGATCTTGACCTAGCCTCATCCGCTGCTGGCTTCCTAACCGCATTACCTTTGCTCACTTTTGCTCTGTTTTCCCCAATGGTTACCCATTTGTCTCGCAAACTGGGCCTAGAACCTAGCTTGTTGCTTGCGCTATTGCTCATCTCATTTGGTATTGGTCTACGGTCATGGGGATTCATTTCAACATTGTACTTGGGCACTATTCTCATCGGTATCGGCATCGCCATAGGGAATGTACTTTTGCCTGTGGTCGTAAAAATCAATTATCCGACACGCATCGCGGTCGTCACCTCTATTTATATATTCACGATGGGAATTGGCTCAACACTAAGTTCTAGCCTAATGGTGCCTCTATCTGAGCTTACTTTTTTTGGTTCAACTGGGTGGCAGCTTGCTCTCTTTATGAACGTATTATTTCCAATCCTCGCTCTCATCATTTGGTTTCCAAAAATCAGAAAAAAAACGTCGAAAGTGAAAAACCAACATACTGTCGAGAGTTCGACCTCAATACGCAGTTTGCTAAAAAGCAGTGTCGCATGGCAAGTTACATTGGCCTTAGGTCTAAACTCATTCACTTTTTACTCTTTAGCAGGGTGGCTGCCAAAAATATTAAGCGACCTTGGTTACAGCGAGATTGATGCCGGTTATATCTACGGCTTCTTGCAGTTCTCAACGATGGTTCCTGGGTTACTGTTACTTCCAGTGTTGGGCAGAAAGAACAACCAGCGATGGCTTATTACTGTATGTGCCTTTAGTGTGTTTATCGCTTTAATTGGCTTACTTTACCTTCCCGATTTAGCCATATTTTGGGTTGGACTGTTTGGCCTTACAAATTGCTCTACGTTTATCATTGCGTTGTCATTTATTGGCTTGCGAACCGAGAACGCCAGCCAAGCCGCAGCGCTTTCTGGTATGTCCCAAGGCATTGGCTATGCTCTAGCAGCAACGGGCCCAACGATTGTGGGTCAGATCCATGCTCAAAGCGATTCATGGACTATTCCTTTACTGCTTATCTCTGTTGTAGCACTCATTTGTACCGGTTTTGCAGCCCTAGCCGCAAGAGATAAAAAGGTGTTGTGTTAAGCGTATTGAGAAAAAAATATAGGGTATGCTTTTCAATTTCACCCTTCATTTGTCGACTGACACAGATTATGTGGCATATATAGATAATGGATTATTAATACTAATGAGAGAATTTCTATGCCTAAGTATCAATTTTTTATTGTGCCAAGTCGCCAGAGTTCAACATTCACTTACTTAGATATGAATTCGGAAACATTTTTAGTCGAAAAAGAGCAGTTACTCAATGCGGAATTTGAAGTAGATGGCGAACCAATCCTAGCCGACAGCGCAGAAGATGCTGTAAAATACTACCGTTTTGGCTTTGCTGGAGTCGTTGAAGAGTATGGTAAATCATATCCCATGTACGTCGTCGCTCAACTCGCTATAGAAGGGTATAAAGCCTTATTTGGGAAGGATAAGAAGAACTAATTTTCGCAACTGGCAAATAGTAAGCGACGGGTGCTCCTAACGAAGCGCTAAGTTAAAGAGATAACCCTATCGACCGAGCTAATCGTTTCTTTGCTGTGCGAAATTAAAATTCGTGTTATTTCTAATTCATTAATATTTCTATTTATTTCCTGCTCATTTCCATGATCCAAATGGCTAGTCGACTCGTCTAAGCACAATATTCGGGGTTCTTTATACAAAGCTCTAGCAAGAAATAGCCGTTGCAATTGCCCCCCAGAAAAGCTGCTGCCCATGTCACCAACCAACGAATAGAACTGCATCGGTAGCGCCTCAATATCCTGCTTGATACACGCTATCTCACAACATCGCTCTAGTTTATTTTCATCGTAGTTTGAGTCAAAAAGTGTGATATTTTCCGCTAATGTACCGGAAAGAAGATTGTCATTTTGCATTACGGCACCAAAACAACGCCTATAATCGTTTATTGATAATTTGTTTACATCAATCCCATCGAGAAATACCATTCCGGAAGTTGGTTTCAGCAATCCTAAAATTATTTTAAACAAGGTTGTTTTACCACAACCAGAAACACCCGTGATCGCGACCGACTCCCCTGCCGCAACCTCAAAAGAAATATCCTCAAGGATCCATTTTGCATTATCTGCATAACGAAAACAGATTTTCTCTAGTCTAAGATGCCCTCTGACTACACGAGGAAGTACCGCACTATTACTCACTTGCTGCTCTTTCTCTTGCAATGCGATATCCGAAATACGCTCTAAATGTAAGCTAAGCAACTTAAAGGCAAACAAGTTATCAACAAAACTGGTTACGCTACCAATAAACTGACCTTTATAGGCGATAAAGGCCAACAACATACCAACCGTAAGGCTTCCTTCCATCACTGCTAATGCGCCAAGGTAAACAACTAAAATAGACTCCAAACCAAACAACAAACTATTGATGGTATCTTCAGCAATGCTTAATTTTCCAAGTCTAATATTGGTATTGATCACCTCGGCAAAACGATTTAACCATCTGTTTTGACGGCTGCTTTCATGGGAAAAAAGCTTGATGGTTTGAATCGCCCTTATCGATTCCAAAAAAGTAGAATCTTCTTTTGCTTCAGCAACAATCGATTCTTCGGTAATTCGTCTGTTGGGATAATAAAAAAGCAACTGAATAATAAATGAGGCAAAAACCGCACCGAGAACCAGCGTAGCTAAAACAGGGTGATAAAGGTACATAACAACAAGAACGACAACGGCCATTAATCCATCAATCAAAGCCTCCACTAAGCCTGTTGTCAGCATTTCTCTGATAGATCCTAATGAGCCAAATCGGGATACAATATCCCCTATGTGTCTTTTCTCAAAAAAAGACATTGGCAATCTTAATAGATGATGAAACAAATTCGCACCCATTTGAATATTCAAAGCACTACTGAAACGCAACACCAACCAGCTTCTAAACACCCCAACCCCAATTTTTAAGACCATCAACAGTGCGAAACCAAAAGCCAATACAATCAATAGTGGCTTATCGTTACTTAATAGAACATTGTCGATTACCCATTGCATGTAATAAGGCGAAAGTAGTGCTATGCCCTGCAAGATAATAGAAAGAGAAAATAGCGCTAACAAAGAGCGCTTTAGGCCAGAGACCTTATGCCAAAGTTGTTGGATCTTCATCACTACTCGAAGATCTTGCTTTTTAAACTCAGCGGTAGGGCAAAGCTCTAAAGCCACACCAGTGTAGGATGTACTGAGTTGTTTTAGATTTATTTTTCGTTTACCAAACGCAGGATCATTGATAAAAATAGCTTTTTTCGTTACCCCGATAAGAACAACAAAGTGGTCCATATTCCAATGTAAAATACAGGGAAGCTTAAGCTGGCCAACCTCATGTAACGAGCATTGAACTGCTCTGCACGAAAAATTCAAATCACTTGCAACACCCATAAGCTGATTGAAGTTCATACCTTGTGTGTCGAGATTCAAGTGTTGCCTTAACGGAGATAAATTGATCCGCTGACCAAAATATGAGGCAATCATTGCAATACAAGCTAAGCCACATTCCGCGACTTCCGATTGTAAAACTAAAGGTACTTTTCTCTTACCAGAATAGGCAAGCAATTCAGATGCACTCGTTAACGCCTCTTGTATTGAAGGTTTCGGGCTATGCTCGCTCATCCCAACTTACCTTTCACTGCGTAAATAGGATCAAGCAACCACTCTAATAAGCTACGTCTTTCTAAAACAATATCGGCATCGGCAATCATGCCGACCTTAAGCGGAAATACTTTCCCATAGGCTCGGATAGACTGCTGAGTAAGCGATGCTCGCACTCGATACATCGCTTGATTGACCGATATTGGAAGTGCTTTCTCACTTGGAAGAATAAGGGATTTATCTATGCTTGATATTCTACCAACCACTAAACCAAATTTTTGGTAGGGAAATGCATCGAAGCGAATATTGACAGTATCTCCTATCTGAACAAACCCAGCAGAGCGTGTCGGTAGTAGTAATTCTATTTCTAATGGTGAATCAATGGGGATAATACTAAGCAATGGTGTGTCGGTATCTACACGCATACCTAGAGTTGGCTGGACAGTGGTTACAATGCCACTTTCGGGGGCTTTTTCGACAAATTCATACTGGTTTTGCATTTCAGTAAGCTGCGCTGTGAGTTCTGAGATATGTCGTGTAATGGCCGATTGTTTTACTATTTTTTGCTCTGGAAAAACAAGGCGTTCGGACTCTAGTTCCGAGATCTGAATTTGAATAGTAACCAACTCTTTTTCTAATCGATCGTTCGATTCGAGTTCATCTAAATATTCGCCTTGCAATAAGTCAAACTGATTAGATGAAAGAAACCCTTTATCAAACAAATGCTTGTTATTGGTTATCTGTTGTTTTTTAAGTGCCAGCTTTTTAGATCTTGTCTTTTGAGCGTTCTTAATCACCTTTAAGCTTTGATACAGTTGGGCAAGTTGGCTTTTAGTGCTAGCTAACTCTTTTTCATACATCAATGTGGTTGCGTCATACTCTCGATTAAGAGCATTAATTTGGACTGTTAGTTCTTTGGCCAGCGCAACGGATAATTCAACCCCAGAAGATAAGCTTTGGCTATTTTTGATTTTTGCAAGGTTATCTCCCTGAATAACTTCATCACCCTCTTTAACGTATAAGTGCTCTATAACCCCTGTACGATTCGAGTAAACCCTCACGACACCTTTATCAGGAATGAGATAACCTTTCACCGTCTCCTTTCTAGAATAGTAAGCTTGAGTTAAATATAAAGAGAGCAATAAAAACAGAACAAAAATAACAAAGCACGTTAGATAAATAGAAACAGGTTGGATGATTATAACGTCACCCAGTAATCGTTGTTTTTTGGCCTTTATCACCTCTTCCCTAAACAAATAAACACCACTAAAGTCAGTCTAAATAATTACAAGATAAATAACTACCAAAAAAATATACACCAAAAATAATTATCAAATGAAAAAATAAAACTAATACCAGAAAAACTATTAGAACACCGTACCGTTTTCAGAACAAACCTGAATCAAGTTCTCAAAAAAATAATAAAATAAAACTATATAAAAGCGACCCTATCAAAGCACATGTATTGTTAATATTAACACGCCAAGATTAACACCTTTACTTCCCATTAAAAACATAAAGGACATAATTATGAAAGAATTAAACTCATCAGAAGCAGTGTGTATAAACGGTGGTAATAAGACGCTAGTTAATATTGGACGAAAGGTTATAACCAAAGCAGCAAAGGAATATTATAAAGACCCAGATAAAGTTGCTGAACGAGCAAAGACAAACTGGGGAACAAAGAAAAAAGCAGAGCACTATAAGAAACGAGTAGCTGAAGCGAAAGAAAGAAATAATAGGAGTAAAGAAAGTAGAGTAATATGCACTCATTTTTATCAGAGAGGAATGCTAGATCATGACATTTGGAGAGCTGACCTTGAATTCACTCAGAAAAACCTAAGTCAAACAACCGTTCGAGGGTATCATTATTGGGCAATTCCCTATGTAAAGTTAATGCGCAAAAATAGCACCTTTGAAAAAATCATGTACCCTATTGCGAAATACAGGGCAATAGAGCTTGCCTATCAGATGGGAGTGACACAAAGAGGCTCTATTACTGGAAAAATTATACGTCTGATTTTTGAGCCATCTTGTTACATTATTGGCACTTTCTGTACTCAAAAGGACTGGAGTAGGCTTTGGGAAGTTAATTAGTTTTTTAGGTTACTTTAATAAGAAATATCACTATGCATTTCGTGAATATACGTAAATTAAGAGAAGACCTAATCAAAGGCGATATAAATGACAACGATGCTGTCTGGTATTTGATACTTTACAGCATCATCGCAGGTTTAGATGTCTTTCTAAAAGACAACCAATTAAACAACTTTGATATTGGTTACGATATCTTAAGTTCAGTTGTCATTATTCTCGGAATCTATTTCTCATACATATGCAACAAAAAGGACAACGGTAAAAATTTCTTATTGCGTTTTATATTGGTAAGTTGGGTTACATCTCTTAGATTTATATTCATTACTGCTATTTTTTACATACCATTCGAGATCATTCGTGATAAAAATGACACATCATTAATAGATTTGATTTTTCATTTAAGTATTGACGTTTTACTTCTATATAGAATAGGACATCATATAACCATAATTTCTAACAGTCACCCAAACTAAAGTATAGTGAAATGACATACATTGAGTGAATGTATTTAAATTTACATACCATTAATCGAGAAGACAATATTATTGTCAAACTCAAAAAGTGAGGTCAATGATGATATTCCATAAGTCATACAAATCTAGCGACTTTCATTTAACAGACACCAACTTAAAAATCAGAAAAAAGAACTACACTTTGCATAACATTATTCAGGTAGAGGCACGAAAATTAGGTTTAAGAGGTAACCTAATCAATGTCATCTGCTTGGCCTTAGTGTTATCCGCAGTCACGTGGGCGTTTGTGCCTCAGTTTGGCTTCATCGCATTTATTGTTGCGCTGTTTTTTAGTCTGTTTTCATGGCGGAATTACGAACTACGAGCGTTGTTTAGAGGTACAGATGAAGCGGGAGATTATTGGGTTTGCCTTGCTAGTTGCCGCACAGCCAAAGAGTTCGACGTCATCAAGTCTATACATGGAAAGTTAGTCCACCTGTTAAACCTGAACTAATCAATATTCATTACTTCGACGATACTTTCGTATATTGCAAGGAGAGTAGATAAACCGATACGGCAAATACATTAAGATGGCGTAGACAGAAAGTTCGCGGAATTCTTTATGAAGATGATGCCCTAGTAGAAACGAATCCTCTTTGTACGCAATTTATTACCAGTATGCCGGACCCACACACCATTAGGAGTGGATTTATGAGCAACGTCACTATAGTAAATCAATGATATTACGAAAACCCTACCAAGCGACAGACTCTCAACTTACTGATAACACCTTAATAACGAGAAAAAATAATTACCTTTTAGACAACATTGTTCAAAGAGACGCAAGAAAACTAGGGCTAAAACACAATATCGTTAATATATTCTCTTTATCTTTACTGCTTTCATCTGCCACTTTGGCATTTATTCCTCAGGTTGACTCCATTACTTTTGTTGTCATTTTTGCTATTAGTTTATTATTTTTCAGTCAATACAAGCTGCGAGCGATGGTTAGCGCCACGGAAGAAAATGGCGTTAGTCTTACTCACAACCGATCTTCGCAGAAATTTTTGGTGATGAAATCCATTCAATTACAATTAGTCCATCGGCTTAAAACACACAAAGAAAAACTGTAATATTCATACTGATTACAAACTTAGTTAGTTTGGTATAGGCATAAAAAAGCGGGTGACTCTATTGAATCACCCGCTTTAAGTAAGTCTTAACACTTAGTATTAACGGTTTTAGGCAGTTGATGCCTAACTACACGTTTTTATAGGAATCACTTCTGAACCTTTCTCAACACCACTTTCAGCGCTTCAAAATCAGCATCCAACTCTTCCGATAGGTTTTCCATCACCGCATGCTTGGCAAGCGGTGCGGGTACGTCAATATCGGTTCCTAGAATATCGTCCACGACTTCTTTGAACTTTGCAGGATGAGCAGTACACAAAAAAAGGCCTGTTTCACCTTCTTGAAGTTGCTCATTTAGGCTGCGATACGCAATAGCACCATGTGGTTCACATAGGTAGCCGAGATCGTTCAGCTCTTTTACCGATTCTGCGCTCTGCTCGTCCGTTACCACACCTTTACCTAATGTATCCAAGCCCCAGCCTTTAATACGGCATAGTTCTTCAATACGAGGCCAGTTGTTTGGCTGGCTAACATCCATGGCGTTAGACGTGGTAGCAATCGTTGGTTTTGGATCCCACTTCCCTGTTTCTAGATAACGAGGCACCGTATCATTCACGTTAGTCGTGGCGATGAAGCGTTTAACCGGTAAACCCAGTGCTTTCGCCAGCAGGCCTGCCGTTAGGTTGCCAAAGTTACCGCTTGGAACGGAGATAACGAGGTTCTCTCGCTCTGCTTTGCTCATCTGAGCGGCAGCTTCAAAGTAATAGCAGATTTGAGCCATTAAGCGGCTAATGTTGATTGAGTTTGCCGAATTAAGTCCAATCTCTTCACGCAGTGCTTGATCGTCAAATGCTTGTTTAACCAAGGACTGACACGCATCGAAATCGCTGTTGATTGAAACCGTATGAATATTTTTACCTAAAGTACAGAAGAGCTGCTCTTGTAGTCGGCTGATCTTTCCTTTCGGATAAAGGATCACAACGTTAATATCTTCCATTCCATAGAAGGCATGAGCTACAGCTGCGCCAGTATCACCAGATGTTGCGGTTAAGATCGTAATTTTTCCACCATCCGTTACGGCCACAAGTGACTGAGCCATAAAGCGGCCACCGAAATCTTTAAACGCCAAGGTGGGTCCGTGGAATAACTCAAGCGCATAAACGCTTTCTTTAATGCTTTTGATTGGTGCCGGAAATTGAAATGCATTTCCAACGAGTTCAAGCACCTGTTCTGCACTAAGTTCGTCACCAATAAGTGCGGATAAAATCTTACCACTGCGGGAGACAAAGTCTTCTGCTAGCAGTGCGTCCACATCATCAAACTTTGGCAGTTCAGATGGGAAGAATAGACCTTGATTGCGGCCTAACCCTTGGCGTACAGCTTGTCCAAAGGATACTTGTTCGTCATTTTCTTTGATATTATAAAGCTTCATAGCTCACTTCCTGTCACGCTCGAACCCTGTTTATCTAAACGACAAACGTGAACGAATCCTTCTTCATTTTGGATATAATTTTGTTCTAACCAGCGAGCAACTCGCTCAGCGACATCTTTTTCTTTGCAAATACTAAATAGTGTCGGGCCTGACCCAGAAATTCCAGTCGCTAGAGCACCTGCAGACATTGCATATTTACGCGCATCAGCAAAACCCGGTAATAGTTTCTCACGATATGGTTCTGCGATCACGTCTTTGATCATCTTCGCAGCGAGTTCAGGTTGCCCAGAATGACAAGCATGAATAAACCCAGCCAAATGACGACCGTGAGCAATGACATCTTGACGGCGGTATTGCGATGGCAATATCGCGCGCGCGTCTGCGGTAGACACGGTGATACCTGGATAGGCCATAACCCAATACCATTCATCAAAACAGGGCACTTCTTGACTGATAGTGCCGAGCTCTTCTAGCATCAATTGCAAACCACCTAGGTAACACGGTGCGACGTTATCGTAATGGATACCGCCAGAGATTTTGCCTTCCATCTCCCCCATTAGAACAAGTAGTTCTGTTTCATTCAACGGCTGACCATGGAAACGATTAAGTGCGTCAAGAGCAGCAGTGATAGAGCAAGCACTCGAACCTAACCCAGAACCAATAGGCATATTCTTCTCAAGAGTCATCTCTAGAGGCTTAAGTTCAATCTCTTTTTTATCTAATTCGCGAGCAAAAACCACCCAACAATCGTAAACAATGTTCTCTTTAGGATTGATAGGTAATTTTGCAACAAAACTACCTGATGTTTTTAACTCAAACGGAGAATTACCCGCTTTCACCAACACACGGTCACCAAGAAGCGTACCATCAATAGGAGAGACGGCAGCCCCTAACACATCAAAACCGACGCTTACATTACCGATAGAAGCAGGCGCATAAACGACAACAGCCATATCACTTGAATTCATCAGTTATACTCCTAGTTTCCAGCCTAAGGTCCGCATTACATCTGCAAATACGCCTGCTGCGGTGACTTCAGCACCAGCACCGTAACCACGCAGTACGAGTGGAATGGGTTGATAATAACGGCTATAAAATGCTAAGGCATTCTCCCCATCTTTCACCTTATTCATTGGGTCATTTCCATCAACAGCAACAATTCGTACTCGACATTTTCCTTCATCGATTTCACCAACATAACGAAGTACTTTGTCTTCTTGTGCCGCTTTCTCGACTAAATCAGTGAAGTAAGCATCCGCTTCTGGTAAACGAGCCATAAAGTCATCCACAGAACCTGTGTCATCAAAACCCGGTGGCAATGCTTGTTCAACAACGACATCCTCCAGTTCTAGTTCCATTCCTGCTTCACGAGCAAGGATAAGCAGTTTTCTAGCGACATCCATACCCGATAGATCATCTCGAGGATCAGGCTCTGTAAAACCATTCTCTTTTGCAATATTGGTTGCTTGACTAAGCGTCAAACCTTCGTCCAGCTTGCCAAAGATAAAGGACAGAGAACCGGAAAGAATGCCGTTGAACTTGTCTAACTCATCACCCGCAGAGATCAAATTTTGAAGGTTTTCAATAACAGGTAGACCTGCACCTACCGTTGTTTCATACAATAGTTTACGACGAGAACTACGAGCGACCTGACGCAACTGATGATAATACGCCATGCTTGCCGTATTGGCTTTTTTGTTCGGAGTAACAACGTGGAATCCAGCGGCTAGAAAATCAGCATACTGCTCCGCTATTCCTTCGCTAGACGTACAGTCCACCAACACGGGGTTAATAATATGATTTCGTTGTACCGTAGAGATAAGCGCAGCTAGTGAGAACTCCTCAGAAACATGCTCCATACGCTCACGCCAGTCACCTAAAGGCAATCCTTTCGCATCAAGTAAGACACCTTTACTATTTGCAAGGCCACAGACGCGAATAACAATACCCTTTTGTGCCAATTTTGCTTGTTGACGTTGTACCTGATCGACCAGTTCAGCACCCACACCACCCACACCAACGATAAATAGATCGAGGAAATGCTTAGAGTTGAAGAAGTTCTCGTGACAAGCTTTGATAGATTCAGACACTTTGTTTTCAGGAATCACTGCAGAGATAGCTCTCTCAGATGAGCCCTGTGCAATAGCAACGATATTTACGTTCACTTCTGCAAGTGATGAGAAGAACTGCGATGCGACGCCTTTCGATGTACGCATACCATCACCAACTAAGGTAACAATCGCTACATCGTCAATAAATTCGACTGGTTCTAATAGGCTATCTTTTAATTCAAGCTCAAAGGCATCATGCAGAGCCTGTTCAGCTCGTTGCTTATCGACTGCTTCAATACAGAAACTAATGCTGTATTCCGATGAAGATTGAGTAATCAATACAATCGAAACGCCTGATGAGGACATCGCACCAAATACACGGCTAGCCATTCCTACCATGCCCTTCATTCCTGGGCCTGATACATTTACCATGGTCAGTTTGTTTAACGTTGTAATACCTTTAATTGCAAGGTTATCTTCGCCAGTGTCTTGTCCAATTAGCGTACCGGCGCCTTGAGGATTAAAACTATTTTTGATTAAGCAGGGAATATGGAACTGAGCAATAGGGGCAATGGTTTTAGGGTGAAGTACCGATGCGCCAAAATAAGACAGTTCCATGGCTTCTTGGTAACTAAGCGACTTAAGCAACCTTGCATCGTCAACTAACCGTGGGTCGCAATTGTAAACGCCGTCAACATCTGTCCAGATTTCACAGCAATCCGCTCTCAAACAGGCAGCAAGAACAGCAGCGGAGTAATCAGAACCATTACGACCAAGGGTGACAAGTTCACCTTTTTTATTACCCGCAGTAAAACCAGGCATGATATTCACGTGACCAACTGGCAGTGGTTCTTTTTTGAAGTTTAACGTTGAAACTTCAACATCAACCATCGCTTCTAGGTGATCACCTTTAGCAAACAGAAATTTGACAGGATCGATAAGGCTTGCCGGTTGACCTTTCGCTTCCAATACCGCCTGCATCAGTTTAATTGAGATCCTCTCTCCTTTACTGATGATTCGAGCGTTCGCGTTATTTGGGCACATACCTAGCAACGCAATACCATGGACGAACTGGCGTAGTTGCAACATAGATACATTTACTTGTTCATCAAATGCTGCATTGTCTACATTTGGCAATATCGCTTTTATTTCTGTAAATAGTTGAGCAAAAGAGTTCTCTAACTCTGCAATTTGCAGATCGGCATCACCGTTTCGAAGTGCGCCTTCAATAACAGCAACCAATTTATTTGTTGTTTTCCCTGGTGCGGATAAAACCACCGCAACCTCTTCTTGTTGAGCATTGTTCGCAATAATGTCTGCCGCTCTTAAAAAACGGTCAGCATCTGCTAACGATGATCCACCAAACTTGAGAACTCGCATCCCTACCTACCTCCAGTATGTTTAAAACTTGTATAAAAAAAGGCCTGTATCTTCTTGGATACAGGCCTTTTTTTGAAATTTCTTTCGTTTAGCAGCCTGCCCCAACATTGGTAATGTCGGTAATAATGGTTATGGTCATTATTGTGTGGCGTACTGTATGCATAATTATGTATTTATATTCGTGTTTTGTGTTTGCTTACCCATACATTTACCGATTTTCACTCATAGAGTCAATTTAAAGTTCAATTTTTTTTCGCTCTGCCTCTTATTTTCGACAAAAACCCATTTTTGAGACTCACTTATTAACTGATTGTTTTTCAAATAAATAGCTTGAAATATCAATCTCTAAATAACCAAAACAACTATATAAAGAACAAAATAGAAGGATCCGCTTTTCTGATTTTGTGTTTTAATTAAAGTTACTGACAGTCAAAGTCAGAACAAAAATCGAACAAGCATAATAACAATAACAATCAGCAGGGAGGCGTAAATGAAGACAACACTATTCATATGTGTCGGCCTTTCTGTTTTTTCGGCACACACCTTTGCGGCTACGTTACCAAACCTTCCTACTCAAAGTGAAGGTTCACCTCATAAACTGTTTTTGTCTAGTCAAACTGAATCCAATAATGAATCCGACTCTTGGAAGATAGATAGTGGTTATGCTTATTCTTTGTTTGACTCTGTCGATCTTTATGTAGGGGCACGTTTAGACAACTCTTCCGAGTTGCATAATGAGAATGGTTTTCTAAGTGGGGTCAGTTATACCTTTAACGAAAGACTGTCGCTTAAAAGTACAATTCATACTACAAAAGAGTTTCTTGAAGATGGGACTGAAGAAAGTACAGTGTCCGCCGAAGTCACCAGCCTAATGAAAATATCAGATAATGTAGACTTGCATGCCACTTTCGATTACGAACAGTGGCAGCAAGGTGTTGAAGTGGGTTTAGGTTTCCGCTTTTAGAGTTCGAGCAATTTATTTGACAACAATGTGCCATTCCAATCTGCGTAAACATAATCGCCTGGGTGAACCATCTGACGGTTCATGGTTAGGCATACATTTACCTCACCAGCGCCTTTCTTTTCCGTTTTAAATGGACAAGCTGCCAAGGCTTTAATACCGATGTCGAGTTCCGACATAACAGCAACATCTCGTATTGCACCATTAACAATGACCCCCTCCCAGCCATTTTCAATAGCTAAGATAGCAAGTTGATCACCTAATAGTGCTTTCTTAAGGGAACCATTCCCATCGACAAAAAGAACTTTACCTTTTCCATCTTGTTCCAAAACCTCTCTCACTTTAGAGTTGTCATGGAAGCAGCGTACGGTGACCACTTGACCAAAGAAAGCATAGCGCTGACCAAAGTTTTGTAGTGGTAGGTCAAGCAATGTTACTTGATCCTCGTACTTGTCACATATATCTGGAAGTATATCGTTCATTTTTCCTCCTTGATTTACACAGTCTCTCGAAACACAGATCAACTGTGATTGATTTTAAATTCTGTTCTACTTATTCATTGCTAATGAATATCTGCTATTAATATTTTTGTAAGACGATCTTCTGAGAGAAACCACGTATCATCTCGAGACGTTATTTTTTTAAGCAGGATATGAAATAGAGCTGATCATTTTCCACGAACTATATGGCATTATGGTGAACAGTATTTCGAGCTCTATCATTAATTCTGAGGCATTTTTACAGCACAAATTTCTTCGAACCATGCTCTTTTTAAATCACCATCCAACATTTTGCAATAACTAAAATCACCCAAATCTCTCTTGACAGCCTCATTTACCCTATCAATTTCATCTTTTAACCCTACACAGATGGACGGATTTCATGCGGTATTGATGAAAAACTGAGGCAGATTTAACTCGCTGTTAATAAAGAAATAAACCTCCTTATAAATACTCTACAATTTTGAATTTTTACCCACGCTTGCTTCCTTGACATAAAACTCAATAAATAGAGCAAATGTTATGTTATATCTATTGATGTAAATCAACAAAGTGAAAAGAATTAACAAACTGTTATTGTTGCGATACGTTTAAGATAATAAAATCCATCGCAAATATAGCAAAAATGTAAATAAGCATACTCGATTATATGTTTACCTCTAAAAATAGGTTATTTCCAGGGACTGGCGTACCTAGTTAAAGTGTTTTTTAACGGTTTTTGTTACAAGTTGTCGCAAAGACTTTACCCATATGTTACTTTTTGCTTAGCATTATTTAAAATATACACAAAATCTTTACAATTTAGGTGTCGCCAATGCAAACCCCGCAAATACTCATTGTTGAAGATGAGCAAGTTACTCGTAACACGTTAAAAAGTATTTTTGAAGCTGAGGGATATACTGTATTCGAAGCAAGTGATGGTGAAGAAATGCATCATGTACTTGCTGATAACCAAGTTAATTTGGTTATCATGGATATCAACCTCCCTGGCAAGAATGGACTACTTTTAGCTCGTGAACTTAGAGAGCAAGCAAATGTTGCTCTTATGTTTTTAACTGGTCGTGATAATGAAGTTGATAAGATCTTGGGCTTAGAAATAGGTGCCGATGATTACATCACCAAACCATTCAACCCACGTGAACTTACTATTAGAGCTCGCAACCTCCTGACTCGCTCAATGAACGATAATACCGTCTCTGAAGAGAAAAGAAGTGTTGAAAAGTACGAATTTAATGGCTGGATATTAGATATAAATAGCCGTTCTTTAGTCAGCCCATTGGGTGACGGCTATAAGCTACCTCGTTCAGAGTTTAGAGCACTGCTTCATTTTTGTGAGAATCCAGGAAAAATCCAGACTCGAGCGGATCTTCTCAAGAAGATGACTGGACGCGAACTTAAGCCACATGACCGTACGGTTGATGTCACTATTCGTCGTATCCGTAAGCATTTTGAATCAATCACAGATACACCAGAAATCATCGCTACGATCCACGGTGAAGGGTATCGTTTTTGTGGTGATTTAGAAGAGTAACAAATTCGCTTTCGGCGATAGGCACTATAAATTAGTCGCCTATCACCTTAAGCTTATATTACGGTTATCCTACTCAACGGCTATTACTTATCTTGTCCCGCTAACCATGCTCTCAAGATATCAATGTCATTTTGATATTCATTTTTAATCTCATCCACCCAGTCCGCGATATTCTCCCACCATGCCGGCATTTCTGGTGACTGAGCTTTTTGTGCAACCTTTTGAATATGCATTAATCCGATAGACCCCGCTGCACCCTTTATTTTATGCGCTTCCGATACAATTCCGTCTTGATCTTGCGCCACCATATTAGAGTCTAATATCTCTAAGTAGCCCGGCAACATATCTTCAAACATTTTTATACTATCTAACACTGGCTGCGTACCAACGATATCCACATAAGATTCGAGCATTTCAATATCTAAAAGCGTCGAAGCAACATCTGAGCTTGATATTTTTTCTTGTTCTTTTAGTGGCTCTCCACTCTTTTTAGGTTCATCGGCAATACACCATTTTTCAATGACCCTTTGAATCGCTTTTACAGAGAGAGGCTTACTAAGTGCGTCATCCATTCCTTTTTCGATATAGTCTTTTTTGTCTTTCATTACATTCGCGGTCAATGCGACTAACGGAGGCAACTCTGTAAATTTTTCACGGTAATATTGTGCGACATCAAAACCCGTCATATCTGGCAACTGAATATCCAGCAAAACTAAATCATATTTATCCGGTGAGAACTGTGCGATGGCGTCCTCCCCATCCATCGCGATATCAACAGAGTGACCCAAACTTTCTAGCAAAGATTTAGCAACCGTAATATTCAGTTGAATATCTTCTATCATGAAAATACGAATCGCTCTTTGTTGCTTCGGCTTGTTCTTCACTTCAGTGACAGCTTTAACAACCGGTACGCGGATATTTAGAGTAAAGGTGCTTCCAAACCCTTCTTCACTGCTGACAAGGATATCTCCGCCCATCATTTTGACCAATTGCTTGGAGACAGCCAGCCCAATCCCTGTCCCTACCGCATGTAAATTATCCTTACCCGATTTCACTTGATAATACATCGCAAAGATTTTATCGAGTTCTTTTTCAGGTATACCAATGCCCGTATCTTCTACTTCAAATACAATATCAGCCATGCCATCTTCAACATCAACACCGACACTCATTACCACACCACCTTCTTTGGTAAACTTAGTGGCGTTTCCAATTAAATTCCAAAGCACTTGACGTAGACGGGTCGCATCGGCTTCAATAAAACTAGGGAAGTTGGTCAGTCGCTCCAGATCGAATCGCAAACCTTTTTGCTCGGCCATCAACGCCGAAATACTCTCCATCTCTGAAACAAAATCTTCTAGATTGATTGCTTTTGGCAATAATTCTAGTTTTCGACGATCAAATTTGTCCATATCGATAATATCGTTAAAAATATTACCCAAGGTAATAGCACTGACATTGATAGTCTGCATATGTTGGCGCTGTTCTTCCGAAAGTGAAGTATCCAGCAGCATTCGACTTAAGCCAACAATGCCGTTAAGGGGGGTTCTTAATTCATGACTCACGGTAGAGACAAAGGTGGTTTTATCTCTACTCGCCTTTTCTAAAGCATCTTGATACTTCTTACGCTCTGTGATGTCTCGTCCAAAGCCTACCAACCCTAGGTGACGGCCTTCTTTGTTATAAAATGGTACTTTACGAAGCTCAAAATATACTTTTTTTCCGTCTGGATATTCTAACCACTGTTCATAAGTGATCTCTTCATTATTACGAAAAACCAACTCATCCGTGGTAACGACTTCCTGTGCAATCTCTTTGCTGTAAACATCCCAAGGAGTCAAACCAACTAACTCTTGCTCTGAACGACCCGTTAGTTCTTCAACCGCGCGGTTACACCCAGAAAAAATGCCATCTGCATTTCGGTAATAAATAAGATCTGGTGATGTATCGATAAAAGACCGAAGTAGTGTTGTCCTTTCAGCAAGCTCTAATTGTGTTTTCTCTCTCTGATAAACTTCATTCTCAAGATCATTGATAGCATCTTGTCGAGCTTCTTCCGCTTTTTGTCTCTCTTCTATCTCTTGATTGAGCTTAATTATGTTCTGTTGTAGTTGATTATTCAGTTCTTTGTCTCGTGAGCGCATTTCTTTTAACTTAGAAACCAACTTAGAGAGTCTCTGGCGAGATTCTTCTAACTGATCAACCACAACAGACAAAAAGTACACAGCCCATGGGGTAATAAGAAGACCAAAGAAAACAGAGCGAATAATGTCAATATCATCAACATTCCCTTGCAGGCCTAATGTAATACCAACCTGAACGAAAACCGCAAGAGCAACGAGCGCAAGGGCGAGAAGAATCGAAAACCGAAGAATGCCTAGCTTAACGAGAAGATCAACATAATACTGAGCTAAGCTTTTGATTGGTTTCATTTATTACTCCGAGAATAAGAAGATACGCTATTCTATCCATTAGAAAGCGGCTTGTAAGTACTACCTATCACTTTTTACCACTAATCCTGATGATATCGGGTTTGGTTGCGACCCTGTTTTTTCGCTGAATAAAGAGCTTGATCTGCATAACCCACTAACCTAGTGGGTACATCGTTGCTAGTCGGTGTTACCGATACAACACCAATACTCAATGTAATTCGATCGCTCACTGACGAGAACTCATGCTTAATATTTAGATCTTTAATCACATCATGAATCTTTCTTGCCAGTACTTGTGCACCGTTGTAATTGGTATTCGGAATAACGAAGCCAAACTCTTCACCACCATACCTTGCTACACAATCTGATGAACGTGTCAGGACCTTTTGAAATGATTGCGCTACGAGTCTTAACGTCTCATCACCTTTCTGATGCCCATAGTTATCATTAAAGCCTTTAAAGAAATCGATATCGCACAACATCACTGTGAGTGACATTTTTTGTCTTTTATGGATATTCAAAATCGTATCAAGTTGTTCGTCAAAGCTTCTTCTATTCGCTATCTGCGTTAAGCCATCCAAAAAGCTTAGCCTTTCTAATTCATGATTCATTTCTTCTAGCTGTATTTCCACTAGGCAACTATCGGTCACATCTCGAGTCATAAGCAATACACCATTCGCCCCAGAGTTGGGATCTTTATAAGGCGATTTTACAACGTCAAACCATCTAGGGTGGCCGTTCTCATCAAACGTCTGCTCACGATATCTCAATGGTTTACCGTCTTTGAGTACTTGCTCATCGGTGCGAGAGGCATCTTTATCCATTTTCTGAGGCAAAACCTCTTCAATTCGTTTTCCCACTAGCGTCGTGTAATCAGCAATGCCCTGCATATCAGCAAAGGCTTGGTTACATGCTTCATACACTTTGTTTTCATTGAACAATGCAATACCGTCGGGTGAAGATTCTAACAAGGATTCTAAAATAGTATCTCTTTGTGCCAGAGCTATCTCTGTTCCTTTACGCTTCTCCATTTCATCACGTAGGTCTTGCTGCATCTTAAACCAATCAGTTACATCATGGCTTATACCTAGGGAACCAAGAACCTCACCATCGCTCGATAACAGTGTCGATTGAGAGGTTTCCAGCAAGCAACCTCGACCTTCTGGATCTGTCGTCCAACGCCTCTGTGTACTTCTTCCCTGAAGGATTCCCTCAATATCGACATCGGATTCGTCAACTCTTCCTTTCCAAAACTTATCAAAGGCGTGGTTAGTGTCGACAATATGACCGTCTTTATTCTTAATATAAATTAGCTCAGAAAGTGTATCGAGAGAGGTTCTAGCAATCCTTAAGGACGTTTTTACTTGTTCATTTTCTAAGCCAGAGTTTTGATGCAAAGTTGCATACAACAACCAAGATGAGCGGTTATTGAAGCGGATTTTTCTTCCAGAAAAGTCAATATTGATTGGAGGTCTATCTGAAGTGGTCCACGTCTGTTCAAGGTTTTGAAAGCTCTTGCCACTGATCGGTTTAAATGTCTTTAGAAAAGAGGCCTGTTCTAACCCTGATGGGTATAGGTATTTTTCCCCAATTTTTCTTATGCCTAGTTGTTGCATAGCACTTCGATTAGATAACGAAATGATACCTGACTCTCTATCAATCACCATTATTGCGATTGGCGCATTCTTATAATAAGAGGTAATTTGATTTTGATACTTTCGCCTCTGCATAATGATGATAGAGAATGCTATTACGACCACCAGCACTTCTATTTCTGCAAAGTAATTCCATTTTGCTATCTGATAAAACAGGTTGTCCATTTCGTATCGTGTTCATTTATAAATAATTGTTACGAATATATCAGTTTGTTCTGCTCTGTTCTTTAACTATCGGTATTGAGTACACGAATGGAACATCGATCAAAGAGCCTTGCGCACCATCTTTGTCCAATGCACGTCCGATTTCTGTCATCCCTAACCATCTATTTTCACACCAAAGTGGAGCAAGTAAGGTCGGACGGCGGGCGGCGGCAGAGACTCTGTGATACACCACTTCTGGAGGTGTCATTCGAATGAGTTCACTCGCAATAGCAACATATTCATCCATTTCTGGGGCTTCTAATCGACCCGCTCTCCACGCTTTGGCCATTGTACTGCCCTCGACGATATGCAGTGGGTGAAGTTTTATACCATCGGTGCCCACTTCCAAAACCTTCTCCATCGTGTCTAGATAGTCGATTTTGGTCTCTTTTGGTAAACCGATGATGAGATGCGTACACACTTTTATACCCAATGCCCGAGCTTTTTTTGTGATATCAGCATAGCATTCGAAATCATGCCCTCTATTTATACGTTTCAACGTATCGTTATTTGCTGTTTGTAAACCCAACTCCAGCCAAATCTCGTAACCTTGCTGAACATAATCAGACAGCAAATCTAAAACCGCGTCAGGAACACAATCTGGCCGAGTCCCCACACACAAACCAACCATATCCGCGAGCTTTAACGCTTCTTCATACATGTTTTTGAGGGTTTGAACTTCAGCATAGGTGCTGGTATAAGCTTGAAAGTAAGCGAGATACCTTTTGGCTCTCTTCACCTCACCCGCTCGCTCTGTTAGCTGTTCTAAGATGCTCTGTTTCTGAGTTTTCTCATCAGAAAAAGAAGCCACATTACAATAAGTACAGCCACCTCGCCCTAGCGTTCCATCTCTATTAGGGCAGCTAAAACCGCCATGTAACGTTAGTTTATGGACTTTTTCTCCATATCTATGTTGCAGGTCTTGACCAAGGGTATTGACTAATTCATGTAATTGCATCGATTCGAACTACCTATTTCTTGCTATTGACCTATATGTACTAACGGCCTAAGAACTTGCTTTAATGTGTTATCTCCATATGAACAATAAAAAAAGATTGAGTGCATATGAAAGAAAATTACATCATTGAAAAATAACGCCGCGAAATTATAGGTAGTGGTACGAAGTGATTCACTATCCCATATCAATAAAGCGATACAGATTTTAATAAAAATGCACTATCTTCGCTTGAAATCGACATCTTTGGGGCATTTTTACTGTTTATTATTCATGTGTTTATTAAAAAAACAGAATCAAGCTCAACTTTTTGATGGAATTAAGCTACACAAAATTGTAGGATGGATGGATGTCTGCATTTAGAACCCTAGGGAAAGGGCCCGCATTTTAATGCAGAATAATCTGTGTATATCCAACCCGCCAACATAAACCACCATAAAGTGGCCTGATAATAACGGATAACACTAACGGAGATGTTTTTTTCACAAATAAATTTCCTGTGAAGAACGGAATGGACTCAAGCTCATCACACTTGATGATGCTATGAACTATACAAATAATAAAATGACAGGGTGGAAATGCCTTAGGCATGTTACGCCTGAAATTTAATTGGAAGGATGTATCTTATGGTAGATAGAGAGCAGAAAAAACAAGGTCTTTATACTCCTGAATTGGAGCATGACGCTTGTGGTATTGGTTTTGTTGCTCACTTAAAAAACCGTAAATCGCACGACGTTGTAACCCAGGCGCTAGATATGCTAGCGAGAATGGAACACCGTGGCGGTCAGGGTTGTGATCCATGCAGCGGAGACGGTGCTGGAATCTTGCTACAAAAACCTCATGAATTTTTACTTGAAGAGTCGGTAAAGCTTGGTATTAAGCTACCGTCTTTTGAAAAGTATGGTGTGGGCGTATTACTTTTCCCTAAAGATAAGTACAAACGTCAGCAGTGCCGCGATATTTTAGAGCGTAACGCACGTCGATTAGATCTAGAAATCGTAGGCTATCGAGTTCTCCCTGTAGATAACTCAATGCTTGGTGATGATCCATTAACTACTGAGCCACAATTCGAGCATGTCTTTATTTCTGGTAGCCCAGGAACAACACCTGAAGAACTTGAACGTAAACTGTATGTATTACGTAACTACACCGTTCGTGTATGCCTAGAAAGTGTCTCTAATATTAAAGACGAGTTTTATATCAACTCAATGTCTTATAAGACGCTTGTTTATAAGGGCCAGTTAACTACTGAGCAAGTACCTCAATACTTCTTAGACCTTGGCAATCCAGCCATGGTTACCGCTCTAGCGTTAGTACACTCTCGTTTCTCTACCAATACATTCCCTAGATGGCGTCTAGCGCAGCCTTTCCGTTATATCGCACACAATGGTGAAATTAACACCGTACGCGGTAACTTAAACTGGATGAAGGCCCGTGAAGCGATTCTTGAGTCAGACCTGTTCACTCAAGCTGAAATCGATATGTTGCTTCCTATTTGTCAGGAAGGGATGTCGGACTCATCTAACTTTGATATGGCGCTAGAACTGCTGGTTCTTTCTGGTCGTTCATTGCCACATGCACTCATGATGATGATTCCTGAAGCGTGGCAAGAAAACAAAAACATGGACAAGACCCGCCGCGCATTTTATCAGTATCATGCGAACTTGATGGAACCATGGGATGGTCCAGCTTCTGTCTGTTTCACTGATGGTGTTCAAGTAGGAGCGACACTAGACCGTAACGGTCTTCGCCCTTCTCGCTATACAGTAACCAAAGATAACTTCCTAGTGATGGCATCTGAATCTGGTGTGGTAGAAATTGAACCAAGCAACGTGGAATATCACGGTCGTTTACAACCAGGTCGTATCTTTGTGGCTGACCTTGAACAAGGCCGCATTATTTCTGATGAAGAAGTGAAAGATGGCATCGCTTCATCTCAACCCTATCAGCAGTGGGTTAAAGACAACCTATTAAGCCTGAAGAAGTTGCCTGATGCGGATAACATGCATCACCAACCTTCAGCAGAACGCTTACTTCATAGCCAACAGGCATTTGGTATCACCACTGAAGAAGTAAACGAAATTATTGTTCCTATGGCTAGAGAAGGTAAAGAACCTCTTGGCTCCATGGGCGCGGATTGGCCACTGGCGATACTTTCTCACCAGTCCCAACACTTATCTAACTACTTTAAACAGCTTTTTGCTCAGGTTACCAACCCACCTATCGATCCGATTCGTGAACGTATGGTTATGTCTCTGAATACTTACCTAGGTAAAGATCAGAACCTACTGACTGAAACAGCAGAACATTGTCAAAAAGTTGAGCTTGAGTCGCCTGTTCTTTCTAACTCTGAGTTAGAGAAACTACGAGCGATTGATAACGAGTACCTCCAAGCTAAAACACTTGATATAGTATTCCGTGCCAGTGAAGAAGAAGGCAAGCTAGAGCGCGCTCTTAAACGAATATGTCAGTATGCTGAAGATGCGGTTAACGATGGCTACTCAATTATTCTTCTAACGGACCGTGCAACCAACTCTAATCATGCTGCGATTCCTGCCATGCTTGCTGTTGGTGCCGTTCACCATCACTTAATTCGTAAAGGATTACGTGCTAAATGTGACATCGTTGTTGAAACAGGTGATGCTCGTGAAACTCACCATTTCGCAACACTTATTGGTTATGGTGCCAATGCGGTTAACCCTTACCTAGTAATGGAATCCATTGTTGACCTTCAGAAGAAGAAGAAATTAGACGCAGAAACGCCATCAGAAACGTTGTTTTGCAACTATCGTAATGGTGTCAATGGTGGCTTGCTTAAGATCTTCTCTAAGATGGGCATATCTACACTGCAGTCTTACCATGGCGCACAGATCTTCGAAGCGCTTGGTATCAGCAAATCTGTGGTTGATAAGTACTTCACAGGTACCGTTACTCGTATTCAAGGTTTGACTATCGACGACATTGCGAAAGAAGTATTGGTACGTCATCGTATCGGCTTCCCGACTCGTGAGATTCCAGTGCAGATGCTGGATGTGGGTGGTGTTTATCAATGGAAACAACGTGGTGAAAAACACCTGTTTAATCCAGAAACGATTTCACTGCTTCAAAAGTCTACGCGTAACAAAGACTACGATCAGTTCAAACAGTATACCAATGCTGTAGACGCTCAAGGGGACAACGCAGCAACACTACGTAGTCAACTAGATTTCGTTAACAACCCTTCTGGCTCCATTCCTCTTGAAGAAGTGGAACCAATTGAAAGCATTCTCAAGCGCTTTGCCACTGGTGCAATGAGCTTTGGTTCTATCTCCTACGAGGCGCACTCAACACTTGCTGTTGCGATGAATCGTATTGGAGCGAAATCGAACTCCGGTGAAGGTGGTGAAGACCCTGATCGTTTCGAAAGAAAAGAGAATGGAGATTGGGAACGTTCAGCAATCAAACAAGTTGCCTCTGGTCGCTTTGGTGTTACCTCTTACTACCTCACGAATGCTGATGAAATTCAGATTAAGATGGCGCAGGGAGCGAAACCCGGCGAAGGTGGTCAATTACCAGGCGATAAAGTGGATGACTGGATCGGGGCAACTCGTCACTCGACTCCAGGTGTCGGTTTAATTTCACCGCCACCCCACCACGATATCTACTCAATCGAGGATCTGGCTCAGTTGATCTACGACTTGAAGAATGCGAACCGTGATGGTCGAGTGAACGTGAAACTCGTGTCTGAAGCCGGTGTAGGTACTATCGCTTCTGGTGTTGCAAAAGCCAAAGCCGATGTCGTCCTTATTGCGGGCTTTGATGGCGGTACAGGTGCTTCACCTATTTCGTCTATTCGTCATACTGGTCTTCCTTGGGAACTAGGGTTGGCAGAAACGCACCAAACGTTACTGAAAAATGGTCTACGTAACCGTATTGTTGTTCAGTCAGATGGTCAGATGAAAACACCACGTGACCTTGCAGTAGCAACACTGTTAGGTGCTGAAGAGTGGGGTGTAGCGACGGCAGCACTGGTTGTGGAAGGTTGTATCATGATGCGTAAGTGCCATAAAAACACTTGCCCTGTAGGAATCGCCACACAGAACAAGACCCTACGTGAGCGTTTCGATGGCCGTGTAGATGACGTGGTTACTTTCTTCCAGTACATGGCTGAAGGCCTACGTGAAGTAATGGCAGAACTTGGTTTTCGTACTATTCAAGAAATGGTTGGTCAATCTCACAAACTAAAAGTACGTGATGATATCAAACACTGGAAATATAAGAACCTTGACCTAACACCTGTACTTCATGTTGAAAAAGCGCGTGAAGCAGATGGTGTCTATAACCAAATCAAACAGAACCACCAACTTGACGACGTTATTGACCGTAAGCTGATTAAAATAGCGAAACCTGCATTAGAGAAAGGCGAATCTGTTTCAGCAAGCTTGCCAATAATAAACACCGATCGTAGTACCGGTACTATGCTGTCGAATGAAATTTCGAAAATATACAAAGACCAAGGGCTACCAAAACCGATGGAAGTTAAATTCACCGGTTCTGCAGGTCAATCCTTCGGTGCATTCCTTGCAAAAGGCGTGAAGTTTGAAGTTGAAGGCAATGCGAATGATTACTGGGGTAAAGGCCTATCTGGCGGTACCCTCGTGCTCTACCCGGATTCAAATACTACCATTGTGCCAGAAGAGAATATCGTTGTTGGTAACGTCTGCTTTTACGGCGCGACCTCTGGTGAATCATTCATTAGAGGCCTTGCTGGCGAACGTTTCTGTGTAAGAAACTCAGGTGCGAAAGTAGTTGTAGAAGGTATTGGAGACCACGGTTGTGAATATATGACCGGTGGTATTGCCATTATCCTTGGCTCAACAGGTAGAAACTTTGCAGCAGGCATGAGTGGCGGTACGGCTTATGTTTGGGACAAAGTTGGGGACTTCGATAAGAGACTTAACCCCGAACTTGTCGACCTAGATCCAATTGAACAAGAAGATAGAGATCTTCTTGAAGAGATGTTAACTAAACACATCAAGTTCACTGGAAGTTCGGTAGCAAAAGCTTTCCTTGATGATTTTGACGCAAACTTAGCGCAAATGATCAAAGTAATGCCACGCGATTACAAAGCAGTAATGCAAAAGCGTAAAGCGGATGCTCAAGCAGTAAACACGGAAATGTTGGAGGCAGTATAATGGGTAAGGCTACTGGATTTTTAGAGCATGGTCGTGAACTGCCAAAGAAGACCGACCCTAGTGTTCGTATTCAAAACAATAAAGAGTTCGTTCTAAACGAAGAGTTTGGTGAAAACATTGAAACTCAAGCTTCTCGTTGTATGGACTGTGGCGTGCCGTTTTGTCATAGCGGCTGCCCTATTGGTAATATCATTCCTGAATTTAACGATGCGGTCTATCGTGATAGCTGGGAAGAAGCATGGCACATTCTGAGCAGCACAAACAACTTCCCAGAGTTCACGGGTCGTATTTGCCCTGCTCCTTGTGAGACAGCCTGTGTACTGGGTATTAACCAAGACCCAATCACTATCTGTAACATTGAAAAAACGATTGTAGAGACAGCGTACCGTGAAGGGTATGCTCAACCTAAAAAGCCACGTATTCGCTCTGGTAAAACAGTGGCTATTGTCGGCTCAGGCCCGGCTGGTCTTGCTGCTGCAGAGCAACTGAACAGCGCTGGCCACTGCGTGACTGTCTATGAGCGTGATGAGAAAATAGGTGGTTTATTACGTTTTGGTATCCCTGACTTTAAACTTGGCATGGATGTTATTGATCGTAAAATCAATCTGATGGAGGATGCTGGAATCATTTTTGAAACCCATTCTCATATCGGTGTAGACATTAACGCTCTGCAATTTCGTCAAGACTTTGATGCCGTTATATTAACCGGAGGTTCTACCGTTCCTCGTGATCTTCCGATCCCTGGGCGTGAACTTAAAGGCGTTCATTTTGCGATGGAATTCCTCGGTCAAAATAACCGCCGTGCAAACAACATGAATCTAAAGACTGAAGAGATTCATGCGAAAGACTGCAACGTGATTGTCATTGGTGGGGGCGATACTGGTTCTGACTGTGTGGGCACATCAAACCGTCATGGTGCAACAAGTATTACTCAAGTTGAAATCATGCCAATGCCACCAGAGAAGCGTCCTGTAAACATGCCATGGCCTGAGTATCCAATGATTCTTCGTACATCGTCTTCCCATGAAGAAGGTTGTGAACGTCACTGGAACATTCTAACCAAAGAGTTCATCGGTGACGAATCAGGCCAAGTAACGGGTTTACGTTTAGCGGATATAGAGTGGCAAGACGCGAAACCAGGCGAACGTCCAAACTTTAAAGAAGTTGAAGGTAGTGAACGCGTTGTTCCTTGTGATAAAGCTTTCTTGGCAATGGGTTTCCTTCACCCGGAACCAACCGGTGTTCTCGCCCAACTTGACATCAAATTGGATGATCGCGGTAACGTCGCGACAGAAGACTTTGCTACCAACCAAAAAGGTATCTTTGCTGCAGGTGATATGCGTACAGGTCAATCATTAGTGGTTCGTTGTATCAACGAAGGCCGTGAATGTGCTCGCGCAGTAGATGCTTACTTGATGGGGGGGACTAATTTGGAGGCCAAAGCAGATTCATTGATGCTTTCAAATGCTTAATCTTTTTATATAACAAAGGTTTCCTTCCAAACTTTGTTTTGGCCAGCTATTTTAGCTGGCCTTTTTTGTTCTTGAATCTTAAACATCAAATGCCCAAAATATCTTCGATTCCGCGAACCACTCAAAACGTCCATGTACGCTTTGACATAGACCTCTTTGTACACTTAATAATGAAGCTCCCAACCTATTGATGTCTGGTTTATGGTATCCACATCGCCGAACCGTTAATTTTCCAGATAGGCATAGTTTCACGCTTAAATTCTAGATTCCCAGTCCAAATCTATATGCTACAATCTCACCTTAGTTATCTATTTAAATCTCTAAGAGAAAATCATGAAAATCGGCATTATTGGTGCGATGGAACAAGAAGTTTCCATCTTAAAAGACGCATTGTCTAACTGTGTAGAAGAGAAAAAAGGAAGCAGTACTTTTTTTTCTGGCCAAATAGAAGAGGTTGATGTTGTTTTGCTTCAATCGGGTATTGGTAAAGTTGCCGCTTCCATTGGAACCGCCATTCTTTTAGACCAATATTGTCCAGATATTGTCATTAATACTGGCTCTGCTGGAGGCTTTGACTCGAGCCTAAACCTAGGTGATGTTGTTGTATCTACAGAGGTACGTCATCATGATGTAGACGTTACCGCATTTGGTTATGAAATGGGGCAAATGGCAGCACAACCCGCCGCATTTACTGCCGATGATAATCTCATCAGCATCGCTGAAAAAGCGATTGCGATGAAAGATGGGCAACACTCTGTTCGAGGTCTTATTTGTACTGGCGATGTTTTTGTCTGTACCGATGAGAAAGCACAATATATCCACAACTACTTTCCGTCAGTTATCGCCGTCGAAATGGAAGCGGCAGCCATTGCTCAGACCTGTCATCAATTTAATATCCCATTCGTCGTTGTACGCGCGATATCTGATGTTGCGGATAAAGAGTCTCCAATGAGCTTTGATGAGTTTCTGCCACTGGCAGCAAAAAATTCATCTGAGATGGTAATCAACATGGTTAAATTGTTGAAATAGTCAATATGCAAACAGCATTCGACCAGATAGTAAGCAATGGCGCTCTATTGGTTTTGTGGGGGGGATTGCTCTTCCACTTAATCTTACCTATTCCTATGTCCGCGCATCCTGCAACATTATGGCGCGCCTTTGCCAGAATATTGGCAGAAAAGGTCAATACAAATAAAAGCCATTCCCAAAGTATTCTTTCAGGCTCTTTAGCGTGGATGTTGATGATCTTGCCCGCATTTGCCGTTTTGGTTGCACTAAAACCATTGGTTTGGCAACCTCAGTTATTCGATCTTGCTCTTTTATTGCTTGCTATTGATTGGCGAAATAGTGAAAAACTAGGCCATGCTCTGGCGGATGCGCTTGCGAAAGAAGATAAAAAGCTTGCCCGAAGCCTTCTTCTGCCGATTCTAAATAGAGAAACAAAGTCTTTATCACCTTTAGGTATTGGCAAAGCGGGTGCTGAAACCTTGATTCTGGGTTATGGTCGAAACGTTGTATCCGTGCTTTTTTGGTTTGGCTTAACCGGCGGGATTGGCGCGCTCATGTTTAGGTTGATATCCGAATTAGCCAGAGCATGGTCTCCTAGTCGCAGTGAGTTTCTCCCTTTTGGCCTTACTTCTATTCGAATGTTGGCACTGTTTGAGTTTATACCACTGCGCATGTTCAGTATCATGATCATCATTGGAAAGAATGCAATGCAGGTTTTTGCTCAAGTATTAACGCAGAGCAAAACATGGCCAACGACCGGACCCGCTTGGCTTCTTTCTTCGGTTGGCAATAAATTAGAGCTTTCCTTAGGTGGGCCCGCTATTTACGGTAACAATAAAACTATCCGACCAAAAATAGGTGGCAGAGTTGCACCAGGGGCGTTGCATCTTGGCCAAATCCAAAAACTACTCGCATGGCGACTTTTTGTCTGGATAGCACTGCAAAGCATAATTATGTTTTTGTTTTATCAAGGGATTTAGCTTGCGTCTTACTCTGTTCGTTTTATTATTTTCAGTCTCCTCATCTGTTTATTGCATAGAGCGCGTAATCTCGCTTGCGCCATCTTCTACTGAGTTAATCTACGCGGCAGGATTAGGTGATAAACTGGTTGCCGTGAGCAAATACAGTAACTATCCAGAAGAGGCACAGTCACTAGAAATAGTGGCCAGTTTTGACAGTGTTAACATTGAAAGGATTGTCGCTCTCAACCCTGATCTTATTGTTGCCTGGCGATCTGGAGGTTCAGTTAAATCTCTCAACCAACTTAGAGAGCTTGGCTTTTCCATCTACTATTCTGATACTACTTATTTGTCTGAAATAGCCGACAGAATTGACGAATTAAGTCAATATGCGGACTCTGCAAAGATTGGTCACGACAATGCGCAAGCCTATCGAACGGAGTTAAAAAGGTTACAAAATCATTACTCCAACAACGCTCCAGTTTCCTATTTTTATCAATTAAGTAGTAAACCCATATACACCATTGCGAAAAACCACTGGCCTAGCGAAGTTTTTTCACTGTGTGGTGGCGTGAATATTTTTGAGCAATCCCCCATACCCTACCCACAAGTAGGTTTAGAACAAGTTATCTTGAAGGCACCAGAAGTGATGTTTACGTCACCTCACACGATACAAAACACGGAAATTTGGCAACCATGGCAAGAGCAAATACCCGCGGTTAAACATCAGTTTATCTGGTCGCTTAATGCCGATTGGTTAAACCGGCCTACTCCTCGTTCATTAAAAGCCGTCGCACAAGCCTGTGAATTTTTTGACATCGCCAGAAAGGAATACAATCCGGAGGCACTTAGATAAAATATACGCGTAATGTATCCATCATTAATGTAATCCGACGGATTAGGATAAATACTTCGTCATCACACTAGAAATTGGAGTAAAATCGAGCCAATTTTTACCCTAACTAGTTTTTAGTCACCTATGGATTCTACCCTACTTTACTTTATTGATATATTTGGTACCGCTGTTTTTGCTATTTCAGGCGTACTGCTCGCTGGACGGTTAAAGATGGACCCATTTGGTGTCATTGTGCTTGGTAGCGTTACGGCTATTGGGGGCGGTTCTATCAGAGACATGGCGTTGGGTGCAACGCCTGTGTTTTGGATTACAGACATCGCCTACATCTGGATAATTATCATCACCTGCTTGTTAACCATGATAATTATCCGTAGACCGAAGCGTTTACCTTGGTTTGTATTGCCAGTTTGTGATGCCATCGGGCTTGGGGCATTCGTCGGTATCGGTGTAGAAAAGTCACTCTTGTTTCAAGATTCGTACTTGATTGCGGTGATTATGGGAGTTATTACGGGATGTGGTGGTGGCATTATTCGTGACGTACTCGCACGAGAGGTGCCAATGGTTCTAAGAAGTGAAGTGTATGCCACCGCTTGCATTATCGGGGGCAGCATCCACGTTGGAGCTCTCTATTTCGACTACAGCAATAGAACGGCATTTATCGCGGGAGCTCTCGCCACATTGATCATTCGATTGGGGGCGATTAAGTGGCACCTTTCACTACCCACTTTCGCTCTTCATCGGTAATGGACTTAACTTAATAACTCTACTAACTTCGCAAGGGCGTGATAACACGCCTGTTCGCGGACACTTTCTCTACTACCACTGAAACAAACCATCTCTTGCTCTTCAAACTGGTTGCCTATTTTCCAACCAAACCATACAGTCCCTACTGGTTTATCCTCCGTTCCTCCAGTCGGACCCGCAATCCCACTCACCGATATTGATATCGTTGCTTGTGAATGTCTTAACGCACCAGAGGCCATCTCTTCTACCGTTTCCTGACTTACTGCACCATAGATATTGAGTGTTTTAGGATTGACATCAATCATGTCCATTTTTGCTTCATTGCTATAGGTAACAAACGCTCTATCAAACCAAGCGGAACTCCCTGAAACATCTGTGATGGCAGACGCGATTCCTCCACCGGTACAAGATTCTGCCGTAACCAAAACATGATTATTATCTGCTAATAAAACACCTACTTTTTTGCTTAATTCGCTTAGTGATAGCATCGGTCAAAAACCCTCTGATTGACTCTGTTTTTATTGTTTATTTACATATCCTAACGCTCTAAAAATCATTGTCAAAGAACTCGTTTTTATTTGCTAATTATTTTCAACCGCAGACAATCCGAAAAATGAATGGTTATGCAATGCCCTTATATCTAACGAAAAGAATGACATTGAGGAATGTCACTTATATTAAATTAACGTTATCTGGATGAAGGACGATCCAAAATTCCTCTAAATCATCTTGCCTGTAATGTCGATTCAAGTATCCTTAACGTCACAAAAATTAGTTCACTAGCGATCACTAAGGTCACCATGACAAAAGCGACTCACACACACACGCCAATGATGCAACAATACCTAAGACTCAAGGCAGAAAATCCTGAGATTTTACTATTTTATCGCATGGGCGATTTCTACGAGCTTTTCTACGATGATGCTAAAAAAGCGTCCCAGCTTTTAGATATTTCGCTCACAAAACGTGGGGCGTCTGCTGGTGAACCGATTCCGATGGCTGGCGTTCCTTTTCATGCCGTTGAAGGCTATCTCGCCAAGCTAGTTCAGTTGGGTGAATCTATTGCTATATGTGAGCAGATTGGCGACCCCGCTACCAGTAAAGGCCCAGTAGAACGACAAGTTGTTCGCATCATAACGCCCGGAACAGTGACTGATGAAGCCTTACTTTCAGAACGTTCTGATAACCTAGTTGCGGCTATTTATCACCAGAAAGGCAAATTTGGTTATGCCACATTGGATATTACCTCTGGCCGCTTTCAGTTATCTCAGCCCGAGACTGAAGAGGCTATGCTTGCAGAGCTACAGCGAACCACACCAAAAGAACTCCTTTTTCCTGAAGACTTTGAACCTATCGATGTTATTTCAAGCATTAAAGGGAGCCGTCGCCGTCCGGTTTGGGAGTTTGAACTAGACACCGCTAAACAACAGCTCAATCAACAGTTTGGTACGCGTGATTTAATTGGTTTTGGCGTAGAGCACGCGAGCTTAGGCCTATGTGCCGCGGGATGCCTAATACAATATGTAAAGGATACTCAAAAAACTGCACTGCCACATATTCGCTCGCTCACCTTTGACAGCCAAGATAATTCTGTAATCCTCGATGCAGCCACTCGCCGCAACTTAGAAATAACGCAAAACCTATCTGGTGGATACGACAATACACTCGGATCTGTAATCGATCATAGCTCTACCGCAATGGGAAGTCGAATGCTTCAACGTTGGCTCCATCAGCCTATGCGTTGTAAAGAGACCTTAAATCAGCGTTTATCGGCAATATCAGAAATAAAAGATCAAGGTGCATTTGTCGAACTCAAGCCAGTTCTTAAGCAGATTGGTGATATTGAGCGAATCATTGCTCGTTTAGCCATTCGTACCGCTAGACCTAGAGATCTAGCCCGCCTGCGTCATGCTATGCAACAACTTCCTGAACTTGAAAGCTATTTGCAAACCTTATCAAATCCATACGTGGCTAAACTGGCTCAATATGCCGCGCCAATGGACGACACCTGTCATCTATTAGAAATCGCAGTGAAAGAAAACCCGCCTGTTGTTATCAGAGATGGTGGCGTTATCGCCCCAGGATACAGTGAAGAACTCGATGAATGGCGCGCACTCGCTGACGGCGCGACAGAATATTTAGAAAAGCTAGAATTAGAGGAGAGAGAAACACACGGTATAGAATCGCTAAAGGTGGGATTCAACAATGTACATGGCTTTTATATTCAAGTAAGCCGTGGCCAGAGCCATCTGGTTCCCGCACATTATTTGCGTCGACAAACACTAAAACACGCTGAACGCTATATCATTCCAGAACTGAAAGAACATGAAGATAAGGTGCTAAGCTCTAAATCTAAAGCACTGGCGATAGAGAAACAGCTTTGGGAGCAACTTTTTGACCTATTGCTTCCTCATTTAGAACAGATGCAAAATTTAGCGTCTGCGATTTCACAATTAGATGTTCTGCAAAATTTAGCAGAAAGAGCCGATAGCTTAGGTTATTGCCGTCCAAAATTGACTGATTCCGCTGGAATACAGATAAAAAATGGACGACACCCGGTTGTTGAACAGGTGATGAATGACCCATTTATTGCGAACCCTATCGACCTGAATCCAAATCGAAAAATGTTGATTATTACGGGTCCAAATATGGGGGGTAAGTCAACCTATATGCGCCAAACTGCGCTTATTGTATTGCTCGCCCATATTGGTTCCTATGTACCAGCAGAAGAGGCAGTCATTGGCTCGATTGACAGAATTTTCACTCGAATTGGTGCCTCAGATGATCTCGCGTCTGGTCGTTCAACCTTTATGGTTGAAATGACTGAAACCGCCAATATTCTACACAACGCAACCCCACACAGCTTAGTGTTAATGGACGAAATAGGTAGAGGAACCAGCACCTATGATGGGTTGTCTTTGGCCTGGGCCAGTGCAGAATGGTTAGCTAATCAAATTGGGTCAATGACGCTGTTTGCTACCCACTATTTTGAGCTTACAGAATTGCCAAATTTAGTCGACCACTTAGCCAATGTACATCTAGATGCCGTCGAGCATGGCGACAGCATCGCCTTTATGCATGCAGTGCAAGAAGGCGCCGCAAGCAAATCCTACGGTTTAGCAGTGGCTGGATTAGCAGGCGTACCTAAGACCGTAATCAGAAACGCACGGGCAAAATTAAATCAACTGGAAAAACTTGCCGATCAACCACGTGGAAACAAAAATGAAGTCGATATTGCTAATCAACTCAGCTTAATACCTGAACCAAGTGAAGTAGAAGAAGCGTTATCGAATATTGACCCGGATGACCTAACGCCAAGGCAGGCTTTAGATGAGTTGTATCGTTTGAAAAAGCTGCTTTAAAAGCATTGAAAAAAGGCGCTGCTAGGTTAGTAGATTAATTAACCAAGCAAACGCCTTTCAATTTAACGAAGTAGAATTACATCTGATCGACATCAAATAGAGATTCCATATTCAATCCCTGCTTGAGTAAGATTTCACGTAGCCGGCGTAAACCTTCCACCTGTATCTGACGTACACGTTCACGTGTTAAGCTAATTTCACGGCCGACTTCTTCAAGTGTTGACGGTTCGTAACCAAGTAATCCAAACCGTCTCGCGAGTACTTCTTTCTGCTTAGGATTTAATTCATCTAACCAGTCGATAAGCGAATTTTTAATATCATCATCTTGAGTTGATACTTCAGGATCTGAATGGTTGGTATCTGGAATAATATCGAGTAGTACTTTTTCGCCATCGCCACCAATCGGTGTATCTACCGAGCTTACTCGCTCGTTTAGACGTAACATCTTACTGACATCACTCACAGGCTTATCTAGTTTTTCAGCAATTTCTTCTGCTGTAGGCTCGTGATCCAACTTTTGTGAAAGTTCACGCGCGGTTCTTAGATAGATATTTAACTCTTTAACAACGTGGATGGGTAAACGGATGGTGCGTGTCTGGTTCATCAATGCACGTTCTATTGTTTGACGAATCCACCACGTGGCGTATGTAGAGAATCTAAACCCACGTTCTGGATCAAACTTCTCAACTGCACGGATAAGGCCTAGGTTACCTTCTTCAATGAGATCAAGTAACGCGAGTCCTCGGTTACTGTAACGACGTGATATTTTAACCACAAGACGCAGGTTGCTTTCAATCATACGCTTGCGTGCTGCTTCGTCGCCACGTAAAGCTCTTCGAGCGTACAACACTTCTTCTTCTGCCGTTAATAGTGGAGAGAAACCAATTTCTCCAAGATAAAGCTGTGTTGCATCTAGGCTTTTAGCGGTGACTTCTAACTCTTCTTTGGCTACCTTTTTAGATTTAACTTCTTGTACAAGACGACCCGAACCCAGCTCTTCCAGAGCTTTCTCGTTTGTCTCGAACTCTTCGACTTTTGTTGCTGCATTGCTGATACCCATAGTGCCTCCCCTTGGCGAGCTAGCAAGACATTCTTTTTATAAATGTCGTTGAAGTAATTTTTCTTAAGGCAAGTACCTCTGTGGATTAACAGACTTACCTTGATAACGAATTTCAAAATGCAGTTTTACGTTATTGCTACCGGAACTTCCCATGGTCGCTATTTTTTGTCCTGCTTTTACATTTTGTCCTTCACTTACTAGCAAACGGTCGTTGTGGGCGTATGCACTTAGATAGTTATCATTATGTTTCACAATAATTAAGTTACCGTATCCTCGAAGTGCATTCCCAGAGTAAACTATTTTACCGCCTGCCGTAGAAATGATGGATTGACCTCGCTGCCCTGCTATGTCAATGCCTTTATTTCCCTGGTCTCCGGAAGAAAACTTCTTAATAACCCTACCTTTAGTAGGCCAAATCCATTTAGAAATCTTGTTATTCTTTGGCTTTGGATTACTGACGGTTTTGTTAACATTTTGTTTACTCTTAGAGCCAACATACTCTTTTGATTTACTCTGATCAACATTCTTTTTAGTGGGGTTTTTGGTTGAACTTGAATTATTTGAAGCTGCTTTTTTAGTATTAGTTGTCGATTTATTAGCAGATTGAGTACTTGATTTCGCTCCAGAAACAGAGGCAATTGATGTGCCTTGAGTTGCATTAGCGCCCACGCCTACTGATGCAACAGTGACTGCGGATGATCCTTTACTCGCTTCCCCATATGACGGTGCACTATAAGTAGGGCTCCATAATTTTAATTTTTGGCCGGGGCGGATCGTATAAGGTGCAGAAAGTCTATTGTAACGAACTAGATCATTTACATTCTTATCTGTGACGTATGCGATAAAATAAAGGGTATCTCCCTTTTGTACTTGATAAAAACTTCCTCTGTAACTGCCTCTTTCTATCGTACTGTAGTCTTTATTGATGCTTGAAACCGGCGCAGGAGAAGTTGCCGTGCACCCTATAAGTACGCAGCTCAAAATGCTTATACAAAATTTCAGTTTCAATTTACTTTTCATGCTTTACGCTAAATCACCTGCTATTAAAGGTACAAATCGAACCGGTTCAATAACCGTTGAAATGAATTCACCACCTTGCCTTACTATTTTCAACAATTGTTGATTATCGCCACCAACTGGAATAACTAAACACCCTTTGTCTGCTAGCTGAGCTAACAACTCTTGCGGAACCTGAGTTGCCGCGGCCGTGACGACGATCGCATCGAAAGGCGCTTGTGTCGACCATCCTTGCCAACCATCGGCATGCTTAGTAGAGACATTGTATATATCGAGTAACTTAAGCCGTCTTTTCGCATCCCATTGCAATGATTTGATACGTTCAACGGAATAAACTTTGTCCACTAGTTGTGCCAACACCGCGGTTTGGTATCCTGAACCTGTCCCTATTTCTAGTAATCTAGAATTAGGGAACAAATTTAACAATTCCGTCATCTTGGCGACGATATATGGCTGAGAGATTGTTTGTCCATGAGCAATCGGTAAAGCATTATTATCATAGGCCTGATGCATTAGCGCTTCAGATATAAAATGTTCTCTCGGTACTCGACGAATTGCATCGAGTACTTTGGGACATTGAATTCCACTAGAAGATAGAAAGTCTATTAATCTATCTGCTTGAGGGTTGCTCATTTCACATTACCTTTTAGCCAAGTATCCATGCTACCAAGAGAATCATGCGCCGTTAAATCGACCTGCATTGGAGTAATAGAAACCAATCCATTCTCTATTGCATAAAAGTCGGTACCTAAACCCGCATCTTGCTCTTTTCCAGGAGGCCCTAACCAATAAACATCATGACCTCTAGGGTCTTGCTGTTTTATCATGGTTTCTGCATGATGACGTGCACCAAGTCGTGTGACTTGTTGCCCTTTCAGTTCATCAAATGGTACATCCGGTATATTGATATTAAGAAGTCGGTTTGCCGGAATAGGCGACACATTATGTTGCTCGACAATAGCACGGACAATTCTACCCGCGGTCTCAAAATGTTGATCGCCTACCAATGAAAATGCAATCGACTGAACACCAAGAAAATGTCCTTCCATTGCGGCGGCAACCGTACCCGAATAAAGCACATCATCGCCTAAGTTAGCACCATGATTGATTCCAGAAAGCACAAGATCGGGCATATCATCTTTAAGCAACTCATTTAATGCAAAATGAACACAATCGGTTGGCGTCCCTTGAACCGAGTAGATGTCTTTCTCAATTTCGACCACCCTTAAAGGATTTTCTAGTGTTAACGAGTTTGATGCACCAGAACGATTACGATCTGGGGCAACAATAACAATTTCGGCTATATCCTTTAATGATTCGGCAAGTGCTTTAATTCCACTTGCATGCACACCATCATCATTACTTAGTAGAATTTTCATTGCTTATCCTTGATCAAAATGACGCTCTACCGGGATTTCTTCAATTAACTCTCTAACAATAGACGTTGCAAAGCTGCCAGATGTTAATGAAAATGAAAGTTCGATCATACTATCTTCCACTTTGTAGCGAAGGCCTAAAGGCCTTAATAGTACTTCCCTTCGATCGTGACGCATTCTGTTACCCCGGATGAGGGCCATCAGCTCAGGCTCTGCATCAACCACAGCCTGTTCTACCTCAAGCGCAGCTTCTTTTGTAGGCAAAGTGTTATCACCTGCTAATGCCGCTGTTAAGGCGAATTTACCTGCCTCTAATTCTACCTGAGAGCTTGAAATGTTTACTGCATCAATCTCAATCAACTTATCAGATTGACTAACGATATCGCCAGCAATAAGGGTATTAAAAACCCCTCTATTCATCCGGCTTGACACAATGTGATTAAATATCCAAGAACGAGCAGTCGATAAATAAAGACTACGTTGATTCTGATTTTTAGTTCGAACGTTATCTCTACCCCAGCGTCTTGCTTCAGATAGATTATTGCCTTCTCTACCAAACCTTTGCGCACCAAAATAATTAGGTACACCATTTTCGATCACTTGCTGTATTTTCGCTTCGACATCGTCTGTATCCGTCACTTCAGACAACGTAATGTCAAAATCGTTACCAATGAGGTCTCCCGGACGGAGCTTTCTGTTATGGCGTGCCGTTTCGAGAATTTGAATACTTGGATACTGTTGTTCAAACGCTGAAAAATCAGGTATCTCCAATTTTGGAAGCTGGATACTGAGCCATTGCTCAGTTATCGCATGCCTATCTTTTAAGCCAGCCCATCCAATATTCTTAGATTTAACACCGCATACTTTGGCTAATTCATTCACCACAAAACTGGTATTTTCACCTGTTTTACGAATACGAACCATTAAGTGCTCACCAGATCCTGAAAATTCAAACCCCAGATTTTCTTTTACAACAAAGTGCTCGGGTTTCGCTTTCAATTTAGCTTTTGAAGTTGGCTTACCGTGTAAATAAGCCAATTCGGCTAGGATATCTGTCATTAGTTTTCTGTCTTCTTTAATAAAACAACAGCTTCACACGCAATACCTTCTTTTCTTCCGGTAAAGCCAAGTTTTTCTGTTGTTGTTGCTTTCACGTTTACATTATCCACAGACGTTCGTAGGTCTTCTGAAATAACATCACGCATACATTGAATATAAGGTAACATCTTAGGAGACTGGGCAATAATGGTCACGTCTAGGTTGCCAATTTGATAGCCTTTCTCGTTGACAAGTCGGTATACTTCTTTCATCAACTCACGACTATTTGCACCTTTCCATTGTTCATCCGTATCCGGAAAATGACGGCCAATATCACCCTGCGAAATGGCACCTAAAAGTGCATCTGTTAAAGCATGAAGTGCTACATCACCATCGGAGTGCGCAATCAATCCTTGTTCATAAGGAATAGACACACCGCCAATTATTATTGGGCCATCACCACCAAACTTGTGCACATCAAAACCGTGGCCAATTCGGATCATCAACTATTTCCTTCTTCCTAAATGCTAGGGTCTATTGTTCTTTCATGGTTACATTTTGTTCGAGATAATATTATATTCATTCAACTAACGCGTTCACCTAGATAAAAAGCGGCTAAAGCTAAATCTTCGGGCTGCGTTATCTTAAAATTATCCATTCTTCCTACAACTAGCTTAGGCTTACAACCCGCCCACTCCATTGCTGATGCTTCATCAGTAATGTTAATTCCCGCCTTTATCGCACCAGACAGTGCATCATGTAGTGGCTGGACCTTAAACATTTGGGGTGTTAATGCATGCCATAAATTTTCTCTCTCTACGGTTTCATTTATCGATGCCGAACGGTTTCCGCGTTTCATTGTATCTCGTACCGGCGCCGCTAAAATACCCCCGTCTTCTGTCACTATTACCTGCTTAATTAATTTATCGATGTCAGCTAAATCTATACAAGGTCTAGCCGCATCATGTACCAATACCCACGCATCCGGTTTCTTAACTGTATGCAATAAATAATCAAGGCCAGATAACACCGAATCAGCACGTTCTAAACCGCCGATGACACGGATAACATTTTTGTTTGACGCCAGTGAAAGCTGCGTGAAATAAGCATCATCATCAGAAACGGCAATAATAACCTTATCAATACAAGGATGTTCTAACAGCTTATCAACGGTGTGTTCTAAAATGGTTTTATTGTGTAGTTTTAAGTATTGTTTAGGCAAATCTGCTTTCATTCTACTACCAATACCGGCAGCAGGAACAATGGCATAAAGTGGTTTTAAGTGTGGTGTCGTCATTTACGCATTCGACCTATTGAGAGCTGTCGTCGATGATTCGATAAAAAGTTTCACCTTCTTTAACTAAGCCAAGCTCATTTCTCGCTCTCTCTTCGATAGCGTCCAACCCTTGTCTTAGATCTTCGATTTCGGCAAACATCTTCGCGTTTCTTTCATTCAACTCTCTGTTTACCGACTGTTGAACCTCTATTTCACTCACTACATTGGTACGCTCAAGCATACCGTTCTTCCCCCAAACAAGGGTGTAGATCAGTAAAGAAAACAGTAGTACTAAGGCAAGAGTAAATAGACGCACGCTAGATTATTCTCGTTGTATTAATTGTGGATGATATGGGAAGTATATATAGCATAAATTAGGGCTAGGGGCGAGATTAGTGGTTCATCCATGAATCTGAGAATCTGAATCTAAAAGGGAAGAAAGCAAGCGTTTCAGATCGAGAACCTAGATTCCTTTAGACATAAAAAAGCGCCTCACAAGGAGACGCTTTTAAATATTACTAACAACTAAAGAGTTACAAAATCAAACAATCCTAATGGATTATTGACCTTTAACTTCCTTAAGACCGTTGAAAGGAGCACGAGCACCTAGCGCTTCTTCAATACGGATAAGTTGGTTGTACTTAGCAACACGGTCAGAACGGCTCATAGAACCAGTTTTGATTTGACCTGCAGCAGTACCTACCGCTAGATCAGCGATAGTTGCATCTTCAGTTTCACCTGAACGGTGAGAAATAACCGCAGTATAACCCGCATCTTTAGCCATCTTAATTGCAGCTAGAGTTTCAGTTAGAGTACCGATTTGGTTGAACTTGATAAGGATAGAGTTAGCAACGCCTTTCTCGATACCTTCAGCAAGAATCTTAGTATTAGTTACGAATAGATCGTCACCAACTAGTTGAAGCTTATCGCCCATAAGATCAGTTTGATGCTTGAAACCATCCCAATCTGATTCGTCAAGACCGTCTTCGATAGATACGATTGGGTATTGGCTAGCAAGATCTTGTAGGTAGAAGTTGAATTCTTCAGAAGTGAAGACTTTTCCTTCGCCTTTCATGTTGTAGTTTCCAGCTTCTTTGTCATAAAACTCAGATGCTGCACAGTCCATAGCAAGAGTAACGTCTTTACCTAGCTCGTAACCAGCAAGCTCTACAGCTTCTTTGATTGCAGCTAGTGCAGCAGCGTTAGATTCTAGGTTAGGAGCAAAACCACCTTCATCACCAACTGCTGTGCTTAGGCCTTTAGCTTTAAGTACTTTAGCTAGGTTGTGGAATACTTCTGCGCCAATGCGTAGAGCTTCTTTAAGAGTAGAAGCGCCAACAGGTTGAATCATAAATTCTTGGATATCAACGTTGTTATCAGCGTGCTCACCACCATTGATGATGTTCATCATTGGTAGAGGCATAGAGAATTGACCTGGAGTCCCGTTTAGTTCAGCAATGTGCTCAAACAAAGGCATACCTTTAGCCGCTGCAGCTGCTTTAGCATTAGCAAGAGATACCGCTAGGATTGCGTTAGCACCAAATTTAGCTTTGTTTTCTGTGCCATCTAAGTCGATCATCACTTGGTCAACTTCAGCTTGAGCTTTAGCATCTTTACCAATTAGAGCATCAGCAATTGCACCATTTACAGCGTCAACCGCTTTAAGAACACCTTTACCTAGGAAACGGGCTTTGTCACCATCACGTAGCTCAAGAGCTTCGCGAGAACCAGTAGATGCGCCAGATGGAGCAGCAGCCATACCGACGAAACCGCCTTCTAGGTGTACTTCAGCTTCTACAGTTGGGTTACCACGTGAGTCGATGATTTCGCGACCTAGAACTTTAACGATCTTAGACATTGATGTTTCCTCTCATTCATTTGTATATCAAAACTAAGAATAACCACACCTTATGCGCGATTATCCGGATTCTTGTATTACTTATTTATTTTCTAACTCACCGCGCTGATATTCACCAGCTGCTTTTACAAATCCTGCGAACAACGGATGACCATCGCGAGGTGTAGACGTGAATTCTGGGTGAAACTGAGACGCAACAAACCACGGATGATTTGGATTCTCTATTACCTCAACAAGTTTCTTGTCTGCGGATAGGCCTGATACTTTAAGGCCTGCTTTTTCAATTTGCGGACGAAGATTGTTGTTTACTTCATAACGGTGGCGATGACGCTCATGAATTGTCGCGCTACCGTAGAGCTCTTTTGCCAATGTGCCTTTTTCTAGATGACATAGCTGAGAGCCAAGACGCATAGTACCACCAAGATCAGATTGCTCAGTACGTTCTTCAACTTTACCTTCACCATCGACCCATTCGGTAATTAATCCTACCACCGGATACTTTGTTTCTTTATCAAATTCTGTTGAATGTGCCCCTTCAAGTCCTGCAACATTTCTTGCAAACTCTATTAAGGCGACTTGCATACCCAAACAGATACCTAAGTAAGGTACTTTATTCTCACGTGCGTATTGTGCCGCAAGGATTTTTCCGTTAATGCCACGGTCACCAAATCCACCAGGAACAAGAATAGCATCTAGACCTGCTAGTGCCTCATCACCTTTACTCTCAACATCTTGAGAATCAACGTACTTAATTTTTACGTTTAGACGATTTTTTAATCCGGCATGTTTAAGTGCTTCGTTAACAGATTTGTAAGCATCTGGAAGCTCGATATATTTACCGACCATTCCAATGGTTACATCCGCTGTTGGGTTTGCTTCTTCGTAGATGACTTGCTCCCACTCAGATAGATCAGCGTCTGGTGCATCAATACCGAAGCGTGTGCATACTAAATCATCTAAAGATTGAGCTTTTATTAATTGAGGGATTTTGTAGATTGAATCTACATCCTTCATAGAGATAACCGCTTTTTCTGGTACGTTGCAGAAAAGAGCAATTTTCTTACGTTCATTCGCAGGGATAATACGATCGCTACGACAAACCAAAATATCAGGTTGTATACCAATAGACAGCAGCTCTTTAACTGAGTGTTGAGTCGGTTTCGTTTTCAGTTCACCAGCAGCAGCTAAATAAGGAACTAATGTTAGGTGCATAAACATAGCATGTTCACGCCCTACTTCAGCCGCTAGCTGACGAATCGCTTCCATAAATGGCAAAGACTCTATGTCACCCACAGTACCGCCAACTTCTACAAGTGCGATATCATGGCCTTTAGCGCCAGCATAAACACGATCTTTGATTTCATTAGTAATATGCGGAATAACCTGAATAGTCGCGCCAAGGTAATCGCCACGACGTTCTTTACGAAGAACATCGGCGTAAACACGACCTGCAGTAAAGTTGTTACGTTTCGTCATTTTGGTACGAATGAATCGTTCATAATGACCAAGATCAAGATCGGTTTCTGCCCCGTCTTCTGTAACAAATACTTCACCGTGCTGAGTTGGGCTCATTGTGCCCGGATCAACGTTGATGTAAGGGTCAAGCTTCATCATGGTCACTTTAAGACCACGAGCTTCTAAAATAGCGGCAAGAGATGCGGCTGCAATACCTTTACCTAGTGAGGATACAACCCCGCCAGTAACAAAAATGTAATTTGTCGTCATGTTTAACCTGAAATTGGTTGAATGAGGGAAAAAAGGTGCTTTCTGGACGGGATGTAAATATACCAGAAGCCCTTTATCGCCACAACGTGAAACTTATCACACTTGGTTAATTTATTTTTTGCTTCAAATCAATTCCGCCAATCATAAGCTGACGCTGAGCGGGTAGGCTTATTCTCGGAACAAAGTATAGACACCGATACTTCACTCTAGCAAGGCCCAGCGCGACTGGTCAGATCTTATCAATTGAAAAACCTATTTTCGATAACGTTCACTAACCACTCTTTTTCACAACATCCCACATTGCATCCAATTCATCCAAACTAAAATCGTCCAATTGTTTTCCTTTCTCACGAACGAGACGCTCAACGCCTTTAAAGCGCTTTTCGAATTTATTGTTTGCTTTACGTAATGCCGCTTCGGGATCTTTCCCTAGGTGACGAACTAGGTTAACCGTGGCAAAAAGAAGATCACCCAGCTCTTCCTCTACAGCATCTTCATTAGGCGTTACCTGAAGCACTTCTTCCAGAACTTCATCGAGTTCTTCTTTTACTTTATCTACCACAGGACCAAGCGTATCCCAATCAAATCCATGTTTAGCGCAGCGTTTTTGAATTTTATTCGCCTTTGAAAGCGCAGGAAGTGACGATGGTACAGAATCGAGAATGCTCTCCTCTGTTTTGCCTAACTTGGCCTTCTCTCTCGCCTTTTCTTCTTCCCAGTGCGTATTTATTTCGTCAACGCTCTCAAATTTAGCTTGAGAAAATACATGTGGATGACGACGAATAAGCTTTTCGTTGACCGTTTCTACAACGTCATTAAAATCAAAAAGCTGTTGTTCTTTCGCCAATTGACTATAAAAAATGACCTGAAAAAGAAGGTCACCTAACTCTTCCTTGAGATTGTCCCAATCTTTATTATGTATCGCATCCACTACCTCAAATGTCTCTTCAATAGTATGAGGCACGATGGATTCAAAATTCTGTTTCAGATCCCAAGGACAGCCGTGCTCTGGGTCTCTGAGTTGGGACATAATCAAAATCAGTTCATCAATAGGATTAGCTGTCATTTTTAACCTTTTATAATAATTGAATAGAGTGTCTGAGAGACTCTAGTTTAATCTTCTGACTGAAATGACATCTTTAATCTGCTCAATCCTTGAAACAATTCGGCTAAGTATTTCAACATTTCTAACCTCTATGTTGAAATCCATTATCGACATTTGACGCTTATAATCGCTGCGGCTTTTCATACTAGAAATCTTTAACTTTTCGTTTGCCAGTAGCGTGGTTATGTCTTTAAGTAAGCCGCTTCGCTCTAATGCTTCTATCCTTAACGTAAGTATAAAGTTACCCGCAAAGCTCGCTCCCCAAACCGTATCAATAATACGTTCAGGTGCATGTAACCTTAACTCTGCCAGTTGCTCACAGTCACTTCTATGAACAGAAATGCCTCGTCCTTGCGTAATATAACCTGCGATAACGTCTCCAGGTATTGGCTGACAACAGCGCGCGAGATGAGACATAAGGTTGTCGACCCCTTCAACCACGATGGCGTCTTTATGGGAGTGGCTTTGGCTTGACGATTTAGATTCTGATTCTTGTAGTTTCTCTAGCGCTTGTTTATCTTCTTCTTCTGCCGTCGGCTTATTTACGAGGGCATTTATATGGTTAATAACCTGATTTATTCTCAAGTCACCACTACCAATGCCAGCATAAAGCTCATCCGGTGTATTTACATTGAACCGTCGAAGTGCGTAATCATTAGCATCCTTCACTGTTGCGCCAATTTTTGCTAATTCTGTCTCTAGGATTTCCCGACCCGCTTCTACATTCTGCTCACGACTCTCTTTCCTAAACCAGGCGTTAATCTTCGCTCTCGCTCTGCTTGAGTGAACAAACCCAAGTGAACTATTCAACCAATCTCTCGATGGGTTCGGCTCTTTTTGAGTAATGATCTCCACTTGATCACCCATCTCCAGCTTATGGGTAAACGGTACAATTCTTCCGGCCACTTTTGTGCCGATACATCGATGCCCTACCTCAGAGTGAATATGATAGGCAAAATCAAGTGGTGTCGCTCCCATTGGTAAATCGACGACATCACCTTTTGGAGTAAAGGCATAAACACGATCATCAAATACTTGGCTACGAAGTTCATCCAACATTTCACCAGAGTCAGACATCTCTTCTTGCCAGTCGAGCAACTTACGCAACCACGTGATTTTCTCATCATAGCCACTGCGTCCAGTCGATGCGCCTTCTTTATATTTCCAGTGCGCCGCGACACCTAGTTCAGAATCCTCGTGCATCTGTTTCGTTCTGATCTGAATCTCAATTGTTTTGCCTTCTGGACCAAGGATAACGGTATGGATAGACTGATATCCGTTTGGTTTTGGATTGGCAACATAATCATCAAATTCGCTAGGGAGGTGTTTGTATTTGGTGTGAACAATACCTAGTGCGGCATAACAATCTTGAAGTTCATCGGCAATAATCCTTACCGCACGAACATCAAATAACTCATCAAATGCGAGATTTTTTTTCTGCATCTTCCGCCAGATGCTGTAAATATGTTTGGGACGACCACTCACCTCAGCATTGATATTCGTTGCTTTCATTTCAGACATCAAGTCTGTCACAAAATCATCGATGTAATACTCGCGTACAATTCGACGCTCAGAAATTTGTTTGGCTATCTGCTTATAGATATCTGATTGCTGATAACGGAACGCGTAGTCTTCTATTTCCCATTTTAACTGACCGATACCGAGTCGATTGGCCAGAGGGGCATAGATATTGGCACACTCTTTTGCTGCGGTTTGGCGCACTTCAATAGGCTTATCTTTGACTTCACGAAGATTGCAGATACGCTCAGCAAGCTTGATAACCACACAGCGAAAATCGTCGACCATAGCGAGTAACATACGACGGACGTTATCCACTTGACCAGACGCAGCTGAATCCGCTCTGGTGACGTTGAGTTGACCGATGGCGGCCATCTCTTCAACACCATCAATAAGCTTGATAATCTCTTTGCCATAGACTTCTTCCAGCGCCTCTCTTTCAAAGAAACCGCTAGAAACAACAGGAAATAACTGAGCCGCAATCAAGGTTGCTCTATCCATAGAAAGTGTGATCAATATTTCGATCATCTCTCGACCTCGCCAAAGCAATAACGATGCTTGCTCCTTACCCTCAAGGTGAGCCTCACACTGCCTATAGACTTCCAGAAGCTTTTTACTGGTTTTATTATCCTGCCCTAAGCTAGAAACCCATGTCTCTAACTCAAACTCTTCATCTTTGTTTAAGTGCGCACTACGTACCGCAACCATTTTGATTCCTAGCTTTTTCTATTTGAAGACTGACACGTCGTCTGTCGTCTTATTTATTTGGTATTTACTATTTCTTTGAAACAGAGCCATCGACTCTAAATGACTAGTATGTGGAAACATATCTAACATGCCTAGTCGGGTCAATTTAAAGCCTTGGTCAAGTAAACTCTGACAATCTCTGGCAAGCGTAGCAGGATTACAAGAAACGTACACTACGCTCTTAACTCCAAGCTCAAAAAGTTGATCTACAACACCGCTTGCCCCTGCTCTAGCTGGGTCTAGCAACACTTTATCAAACTTAGATTTAGCCCACTCATTATTTGATATATCTTGTTCAAGATTGGTTTGAAAAAACTCGACATTATTAATCTCGTTTTTCTTTGCATTCGCTTTGGCTTGGTCGACCATTTCTTGTATACCTTCAACGCCGACAACCGCTTTTGCTTTAATTGCCATTGGGAGGCTAAAGTTTCCAAGGCCACAAAATAGATCTAGCACTCTGTCTTCGCTGGTAATATCTAGCCACTCTATCGCCTGGCTCACCATCTGTTGATTCACCTTTCGGTTAATCTGAATAAAGTTCGTCGGCAAAAATGGAATGACAAATCCACCTTCACTGTATGCTGGCTTTTCGCCTTCTAATCGCTGTAATGTGTCTTGATCTGATAAAACATAAAGCGTTAACGCTTTTCTTTTTGAGAACTCACGTAACGATAACAAATCTACATCGGGTAACGGTTTCATCACTCTCAACATAAGTACCGGTTGATCATCACCCAACGCCAGCTCTAAATGGCCTAACTCTGTCTGTTTTTTGAAGCTAGTGAGCAAACTATACAGTTCAGGCAGTAATTCATTTAGCTTGGGTTCTAGGGCTGCACAATCGAATACCTGAACAATTTGTTTGCTCTGTTTTTTGCGAAAACCAAACTCAAGTTTTGAACCGTTCCCTCTTTGCCCACCTTTGGTATTGAAATACAGGCTTATGCGCGCACGACGTCGGTAGCCTTGATCTTCGCCAAGAATTGGCGCTGCCAATTCGAGTTCTTCACCAGAGAACTTTTTTATCAGCTGACGAAGAGAACTCTGTTTATATTCTACCTGTGCAGAATGGTTTAGGTGTTGCATATTGCAACCTCCACACTCTTCATAAACAGGACAAAATGCTTCCATACGTTCAGGGCTTGGTTTAAGTACTTTGATCAACTTTGCACGAGAAAATTTACTCTTGCTCTCAGTGAGTTGAATCAACACTTCTTCTTCAGGCAATACACCATCGATAAAAACCGTTTTTTTGTTTAAAAATGCTATACCAGCACCTTGATGGTCGAGCCTTTCAACACGAACCGGCTGATGCTTTGGATCTAATGAAGTTTTCTTTTTAGGTTGATAAAAACGCGCCATGTTAAGTCTCTTTTGTCCTAGTATCACTATTCTTACTTGGGAAGATTGTCGAATTGATGTGCTTTGTTTAAGCTATTGATATATTTTCCCATATCCAGACCGCATTGTAATTAGCGAATAAGTAATCAGATAATAATGACCAGATATGGCCTACGAGCCCGCGTAATCACTCTAACTCTAGCGCCAACGTTAATTGTTGGCTTGTTATTGAGTACATTTTTTACTTCAAATCGTTATAACGATTTGGAAACTCAGCTGATCTCTTCAGGAACTAGTATTCTAGAACCTCTCGCGATTGCAAGCGAATATGGAATGACGGAACAAAGCCATGAAGCGGTTCGGCGCATTATTAGTTACGCGCACAGAAAAAATTCGGCTATCGTTCGGAGCATTGCCGTTTTTGATGCTAACCATCAGCTATTTGTAACGTCTAATTTTCATCCAAACTTTGAAGCGCTAACATTTCCCCGAGATAAACCAATACCTCTGTTGACCAATATCGAACTGGTTGACTCTCGTTTGATACTAAGAGCACCCATTATTGCCGAAGGAAAGTTTTTTCTGCAGAGTGAGACCGCGACTGATCTCAATCAACCCCTTGGCTACATTTCCATGGAGCTCGATTTATCGACGCTTAGATTACAACAATATCAGGAAATCTTTGCCGCGCTCGTCGTATTAGTTCTAGGTCTTGGTCTTTCTGCTGTATTCGCGTATCGGTTAATGCACGATGTAACACAACCCATCACCAACATGCAAGAGACCGTCGACCGAATCCGTCGTGGTCATCTAGATTCACGAATTGAAGGCACCATGCATGGTGAACTTGATTCGCTTAAAAATGGTATCAATGCCATGGCAATGTCTTTGTCTGAATACCATGTAGAAATGCAGCATAGTATTGACCAAGCAACATCCGATCTTAGAGAAACATTAGAACAACTTGAGATTCAGAATGTTGAATTAGATATCGCAAAAAAACGGGCTCAGGAAGCCGCTCGCGTTAAATCTGAATTTTTAGCTAATATGTCTCATGAATTAAGAACACCCCTTAATGGCGTAATTGGTTTTACTCGCCAAATGCTCAAGACTAATTTATCCTCAAGTCAGACTGATTACCTACAAACGATTGAACGTTCCGCCAACAACTTATTACATATTATCAATGACATCTTAGACTTCTCGAAACTTGAAGCTGGCAAGCTATTGCTCGAAAATATCCCGTTTGAATTCCAAGAAAGTCTAGAAGAAGTGGTTAGCTTACAGGCGACTACTGCTCATGAAAAGGGGTTGGAAATCACCCTCAAGGTCGACCCTAAAATCCCTGCTGGGCTCATTGGTGATCCGTTACGAATTCAACAGGTCTTGACAAATTTAATGGGCAACTCCATTAAATTCACTGAACGAGGTAACATTGATATTAGCGTCGAGTTACGAGCAAAGAAAGACGACAGTGTTGAGTTGCAATTTATGGTTCGAGATACAGGTATAGGCATATCTGAAAGGCAGCAATCTCAACTATTCCAAGCATTTAGCCAAGCAGACGCAAGTATTTCGAGACGTTATGGAGGGACAGGTTTAGGTTTGGTCATCACTCAGAAATTAGTTGGTCAAATGGGAGGAGAGATAAGCCTAACAAGCCGATTACACCAAGGGTCTACATTCTGGTTTACTCTACGTCTCGCAACGACCGATCTTCCGCAACTTCATCAAGTTGAAAGCCAATATTTGCAAAATAGGCGCGTTCTTCTTATTGAACCAAATATGCAGGCCGCCTCGATCGTTCAGCAACAACTTGGCCAAGAAGGCTTACTGGTTACCTACCAAACCAGCGTGCCAAATGATTTCGATAGACAAGATTGTGCATTAATCAGCCTTTCTCCTAAAAAAGAGAATAGCTTTAAAGAGGTCAGCGAATGGATAGAAAAAACTCAAACCTATGCGGATCAAGTTATCATCGCAATTCCAAGCACAGAACTTGCGTTAGCAGAAAAAATATCTGAAACCTTTCACATCCAATGTATGACCAAACCACTTTCACGCAGAAAACTATTAGGTTCACTTGCGAAGCATCAACAGCAAACAAGTGTGGTGCTAGCTGAACCTGAAGTCGTTGGAATAGACGACTACGAAAAAATGGACCTCAAAGTGATGGCAGTAGATGACAATCCTGCCAATCTAAAATTGATTACAGCATTGCTTTCGGAACGTGTTGAATATGTGGTCTCTTGTTCTAGCGGCAAAAAGGCGATAGACGAAGCGACAAAGCAGAAATTTGATATTGTGCTTATGGATATTCAGATGCCTCATATGGATGGAGTGACGGCGAGTAGGAAGATAAGAGAAATAGAGCTAAACAGCGATACCCCCGTCATTGCTGTGACAGCACACGCTATGAGCGGCGAAAGAGATCGTTTACTCAACGCTGGCATGGATGATTATCTAACCAAACCGATAGAGGAACATATCCTTCAGCAGGTATTAGTTCACTGGAACCCAAACGCTCAGGAATCAGTTGAGAAACTGGAACTGCCCTCTGAAGTGATAATAGAGAGTCAGACCGACAAACCTAAAACAGATGTGATTGTTGATTGGCAAACCGCGCTAAAACAGGCAGCCAATAAAGTGGAACTTGCCAAAGAAATGCTACAAATGCTAATAGACTTTATTGCTGAGGTTTCAGTGGTAGTCGAACAGGTATTGGAAGAGGATGATTATCCAACAGATGAACTCTTACACTACATCCACAAACTTCATGGCAGTTGTTCATACAGCGGTGTTCCAAAATTAAAAGCGGTGTGTGCTGAGATTGAAAAATCACTTCGCTCGGGAAGAAGTATAGAAGATATCGAACCAGAGCTATTTGAACTACAAGACGAAATGGACAAGGTTCTCACGACAGCGAAGCTTTATCTCAAATAAAATCTGTCCTTAAAATAAAAGCTGTATCTTAATAATAGATACAGCTTTTATGGTGACTAAGATTCCATCACTACCGTCGCGACAGCGTAATGTCGTTCATCAGAAATAGACAAGTGTACGTGCGTAACACTCCGCTTATCGGCAATATCTTTGGCTCTATTTTCTAACATTAGAATCGGTTTGCCATTTTCATCATTACTAATGACGAAGTCATGGAAGGTAACGCCATGGGCAATCCCCGTCCCCAAAGCTTTAGACGCGGCTTCTTTTGCAGCAAAGCGCTTAGCCAAAAAACGGCCTTGCTGCTTAAGAGTCAGATAGATTCGATATTCAGATTCAGCTAGAATTCTTTTGGCAAAAGCATCACCATTTCTTGATAACGCTTTTTCTAATCGCTCAATTTCCGCAATATCAGTTCCTAGCCCAACAATAGCCATCGATCTATCGTCTAGCTTGTATCATTGCCGTTCTCATATCTGCAACCGCTTTGTCTAGGCCGTCAAACACAGCGCGTCCCATGATAGAGTGCCCTATATTAAGCTCATAGAGCTCAGGAAGCGCTGCAATAGCGCCAACGTTGTGATACGTCAACCCATGACCTGCATTTACTGTTATACCTTGGTCATCTGCATAGCTTGCAGCCGCGGCAATTTTTTTGAGTTCGTCTTGTTGATCTTGTTCTGTTTTTGCGTCCGCATAATGACCTGTATGAAGCTCTATAAATGGTGCCTTACAAGCTTTGGCTGCATCAATTTGCTCTCGGTCAGCATCAATAAATAACGATACTTTAATACCAGCTTCAGTGAGTTTCTTGGTTGCCGCTTTAATCTTATCTAATTGGCCTTTAACGTCCAAGCCACCTTCAGTGGTGAGTTCTTCACGTTTTTCAGGGACAAGACAGACAAATTCAGGTTTGGTCTCGATCGCTATGTCGACCATCTCATCGGTGACCGCCATTTCTAAGTTCATACGAGTTTGAATGGTTTCACGAAGAATTCGCACATCTCGATCTAAAATATGACGGCGATCTTCACGTAAATGAACCGTGATACCATCCGCACCCGCTCTTTCAGCTATCTCAGCTGCGTGTACTGGATCGGGATATTTTGTTCCTCGTGCATTACGTAAAGTGGCAATATGGTCGATATTGACCCCTAAAAGAATAGAGCTCATTTCTCATTACTCCGTGTTTTTGGGAACGGCTGTTCTGACAGCAAATAGTTCCCGACTTTTTAATGGTTTACCGCCAAGATAAGGCTTTAAGGCTATACGTGTAAAGCGTTTTGCCGCTTTTAGCTGCTCTTTAGTTAAAAATCGTCTTTCTGAAATAGCAATAAGCTCATTACCAAAGAAAGTAAGGTTATCGTTGCGAACGCTCGCAATAAAGCCTTTTTGTTCTCTAAATCGATAGGTCATTTCAGGGTCAACGGGTTCTCCTGTCCCAGCGCAATGCATAAAATCGACGCCATAACCTAAAGAGGACAACAATGCTAATTCAAAACGTCTAAGCGCGGGTTCGGGATTTTCAGTTTGTGCAAGTTCAGTAAGGGCATGCAGATAGTCGTGAAATAATGCGGGGTAAGGTGTCTCGTTTTCTATTACTCGATCGAGCAATTCATTCACATACAGTGCAGAATATAAATTAATACCGTGGATTGGCAGCCCCAAACTAATTGGTTCAGCTTGGCGAAGTGTTTTCATACTGCCTTTTCCAGACCACTTCATGAGTAAAGGGGTAAAGGGTTGTAATGCACCTTTTAAATTGGAACGTTTTCCTCTGGCTCCTTTAGCCATGATGCTAACCCGTCCATATTCTTCGCTGAATACATCAAGAATTAAGCTGGATTCACTGTAGGAACGCCGATGAAGAACAAAACATCTCTGCAGGTTTTCTATCATAGTACATCCCTAAGAAGCTAAATACATGTTCCTTAAATGTGCTACACCATGCAGCCAGTTGATTTCTGAAGCAAAACAACAGCACCTGAGAGTGCTGCTGCCTTTCAAGGGAGAATTTATAAATCGTCCATGTAACCCAATGAACGAAGTGCTCTTTCGTCATCGGCCCAACCAGATTTCACTTTAACCCATGTTTCGAGATAAACCTTGCGACCAAACAGCTCTTCCATATCTAGACGAGCCTCACGTCCAATCGTCTTTATCTTATCGCCACCTTTGCCGATGACCATTTTTTTCTGGCCGCTGCGTTCAACAAAAATCAAGGCATTGATGTGAAACCCATCCGTGTCAGGGTTGTAATCAAATCTCTCTATCTCAACGGTAATGGAATATGGTAATTCATCACCAGTAAAACGCATGAGTTTTTCACGCACGATTTCTGATGCCATGAAACGCTGAGAACGATCGGTGACATACTCTTCTGGAAAGTGGTGTACGGCTAGAGGTAAGTGTTCACGAACATGCTTACGCAGTACATCTGTATTCTTACCATTTTTAGCTGAAATAGGCACGACATCAACGAAATCCATCTTGGTCGATAACGCCTGCATATGGAGCATAACTTCGTTACGATCCTTGACGTTATCTACCTTATTCATGCAAAGAACAACTGGGAAGTTAGCTTTCTTCAGCTTGTTCAACACCATCTCATCGTCGTTAGTCCAGTGTGTGCCATCCACTAAAAACAGAACCAAGTTAACATCGCTTAATGAACTATTTGCTGCACGATTCATTAATCGGTTAATCGCGCGCTTTTCCTCAATATGTAAACCAGGGGTATCAATATAGATAGCCTGGAAGTCACCATCTGTCTCTACACCCATAATTCTATGGCGAGTAGTTTGTGGCTTTCGCGATGTGATCGAAATTTTCTGCCCAAGGATATGATTGAGTAGAGTCGACTTTCCTACATTCGGACGACCAACAATCGCAATAAACCCGCAATGTTGATCCTCTGTAGAGACGCTTTTCTCACTATTATTAGCAAAATATGCATCCAAATCGATTTCATTGTTATCTTCAGCCATTGGTTACTTTCTCCAGTGCTAATTCTGCAGCCGCTTGTTCTGCCTTGCGGCGACTGGTTCCAATTCCAATAACAGGTTTATCCACACCCGCTAAAATACATGAAACCGTAAACTCTTGGTTATGGGCTTCACCTTTAATATTAGTCACTGTGTAGATTGGCAACGGTTTTTTACGTCCTTGCAAGCACTCTTGCAAGCGAGTCTTTGGATCTTTTTGTGATACACCCGGCTCAATCGACTCTAAACGAGATTGGTACCAAGAGAGAATAATTTTTCGTACTCCCTCAACATCGCTATCAAGATAAACGGCACCAATGATAGCTTCCACAGCGTCCGCAAGAATTGAGTCACGACGAAAACCACCACTTTTTAGCTCACCTGGACCTAATTTTAAGTAATCTCCTAGAACGAACTCACGTCCTAGTTCCGCTAGCGTTTTTCCACGCACTAGAGTTGCACGCATGCGGCTCATGTCCCCTTCATCAATCTTAGGGAAACGGTGATAAAGATCGTCTGCAATGACAAAACTTAAAATTGAATCGCCCAGAAACTCAAGACGTTCGTTATGTTTTCCATTGGCGCTACGATGAGTAAGCGCCAAATGAAAAAGATCAGCGTCATTAAACTTATAGCCGATCTTTTTCTCTAATTTGGAGATAGGAGTAGTAACCATGCTCTCTCTATTAATATTAATCTATGCCACCGATGCGATTAAAACGTACACCGGTAGGAATCCATGAAGGCAATGCACTGCTTGCACCACGTTCAAACTCAAAGCTAATCCAAATACCGACTGCTTTGCCAACTAAGTTCGCTTCTGGTACAAAGCCCCAGTAACGACTATCTGCACTATTGTCACGGTTATCTCCCATAACAAAGTACTGATCTTTTGGTACAACCCACTCGCTTACACCACCACGTGGTTGATACGCACCAACATTATCTTGGCGAAGCGGGTTAATTAAAATTTGATGATCCGCTTCTCCTAGCTTTTCATCAAGCTGAATAAGAGGAATACCTTGTTGCTGAAATTCACTTTCTACTACGTTAGATAAGTCAACTTGCTTACACGTTTGCTCACCTTGTGGCTGAATACAAACTTCTTTTTTCTTGTTATAACGTACGGTATCGCCAGGCATACCAACCACACGTTTTATATAGTCGATACTAGGTTGTGGTGGATATTTGAAGACAACAACATCACCACGTTCTGGTTTGCCTGTTTCAACTAATTGAGAGCGAAACACAGGATCTTTGATCCCATAAGCGTACTTTTCCACCAAGATAAAATCACCCACCAACAATGTTGGCATCATTGATCCGGATGGAATTTGAAATGGTTCATAAATAAACGAACGCAGTATTAATACAAAAGCAATAACCGGAAAAATTGATACGCTATTTTCAATCCACCATGGTTGCGTCGAAAGTTTACGCGTAATGTCTTCTGTTAAGCCATTTGTTTGCGCTTGTACTTCAGCAACCTTTAGCTGGCGTTTTTTTCCCCATACTAATCTTTCTAGGAGCCAAACAACTCCGGTAACGAGCGTTACTATTACCAATATGAGTGAGAATGTATTAGCCATCGATTTCCCTTTATTTCTAAAAAGAAGAAAGGGCATTGAAATACCCTTTCTTTATTAAAATTTGGTCTAGATTGTATTATTAATCTTTGCCGACGTGAAGAATCGCAAGGAAAGCTTCTTGTGGTAATTCAACATTACCTATCCGCTTCATACGTTTCTTACCTTCTTTCTGTTTTTTCAACAATTTTTTCTTACGGCTAATATCACCGCCGTAACATTTTGCAATGACGTTTTTACGTAACTGCTTAACCGTTGAACGAGCAATGATATGACTACCAATTGCAGCTTGAATTGCAATATCAAACATTTGACGAGGAATAAACTCTTTCATTTTCTCGACAAGCAAACGCCCACGAGACTGAGCGATATCTTTGTGAGTGATAATCGCAAGTGCATCCACTTTATCTCCGTTGATAAGTACGTCTACGCGTACCATATCGGATTCAGTAAAATGATGGAAATTGTAATCAAGCGATGCGTATCCACGAGAAGTTGATTTCAATCGATCAAAGAAATCTAAAACCACTTCCGCCATTGGGACATCATAAGTAATTGCGACTTGGGTACCGTGATAAACCATATCTACTTGCGTACCACGCTTCTCGACACATAGCGTAATAACATTACCTAGATATTCTGAAGGCACAAGAATATTACAACGTGCGATTGGTTCGCGAATTTCCTCTAGGTCATTAACTGCAGGGAGTTTCGCAGGGCTATCAACATAAAGTACATCACCATTATTTTTCTTAACTTCATAGACCACTGTCGGAGCAGTAGTAATTAGGTCGAGATCATATTCGCGCTCTAGACGCTCTTGAATGATCTCCATGTGCAACATGCCTAAGAAACCACATCGAAAACCAAACCCTAGAGCGGCTGAACTTTCAGGCTCATAGAAAAGTGAAGCATCATTAAGGCTAAGTTTACCGAGCGCATCACGAAAGTTTTCATAATCGTCTGACGAAACGGGGAATAAGCCTGCATATACCTGAGGTTTAACCTTTTGGAAACCCGGTAGTGCTTCTACACTTCCGTGCTTAGCATGCGTTAATGTATCACCAACGGGTGCACCCAATATGTCTTTGATACCACAAACAACCCAACCTACTTCGCCAGTACTAAGCTGATCAGTATCGAGGCGCTTAGGTGTAAAGATACCAATTCGATCCACACCCCAATCTTGCCCTGTACTCATCACTCTAATTTTGTCATTTTTCTTCAATACGCCATTTTTAATACGTACCAGAGAAACGACGCCAAGATAGTTGTCAAACCAAGAATCAATAATCAATGCTTGCAGTGGGGCTTTTGTATCGCCTTTTGGCGCTGGAATTGAGCGAACGATGTTTTCAAGTACCGCATCAACACCTAGCCCTGTTTTAGCCGAGCAACATGTTGCTTCTAATGCTTCAATACCTACGATTTCTTCGATCTCTTCAGAGACACGTTCGGGATCAGCCGCAGGTAAATCAATTTTATTTAGGATTGGAACGACTTCTAGATCCATTTCAATCGCTGTATAGCAATTCGCTACAGTTTGAGCTTCAACACCTTGGCCTGCATCAACAACAAGAAGTGCACCTTCACATGCAGCTAAAGAGCGAGAGACTTCATAAGAAAAATCCACATGACCTGGAGTATCAATAAAGTTCAGTTGATATGTTTCACCATCTTGAGCTTTATAGTCTAACGTAACACTCTGAGCTTTGATTGTGATACCGCGCTCGCGTTCTATATCCATAGAATCAAGGACTTGAGTGTCCATTTCACGTTCACTTAAGCCTCCGCAAATTTGGATCAAGCGGTCTGAAAGTGTCGACTTACCGTGGTCGATATGGGCGATAATAGAAAAATTGCGAATGTGCTTCATAGGTTGGTGTGACTTAACTCGTTGCAAAAATTGAATGGAAAAAATACGCATCAATGATGGTATTTCGATCAAGTTGCGCGATTCTACCCAATTTCAGGCTTTGCCGCTATCTTCATTTACAGTCAAACGTTAATTTGATGTTATTTGTTACCTTTAACTAACGTCAGGACACTCGCTCAGCAATATCAATTTTGTTACCAAACACTCTTAGTAAAGTAACAATTTGTTCTGATTTCGATTGAAGTTTAGTTGAAAAATGTCGAGCAAGCCAGACTCCTCCACCCATAAAAAGAAGGGAACATAATATCGTCCATCCTTCCCCGCCACCGACTTCCCCAACACCGAACAATGGGCTAATAACCAGTTGTCCAAATAGCGCCCCTAACATCAATGCCGCGAGGGGGAGAAGATAAACAAGAGAAGCAAATTGAAGCAGGTTTTTTTCAGGCAGACCAATCTCTATCATCTGCCCTGCCTTTACATTTTCTTGAGTCATCAATGTCCATGCATGGCTCTTATTACCAATCGCTTTAGAGACAATACCAGTACCGCAATTTTTTTGTGAAGAGCAATGGCTACAGCTAGTCTGCTGTTCACAGGATAAGCCAATTTGGTATCCTTGTTTTGTCTCTTTCACAGAAACAACGGTTGCCAGTGCTGTCATCATTGAGTAGAAACCTCTTCTGTTGACTTCAAAGACGGTTCTAATTCTTCAGGAGCACTAAAGTTCACTGATTTGGCTATTTTAACTGCAGTCGCGGGTGGAATATCACCCACAACAGTCACCTCTTTGTTTCCTCTAACGAAGCTCTGAAGTGTTCTTCTCCCTTGCCTAATTAGTTTGTTTTTTAGTGACAGGTCATCCGCTTCAGAAACGTAAACTGAAAAACTGAACAATCCATCGCTATACATTTGGCTCTCTACCACTTTTTGTGTCGTAACCATTTTATAACGATTTAAATTGTGTGCTTCGAACCCTGATGGTATCCATTTTACCTTCCAAAATGACTCAGTCGTTTCTTGCTTAGGCAAAGAGATAACATTTGGTAGCTTAACGTCCTCTAACTTAACTAATGCTGCGGCAATACGATCACTCACCGTGTAAGAGATCGTTCTATATTGCTCTAATACTTCACCATCTCTGTCAACGAGGTCGGCTCGAAGAGGTAATTTTGATTTCTCATCTATCCACATTACATAAGAATATCGCTGACCGTCTTTAGGTACAACTCGGACAACTTGTGAAGCCGAATTGGCTTCTCTAGCCCGCCCCATCAGTACAAAGTCGTAATACTCACTCAGTTTTCCAATATCACTATCAAGCATAGGAATGAGGGGCGCAACCATGTTTCCTGACTCAATAGAAAAAGGCTCTACACCCGGTTCTATATAGCTAATTTCTTGACCGCGACGAATAACTTCTCTAACAGGTCCGCTTAAATAAACAAGATGCGCGTAGACCATATCATTGTCATTAGCATGCATATACCGAAGAGGTTCAATACTGTTTTTTTTAATCAGAATGTAGGAGAGTTCATAATTTAAGTGCTTGCTTGCTTGGTTCATTTGATGCAGCAAAGCCTCAGCTGATATTTCTTCAGCTGAGGCTTGTGTTGATATCAAACTGAACAGTGTCAAAGCACTGATCAGAAATTTTTTCATTCAGTTACCGATTCTACTTCCAACCCGTTAACACCTGATTGCTCAGATGATAGGCGAAGTTGAAGTTCATAATCTTGTAGCATCGCATTTATACGCTTGCGTTGCTGCGTCAGTTGTTGAGCCTCATTATTCTGTTTTGTAGACACTGAGTCTCTAGTCAGGCTTACGGGCTCTACGCTACCGGCAAAAGGAATAGTTTGCAAAACAGGTAATTGCTTAGATGCAATATTGGTTGATTCAGAACCACCATACTGCTGCACTCCGACTATTACCATAAGAGAAACACATGCGGCTACACCAACCTGGCCAATTTGTGTTAACCATGCGGGTAAACGTCGTCGAGCTTGTGCTGGAGTAGGTTGAGACTCAATTAATGGGGTAACCACTGGTTGATGTCCAGGTTCTGCATCGAGCGCTGCTGCTACACTTCCAGCAATATTCCAATTTGCTGTTTCAGGAGCTTCACCTCTCATAACATCACCAATAAGATGATAGTTTTTCCAAGTGTCCTGACTTTCAACGTCCTGTTCGAGCTCTGCAATCAGAGCTTCATCCACAGTTTCTCCGTCCATAAGTGCTGAAAGTAGTTCTTTGTCAGCCATTTAATTCACCATATCAGTATTCTGGAGCTAACCAGAAAAAACATTAACGTCTCAAAAGCGGTTCAATTTTCTTTTCAACCGCTTCTCTTGCACGGAAAATACGCGAACGAACTGTCCCTACAGGACAATCCATTACTGCAGCAATATCTTCATAACTCAAGCCATCCAGCTCTCGTAATGTCATCGCTGTTTTTAAATCTTCAGGCAATGCTTCTATCGCACCAAAAACTACGCGTTTCAATTCATTGGACAACGCTAAGTTCTCAGGGTTCGATATTTCTTTTAGCGCACTGCCCGTTTCGTAATATTCAGCTTCATCAGCATCAACATCGCTTGCAGGAGGTCTTCTTCCTTGCGCAACTATGTGGTTCTTCGCGGTATTGACAGCAATTCTGTAGAGCCAAGTATAAAACGCACTTTCCCCTCTAAAGTTTGGGATAGCGCGATAAGCTTTTATAAAAGCCTCTTGCGCGACATCTTGGACATCACCTGAATTACCAACATACCTAGAGATTAGATTACACACTTTATTTTGGTACTTAATGACCAAAAGATTAAATGCTTGCTTATCTCCATTCTGAACTCGCTCAATGAGTACTTGATCGGTCAACTGCTCGTTCATTCGAGCATATACTCCTATGTTAACGGCCTTATCTTCTCAGATATGAACTTTTATTATTCAATAATGTAGTGTTGACACCACAGTTTACATGAGCACTATTGTGACTCTAGTAAATGAAAGAAGTTCAATGATTATTGAATAATTTATCAAATTATTGAACAGTGTACTGTGTAAACACAAACTAACTGATTATCCGTTGTTCAAATTCGCGCTTTTAAACGCCCAGCATTCCAACTTTACCAGCTTCTTTAATTGGGATAGTGAGGGCGATATTACCGAATTGCAACCGTTCTTCTGTCCTTATTGTGAAAGAAATTTGAAGGCAAAGCCTTTTGGCCACATAATCATTGGCGTAACTCAAGTATTATAAGACTGCGTAGTTTCGTGCTCTAAACGGGAAAAAAGATTTATGGACACAAATCGAGATCATCAATGTGACGTATTAGTTATTGGTAGCGGAGCGGCTGGCCTGACTCTAGCGCTACGTATTGCTAAAAATGCAAAAGTCGTTGTATTAAGTAAGGGGCCTAGAAGTGAAGGGTCGACTTTTTACGCGCAGGGAGGGATTGCTGCTGTATTTGATGAATCCGATAGTATTGAGTCTCACGTAGAAGATACGCTCATAGCAGGAGCCGATCTTTGTGAAAAAGAAACCGTGGAATTTATTGCCAAAAATGGCAAAAAATGCGTTCAATGGCTTATCGATGGCGGTGTGCCATTCGATAGAGAGGACGACTATTCCGAAGAAAAGCCACGCTACCACTTAACACGAGAAGGTGGCCACAGCCATCGTCGCATCTTACATGCGGCTGATGCAACCGGAATGGCGATGCAAACCTCATTACAAGATAATGCGCATAACCACCCCAATATTTCTATTTTTGAAAGATACAACGCACTTGATCTCATCACTGAAGATAAAGTTGGCGGCGACAAGAAAAAAATTATCGGGGCTTACATATGGAACCGTAACGATGAACACGTTGAAACTATTCGAGCCAAATTTGTTGTTTTAGCAACTGGTGGGGCGTCGAAGGTTTATCAGTACACCTCAAATCCTGATGTATCGTCTGGTGATGGTATTGCAATGGCATGGCGCGCAGGGTGTCGAGTTGCGAATATGGAGTTCAACCAATTCCACCCTACTTGTCTATTTCATCCTGAAGCGCGTAATTTTTTACTTACCGAGGCTCTAAGAGGTGAAGGGGCGTACTTGCTTCGCCCTGATGGCTCTCGATTTATGCCTGACTTTGATAAAAGAGAAGAACTCGCTCCTCGTGATGTAGTGGCGAGAGCGATAGATTTCGAAATGAAACGATTGGGGGCGGATTGTATGTATCTAGATATTAGTCACAAACCCGATGAATTTATTGAAAAACACTTCCCAACCATTCATATGCGCCTTCAGGACCTTGGCATTGATATGACTAAGGAACCTATTCCTATTGTACCGGCAGCACACTATACCTGTGGTGGTGTAATGGTGAATCAACAAGGCCAAAGCGATCTAAACCACCTATACGCGATTGGAGAAGTGAGTTACACGGGATTACATGGTGCGAACCGTATGGCATCCAACTCCCTTTTAGAGTGTGTGGTTTATGCGTGGTCTGCTGCAAAGGATATACTGACAAAGCTTGATGATGCCGAACTACCTCCAAAAGTACCGGCTTGGGATGAAAGCCAGGTAAATAATTCGGATGAAGAGGTAGTCATTCAACATAACTGGCACGAGTTAAGACTGTTTATGTGGGATTATATGGGTATTGTCCGTACCGATAAGCGTTTGGAGCGCGCGATGAGACGAATTCAAATGCTTCAGCAAGAAACACATGATTATTATAGCAATTTCAGGGTATCTAATAACCTATTAGAAATGCGTAACCTGCTCCAAGTAGCAGAGTTAATGGTACGCTGTGCAATGAAGCGTAAGGAGAGCCGCGGACTGCATTATACGCTCGACTACCCTGAGCTTATTGAAGGTTCAGGGCCAACGATATTAGTCCCTGGAGAAGAATCTTAATATTAACTGCGAAGCAAAGGGGAGTAATGGTCATCACTCCCCTTTCTTTGCGATGATAGATCGTAACATCACGAGAAAATGACGATAGTCTTTCTCAATACATGCATCACGCCAAATATTAATTTTGGTCCCTTCAAGCGTAGTGATCTGAACCATAATTGGCTTATAGAGAGTAAAAACACTTCTGCACTTACTCCAATGGTTGTTCAACTTCAAATCACCAGACGAATAAATTTCTAACCGCCCAGTATTCGAATAAAAGTCACCAACAAAAATCAACCGAACAAGAAGAACAATCAAATACAAAGAGACCACTGTGGGTAGAGTGGAAAGTAACACAGCCCATATCATCGACATTAAAATACTAATTTGAATGATATGAGCCATTTTTGAAGGGCGTAAGTACAGACTAACTAAACTATTATTAGCGTAGCTTGCTTCTGTTATGCGCAACAATTTTATCAATCATATTGGCTAACTTTTCATCATCACTTCTTCCGTGCTTCATCACCCAATTAAAAAGGTCGGGATCATCGCACTCTAAAAGAGCAACAAAATCATGCTTCTCATCTTCAGAAAGTGAATCAAAGCACTCATCATAAAACGGCATGATGACAACATCGAGTTCTAGCATGCCCCTTCGACATGCCCATTTAATACGTGCTTTATCTTCTCGTTTATACATCTACCTACCTCTGATTAGTCCTTTATACTGAATATTACAGCTACCTAGACATGATAACGCTAATCCAATGGGTATAAACAATAATGAAAGGATAGCTGACAAAAAAATGTAAGCAGATTAACATTATGGCAATAAGATACCTATTCTAAGAATGAAATAGCCAAGGCGATACTACTATGAAATGGCAAAACCGATTCACAAAGCTCGAACTAAATTCAACTGACCATATACCAGAATTAATGGTTACCGACCTTAAATCATGGAATTTCATATCGGTCACGGGAGACGATAAAGAGTCATACCTGCAAGGCCAACTAACTTGTGACCTAGCGACTGTCAGCCCCGAAGAATCGACGCTAGCCGCTCATTGTGACGCGAAAGGCAAAGTGTTTAGTATCTTCCGCTGTTTTCAGCACAAAGATGGTTATGCACTTTTTCATCACTCCTCAACAATTGAAACCTCTTTGAAAGAAATAAAGAAATATTCTGTTTTTTCCAAAGTAGATCTAGATATCAGTTCTGATATTGCTATTGGTCTACTTGGTAGCAATGCGGATAACGTCATTGATAACTTAAGCTCAACTCGTGGCAACGTACGAGCGATAGAAGGTGGAAGTGCCGTTAAAATTGAGAATAATCGATGGCTCCTAGTTTTGAATTTTGACGCAGTCGAAACAATTTTAGATAACTTACACAGTGCATTTTTCGCACAAGAAGATATCTGGGACAAATTTGATATTGAAGAAGGGATACCAAGAATCATAGAGGCGACCCAAAACACTCAAATCCCTCAAGCATTTAATTTACAAGCCATCAATGGTATTAGCTTTAGTAAAGGTTGTTATACAGGCCAAGAAACCGTCGCAAGAGCGAAATATAGAGGGACAAACAAAAGGGCGATGGCGATAGTTAAAGGCCACCTTGAATCAGCATCTGACTTACCACTAGAACTGGAAAGAAGCGTTGGTGAAAACTGGCGCAGTGTAGGGGCATTATTTGCGCATTATAGATATGCAGACGGCATCACTATTGGCTTGATTATTCTTCCGAACAACCTAGATAAAGAAACAACATTAAGACTAACCAATCAACCCAACACTAACTGGCAAATAGAGAGCCTCCCATATACTATTGAAGAGTAATGTAAAAAATCACAGTGAATTTCGAACCGAGAAGGAGGTAACATATCTAATGTTGCCTCACGATTCCCTGAAAAATCGCACTAAATATGCAAAAAACAATAATGAGCAACGAGAACAACATAATCGAAGTAACATTCAATACCCTCAATATAATCTGAATTTCCTGCCCCAACTAACCGATAGTGTTAGAGATTCGCGTTATCAAAATTAAGAATTCCGGTAACAGGGAACAAAAAAATGGAACAAATGTATAATAAGTCGATATTAATCATGCATTTTTATTCCGATTAATGAATATATATATTCATTAATCCATACCTCCTATATCCTCCCTCTCCCTGCTTTTATACTCCGTTAACACCCAAGAGCAGGTAAAGTGAATCCACTGATTGAGTCAGTTGCATCCACTTTGGTGTAATGCATCTATGACTATTCGCCCGCCATTTTTGGCGGTTTTTTTTATCTTTTAGTACCCTTTTCTGTTACAAAAAACAGAAAGTAGTCTATTCTTTTAAAGTACTCATCGTAGTTTGTATAAAATTCCACCAACAGGGTGTTTTGAGTATTTCATCAATTGCTAATTAATGTTTTATTTTGAGGCACACATCACGATCAGGTAGCATAAATGCTTCAAATTTGACTTAATCAGCACAAAAAACCAATTTAATCCACATCGTGACGAGATTCTACCAATTCAATCACAATACGTTCACATACCTCAAGGTATAATCTGCATCGTACGGTATATAACAAGGATAAAATATGAGGCTATTTAAGCGCTATACACCAAGTATGATAGCGAAACATATAAGTCGACTTTTTAAAGGAAGAATATACATCTACGGGATAGGAAGATTTGAATTTGATAACGGTAAATTAATCATTCCTGAAAAAGCAGAAAAGCGTCATTTCCAAACAGTAAAAGAAATAAACCAAGAAATTATGAGGCTGCGATGTGCTTACGCATAATTAGATTCTCAATCTATTCTGACGCATAATTATTTAAAGTACACTGACTATTAAACTAATTACAAAAACTAAAAAGTTTGGCAGATGCCAAACTTTTTAATTTATAGAACAACTTGTTATAAGGTTCAAACTTGCTGCGATATATTTTTTTGTTTTGCTAGATCAGGTAAGTTCCCTTTTAACCCTAAGGCTCGTTTCATTACTTCATCTTTTGCACCAGGTAAGCGACTAGCCAGTGTCATTCCAAGGCCTCGAATTAACTTTTTAGCTGGATTTTCGCCCTCAAACAGATCTTTGAATCCTTGCATGGCCGCAATTACTTTTGCCGCTTCAGCTTTACGCCAACGTTCGTATGTACGTAGGTTACTATGTTTACCTATATCTTCACCTGCATTCCACAAACGAATGACTTCTTGAGCAAGAGAAGCTGCATCCAACAGTCCTAAGTTCACCCCTTGCCCAGCCAGTGGGTGAATAGTGTGTGCAGCATCACCGACCAAGGCGATTCGATCTATAACAAAATCTCTGGCGTATCTCATTTTCAAGGGAAAGACTTGTCTCTCACCAATCAATTTGCACTTACCCAGTCGCATATCAAATTCTACACTTAGATGCTTATTAAATTCGACTTCTGGCATAGTAAGTAATTGCTGGGCCCTATTCGGTTCTGTTGACCACACAATTGAGCTCATATTCATATCAGATAAAGGAAGGAAAGCTAAGGGCCCAAGAGGGGTAAATACCTGTCTTGCGACTTTTTCATGATCTTCAGAAGTCTGGATATTAGCGACTAAGGCGCTGTGTCCATAATCCCAATGCGTCAACGGAATATCAGCCTGTTGTCTAACCCAAGAGTTAGCACCATCAGCACCAACAACCAATTTCGCAGTTAAAGACTCGCCACTATCTAACGTTAACCACACTTCACTTTCACCCTTTACATACGCACTACATTTAGCTGGCATGAAAAGCGACATATTCTCTTGGCTTGCTATTTGATCAAGTAAAGCGAGCTGAATGACCCTATTTTCTACAATATGTCCTAAATTAGGCTGGCCAAGGTGTGTAGAATCAAATTCTATACGCGCAAAACTATCTTGCTCCCAAACTTCCATAGCGCAATAAGGAGCTGTTCTTCGTTGTTCTATGCCAGACCAAGCCCCTACATTTTTTAATATTTGCTCGCTTGCCCGGCTTAAGGCTGAAACTCTAACGTCAGCCAAAATATCTAATGTTTTTTCCGGTTCATAACCTTCTATAACCGCTATTCGCAAATCGGTATCTTTTAGAGCAGCGGCGAGGGTTAATCCGACCATTCCTCCGCCAATTATCGCAATGTCTACACTCTGCATCATAATTTACCTTTTCACCAAACCCATTGTTCTTCGCAACAGAGGCGTTTTTAATAAAGGGATATTGTCCATCGCCATTAATCCAAGGTTTCGCCCTATACGTAAAGACCACCAATCATTAGAGAATATTTGTACCATACCAGTAATTAAAGCTATCGTACGAGAACGATCTTGTTCCCGACATTTCCTGTACCCACTCAATACTGAGTAATCCCCTGCATCTATTTGACCATCAATGTTTTCGACCAGACTTGCAATATCACGAATGCCAAGGTTAAACCCTTGACCTGCCATAGGGTGAAGCAGTTGTGCTGCATTTCCAACAGTAGCAAAGCGATGGGATACTATTTGATCTTTCTGTTTTAAGATCAATGGATAGCTAGCCGTCACTCCAGTTTTAACTATTTTACCTAACCGCCATCCAAAAGCTTGTTGTAACTCTTCTATAAATGCATGATCTGATAGACCTGCCACTTTTTCAGCTTCTGCAGGTTTCAAGCACCACACAACAGACATTCGATTTTTAGACATAGGTAATAATGCGAGTGGACCACTTGGTGTAAAGCGCTCAAATGCTCTTCCATTGTGATGTTCCGATACCTCTACATTGGCAATAACGGCGACCTGTTCAAAATCAAACTCGCTGTTGCAGTGACCTAATATATGACTGCATATTGAATCTGCACCATCTGCAGCAACGAGAAGTTTACATTCAATCTCTTTGCCACTGCTAAGTATAATTTTATTCTTTTGCGCATGTCTTGAAATCCGATCTACAGAGTCAGGGCAAAAGTAGTCGATATTATCTGATTCTGAAATAAGTTCGCTATAGAGAGAACCGACATTAGCCAGTTCTACAACATAACCCAACGCTGGCGTATTATGCTCGTCCTTTGTTATCTCTGTGATTCCCACATGTCCACGGTCAGAAACATGAATGTATTTGATTTCAGTCGTAAGTGGTTTGATTTTAGGCCAAAGCTTAAACCTTTCTAAGATCAACTTAGTACCATACGACAAAGCAATAGACCGTGAGTCAAACCCTGGATGACTTTCTTTGTCCACTGGGTATGGTTCAACAACAGCAATGGAGAGAGCACCTTTCGATACATTGCTAAGAGCCAAAGCCAGAGTAGATCCCGCCATTGCCCCGCCAGCAATTGCAACGTCGTAAGTTTTCATTTCGTGGTATCGCCTTAATGTATCGTTGTATCCACTTTATCTTGAGGCCGCTTTTTACCAAACTCTGCATGGATAGTAAGTACGCACGCTTTTACATGCTCGATAACTTGCTCTAGTAAATCAGCTTGCTCTACTAAATCATCATTTTCATCAATGCCTAACTTACTAATCTCTTCTAAATCAGTAAGGGCTTCTTTTATGTCTTTAGGCGCCTTTCTCAGAGCCACATTGACCAAACCAAGGCCAGAAATAAAATGATTAACCCATTCAGACAAAGCATCTGCCATTTCCATCAAATCAGCATCATCATCAGGAAGTAGCATAAACAGTTCCATATCTGTACCTGTTAGCTCCTCGATACTTAGAGATAACACGGACTCCGCATACTTTAATGCCTTATCCGGCCATCCCATCCCATCATTGGTATAATCAAAAACCAGTGGTTGCCAACTTTTGTCTGAAATAGACAACCCACCACTTAACATTCCAACTAATAACCCGTGTAATTCTGCTGGAGTAACAGAAAGGCTAGATGCCTGAAGTCCAGATGCTATAGTTACATAATCTGGAAGTGTTGTTTTGCTCATGATTGCTCACATTTTTACTAAAGATAACACATTCTAGCATTTCCACTTGTTAGCGAAAACTGAAAGAAAATTTGATTACCTTTTGGTCGTATTGTTGAATTACTGTGTTGTCACTTCGCCATTTTGCTAGTAATAGTGTGAAACACTTGAATCTTCACATGGCATTTTCTATAGTGCTTGTTCGGCTATAGCACAGATATATACCCAAGTGACTTTATAGCGCAGGTGACTTGGGTATATACGTGATAAGAGTTAGTTCACTATGAGTAATCATGCGGTTGAAATTGAAATATTGGGTAAGTTAACTCGAGTTAATTGTCCTCCAGGACAAGAAGAGTCTTTGCGTGAAGCTGCGCAAGATCTTGATAATCGATTAAAAGAAATGACAGAGCGAACTAAAGTGTCCAATACGGAAAAATTGCTCACTATCGCAGCCCTCAATGTTTGCTATGAATTGCAACAAGTGCAGAATAAAAAAGATAACAATCAAGACCAAATTTCAAAACGCATTGAACAGCTCAGTGCTTCATTAGATGAAGCGCTTAATTTACCCAAATAAATTTTACTAGGTAGACTATTTATCTAGGATCGTATTAAACTGTTTTACCCTGGGGTGTTTGTCAGCAGGATTTAAGTCCCTGAGCCGATAAGCAATACCCAAGGGTTAGTACTTGATTACTATTGCGCAAGCTCGACTCGTATCGAGAAGCCTACGGTAACCATTGCTGATCCGCCTTGAACCAGCTGGTTCAAGGGCCATTAATCCTCAACGGCACTCTGGGGTATCCTCATGCAAGACTTACGTTTATCAATACGTAAAGAGATCAGGCAAAAAAGAAATCATATTTCTTCTCTTGATCAAACCATAGCGGCTAATGATGCACTGTCGAAGATAAAACAACTACCGCGACTGCAAGAAGCAGAAAACATCGCCATCTACCTTACTGTTGATGGCGAGCTCGACACGCACCCCACCATCGAATATTTCTGGCAAAAAGGCAAAAACGTTTACCTACCAGTCTTACACCCTTTTGCTAAAGGTCATCTGCTCTTTTTGCGTTACGATGTAGACACGCCAATGATTGAAAACAAATTCAATATAAAAGAACCTAAGCTCGACCAAACCAAACTTATTCCTATCTCTCAACTCGATATCATATTTACGCCACTTGTTGCTTTCGATGTGACTGGGAACCGATTAGGTATGGGGGGAGGGTATTACGATAGAACGTTAGAACAATGGTTTAAAACCGGACGAGGGGCAACTCCAATTGGCATTGCTCACGACTGCCAACAAGTCGACAAGCTACCAAACGAAAATTGGGATGTCCCATTACCTATCATTATTACGCCAAGTAAAGTTTGGCGGTGGTCACGGTCTACATTGGGAAATTAGTCAATTAGTCGCTATAATCCCGCACGCATTATCGAGACTATCATACCCTTACTATTAAATTATACGTTCTGGAGAACATCATGACACAAGATGAAATGAAGAAGGAAGCTGGCTGGGCTGCACTCAAGTATGTTGAAGCAGGAAGCATTGTTGGAGTTGGTACAGGCTCAACAGTTAAACACTTCATTGATGCACTTGGAACTATGAAAGATGACATCAAAGGGGCGGTATCTAGCTCTATAGACTCAACAGAGAAACTGAAGGCACTGGGAATCGAAGTCTTTGATTGTAACGAAATCGATAAGCTCGATGTGTATGTTGATGGTGCAGATGAAATCAACCCCGCAAAAGAGATGATCAAAGGCGGTGGAGCAGCACTGACTCGTGAAAAAATTGTTGCCGCGCTTTCAGACAAATTCATCTGTATCGTCGATGGCAGCAAAGCAGTTGATGTCATGGGCGAGTTCCCCCTACCTGTAGAAGTTATTCCAATGGCTCGTTCATTCATTGGACGCGAGCTAGTTAAATTGGGAGGTGATCCTGCTTATCGCGAAGGCGTGGTAACGGACAACGGAAACATTATCATTGACGTGTATGGCTTAAAAATCATCAACCCCAAACAACTAGAAGATCAAATTAATGCTTTACCTGGCGTTGTTACCGTTGGTCTATTTGCTCATCGCGGTGCTGATGTTGTCATTACTGGTACACCAAATGGGGCAAAAATTGAAGAGTAAATAATAAATTTTCCGTAATTTGACTACAAACGGTGCATTTATGCGCCGTTTTTTATTAATTATTCCGTAATATTCTTACCCTTTTGTCACTTTTTTTGATAATTTAGGAGTCAGAAAATGTACAGCAGCATCGTTTGGCAATTAAGTCAGACAAAGGTTATACATTGATTACTATAATTTGTGCCGACGAAACACCCCCCCATTTTAAGGACGAGAATTAATGGCTAAAGTATCACTGGAAAAAGATAAGATTAAAATTCTGCTGTTAGAAGGTCTACACCCTTCAACTGTAGAGGTTTTAGAGTCTTCTGGTTATACCAATATTGCATACCACAAAGGCTCTTTATCTGATGAAGAATTGCTAGAAGCGGTAAAAGATGTGCATTTTATTGGTATCCGATCCCGAACAAATTTAACAGACGAAGTATTCAAAGCTGCAAAAAAGTTAGTTGCCGTTGGTTGCTTCTGTATTGGGACAAACCAAGTAAATCTGAAGTCCGCAGCAAAACGTGGCATTCCAGTATTCAACGCCCCATTCTCCAATACGCGCAGCGTAGCTGAGTTGGTATTAGGTCAAGTTCTTCTTATGTTAAGAGGCATCCCAGAAAAAAATGCTCTAGCACACCGTGGGATATGGAAAAAATCAGCCGATGCTTCATATGAAGCTCGTGGCAAAAGACTTGGCATCATAGGTTATGGACATATCGGTACCCAACTCGGCATTATTGCTGAGAACTTGGGAATGCGCGTCTATTTTTATGATATCGAAAACAAGTTATCGTTAGGTAACGCGACGCAAGTCCATACCATGAGCGAATTGCTTAATAAATGTGATGTTATTTCACTTCACGTACCTGAAACTGATGGTACAAAAAATATGATGGGTGCTGAAGAGTTCTCACGCATGAAACCTGGTGCCATCTTTATCAACGCCGCTCGCGGAACCGTCGTGGATATACCAGCGCTTTGTGAGGCACTTGAATCGGGTCATCTTGGTGGTGCCGCGATTGATGTATTCCCAACAGAACCAAAAACAAATGCGGATCCGTTTGAATCACCATTGATGAAGTTTGACAATGTCATCTTAACACCTCATGTGGGAGGGTCGACTCAAGAGGCACAAGAGAATATCGGTATTGAAGTAGCGGGCAAACTGGCTAAATACTCTGATAATGGCTCAACGCTTTCTTCAGTGAACTTTCCTGAGGTATCTTTACCAATCCATAAAGAGGCATCTCGATTACTCCATATCCACGAGAACCGTCCAGGTATCCTGACCCAGATAAATACCATCTTTGCTGAGGAAGGTATTAACATTGCGGGTCAGTACCTGCAAACAAACTCTGATATGGGCTATGTGGTTATTGATGTAGAAGCAAGCCGTTCGCAGGAAGCTCTTGTGAAACTGAAAGAGATTGAAGGCACGATTAGAGCTCGCCTACTCCACTAATCGTATAACAACTCGTAAAACAACAAAAAAGGCATCTGAAGATGCCTTTTTTGTTGTTTTGTTATTTCTTGTTCACAACAAGTGAGGTCATATTCTGAATATCAGCCTCGCGTCCTATCAACGTTCTATTTTGCCCATATCTTTTTCTAAACAAGACACTAAATAGCCTCAAAAATGGTAATACTTATTGTTTAATCTGCCAATTTGTATATCACCGATACTCTATCTTTAATGACTAAAGCAGAATCGTCATATCCGGCAGGAGATGACTCGCTTCGGCTATCCATTGTTTTCATCATAATCGGCGGCGCATATGAATTGTTGTACGATATTTTCCAAACACCATCGAGATCCATACCGAACCCTTTCGCCAAAGATTGTGCTTTCTCGTTAGCATCTTTAATGGCCTCGTTTCTGGCTAACTCTTGATATTTTTTGTGTTCGGTTACTTTCAACTTAATAGTGTCTATGCGATTAATGCCATCACCTAACGCCCCATCAATATAGGTATTCAAATGCTCTAACTGCGTCACAACAACTGTCATGCTTCTCGATGCTTGATATCCGACAAGCTCTGATTTTCCTGATTTGGGGTAACTATATTTAGGGGACAGATGAATATTCGTCGCTGAGATGTCATCTCTAGATACGCCGGCATTGGTTAGTCTTGCTATGAAAGCGGTTACTACGTCGTCCACTCTTTTCTTTGCGTCTTCTGCAGTAAGCGTTGACTCTTCCACTCTTACCGTAAACTCAGCCATGTCGGGTTTGACAATCACTTCACCATAACCAGACGTTTCTAGATGAGGAAAGTTCCAGTTTTCAGCCCGAGAAGGTATGCTGTAGAGCGATAAAATAACGACAATTGACGTAAGAATTCTTTTCATTCCAATAACCTTAATTACTATTTGAGGGTGATATGTTAACGACTAAAATTTCATTTACGTCATCACAACGTTAGATTTAATTCTGTTGTGGCAGTTTTTCTTTTGCGTATTGGATAATTGCGTTAGAAAGCTGCTTAAGCACACCACTTTCCAGTTGCCAGTGATGCCAATACAACGGGTTAGAAATACTAAGCTCAGGAACAATGTTAACCAGGCCCCCATCTTTAAGTTCTTCACTAATTTGCAGTTTAGGAATCAATGAATACGCCACGCCTAAGGTGGTCAAATTAACAAACGCTTCTGAGCTTCTTACTGTATGTTTAACCACACTCGTGATCGATAAAGAGAAGTTTTTTTGAATAAATTGTTCATGCATATGGTCGTATTGATTAAATACAACAGCTGGCGCCTTCATTAAGGATTCTCTGGTGACACCGTCAGAAAAATAACGTTGACAGAAGTCTGGGCTTGCCACACATATATACTCTGAAACCCCCAAAAAATCAGCTACGCAACCGGGTATTGAATCGTTTTCTATACATATGGCCCCCACCACTTCACCTGTTCTTAGTTTCTCTAAGGTTCGATTTTCATCATCAACAATGAAGTTAAGCGCTAACTTGGATTCCAAAAGAATCGGAGCAAGGCTCGGCAACAACCAAGTGGCTAAACTGTCTGCATTAGTTGCTATTGACACATCGATGGGTAAATCACTGTCGCTGCTGTTTAGATCCGGTAGGAGATCTTGTTCCAACAGAGAAACCCTACGATAAAGCCCTAACAGTTTTTGACCTACCAGTGTTGCTCTCGGTGGTTGCTCTCTTACCAGAACTGGTTGTGAAGACCACTTCTCCAACTGCTTAATCCTTTGAGAAACGGCCGATTGAGAAATGCACAATTTTTTTGCTGCTTTCTCAAAACTACGATAGTCAACCACGGCATCTAGCGTTTCTATCCATCGGTAATCCAAACCTCTCATAGAGTGTTCCTCAATAATTATTAGTATTACTTATTATATATTAATATTATTAAATTTATTTATATCTTTACATTCATTATGCTGTATTCAATTTCTGAACAACATTAAGGTACAGACGTGAATTTTTGGATTTTATTTCAAGGTTTTGGATTGGGAGCGAGCATGATCATCCCCATTGGTGCGCAGAACGCTTATATTTTAAATCAAGGGATAAAAAAGAATCATCATTTAACCGCCGCGATGTTGTGCAGCTTGATAGATGCATTATTAATCTCACTTGGTGTTTTTGGTGGCGGTGCCATATTGTCTCAAAATGAACTGCTATTAAGCACGGTAACTATTGGTGGCATTGCTTTTCTTACTTTTTACGGTTACCTATCTCTAAAAAGTGCCTTTCAATCTCAGACTGAAAAGCTCGATATCAATACCATTGTCAAAAGTCGACGCAGCGTAATTCTAAGTGTGTTCGCCGTATCTCTACTCAACCCACATGTCTATTTGGATACCGTTGTTGTCCTCGGTTCCATTGGAGGTCAATTTGAAGGGAGTGATAGATTATCTTTCGCTATTGGTACCATGACCGCTTCATTTGTCTGGTTTTTTGCCTTATCAATTGCAGCATCTAAGCTCGCACCAACACTGTCAAAACCCAAAGTAAAAGCAAGTATCGATATAGGTGTCGCTCTAATTATGTTTCTCATTGCGGCCTCTCTTGCCAAAGAACTTATCATTCAACATCTATAACGGGCACAATTCAATCATCGATTTTTTGAATATTGAAAGTCATTCCTTCAAAATACAAAATATAGAATATTCAAGATTCTTTTCTCCCTTCTAAGCTCAATTTTTGTCCAAAAAAAAAGCCCCAATTTAGGGGCCTTTTTACAATGAGAAGGATTGTAACTTAACCCTCTTTGTTTAGATGCACATCCATCTGTGGGAACGGAATCTCAATGCCCTCTTTATCCAAGCCTTCTTTGATAGCTTGAAGGGTATCAAAATAAACAGCCCAGTAATCTGCAGTACTGCACCAAGGGCGAGCAACAAAGTTAACCGATGAATCAGCAAGAGCAACAACACCAACCGTGATTCCCGGCTCTTTTAAAATACGTTCGTCAGCTTCAAGAATTCGAGTAATCACTTCTTTCGTTTTCTGAAGATCTGCAGAATATGATACACCGATAACATGATCAATACGGCGAGTATCATGATGTGAATAGTTAACAATTGCACCACCAATCACACTACCATTTGGAACCACGACCATTTTATTATCCGGTGTGGTTAATACTGTTTGAAATATTTGAATAGATTGAACAGAGCCAGCTACACCACCGATCTCTACATAGTCACCCGATTTAAAAGGACGGAACGCAACAATAAGGACACCCGCGGCAAAATTAGAAAGCGATCCTTGCAAGGCTAAACCAACGGCTAAACCTGCAGCACCAATAACCGCAACCACAGAGGCGGTTTGAACACCAAGGCGACCTAACGCAGCAATCAATACAATGACAAACAAAAGATAACGAACTAAAGCATGGACAAAATCAACAACCGCTTTGTCCAAATTTTTCTTATTTAAAGCCTTAGCGACAGTGTTTGCTATACCTTTTACAATCAAGTTACCAATAAAGAGAATCAGCACAGCAGAGATGATATTTACGCCGTATTGAATCAATAGTTCTGAGTTATCGGTAAACCACGTCTCTGCCATTGAGAGACTATCCGTTACACCTGCAACTACTGTGTCTTCACTCGCCATTTTCCCATCCTTAAAAATTAGTTAAACAATTTCCTTACCGCTATAAGAATTTTATTCTCGTAGCGAAGGCATCATGATTTATATCGCTGTAGTCAGCTCAAAACAAAATTACATAAAATTAATTTATATTACATTAGCATACTGTTGTTTTATCGTTCATAAAGAGACATGTTTCTTGTTAGGTAGACGATAACGCAACCACCAAGAAAAGATCCAGACTCTAAATTAAGAATAACGACAATTTCACTACTAATGTTGTTTATTGTTATGCAGTTGTGAAATTTAAGCACAAAAAAACCGCTCAATCGAGCGGTTTTTACTATTTAACGATTTAAACGAATTATAGTACGTCTAAAGCATTAAGGTCAGAGAACGCTTTTTCAAGGCGCGTAACCATAGAAACTTGAGCAGCACGTAACCATACGCGTGGATCGTAATGTTTCTTGTTAGGTGCTGACTCACCAGTTGGGTTACCGATTTGACCTTGCAAGAATTCGCGGTTAGCCGCTTCGTATTGACGGATACCATCCCAACATGCCCATTGAGTATCAGTATCGATGTTCATTTTAATAACACCATAACCGATAGACTCTTGAATCTCTTCTTCAGAAGAGCCAGAACCACCGTGGAATACGAAGTTAAGTGCATTTGGTGCAAGACCAAATTTCTCAGTACAGTAGGCTTGAGAGTCACGTAAAATAGTTGGAGTAAGTACAACGTTACCAGCTTGGTAAACACCGTGTACGTTACCGAAAGATGCAGCGATTGTGAAGTTAGGGCTGATAGCGTTCAACTTCTCATATGAATATGCAACATCTTCAGGAGAAGTGTAAAGCTCAGACGCGTCCATATCAGAGTTATCTACGCCATCTTCTTCACCACCAGTACAACCCAGTTCAATCTCTAGAGTCATACCCATTTTCGCCATACGAGCAAGATATTGACCACAAATTTCAATGTTTTCTTCAAGAGGCTCTTCAGAAAGATCGATCATGTGAGAAGAGAATAAAGGCTTACCCGTTTGAGCGAAGAACTCTTCACCTGCATCTAGCATTCCGTCAATCCAAGGAAGAAGTTTCTTAGCTGCGTGGTCAGTATGCAGAATAACTGGTACACCGTAAGTGGCGGCAACAGCATGTACATATTTAGCACCAGCTACAGCGCCTAGAACCGCAGCGCCTTGACCTTCTAGCTTAACACCTTTACCAGCGAAGAATGCAGCACCGCCATTAGAGAACTGAACGATAACAGGAGCTTTAGCTTTAGCTGCTGCTTCTAATACTGCGTTTACAGAATCAGTACCAATGCAGTTAACTGCTGGAAGTGCAAAGTTGTTTTCTTTTGCAACTTCAAATACTTTTTGTACGTCTGCTCCAGAGATAACACCTGGTTTTACGAAATCGAAGATCTTAGACATGGAATGAGTCCTATTTTCTGTCGTTTTAAATTAAATTCTTAAAAGTTTGCAATCGTTTGCTCATAACGCGCAGGCATTCTAACAATAAATAGCCAGCATCAGCAAACACAAAGGCGAGAGTATATTCCCGCCTTCATAAATCATTATGCTTTAGCACGTTCTTCTAGCATTGCTACAGCAGGAAGTACTTTGCCTTCAACAAACTCAAGGAATGCACCGCCACCTGTTGAGATGTAAGAAACATCTGCTTTAATACCGAATTTGTCGATAGCAGCAAGGGTATCACCACCACCAGCGACAGAGAAACCTTCTGAATCAGCAATGGCTTTAGAGATGCCAGCGGTGCCAGCTTCAAAGTTCTTGAATTCAAATACGCCAACAGGACCATTCCAAAGAATGGTTTTAGCGTTGCTGATAATGTCAGCAAGAACCGCGGTAGAATCTGGGCCAAGGTCAAAAATCATGTCGTCATCTTGAACCTCAGAAACATGCTTAATTACCGCCTCCGCATTTTCATCAAATGCTTTTGCACAAGCAACATCAGTTGCTACAGGGATTGCACATTCTTTCATCAATATCTTAGCGGTTTCAACTAGATCTGCCTCGTATAAAGACTTGCCTACATTATGACCTTCAGCTGCGATAAATGTATTCGCAATACCACCACCAACAACAAGCTGGTCCGCAATTTTAGAGAGTGACTTAAGAACGGTTAGTTTAGTTGAAACCTTAGAACCACCAACGATAGCAACAAGAGGACGCGCTGGATTGTCCATCGCTTTGCCTAATGCTTCAAGTTCTGCAGCAAGAAGAGGACCTGCACAAGCAATTGGTGCGTTGGTTCCAACACCGTGAGTTGAAGCTTGAGCTCGGTGAGCAGTACCAAACGCATCCATTACAAATACATCACAAAGCGCCGCATACTTCTTAGAAAGCTCTTCTTCGTTCTTCTTCTCGCCTTTATTAAAGCGAACGTTTTCAAGAACAACAAGCTCACCCGTGTTTAGTTCAAGACCGTTTAAGTAGTCTTTTGCAAGTTTTACTTCACAATCAAGTGCATCATTTAAATAGTTAACTACTGGTGCTAGAGAGAACTCTTCAGCATATTCGCCTTCTGTAGGACGACCTAAGTGTGAAGTAACCATTACTTTGGCGCCTGCTTCTAGGCACATCTTGATAGTAGGGAGTGATGCTAGAATACGTGCATCAGAAGTTACTTTACCGTTTTTTACTGGCACGTTTAGATCAGCACGAATAAATACACGTTTACCTGCTAGATCCAGGTCAGTCATCTTGATTACAGACATTGTTTGTCCTCTCGATTTATAAATTTAAGAAAGTTTGTTTAGCTCGGCATATACCAAGCATAGAAATTCTTTAACTGCTATGTCATGTGGGGGTAGATTCCATTTATTTCAATGGGCAAATAAATTATTTAAGCTACTTTTTACACGACAGCATTGCAATAGTAGTGTCTAGCATTCTATTGGCGAAACCCCATTCATTATCACACCAAACTAGCATTTTCACTAGACGACCATCACTCACTCTAGTTTGCGAACCATCCACGATTGCACTGTGTGAATCGTGATTGAAGTCGATCGAAACTAAAGGCTTCTCAGTATAGTCAACAATGTGACGTAATGTACACTGAGATGCCTCTATGATGGTTTGATTTACGTCATTAACTTTCACTTTTGTGTTGATTGTGACGCTTAAATCCATTGCTGTCACATTTACAGTCGGTACTCGTACCGAAATTGCTTCAAATTTGTTGGAAAATTTCGGAAATATTCTTTCGATTCCTTTATGAAGTTTCGTATCAACAGGAATAATTGATTGGCTAGCAGAGCGAGACCTTCTCAGATCCGGATGATAAGCATCAATAACTTGTTGATCATTCATCGATGAATGAATTGTGGTGATGGTGCCAGAATCGATTCCAAATGCCTCATCTAATACTTTGATTATCGGTACGATACAGTTAGTTGTACAGGATCCATTTGACACAATATTATGCTTATCCAGAAGTGTTTCATGGTTAACACCATAGATGATGGTATTGTCTAGATCGTTTGCTCCTGGATGAGAAAATAGTACCTTTTTTGAGCCTGCAGCAATATGTTTGAGCCCATCGTCTCTATTTCCATATACACCCGTGCAGTCTAAAACAATATCGACTTGCAGATCTCTCCACGGCAGTAACTCAATATCCGCTAAATGAAGAATTCTAACCGAATCGAACTCACCATTTTGATGATGGATAAAAAGGTGTTCTTGGTCGTTAGATACTTTTTTCCCAAAACGTCCATGACTAGTATCGTATTGAAGCAGATGTGCCATCGCATCCGGTTGTGCCAACTCATTTACTGCAACAACTTGAATCTGGTTATTTTTACCACTTTCATAAAGCGCACGCAGCACATTACGACCTATCCGGCCGAAGCCATTAATTGCTATTCTTAGCATCACGATGCTCCACAAAACTTAAACCAAACGATAATACAGGAAATCACCTTCGACATTAGGATAATATTATTGTAAAAGATAATCATGTATTGCTATTTTATATAGGAATTTTCCGCCCATTAACTCTAAGACAGAGAACACTTCCATGCTATCAAAGCTGACACATGTTAATAGGCAGACTTATGCGCCCATAATTTGGTCTATTACTCTAGTTTGGCTGGTGATTTCAGTCGCTTCTATCTATTCTAGTTGGCCTAACATTAGTACGTTAGAACTCTTAGACAATGACGACTACATGAGGTACTTCCAATTCACTCATTGGATTGAAACTAAGATTTGGGACATAGGTGCGATTGATCAATTCAATCCCGAAGACGGTAAGCTTATCCACTGGTCACGCGTACCAGATTTATTACCCGCCAGTATTACATTACTATTCTCATTTTTTTTTAACTTAGAATTTTCGAGTCATATTGCTATATCGATTACCCCCTTAATATATCTCTGGATAACCTTGGTTTCTTTAGGGATGTTCTGTATCAGAGTTGCAAAAAAAGAGTATGCGATATTTACCATAGTTTTTTTTGTCACCGCTTATCCTATGATTAAATTTATCCCAGGCTCCATCGATCATCATAATATTCAAATCACCCTCGCTTCCATTTTCATGCTTCTATTTCCATTCAAGAAAAGTGACGCAAAAGTCAACAGGCTCGCTTTTATACAAGGCATTATCATTGCTTTGTCCTTTTGGATTGGATTAGAAAATATCATTTATTATTTTGTTTTAATGACATTACTCGTAATACGTGGGTATTTAGAAAGTGTACGCTACCTTTATTATGCAAGAATAGTCTGCGTTGCGAGCACAATTTTTACAACGATTTTCTTGATCATTCACCGGCCATTCAATGATGTACTTACATCTTATGTCGACAGCATATCTTGGATGTATGTATTTTGTATTTTCGTATCTTATGTATTTTGTGAATTATCCATCAAGGTCTATGGTGCAAAATTTCGATGGACGAAATTCACAATACTTACAATCATAGCGACTATGTCTATCCTTATTTTTACACCGGAAGTTGTTCTAGGGGTATACTATGGCTATCCAGAACTACTGGTACAATTTTGGCTATCTCACGTAGGTGAAGCTCGATCTATTCTTGACTACATGATAACCGGAGAATTTTCTGGCCAAGTGTCTATTTTGTTTTTTTTCCTACCCGCTTTTCTTTCTATTTTTTATATCAAAGAAAATATTCAGTTAAAATTACTTTATATCCTATTTATTGCATTGCTTTTTGTTCCTATTTTTTGGCAAATAAGAACCATTACTTTGGTTTTCTTAGCATCAACCCCTCTTCAAGCAGTTTTTGCAATTAATTTAATGAAGACAACATCACACTTCATAATAAAATTGACAATAGCCATACTTTGCATTCCGATAGTTTTCCCGTTAATAATTGGATATTCTCATTCCATTTACTTTGAAGAAAATAATAACGATAGATTAAAAATGACGGAAATAACTAATCTACTAGATAAAAATGCCATTATTGAAAGCAAAATTCTTGCACCAATTGACTATGGTGCGGTAATTATCGCAAAAACAACCAATTCAATTATTTCAGCACCCTATCATCGAAACATCGTTGGAAATTCATTGATGATTAATATTTTCACAACTGACAATGAAAAAAATGCATATGACTTAATAAAATCAAACCATATAAAATATGTGATCATTGGCAATGAACCTTCTACTGAAGTATTATTGAAGAACAGTGATAAAAACAGTTTAATCAATCAATTATATACAAAAACCTTCCCTACTTGGATCAAATTGATCGACACAAGTAAAAATAACATCTTATTATATGAGGTTTTATAATGATAAGTAACAATAAACTATCTTCATTAGATATCGCAATATTACTACCTTGCTTTAACGAGGAAGGAGCTATAGGTGATACAATTAGTTCTTTTTACTCCGTATTACCAGAGTGTACTATTTATGTATACGATAATAACTCAACTGACAATACAGTATCAGAAGCTATTTCAGCAGGAGCGATCGTAAAAAAAGAACCAAAACAAGGGAAAGGTGAAGTGGTAAGGAGAATGTTTTCTGATATTGAAGCAGATATCTATATCATGTCTGATGGTGATAATACTTATGATCCTTCATTTATCCCTCAATTACTGAATATATTTATTACTGAAGATATAGACATGGTTATTGGAGCTCGATCTACAGAATCTCACTCTTATCCAAAAGGGCATATATTAGGTAATAAAGCATTCTCACTATTGATTAATTATTTCTTTAAAGCTAATTTAAAAGACGTTTTTTCTGGATATAGAATTATGAGGCGCAGGTTCGTAAAGACTCTCCCTGTATTCAGTGATGGTTTTCAAATCGAAACTGAACTGACCGTCCATGCTCTTCATCACAAATTTCCAATAAAGGAATTACCAACAAATTACAATTCAAGACCACTAGGTACAAAAAGTAAATTAAAAACATTTTCTGATGGATGGAAAATACTAAAATTTATTTTCTTCCTAATTAGAGACATCAAACCTCTGTTGTTTTTTGGTTCTATATCAATATTACTGTCATTTATTTCAATATTTATTGGTGTACCAGTAATCAATGAATTCTTACACACCGGTCTCGTACCAAGGTTTCCGACTGCCATACTGTCAAGTAGTATTGCCGTCATTTCTATCGTTTCCTTATTTTCTGGAGTCATATTGGAAAATGTAAGTAGAGGGAGGAGAGAAAATATAACTTTATCTTATCTAAGATATAAAAAATAACCTCATTTACTTTATATCAATTTACCACAAGATATAATCCAATCATAACTATACCGATGCCGAAAAATTCTCGCAATGTCGGTTGTTCGCTTAATAATAACATACTTAACATATATGTTATTATTAGTGTCAGAATAGTAAATGGATATACTCTAGTTAAGCTTTCACTAGATAATACATAAATCCATATTATAGCACTTAACACATATAGAGATAATCCAGATACAATTGAAATATTAACAAAATCAAACAATTTATTGCTACCATGCGCTCCATTTTTTAATAAAACCTGCCCAAACGCAGACAATAAACTCCCTATCACCAAATAAACTACATGGATACCTTGCAAAGTATCATCCTCATTTAATTTAAGCTGCGAAATCTTCTCAGATTTTTATGTGATGAATTTAAGAGCACTTTTAGATAAAGAAGCCAAGTTAATCATTAACTTGGCTTCTTTATTACGTTACGCTAGCACTTCATTCGCGGCTTTAACCACGTTCTCGACTGTAAAGCCGAACATCTTGAAGAGTTCACCCGCTGGAGCAGACTCACCAAAGGTGGTCATTCCGATAATACGACCGTCAAAACCAACGTACTTGTACCAGAAATCAGCAATACCTGCTTCAACAGCAACACGTGCTCTTACGTCAGCAGGAAGAACAGCTTCACGATAAGCGGCGTCTTGCTTATCAAACACATCCGTTGCAGGCATAGAGACAACGCGTACTTTTTTGCCTTCTGTTGTCAGTTGCGCGGCAGCTGCAACAACAAGTTCAATCTCTGAGCCAGTGGCAATAAGGATAAGCTCTGGCTTACCGTCACAATCTTTCAGTATGTAGCCACCCTTAGCAATGTTAGCCACCTGAGACGCGTCGCGCTCTTGCTGTGCTAGGTTTTGGCGAGAGAAGATAAGCGATGTTGGGCCATCTTTACGCTCAATAGCGAATTTCCAAGCCACGGCGGATTCAACTTGGTCACATGGGCGCCATGTGCTCATGTTTGGTGTCAAACGTAGAGAAGAAACCTGCTCAACCGGTTGGTGCGTTGGGCCATCTTCACCCAAACCAATGGAGTCATGCGTGTAAACCTGGATATTCTGCACTTTCATCAATGCAGCCATGCGTAGGGCATTACGTGCGTATTCCATAAACATCAGGAAGGTCGCACCGTAAGGAACAAAACCACCGTGAAGGGCTAAGCCATTCATGATAGCCGTCATACCAAATTCACGCACACCGTAATGGATGTAGTTACCTGATGCATCTTCCGGTGTGATTGACTTAGAGCCAGACCACATGGTGAGGTTTGAAGGCGCAAGGTCAGCCGAGCCACCCATAAATTCAGGTAGCATTTCACCAAACGCTTCTAATGCATTTTGAGACGCTTTACGTGAAGCGATGTTCGCCGGATTGGCTTGAAGGTCGGCGATAATTTGAGACGTTTTTGCTTCCCATTCTGCTGGTAGCTCACCGTTTACGCGGCGTTTGAATTCTGCTGCAAGCTCTGGATATGCTGCTTCATAAGCTGCAAATTTCTCGTTCCACGTTGCTTCCTTAGCTGCGCCTGCTTCTTTTGCAGACCATTGCGCATAGATTTCCGATGGAATCTCAAAAGGACCGTGCTCCCAGCCTAACGCTTTACGTGTTGCAACAATTTCGTCTGCGCCTAGTGGTGCGCCATGACAGTCGTGAGTACCTGATTTGTTTGGAGAACCAAAACCAATCACCGTTTTAGTACAGATAAGGGTTGGTTTACCCGTTTCCGCTTTCGCCGCTTCAATCGCCGCATTGATAGCCGTTGCATCGTGACCATCTACCGCAGGGATAACATGCCAGCCGTACGCTTCAAAACGCTTCGGTGTGTCGTCTGTAAACCAACCGTCTACTTCGCCATCGATTGAGATGCCATTGTCATCCCAAAATGCGACAAGCTTACCAAGCCCTAAAGTCCCCGCAAGAGAACACGCCTCGTGAGAGATACCTTCCATCAAACAACCATCACCCATAAACACATAGGTGTTGTGGTCAACAACGTCGTGACCTTCTTGGTTAAACTGAGCGGCCAATGCTTTTTCAGCCAATGCCATACCTACAGCGTTAGTGATACCTTGACCAAGAGGACCAGTCGTGGTTTCAATGCCTGGTGCATAGCCATATTCTGGGTGACCTGGTGTTTTCGAGTGTAGCTGACGGAAGTTTTTCAAATCGTCAATAGAAAGCTCGTAACCAGAAAGGTGAAGCAGAGAGTAAATCAGCATTGAGCCGTGGCCGTTAGACAGTATAAAACGATCTCGGTCAGCCCACTCTGGGTTTTGTGGGTTATGGTTTAGGTGACCACGCCAAAGTACTTCGGCGATATCAGCCATACCCATAGGTGCGCCAGGGTGACCTGAGTTGGCTTTTTGAACACCGTCCATGCTAAGGGCACGGATTGCATTTGCTAGCTCTTGCTGAGAAGGTAGTTGAGAAGGCATGTCTGCTCCTGAGTAGATACACGAATTCATTGATTAAGGTGAACGCTAGTTAACCTAAACACAGTTAATTAATAGCGGCGCTATATTCTCTCAGAGCGAAATTAGGACTGCAATCGATTTCCTCGCCAATTATTAACGAATATCTAACACTTTTTGATGAAAATCATCTCATCTAGTTAAATTTGTATTCACGCACTCTATGATCCAGTTCAAAAAAAACTTGTATTTCTAGCTTCAAATACTAGAATAGACGTCTAGATGTAAAAACGCCTACTTAAGCGTGTTTTTTGCACAATTCATTTTCTTATTTTTAGAGATGCTACATAGCATCTTTTTTAACGTTTTAATACGGAGCTGTCTACTATGGCTAAACATCTATTTACTTCTGAATCTGTTTCAGAAGGCCATCCAGATAAAATCGCAGACCAAATTTCAGATGCTGTTCTTGATGCCATCCTTGAGCAAGATCCTAAAGCACGTGTTGCTTGTGAAACCTATGTAAAAACTGGCATGGTCATGGTTGGTGGTGAAGTAACCACATCTGCTTGGGTAGATATTGAAGAGATCACTCGTCAAACCGTTCGTGAAATTGGTTACGTTCACTCAGATATGGGCTTCGATGCGGACTCTTGTGCTGTACTCAATACCATCGGTAAGCAATCTCCAGACATCAACCAAGGTGTTGATAAAGCGGATCCAAAAGAGCAAGGTGCTGGCGACCAAGGTATCATGTTTGGTTATGCAACAAACGAAACCGCGGTATTAATGCCTGCACCAATTACCTATTCTCATCTTCTTGTTCAAAAACAAGCAGAAGTTCGTAAAAATGGGACGCTAGATTGGCTGCGCCCAGATGCTAAAAGTCAGGTCACTTTTCAATACGATCAAGGCAAAATTGTAGGTATTGATGCCGTTGTTCTTTCAACTCAACACAGTGATACGATTTCTACACCGGATCTGCGCGAAGCAGTAATGGAAGAGATTATCAAACCAGTACTCCCTTCTGAATGGCTAAATAAAGAGACTAGCTTCTTTATCAATCCAACGGGTCGTTTTGTTATTGGCGGCCCAATGGGTGACTGTGGTCTTACTGGTCGTAAGATTATTGTGGATACTTATGGCGGTGCCGCTCGTCACGGTGGCGGGGCATTTTCTGGCAAAGATCCATCAAAGGTGGATCGCAGTGCAGCTTACGCCGCTCGTTATGTTGCTAAAAATATTGTTGCGGCTGGTTTTGCAGATCGCTGTGAGATTCAACTTTCTTATGCCATTGGTATCGCTGATCCAACCTCTATTATGGTCGAGACATTCGGAACTGAAAAAGTATCTCACGACATGATTATCAAAGCCATTCGTCAGTTCTTCGACCTTCGTCCATATGGCCTACAAGAGATGTTAAACCTTCTTCAGCCAATCTATAAAAAGACGGCCGCTTACGGCCACTTTGGCCGTGAAGAATTCCCTTGGGAAGCGACAGATAAAATCGATGTTCTACGCGATTTTGCTGGGCTAAAATATTAACGTTTCTTCTGTTCAAAAAAAGCTTAAAATATAAAACGAAGCCCTCATTTATTGAGGGCTTCGTTATTTTTCCCCTAAAATTCATTCGTTTAACACTTCACTTTCCTCTCTCCAAAATTGAACTAGACTTAACCTAGATGAAAATAATACTGAGTTGCAATCTCATTATCGAATGCGCCTTTGCTATAACATTTTCATCCCTTCAATTTTTGTAAATAGAGGTTCATCGCCGTTAGATTTAATGAACCTCTATTTGTTGGAATTGGTCATCAAGTTGTTAATCTCTTCTAGGGAGGCCACATGGCTACAATTGTGCCAGATAAACTACATAAAAAAGAATCTAAACAACATCATGTTCCTGATCATGACTACGCACGAACGATTGCTTGCAATAAGATCGATGCTTCCGCGCCCTTTCGTTGGGTTAGATTGGGCATTAAAGATTTTTTCCTACTACCAACCATCAGCTTTTTTTATGGGCTTTGCTTTATGGCCGCCGCAATCGCGGTAGTTCAATTAACTCAGTGGCAAGGATCACACCTTATTGTGTTACCTAGTCTTATCGTATTTATGCTAATAGGCCCATTTTTAGCGCTTGGGCTGTATGACGCGAGTTGGCAGCGCGAGAAAGGTCATCAAGCTAATCTTCTTAAATCTATAAAAGCGATTAATAGAAACTCTACTTCTCAATGGGCATTCGCGGTATTGCTCACTGTTACTCTCATTTTTTGGATGAGAATTGCCGCTCTTGTGCATGTTTTTTACCCACAAGTTGAAAGCGCACCGTTAGCTGACTTCATTCCTTTTCTTCTTACTAACGCCGTTATCGGTTTAGTAGTTGCTGGGTTGATTTTCAGTATCTCTGCTTTCTCTATCCCGTTAATGATGGAAAGGCGTGTAGACATGATGACTGCCGTGTTTACAAGTTTCAATGCTGTAAAAGAAAACCTATCGGCAATGATTGTCTGGGCGATAATGATCTGTATTGGTACCCTAATTGGCTTTGCGACCTACGGCGTCGGAATGCTAGCTGTCATTCCAATACTTGGCTATGGTACATGGCATGCTTATCGCGAAACCATAGTAAGAAAATAGAATTCACCTTATAATCAGCGCCTCAGATAATACTGAGGCGTTTTTTTAGGAGTTTTCTTTGGGCAATATAGAGCTTACTTATCAAGCAAAAAAGGCATTGTGTCATCATGTTGCCACTGCGAATCAATATTTTGGCCAATCATTTCCGATCCCTGATATCAACTTTAAACTAAGAGGAAAGACCGCTGGCAAGGCTTACCTACAAGGCTGGGAAATTCGTCTTAATCCGGTTCTTTTTAGTGAAAATAAAGATCAGTTCTTGCAAGAGGTCATCCCACACGAATTAGCACACTTAATCACCTTCCAGCGATTTGGCCGTGTGAAGCCTCACGGGAAAGAGTGGAACATGGTGATGGAACGTGTATTTTTATTGCGTGCAAAAACTACACACAACTTTGAAATCACGTCGGTTCAAGGAAAAACATTTGAATATCAATGTCCATGCAACTGCTACCCACTCACTATTCGCCGCCATAACAAGGTACAACATGGCAACGCACAGTACAGTTGCAGAGAGTGCAAACAAAAACTCGTTTACACAGGCATTCAATTAACCTAGTTAGGTTATTAGAGCAAACTGGAATAACTTAGGATAAACAACCTAACGTAATACCCTTGTTTTTTCAGCAAAATGCATCCATGTTATCAACAGAAAATAAACCTCAGGACCACCAGCAATGCGCGTACCAAGAATTTACCATCCAGAAATCATAGACAATCTTGGCATTATCTCTTTAGGTGAAGATGCAGCTGGTCATGTTGGCCGCGTACTAAGAATGAAACCAGGTCAAGAGGTACTCTTATTTGACGGTACAGACGCACAGTTTCCTGCAACCATTACAGAAGTCACGAAGAAGTCGGTTCTTGTAGAAGTTCTGACAAGGGTTGAATGTAGTATTGAGTCACCGTTAGATATTCATCTGGGTCAGGTTGTCTCCCGTGGCGACAAGATGGAATTTACAATCCAGAAATCTGTCGAGCTCGGAGTTAATACAATCACTCCGCTAATCTCCGAAAGATGTGGTGTAAAATTGGACACCAAAAGGTTTGAGAAAAAGCTTTATCAATGGCAAAAAATAGCAATAGCAGCATGTGAACAGAGCGGAAGAAATCGTATTCCAATAATTAGGCCTATCATGCAATTAGAGGAGTGGTGTGGAGAAGAAGACAATGCGCTTAAGTTAAACCTTCATCCTAGGGCAAAATACACTATTAACACACTACCTGAGCCCATTAAAAAAATAAGATTACTTATTGGCCCCGAAGGTGGCTTATCTGCAGAAGAGATCGCCATGACGGAATCATATAAATTTGAAGAAACGCTGTTAGGCCCACGAGTTTTAAGAACAGAAACGGCTGCATTAACGGCAATTACCGCATTACAGGTCCGCTTCGGCGATCTTGGTTAAACTGCCTTGGCGACCCTAAAAAGAGGAGAAGATAATGATTAAATTAGGCATAGTAATGGACCCAATTTCGTCCATTAATATCAAAAAAGATTCTAGCTTTGCCATGATGCTTGAAGCACAGAAGCGCGGCTACGAAATACACTATATGGAGATGAATGATCTTCACTTAGAGCAAGGTGTCGCGATTGCAGATACCAAAATAGTCACGTTAAAAGAAGATCCTAATTCATGGTTTGAATTCAAATCAGAGCAAACCATCGAACTTTCTGAATTAGATGCTGTTTTAATGCGTAAAGACCCACCTTTTGATACCGAATATATCTATGCGACGTACATTTTAGAGCGCGCTGAAGAAAACGGTGCTTTAATTGTTAATAAGCCACAAAGCTTACGTGATTGTAATGAAAAACTGTTTACCGCTTGGTTCCCTGATCTCACACCAACGACAATAGTGACTCGTAAGGCCGATAAAATTAAAGCTTTTCAAGAAGAGCACGGCGATATTATTTTAAAACCATTGGATGGAATGGGTGGAGCGTCAATATTTCGCGTTAAGAAAGGCGATCCGAACGTCTCAGTCATTATCGAAACACTAACCAATCATGGGCAAAATTATGCCATGGCTCAGACATTTGTTCCGGATATCAGTAATGGTGACAAACGCATTCTAGTGGTCGACGGTGAACCGATGCCATACTGTTTAGCTCGTATCCCAGCAGAAGGAGAGACCCGTGGTAACCTTGCTGCAGGAGGGCGAGGCGAAGCGAGACCATTAAGTGAAACGGATAGAAGAATAGCAATGGCTGTCGCTCCGACACTAAAAGAGAAAGGGTTAATATTTGTCGGTCTAGATGTTATCGGTGACAGATTGACTGAGATAAATGTCACCAGCCCAACGTGTATTAAAGAAATAGAAGCCGCATTCGATGTGTCAATTACAGGCAAGTTGATGGATGCAATAGAACGTCGAGTAAATAAATGATCGGGTAATGGAGTCTATATGAATTTAGCTAACCACTTTTTAGTTGCAATGCCTAACATGCAAGATCCGCTTTTTCATCGCTCAGTGATTTATATATGCGAGCATAGTAAAGACGGTGCGATGGGGATTGTGGTCAATGCTCCTATCAACATTACAGTCGGTGGAATGTTGAAAAAAGTAGATGTAGACTCTGTTCACCCACAGATTCATAAAGAGAGCTTGGAAGCTTCAGTACTTAACGGAGGCCCCGTATCGGAAGATCGAGGCTTCATTCTTCATGAACCGAAAGATCAATATCTTTCAAGTATTCAAATGACCGATCGCCTTAGTGTCACCACATCCAAAGATATATTGAGCGTATTAGGGACAGAAGCAGAACCTAACAACTATATTGTTGCTCTTGGTTATTCCGGTTGGACAGCAGGACAGCTAGAAAATGAATTAGCGGAAAACTCCTGGTTAACTGTAGAGGCTGATCCAATGGTGATATTTGAAACTCCGGTACAAGAAAGATGGGAAAAAGCCGTGCAGATGCTAGGCGTTGAACCAAGTCAATTGTCGGCAGATACGGGGCATGCTTAACATCAGTTAAAAACCTGTCGTTCAATAGGAGCGATAAATTTCAATAACTAAGAGTACAAAATGAGTTCAAATTCTAAAACCATTATTGCTTTCGATTTTGGTACAAAAAGTATCGGTAGTGCCGTTGGGCAAGAGATAACGGGTACAGCAACACCATTAAAAGCGTTCAAGGCTAACGACGGCATTCCAAATTGGGGGGATATTGAAAAAATGCTTAAAGAGTGGCAACCCGATCTAATTGTTGTTGGCCTCCCTACTGATCTACACGGTAAAGAATTAGAAACCATATCCCCAAAAGCAAAGAAGTTTGCTAATCGGCTACATGGACGGTTTGGTTTTTCTGTAAAACTGCATGATGAGCGTCTTTCAACAGCAGAAGCGAGAGCTGACCTATTCGAGATGGGTGGCTATAAAGCACTGAGTAAAGGTAATATTGACTGTCAATCAGCGGTAGTTATCTTGGAAAGTTGGTTTGAATCTCAGTGGAGCTAACGAAAATAGGTGTCGTAATAACATTTATTTTCGCCAGTTCGAGTTTTAATTACCCCATATCCACCTTTACACCAGCCAATGCACTACTGTTGAGTTCACCCTTATTTGTCTTCATCATTAGTCGTAAATCATTTGCCGAATCAGCACTGTGTAATGCATCAACTTCTGTGATTTTGCCTTCTACCACAAGTTGGTAAAGCGACTGGTCAAATGTCCTCATCCCTGATTCTGTTGATTTAACCATTGTTGGTTTCAGTTCATGAAGATCACCGCGCCGAATAAGATCGGAAACTCTTGGTGTATTAAGTAAGACCTCAAAAACACCATGTCGACCTTGTCCATGTTTATCTATAATCAACTGCTGGCCAATTATGCCCTTCAAGTTGCTCGATAGGTCAAATAAGAACTGTTCTTTATGATTTTTAGGAACCAGATTAAGAATACGTTCTAACGCTTGATTCGCATTGTTTGCGTGCAATGTCGCCATACATAGATGGCCTGTCTCGGCAAATGTCATGGCAAATTCCATGGTTTCACGACTACGAATCTCACCAATTAAAATCATATCTGGTGCTTGGCGAAGTGAATTTTTCAATGCAACTTCATAGCTTTCAGTATCAACGCCAACCTCCCTTTGCGTAACAATGCATTGGTCATGTTCATGAACAAATTCAATTGGGTCTTCCACTGTCAAAATATGACCGCTTCTGTTTTGATTTCGATATCCAGTCATTGCTGCCATGGTAGTCGATTTACCTGAACCAGTAGAACCGACAATCAAAACGAGTCCTCTTTTGGCAACAGAAAGCTCTTTCATTATCTCTGGGAGCATCAATTCATCAAAGGTAGGGATTTCTGTCTCTATTCTTCTTATCACAGCACCAGGCAGCTCTCGTTGAAAAAAAGCACTCACACGATATCGGCCACTGTTGCGTACTACCGCAAAGTTCGCTTCTTTAGTTCGATTAAATTCCGATTTTTTTTCATCATCCATAAGAGCATTGAGCAAAAAAGAAACGCGCTCTTTATTCAGTTTTTCTCCGATGGCACGCAACTGCCCATCAATACGCTGCAGGCAGGGCGAATCGACCGTAATATATATATCTGACGCTTTATTAACGCTCATCTCATGCAGAAGAGTATTGATATCAATAGCCTTGTTAAAATCCATCGGTTTATGACCCAAACGACATCACCTCCATCTCAATTTTCTTATTTACTTCATCAATGTCGACGATGTTCTTCGCCACCAACTGCTTCGCACTCTGTTCCATTGTTCTCATGCCAACGGAAGAGCTCGTTTGAATTATGGAATACATTTGGGCAACTTTATCTTCACGGATAAGATTTCGGATTGCGGGTGTGCCCATCATGATTTCGTGACATGCAACTCGGCCACCACCAATTTTTTTCAATAATTTTTGTGCAATAACGGTCTTAAGAGATTCAGACAACATTGACCGAACCATCGATTTGTCACTTCCTGGGAAAACATCAATAATACGATCAATCGTTTTCGCCGCTGAGCTTGTATGCAGAGTACCAAATACCAAATGACCCGTTTCCGCAGCCGTCAATGCTAAACTAATGGTTTCTTGGTCCCTTAATTCACCAACAAGAATGACGTCTGGGTCTTCACGCAGTGCCGACCTTAGCGCAGCCTCAAAGCTATGGGTGTCTTTATGCACCTCACGTTGATTAATCAAACACTTAATATTTGAATGCACAAATTCAATTGGATCTTCGATGGTTAATATATGCTTATTAAAGTTACGATTGATATGATTAACCATTGCCGCTAACGTTGTTGACTTCCCAGAACCCGTTGGCCCAGTAACCAATATCAAGCCTTTTTCCATTTCGGAAATTTCACTAAATATACTTGGTGCATCTAACTCTTCTAACGTAGGGATATCCATTGGGATGGTGCGCAAAACAGCTGAACACCCACGTCTTTGATTAAAAGCATTGATGCGGAATCGGCCTATTTGTGGAATTTCATACGAAAAATCGACTTCAAGCTTCTCTTCAAATTCACTTCTTTGTGCATCCGTCATTATTTCAAATAACAGGTGATGCACCTCAGAATGACTTAAAGGAGGAATACCTAGCTTCCTAACATCGCCATCAATGCGTATCATGGGGGCAACACCAGCAGAAAGATGTAGATCTGAGGCATTATGTTTTACACTAAAATCTAATAGCTCAGTGATATCCATATAAATTCCTTAATAAAGTCAATTATGTATAGTATTCAACAAAATATTGAACAGGTCACTAAACAGATGCGCACTGCCGAACATAAGTGTGGTCGAGAACCAAGTTCCGTGCAACTTTTGGCCGTGAGTAAGACCAAACCCATAGAAGCCATAGAAGCAGCGATCGAGGCCGGACAAAAAGCATTCGGTGAAAACTACGTCCAAGAAGGTGTCGAAAAGGCACAGTATTTTACTAAAAACTTTAACAATGCAGGGTTAGAGTGGCACTTCATTGGTCCAATCCAATCCAATAAAACCAAACCTATTGCCGAAAACTTCCAATGGATTCACTCTATCGATAGAGGAAAAATTGCTCAACGCTTAAACGCCCAGAGGCCTAAAGAGTTACCACCTTTACAGGTGTTAATACAAGTAAACACAAGTGGGGAGGAATCTAAGTCAGGTATTGATGAAGCCGAAGTTTTTTTATTAGCTGAGTTGATTTATTCCCTTCCTAACCTCACTTTAAGAGGATTGATGTCTATTCCAGCGAATGTAGCCAACTATGAGTCTCAGTTGAACGCTTTTACTCAATTGGCCGTTATTCAACAGAAACTCGCTGATAAATACGCAGAAATAGATACACTATCTATGGGCATGAGTGGTGATATGGAAGCCGCTGTTCAGGCTGGAAGCACGATGGTACGTATTGGCACCGCTATTTTTGGTGCTAGAGATTACCCTACTACATCTTAATTTGTTGTTAATTACGGAAGAGGTCAGTCAATGGAAAACAAAAAAATTGCCTTTATTGGGGCTGGTAATATGGCTCGCTCAATTATTGCAGGGCTTACATCAAGTGGATATGACTCAAGCAACATTACAGCCACAGACCCAAATAAGGAACAGCGCGATTTATTGACAACTCTGTATGATATTAATACCACAGGGGACAACGCAGAAGCAGCCAACAATGCTGATGTTATTGTGCTAGCGGTAAAACCTCAGATTATGGAATTAGTTTGCGGTGGATTAACCACTGTCGATTTATCAAATAAACTGGTTATCTCTATAGCTGCTGGCATTTCTGCAACGAGATTAAATACGTTTTTAGAAACTGAAGTTAACCTAGTTCGAGTCATGCCTAATACGCCAGCATTAGTAGGTAAAGGGATGAGCGGCCTCTATGCCACACCATTGGTTAGTGAAGATGATAAAACATTCGCCAGCCAACTCATGCAGGCTGTAGGCAAGGTATGTTGGGTTAACGAAGAATCGGGTATTAATAACGTCATTGCCGCGGCTGGAAGCGCTCCTGCCTATTTTTTCCTGTTTATGGAAGCAATGCAAAATGAAGCGATAGCTCAAGGCTTTGACAAAGAAACCGCAAGGTTACTTATCCAACAGTCTGCCCTTGGCGCAGCTGAAATGGTAATTGCAAATGCCGATATCGATATTTCTACATTAAGAGAACAGGTTACCTCAAAAGGCGGTACAACAGCCGAGGCCTTACGCACTTTTAATGAACACCAACTTACGGAGATTGTGGCCAAAGCAATGCAAGCCGCCGTTTCTAGAGCAGAAGAGATGGAAAAGCTCTTCTAATTACCAATTAACCAGTTTAGTTTTAACCTTAAGGGTCCACAATGAATTCAATGAACTTTCTTATTTCCACCGTGTTTGATCTCTATATCATGGTGGTATTATTGAGGATATGGTTACAAGTGGCTCGCGCCGATTTCTACAACCCTTTTTCTCAATTTATAATTAAGGCCACTCAACCGATTGTCGGCCCGCTTCGCCGAATCATCCCATCTGTAGGTAGCTTAGATTTATCCACCGTACTGTTTGCCTATTTACTGTGTGTTATAAAATTTGTTGCCTTGATTCTGGTTGCTAATGGAACGCTCGTCTTTAGTGTCGATTTCTTAATATATGGTTTCTTATCGCTATTAAAAGCCGCCGGCGGTTTATTGTTCTGGGTACTCCTTCTAAGGGCGATATTGAGCTGGGTAAGTCAAGGCCGCAGCCCCATAGAATTTGTATTCCATCAATTAACGGATCCATTACTTGCACCAATTCGTCGAATCATTCCTGCAATGGGCGGTTTTGATTTAAGTGTTTTGGTATTGTTTATAGGGCTTCAATTTGCCAACTTCCTAATGAGCGACCTTATTGGACCTATTTGGCTACAGCTATAATGTCAGCAATCAAACAAGATCTCGATGATCTTGTTCTTAAGCTCTATATCCAACCAAAGGCCAGCAGGGACAAAATTGTTGGCCTGCATGGAGAAGAGCTTAAAATTGCAATTACAGCACCACCAGTGGACGGAAAAGCTAACGCCCATTTGACCAAATTTTTATCTAAGCAGTTTAAAACTGCAAAAGGTGACATTAAGATAGAAAAAGGCGAATTAGGCAGACACAAGCAAATAAGAGTAAGCTCTCCTTCCCATATCCCAGATATCATTAAAGCTCTCTTGTGAGAGCTTTTTAAATTCAATTGATTACGAAGTACACATCTATGACAAAGAAAATAGTATTGGCAACAGGAAACCAAGGCAAAGTAAAAGAGATGGCAGACCTACTCTCTGATTTTGGTTTTGATGTATTTGCTCAAAGTAAATTCAATGTTTCAGAAGTAGCAGAGACAGGGACCACTTTTATTGAGAACGCCATAATAAAGGCTCGACATGCTGCCAAAGAAACAGGCTTACCTGCTATTGCCGATGACTCAGGCCTTGAAGTCGACAGTTTATTGGGTGCTCCAGGTATCTATTCTGCCCGTTACTCTGGTGAAGACGCGACAGATAAACAAAATTTAGATCAGTTGTTAGCCAATATGGTTGATGTTCCTGAAGACAAAAGAACGGCACGTTTTCACTGTGTATTAGTATTAATGAAACACGAAAATGACCCAACTCCCATTGTTTGCCACGGAAAATGGGAAGGCAGAATTCTGACTAACCCAAGCGGTGAAAATGGATTTGGATATGACCCTATTTTCTGGGTACCCGAAACAAATTGTGCATCGGCTGAACTTGATTCCGCTCAGAAAAAAAAGTTGTCGCACAGAAGCAAAGCGCTAAAACAATTATTTGCCACATTAAGTAGCGAACAATAACCTATGTTTACCCCGCCAAAGCCGATGCTAACACCACCAAACCTCAGTCTTTATGTTCACATCCCATGGTGTGTACAAAAGTGCCCCTATTGTGATTTCAATTCTCATGCGCTAAAAGCTAAGATCCCAGAAAAGCAGTATATTGACGCCCTAATTGAAGATCTAGATACCGATATTTCACGTTATTCCATCGAACAAGACCATCGAAAACTACACTCTATTTTTATCGGCGGTGGAACACCTAGTTTAATATCACCTCACGAAATTGGGCGGCTGCTAAAAGAAATCGGTAATCGAATACCCTTCAAGAAAGATATTGAAATCACCATGGAAGCCAATCCCGGCAGTATTGAAGCCAAGCGTTTTGAACAATATCAAAAGGAAGGGGTAACTCGAATATCAATTGGCGTACAAAGCTTTGAGCAATCTAAGCTAAAAAGGCTAGGAAGGATACATGGTAAAGAAGAAGCGATCACCGCAGCAAAACTTGCTCACAAGATAGGTTTAACAAGCTTTAATTTGGACCTGATGCATGGTCTACCAGATCAAACGGTAAGCCAGGCTCTCACTGACCTCGAAAAAGCCATTGAGCTTAATCCTCCGCATCTTTCTTGGTATCAACTAACCATAGAACCAAACACGCTTTTTCACTCTAAACCACCGACATTACCGGATGATGATGCACTATGGGATATTTTCGATCTAGGCCATCAGAAACTCTTTGGCGCAGGTTATATCCAGTACGAAATATCTGGCTACAGTAAACCCGGTTATCAGTGCCAACACAACCTTAACTATTGGCGTTTTGGCGACTATTTAGGCATCGGTTGTGGCGCTCACGGTAAGCTCAGCTTCGCCGATGGAAAAATCATCAGAACAACCAAAGTAAAACACCCTAAAGGCTATTTAAATCTCATCAAACCTTATCTACAAAGTGAAGTAGAAGTAGAAAATGTCGATCGTCCATTTGAGTTCTTTATGAATCGTTTCAGACTCATCGAAGCGTGTCCAAAGCAAGATTTCATTGAAACGACAGGACTAAACATTGATGTTATTCAACCTAAAATAGACTGGGCAGTCGCTAAAGGGTACTTACAGGAAAGTGAATATACTTGGCAGGTAACAGAAAAAGGAAAACTGTTTTTAAATGACCTGTTAGAAGGATTTATGTAATAAGAACTTGCGGGTGTAAAGCTAAGGAATACAAAAAGCTCTTTAGCATTACACCTGACTCTCGGTAATCTCTTACCCTACATGTTTGTATTTAATGTCCCAAACTCCATGACCCAACCGATGACCACGCGCTTCAAACTTGGTTAATGGTCGCTCTTCTGGTCTAGGAATATAATCCCCATCAGACGCGATATTCTCGTAACCTGGCGCTTCGTTCATTACTTCAATCATATGCTCAGCATAGTTTTCCCAATCTGTTGCCATATGGAAAACACCTGATTCAACAATCAATTTTTGACGTACCATAGCGACAAAATCCAATTGAACAATGCGGCGCTTGTGGTGGCGTTTTTTATGCCAAGGGTCAGGGAAAAACAGTTGTAACGTAGTCAAACTGTTATCAGGAATCATATGCGTGAATACTTCAACCGCATCGTGGCACATAACTCTCAAGTTAGTCACACCTGCATCACTTGCCAAACTCAAACATGCACCGACACCAGGGCTATGTACTTCGATGCCAATAAAATTCTTTTCTGGCGCATTTTTAGCCATCTCTACCAATGACGCCCCCATACCAAAACCAATCTCTAATACAACGGGATTACCATTGCCAAAAACCGCCTGCCAATCTAGCAGCGTATCTTGATAATCGATACCCATTGTAGGCCAGCACTCTGTTAAAGCCGCTTCTTGACCTTTTGTTAGGCGTCCTTCACGACGTACAAAGCTACGTATTTTTCGTACTAACTTACCATCTTCAGTATATTCGTTTGTCGTTACTTCGCTCATCGGTTTTGCCTGTTCATTGTTCAATCAAAGCGTGGATTATCCAAAGTTTCACCCATGGTGCAAGGAATTTTCTTTAAAAAATACCCTTAATATATATGTGTTTTACACTCATCCTTAATTGTGGTGCAATTTCGCTACAAATAAAAACAGAAAAGAGAATGTCGTGACTCCATTTGCAGGTGCTATATTAAATTGGTACGAATCCTTTGGCCGAAAAAGTTTACCATGGCAAAAAGATAAAACGCTTTATAAAGTTTGGCTGTCAGAAATCATGTTACAGCAAACTCAAGTCACTACTGTCATTCCTTATTTCGACCGCTTTTTAGAAAAGTTCCCAACCGTCGATGACCTTGCTAACGCTCACCAAGATGAAGTTCTTCATCTATGGACAGGCTTAGGCTACTACGCCAGAGCACGTAATCTGCACAAAGCCGCCAAAATGGTGGTCGAGCACCATAATGGGGAGTTTCCACATGACGTGGAGCAGATGAACGCCCTTCCGGGAGTGGGACGATCGACCGCAGCCGCCATTTTATCTTCAGTCTTAAAACAGCCTCACGCGATACTTGATGGAAATGTTAAACGTACCTTATCCAGAGCTTTTGCGATTGAGGGATGGCCTGGAAAAAAAAGTGTCGAAAATCAACTCTGGACGATAGCAGAAACACACACACCCCTTGTTAACGTGGACAGATACAATCAAGCAATGATGGACATGGGAGCACTCGTTTGTACGCGAAGTAAACCTAAGTGCTCACTCTGTCCAATTACTGACCATTGTGAAGCCAAGAAACAAGATCGACAACTAGAGTTCCCAACCAAGAAGCCCAAAAAAGAAAAACCGGTAAAAGAAACGTGGTTCGCTATTCTATATCACGACAATAAAGTATGGTTAGAACAAAGACCGCAGACTGGTATCTGGGGAGGGTTGTATTGTTTTCCCGACAACAGTGGTTCAGATTTATCCCATCAACTAAACATTCGCTCGATTCATGATGACCATGTTGAGGCGCACAAAACGTTGATAAGCTTTAGACATACTTTTAGCCACTACCATCTCGACATTACACCAGTACTTATCAAATTAACCAAGCAACCTGATTTGATAATGGAAGGAACGAAGGGTCTCTGGTATAACATATCCCAACCAGAAGAGGTTGGTCTGGCTGCTCCTGTTAAGCAGTTGATACTAAGCCTTCCTTTTGAAGTGCATGTTTGAGAACCAAAGAAGGAAAAATTATGAGTCGTACCGTATTTTGTGAACACCTGAAGAAAGAAGGTGAGGGGCTAGATTTTCAGCTCTACCCCGGAGAATTAGGCAAACGTATTTTTGACAATATTTCAAAACCAGCGTGGGCACTATGGCAAAGTAAACAAACTATGCTGATCAATGAGAAAAAACTCAATATGATGGATCCTGAACATAGAAAACTACTAGAAGAAGAAATGGTTAAATTTCTATTCGAAGGTCAAGATATTGTTATTGAGGGCTATACGCCACCAACTCAATAACTCACATTAGTCTAATAAGATGGCTTATCGCCATCTTTGTTGTTTATACGTCATATGAAAATATATATAGTTTCAATACTGTTGGTCGCTTTAGTTGGTTGTAGTCGTGAGTTTGTTGAAAACCATCTCTATGACATTGACTATCAACCTACCAATCGATTCGCCAAGAATTTAGCACAACTACCCGGCCAATTTCAGAAAGATCAGGGAGCCTTAGATGCCTTGATAGGCAATTTTTCTGGAAGTATAGAAAAACGCTGGGGCAGCCATGAAATTAGAATGGCTGGCAAAATCAATTACGTAAAGTATATCGACAATTATCTGAGCCGATCTGAAGTGAATTTCTCTGATGGCACGATTGTCGTAGAAACGGTGTCACCAACAGATCCAAAAAAACACTTAAAAAATGCAATTATTACTACGCTTTTGACACCTGATGATCCTGCAAGTGTCGACCTGTTTTCTTCGTCTAGTATCACGCTAGAGGGTCAGCCTTTTCTTTACAAACAAGTTGTTGATCATGAGAAACAACCTATCCAATGGCGATGGCGTGCAAATAGATTTGCAGATTATCTGATCGCCACACAACTGAAAACCAAAAATGTTGATTTCAAAAAAGCCTTCTATGTCGAAATACCTATGGTAAAAGAGCACTATGAAGTGAGAAGTTACAAATACGCCAATATTGTGCAAAAGGCGTCCAAAAAATATGACATCCCTGAAGACCTAATCTACGCAATTATTAAGACGGAAAGTAGCTTCAATCCATACGCAGTCAGTTGGGCCAACGCTTATGGTCTGATGCAAGTTGTTCCAAAAACAGCAGGTGCCGACGTATTTAAACTGGTGAAGAAAAAACCAGGTATTCCGACCCCCGAATACTTATTTGACCCGGAAAAGAACATAGACACTGGCACGGCCTATTTTTATATCTTAAAAAACCGCTACTTAAAAGACGTTAACGATACTCTATCTTTAGAATACAGCATGATTTCTGCTTATAATGGTGGAACAGGTGGTGTATTGAATACATTCGATAGAGGAAGTAGAAGCCGCGCAATGACAAAATTGAATTCACTGCAACCCAATCAAGTTTATTGGGCTCTGACTCAAAAACATGCAAATAGCGAGTCGAGGAAATACCTACAAAAAGTAACGAATTATAAAAAAGGCTTTAACGCAAACTAGAACTAATCAGGCATTTAAGAGAGCAAATATTCAACGTAAAAGTTCAAATTGACTAAAATCGCGCCAAACAGTCACTTTTTTGCAATTTTTTTGCAAAAACAAGTTGACGATAGGCTCGAAAATCCGTTTAATAGCGCTCCGTTGCCCGGATAGCTCAGTCGGTAGAGCAGAGGATTGAAAATCCTCGTGTCGGTGGTTCGATTCCGCCTCCGGGCACCATAATAAACATTGGTGTCGGTAATAACGACTTCAATGTGTAAGCAAAAAAATTAAGTGCGCCGACTTAGCTCAGTAGGTAGAGCAACTGACTTGTAATCAGTAGGTCACCAGTTCGATTCCGGTAGTCGGCACCATTTTTTTGCCTCGATAGCTCAGTCGGTAGAGCAGAGGATTGAAAATCCTCGTGTCGGTGGTTCGATTCCGCCTCGAGGCACCATATTATCGATATATTGTTTCTACAAGATATCATAATTCCCTTTTAGTTCAGTTGGTAGAACGCCGGACTGTTAATCCGTATGTCGCTGGTTCAAGTCCAGCAAAGGGAGCCACATTTAGAAAGCCATCTCTTGCGAGATGGCTTTTTTTTGCGCCATTACTTACCGCTATCAACGCCTTCTATACTGGCTTACTTCCTTTTTTTACTAATAAATCATTCTTTTCATAGTTCCCTCCTCTATACAAACAAGTGCTTTCAAGCCTACTAACTAGACTAAACAGCTCGTTAAGTATAAAAAATCATCAAACGCAATATTTTTTGCTATTATCTATTGACCTTAACAGAGAAAAACCGTTTAATAGCGCCCGTTGCCCGGATAGCTCAGTCGGTAGAGCAGAGGATTGAAAATCCTCGTGTCGGTGGTTCGATTCCGCCTCCGGGCACCATATTTAAAATTGGTGTTCAAATGGACATCTATTTAAAAGAAAAATACGGGCCGACTTAGCTCAGTAGGTAGAGCAACTGACTTGTAATCAGTAGGTCACCAGTTCGATTCCGGTAGTCGGCACCATTTTTCTTAACGTTACAATTCCCTTTTAGTTCAGTTGGTAGAACGCCGGACTGTTAATCCGTATGTCGCTGGTTCAAGTCCAGCAAAGGGAGCCACATTTAGACATTATGCAAATGCTTAATGTTACGGCGCCGACTTAGCTCAGTAGGTAGAGCAACTGACTTGTAATCAGTAGGTCACCAGTTCGATTCCGGTAGTCGGCACCATTACAAAATCTGTTCCCTTTTAGTTCAGTTGGTAGAACGCCGGACTGTTAATCCGTATGTCGCTGGTTCAAGTCCAGCAAAGGGAGCCACTTTCAAAAAGCCATGTCGAAAGACGTGGCTTTTTTTGATCTTGTTCATTTAGTACCTCTACAAACTCATCAATTGCGCCCCAACCAGCTCGTTTCAAATTCAAATGATAAAACTTGTGAAATCGCTTTCGTTATGTGTTGAAGCAATAGCGCTTGGAGGCTCTAGAGCCCCCAAAAATGAAGTTAAACTGTCCGACTATGACTTTTATATCTATTGGCGCTCTCCTATACCTGAAGCCATTAGAGAGGCCATTTTTAGCGATCTTTTTCCTACATTGAAATTAACAATAAATATTGGGAGGTCGAAGATGACGGTTATTTATTAGATGGAGTAGAAGTTGAACTAATTTACCGAGAAATGGAGCATCTAAATACATCACTTGAACTAACGCTTAATCAGTACCAAGCTAATATTGGTTATTCGACCTGCTTTTGGTTTAATCTACTTAATTCAACAATTATCTATGACCCAGAAAATAAACTAACCAAATTAAAGAAAGATCATTCTATGCCTTACCCACAAGAGCTGAAAAAGCCATCATTCAGAAAAATTTGCCTCTACTATTGAGCAGGTTTCCTGCTTATCCCAAACAAATAGAAAAAGCGTTAAAGAGAGAAGACGTTTTTAGCGTTCATCACCGAATTACCACTTATTTGAACAGTTATTTTGATGTTCTCTATGCGTTTAATGAGTGACCTATGCCTGGCGAAAAAAGATTAATAGGTCACGCCGCAATACATTGAAAAAGCTCCCCTAGGGACTTGCAAGCCTCTTTAAGTAACATTTTACACTACGGGTCAACTTGTAAACTTAACGTACTAGATGAGACTAGAGAGGCTAGCAGTAACCTCGATAAATTAGTTAATATTTGAAAGCCTAATTATTTTCGTTAATTAGGCTTCTATTTACTAACATGCCTGTTCAATGTGGCAAGCTGTTTTTCATATCATAAAGCTAAGTTAATATGGATGTCATTCCACCGGTCGCTCAAGACATCACTGTACGCTTAACAATGGGCCTCCCTGCCCATTGATGCCAGCTCCATGGCAACCATGTTGCTGAGCAGTTGGTTTTCCTGATTCCTATTAAGCTAAACACACAAAAAGGCGAACCAACTGAGTAACCACTTCAAAGGTTATTCTAATAGTAAGCTACACGTTTATAACTAATATAGATGTCATTCCGTCGGCCTCTCAAGACATCACTGTACGTTTAGCAATGGGCCTCCCTGCCCATTGATGTCGGCTCCATGACAACCATACTGTTGATCAAGTCATTTCCCTGACCCCTATTAAGCTTAAAACGCAAAAAGCGAACCAACTTTGCGACCATTCAGAGGGTATTCTAGTAGTAAGCTATGCGTTTATGACTAATATGGATGTCATTCCTCCGACCGCTCAAGACATCCTTGTACGCTTAGCAATGGGACTCCCTACCCATTGATGTCAGCTCCATGGCAACCATCTTGTCGTTCAGGTCATTTCTCTGATCTATACCAAACTTAAAAGTTCAGAAGCCCCAGCATTTCTGCTGAGGCTTCTGAACTTTTCTTGTAAGAACTGGCGGAGTGGACGGGACTCGCTTACTATGTACAACCACGCGCCTCCAGTGTGACAGGTCGGCCTCCCTTAACAAAAAGCGAACCAACTGAACGGCCACTCCCTCTCCACAGGGTATTATTTTCTTCTATAAACGCAAAAAAGCCCCAGCATTTCTGCTGAGGCTTCTGAACGTTTCTTGTAAGAACTGGCGGAGTGGACGGGACTCGAACCCGCGACCCCCGGCGTGACAGGCCGGTATTCTAACCAACTGAACTACCACTCCACATGGTATTCTTACGCTAATTAAAGTCTCATAAACAATGCTTTAACTAGTTTTTGCCTTTATCCTTCCTAAAAAAGATAAAAACGATATTAAAACCTGGCGATGTCCTACTCTCACATGGGGAGACCCCACACTACCATCGGCGCTGTTGCGTTTCACTTCTGAGTTCGGCATGGGTTCAGGTGGGTCCACAACGCTATGGTCGCCAAGCAAATTTGGTCAAGCTTCCTATCACGATAGAAAACTTTAATAATCTGGATTACTGACTTAAATAAAAGTTTTCACACATTCAATGTTCTTACATTGAGTCCACAAAACCCCTTGGGTGTTGTATGGTTAAGCCTCACGGGCAATTAGTACAGGTTAGCTCAACGCCTCACAACGCTTACACACCCTGCCTATCAACGTTCTAGTCTCGAACAACCCTTTAGGACACGTAAAGTGCCAGGGAAGACTCATCTCAAGGCTCGCTTCGCGCTTAGATGCTTTCAGCGCTTATCGATTCCGAACTTAGCTACCGGGCAATGCCATTGGCATGACAACCCGAACACCAGTGGTTCGTCCACTCCGGTCCTCTCGTACTAGGAGCAGCCCCTTTCAATCTTCCAACGCCCACGGCAGATAGGGACCGAACTGTCTCACGACGTTCTAAACCCAGCTCGCGTACCACTTTAAATGGCGAACAGCCATACCCTTGGGACCGACTTCAGCCCCAGGATGTGATGAGCCGACATCGAGGTGCCAAACACCGCCGTCGATATGAACTCTTGGGCGGTATCAGCCTGTTATCCCCGGAGTACCTTTTATCCGTTGAGCGATGGCCCTTCCATTCAGAACCACCGGATCACTATGACCTGCTTTCGCACCTGCTCGAATTGTCATTCTCGCAGTCAAGCGGGCTTATGCCATTGCACTAACCACACGATGTCCAACCGTGTTTAGCCCACCTTCGTGCTCCTCCGTTACTCTTTGGGAGGAGACCGCCCCAGTCAAACTACCCACCAGGCACTGTCCGCAACCCCGATAAGGGGCCGACGTTAGAACATCAAGCATACAAGGGTGGTATTTCAAGGTCGACTCCACTCCATCTAGCGACGAAGTTTCAAAGTCTCCCACCTATCCTACACATGTAGGGTCAATGTTCAGTGCCAAGCTGTAGTAAAGGTTCACGGGGTCTTTCCGTCTAGCCGCGGGTACACTGCATCTTCACAGCGATTTCAATTTCACTGAGTCTCGGGTGGAGACAGCGTGGCCATCATTACGCCATTCGTGCAGGTCGGAACTTACCCGACAAGGAATTTCGCTACCTTAGGACCGTTATAGTTACGGCCGCCGTTTACCGGGGCTTCGATCAAGAGCTTCGTCCGAAGACTAACCCCATCAATTAACCTTCCGGCACCGGGCAGGCGTCACACCGTATACGTCATCTTACGATTTTGCACAGTGCTGTGTTTTTAATAAACAGTTGCAGCCACCTGGTATCTGCGACTCCCGATAGCTCCATCCGCAAGGGATTTCACCGTCAAGAGCGTACCTTCTCCCGAAGTTACGGTACCATTTTGCCTAGTTCCTTCACCCGAGTTCTCTCAAGCGCCTTGGTATTCTCTACCCGACCACCTGTGTCGGTTTGGGGTACGATTTCTTATAATCTGAAGCTTAGAGGCTTTTCCTGGAAGCATGGCATCAATGACTTCATCACCGTAGTGACTCGACATCGGGTCTCAGCCTAACAATTTCCCGGATTTACCTAAGAAATTAGCCTACACCCTTGAACCTGGACTACCATCGCCAGGCTCACCTAGCCTTCTCCGTCCCCCCATCGCAATTATAAGAAGTACGGGAATATTAACCCGTTTCCCATCGACTACGCCTTTCGGCCTCGCCTTAGGGGTCGACTTACCCTGCCCCGATTAACGTTGGACAGGAACCCTTGGTCTTCCGGCGTGGGAGTTTTTCACTCCCATTATCGTTACTCATGTCAGCATTCGCACTTCTGATACCTCCAGCAGACCTTACAGTCCACCTTCAACGGCTTACAGAACGCTCCCCTACCCAACATAATAAATTACATTGCCGCAGCTTCGGTGTATAGCTTAGCCCCGTTACATCTTCCGCGCAGGCCGACTCGACCAGTGAGCTATTACGCTTTCTTTAAATGATGGCTGCTTCTAAGCCAACATCCTGGCTGTCTGAGCCTTCCCACATCGTTTCCCACTTAGCTATACTTTGGGACCTTAGCTGGCGGTCTGGGTTGTTTCCCTCTCCACGACGGACGTTAGCACCCGCCGTGTGTCTCCCGGATAGTACTTACTGGTATTCGGAGTTTGCAAAGGGTTGGTAAGTCGGGATGACCCCCTAGCCTTAACAGTGCTCTACCCCCAGTAGTATTCGTCCGAGGCGCTACCTAAATAGCTTTCGGGGAGAACCAGCTATCTCCAGGTTTGATTGGCCTTTCACCCCTAGCCACAAGTCATCCGCTAATTTTTCAACATTAGTCGGTTCGGTCCTCCAGTTGATGTTACTCAACCTTCAACCTGCCCATGGCTAGATCACCTGGTTTCGGGTCTATACCTAGCAACTCGACGCCCAGTTAAGACTCGGTTTCCCTACGGCTCCCCTATACGGTTAACCTTGCTACTAAATATAAGTCGCTGACCCATTATACAAAAGGTACGCAGTCACAGGACGCAATGCCTGCTCCTACTGCTTGTACGTACACGGTTTCAGGTTCTATTTCACTCCCCTCACAGGGGTTCTTTTCGCCTTTCCCTCACGGTACTGGTTCACTATCGGTCAGTCAGTAGTATTTAGCCTTGGAGGATGGTCCCCCCATATTCAAACAGGATATCACGTGTCCCGCCTTACTCGTTTTCACTTAAAATGATGTGTCGGTTACAGGGCTATCACCTTGTATCGCGATACTTTCCAGAATCTTCACCTGCATCATTAAAAGCTTAAGGGCTAATCCAATTTCGCTCGCCGCTACTTTCGGAATCTCGGTTGATTTCTACTCCTCCGGGTACTTAGATGTTTCAGTTCCCCGGGTTTGCCTTATTAACCTATGTATTCAGTTAATAATACTAGCTTTTGCTAGTGGGTTTCCCCATTCGGAAATCGTAGACTCAAGTGGCTTTTACTGCCTTATCTACGCTTATCGCAAGTTAATACGTCCTTCATCGCCTCTGACTGCCAAGGCATCCACCGTGTACGCTTAGTCACTTAACCATACAACCCCAAAGGGTTTCGCTTACGCGAAATAACAACGAATTGTTATTGTATTAGCAACCAAGGTTTCTATCGTTGCCTCATTATTTGAATGAGCGAGACAACATTTTCGATTTTGCCGGACTCAAATATTAAACATCTAACCGAAGTTAGGTGTTTCCAAGAACACTTGAATGTGTGTTGGTTTGTTATCACCGAAGTGACAACAAGATCCTAGAGTTTCCTTTTAAAAAAGGATCCAATAGGATTTGAGAACTTTTATTTTGATAAATAATAATCAATTATTTATCAGTCAGCTTTCCAAATTGTTAAAGAGCGAGATTTCATTCTACTTAAAGAAAAAAACCATTTTTAAATACTCTCATCTCCGTTGAGATAAAAACACTTAAAAATGGTGGAGCTATGCGGGATCGAACCGCAGACCTCTTCGCTGCCAGCGAAGCGCTCTCCCAGCTGAGCTATAGCCCCATTTACTAGGAAGTACAATTCCTTTCTCTTTTAACTTCTAAACCTATTTCAATCTGTGTGGACACTCATCATGCGCAATCATCGTTTAAGGAGGTGATCCAGCCCCAGGTTCCCCTAGGGCTACCTTGTTACGACTTCACCCCAGTCATGAACCACAAAGTGGTAAGCGTCCCCCCGAAGGTTAAACTACCTACTTCTTTTGCAGCCCACTCCCATGGTGTGACGGGCGGTGTGTACAAGGCCCGGGAACGTATTCACCGTAGCATTCTGATCTACGATTACTAGCGATTCCGACTTCATGGAGTCGAGTTGCAGACTCCAATCCGGACTACGACGCACTTTTTGGGATTCGCTCACTATTGCTAGCTGGCTGCCCTCTGTATGCGCCATTGTAGCACGTGTGTAGCCCTACTCGTAAGGGCCATGATGACTTGACGTCGTCCCCACCTTCCTCCGGTTTATCACCGGCAGTCTCCCCAAAGTTCCCGACATAACTCGCTGGCAATTAAGGATAAGGGTTGCGCTCGTTGCGGGACTTAACCCAACATTTCACAACACGAGCTGACGACAGCCATGCAGCACCTGTCTCAGAGCTCCCGAAGGCACGCCTGTGTCTCCACTGGCTTCTCTGGATGTCAAGAGTAGGTAAGGTTCTTCGCGTTGCATCGAATTAAACCACATGCTCCACCGCTTGTGCGGGCCCCCGTCAATTCATTTGAGTTTTAATCTTGCGACCGTACTCCCCAGGCGGTCTACTTAACGCGTTAGCTCCGAAAGCCACGGCTCAAGGCCACAACCTTCAAGTAGACATCGTTTACGGCGTGGACTACCAGGGTATCTAATCCTGTTTGCTCCCCACGCTTTCGCATCTGAGTGTCAGTATCTGTCCAGGGGGCCGCCTTCGCCACTGGTATTCCTTCAGATCTCTACGCATTTCACCGCTACACCTGAAATTCTACCCCCCTCTACAGTACTCTAGTTTGCCAGTTTCAAATGACCTTCCGGGGTTGAGCCCCGGGCTTTCACATCTGACTTAACAAACCACCTGCATGCGCTTTACGCCCAGTAATTCCGATTAACGCTCGCACCCTCCGTATTACCGCGGCTGCTGGCACGGAGTTAGCCGGTGCTTCTTCTGTAGCTAACGTCAAACAATAAGCGTATTAAACTTACTGTCTTCCTCACTACTGAAAGTACTTTACAACCCGAAGGCCTTCTTCATACACGCGGCATGGCTGCATCAGGCTTTCGCCCATTGTGCAATATTCCCCACTGCTGCCTCCCGTAGGAGTCTGGACCGTGTCTCAGTTCCAGTGTGGCTGATCATCCTCTCAGACCAGCTAGAGATCGTCGCCTTGGTGAGCCATTACCCCACCAACTAGCTAATCTCACTTAGGCTTATCCAATCGCGGAAGGCCCGAAGGTCCCCTCCTTTCCCCCGTAGGGCGTATGCGGTATTAGCTATCGTTTCCAATAGTTATCCCCCTCAACTGGGCAAATTCCTAAGCATTACTCACCCGTCCGCCGCTCGACGCCTATTAACGCTCCCGAAGGATTGTTAATTTCGTTTCCGCTCGACTTGCATGTGTTAAGCCTGCCGCCAGCGTTCAATCTGAGCCATGATCAAACTCTTCAATTTAAGTTCTTTTTGGCTCAATGAATACTGACTTTAAATTGCCTTTTACTTTAGATAACCAAAGGTTAAATAGTAAAGTGTTCTTTAAAGTTCTATCACTCCAACAGAGTGATATTTAAATAACTGTGTTCAACGTTAATTCGCTTTCACTTTTAAAAAAGTAAAAACAAAATAAGCATCAAATTAGGTCACTCAGTTCATTGAAACCGTTGTTGATTTCGTGCCCTAAAGCAGAGAATCATCTTCGATTGTCATCAACGAGTGCCCACACAGATTGATATAGGTTTAAATTGTTAAAGAGCGTTGCTTCTCGGTTGCTGTAAAGCTTTCCTTGAAGCGGACGTGCATTCTAGCGATTTAAAGTGAAGAGTCAAATACTTTTTCATTTTAATTTCGAAGGGCTTTTTCAAGCTGCTCGTCTTACTGATTTCTCTGCAAAGCCTTGTGGGCTCTACCGTGTCAGTGAGGCGCATTATAGAGAGTGCACTTAACTTAGCAACTGTTTTCTGAGAAAAAAGTGGTTTTATTGGTGTTTTATTTCAATACCGATTAATACATGCTTCACACACACTTTATACACAGGCTCCTGTGGATAAAGTGTGTTTTCACCTATTCATCGCTATCAAAAAAATAAGCTATACGAGAGCGAGGGTTTAAATACTCTCTTATATTTTCCGGAAGTTTGGCTGGTAAGATAGTGCCTACTATTTTTAAATCTTCATCCGCCAGATCCAATATCGGAGCTTGAGTCCGTGGCACCTTAGGATCATATAACAGTACATTAGGGGACAATATATGCTTGGCATTCACTGAAATGACTAATCCAACCATTTTATTAGATAGGCGAACCACCGTTCCCGGTGGGTAAACGCCCATAAACTTGATCAAAAGATTTAGATTGTCAGCGCTATAGAGGTGTTTACAGTTCTTGTATAGATGAGACAAAGCATAATAAGGGATTTTCTGCTCGGTAACGATATTGTTATGGCACAGATTATCGTAAGCGTTCGCCAACGAGACGACTTGAGCAAGCTCATCTATCGCATCCCCCTTTAATCCATTGGGATAACCTGAGCCATCTAACGTTTCATGATGTTGGATGATGATGTTCTTGGTTGATATTGGGAAGTTTTTTGCTGATTCCGCTATATCTAATCCATATTTTGGATGCAATTTTAAATAATTGTTTTCAGGTATGGTAAGCGCGGTCTGTTTTCTAAGGATAGTCGTCGGGAGCTTAATCTTTCCGATATCATGAAAAAGAGCACCAAATGCAATGTCTTTAATCTGCTGCGAATCGAAACCTTTGCTTTTCGCTATCATCATTGCAAGCACTGACACGTTGAGTGAATGAAAGTACATATCTTCAAATTCATTCTTGCCATTCATCAGATGCAGTGTGACACTATCGTCCGATAACAATTTTTCAACAATGTCATCAACCATAAGTCTTGCTTCTTCGACTGCAGACTCAGGACGATTCCTTACCTTACTCATGACAGAGCGTAGCTGAGACAGCGAACGTTCGAATTCCTTCTCGCAATTGATCACTCTTTTTCTATAGACATTAAGTTTGTCTATACGAGCTTGCTTCTCTTCCCACATTTTCTTCGCTTCAAGGTCGACACTTTCAGAATCAGCGATATCTACATCTGGTATTTCTTTGACAGGAAGGGGGGCGGCATCACTCTGAGCAGGATCAACATATACATATTGAATTTCCAAATGTTTAATGAGATCGATCTGATCTTGAGATTTTAGTTTGAAGCTGTTAAATAAAAACGGGTGCTCATTCCATTTGACGGGCAATCGAATGTGGATTCCGGGTTGAAGCCTATCTACTGTAATTTTAATTATTGCCACGTGATTATTTTGCTGACTCTTTTTTGATACTCATGGGAGACTCAATCTAAAAGATAGAGCAAAACTTTCTCTCTATTAAGGCTAATTCAGATCACTGATGTACTTTCTGTCATAGGATTAGTATATAGCAGAAACAGAAAAGGCCAAACACTGTAGCCTTTTCTGGATATTACCATTAAAACTGACGTATAAGCCTTTGCAGGCCGTCAAGGTCATCGACTAATTGGCTGGTTCTCAACACAGAAGAGCTCGAAACCCGTAGTGTCTCATCTGCTAGATTCTTAATATTCGCAACATTGCGATTAACTTCATTCGTTACACTTGCTTGTTGGTCAACGGATACCGCTATTTGATGGCTATTATCTGTAACCTGATTCAACATGCTACTTATGTTATTAAGGACATCACCAGTTTGATTGGCTCTATCAGTACATTCTGATGATAATTCACCGCCACGCGTCATGATATCGACAGCATTCGTTGCAGTCGCTTGTAGTTGGGCGATCATTTCTTGGATTTCATTAGTAGACGATCTTGTTTTCGTCGCAAGTGAACGAACCTCATCGGCAACAACAGCAAAACCGCGACCATGCTCTCCTGCCCTTGCCGCTTCTATCGCGGCATTTAACGCTAATAAATTAGTTTGTTCGGAAATATTTCCAATTACGTCAAGGATACCTTCAATTTTCTGACTGTTTTGCGCAAGACTATCAATAACAGACCTAGAACTTTCTAATTCTGTTGCAAGTCTATCAATGACTTCTATCGTTATTGCTATGCTTTCTAGACCTTTTTGAGACTCTTGATTTGCTTCTTCTGTTACCTTGGAAGCTCGAGATGCACTGCTCGCGACCTCATGTATTGACTGACTAAGCTCCTCCGCCGCTGCTGCGACTTGTTCCGTTTCGCTAAATTGTTGCCCTAAACTCTGTTCAATTGATTTTATCGTCCTGAATTCCTCCTCTGCAGAGTTTAAAATCTTTCCTGTCACTTCTGTCGTTCTACCCGAGACCGCACGCAGTTCTGCCCTTCTCATCATTAACGCTAATTCAACCCGAGAGCAATCATCAAAATAACCTGTATAAGGTTTCTCCATCAATGGATTGTCATAGGATTCTTTGGCCAACTCCGAGATTTTATTGAATCTGGACTTCTGATAAAGAGAGGAAGCGAGTAGAACACAGCCAAGGCTTATACCAAACAAGCCAATGTAAACCGGGTTTACTCCAAAGAACAATAGAATGGCTTGCAACATAACAAGTGTAGAAAGCAAAACGTTGATAGAAAGAAATGAAAAACGTTGGCGAGATACGTTATCTCCATTATTCATCTTTTTATAGAGATTAGCCGCCCTATCAACCTGCTCTGGCTCTGGTTTTGAACGTACAGATTGGTATTCAATTATTTCACCTTTCTCATTCATTATAGGAGTTACAAAAGCAGAGACCCAATAATGACCACCACCTTTACATTGGTTTTTGACCAATCCCATCCAACTTTTACCCGATTTTATATACTGCCAAAGCTGACCAAATGCGGCTTTAGGCATATCTTTATGCCTAACCATATTATGAGGGTTACCAATCAGTTCTTGTTCTTGATATTCGGCGACATCACAGAAAGTACTATTCGCGTAAGTAACAATACTGGATGTATCTGTAGTAGAAATAAGGTTTACATCCTTTGAATACATTTTATTCAAAGGATCACTTGAACTGTTGGTCGTCATCGGTTTCTCAAATAGCTCTAGAAGAAAGAGCATTACTTTTACACAAATTGTTGCCCTTGCTCATTGATAATAATCAATAAGCAAGGTGAATGAATTGTAATAAATTTATTTATACATGAATTTATTACTAGCCGATGAAGATTAGTAAATATTGGTTACTTACTCCCTACGCGACCCAAACTACCCTTAATGCCAAAGCAATAAGAACGATACCTGAGAGCCGGTCAATGATGACTGCTTTGCTTTTCAATTTATCAAGTAATGCTGGAGAAGAGAGCATAAAAGCAAGAAAGGTATACCATAAACCGTCAACAAAATAAGGTGTCGCTACCACAATCACCCGACTGGATAACTCTGCCCCCACACCGACAAATTGTGAGAAGAGTGCGGTAAAAAAAATCATTATTTTAGGGCTTGTTACTGAAATCAAAAAACCTTCTTTTGCTGACTGCAACACACTGACTCTCTCACCCGACTCAAGCTTAGCTGCCACGCCGCCTTTAGACCTTAAAGCCAAAAAGCCCAAATAGGCCAAATAAACAGCACCCAGATAGCTAATCACGGTAAATAAAGTAGGGTATTGATGCAGCAAAGCCGCTAGCCCAACGAGAGTAACAAACGCATAAATAGCTATACCAGTTGCATGTGCCCATGCAGTTGCAACACCATTGATTCTCCCCCCAGCTAAACTGTGTTTTACTACTATGGCTAAACTGGGTCCAGGTGACATAGCACCCAATAAGCAGATGGTAAAAAGAGATAACCAAACTGAGATAGTCATTTTGTGTTCCTTCAACGTTTTTGACAAAAATGTCCGAACTCTCGTTAAGTTAACAATAAATAGTCATTAAATGAAATCAACAATACTCATGTTTGCCATCAGTTAGAATCATAGCCAACTGAGTAGATCGAATTTCTCAGAATCTCATAAGATAATTCTCTTACCCATTGATGGGAAGGTTCGTTATCATATTTTGGATGCCATATTAGCCAATACCTTTGTACCGGTAAGTCAATCGGAAGGCTGTAATAAGAAATTGGCAAATGCGCGCACATATTTCTTGCAATATGTTGAGGAATAACAAGCAAGTAATCTGTGTTTATCAATGAACTCAATGCCGCAGAATAAAAGGGGACTTTTAAACCAATATCCCGGCTTCTTTTAAGTGCAGATAAACGAGCATCAAATTCACTGTTCTTATCACCTCCACCCGTAATCATGACATGTTGGAAGCTAAGAATATCATCAAGAATAAGTTCGTTTTTATGAGATAAGGGGTGTGTATTCCTCATAACGCAAACCAAATTATCTTCACCAATTAATTTTCCAGATAGACCTTTGGGTTTATTAGCTAAAAGGGTAGAGGCCAACTTTATCGGACTATTTGCAAAACTATCGATTAAATGAGGTTGCCAAAGATGATAGTTAAATTTAGCGGTCTGAGTATAACCACTTACTTTTTTAACAATTTCTGGAAAAATATATTGGGCGACATAGTCACTACAAGAGAAACTCACTTCCCCTGCCCACTTCTCAGGTTCAAAAGATTGCTCTTCAATAAGGTATTTAAATTCGCCAAACAACTGCTCTAGTTTAACTTTAAGTTCTACGGCTTTAGGTGTTTTGTATAATTCATTACCGTCTCGAATAAGCAAGGGGTCATCAAACAAGTTTCGTAATTGTGCTAATTGCCGACTTACCGCAGATTGAGTAATGTTAAGTCGTTCAGCCGATCGAGTAACATGGCATTCTTCTAATAAGATAAGAAGGGAGCGCAGTAGATTTAAATTAACATTATCTAACATATTAAGATTCTTACTCTGATAAAATATTTTACTCATAATGACACAGCCCGTTTAGGGGCCAAAATAAACTTAGGTATCAGATACAAAAAAGCCTCGAATGTATCGAGGCTTAAGCTTATCGCTAAAAAATCACGCTTCTTCTTCACTCCAATTTCGAGCCATGTATTCATTCGATTCACAACACGGACAATAGGGTAGTATTTCTCTGTCGTCACCTAGTACGACAGCAATCTTACATTTTGCGCATACATATGAACCTACACCAGGTTTATCCCCTGTCGAAAACATTCACCACCTCCCCTGTTGAATACTAACTAAGTAAAAACTTAGCCCTTAATGTTTGCCCTTGCTGCGTAACAAATCACAAATCCTGTTTTTAGGTCTAACATTCCGTCTATTGCGATGATCCATATCAATAAAAAACGAAGATTAAGCCGACAACTAAGAGCTTCAACTGATTATGGTTTAACAAGAATGGGGAATGATTAATTTATTATATTTCAATATATTACATATGAGTTCATCAATATTGAACGCCTTTATCCAAGCGCAACAGACAAAGAAAAAGGCCAGAGCCAACTCATGCTCTAGCCTTTCCCAATATTTACCGAATTTGACTAATATTGCATAAAATCACACGCCACTATTGTGTGATCTCAAATTCATCAATAATGACTTCTACGCGACGGTTTTCCATACGGCCCTCTTCAGTGTCATTTGAAGCTTTAGGTTTGCTTTCACCTTCACCACGAACAGTAATTCTTGATTCTTCGATTCCTTGTGTATACAAATAATCGGCTACTGATTGTGCACGTTGTTGTGACAATGATTGATTATATTCTTCCGAGCCTCGTGAATCAGTATGTCCAATGATCTCAGCCTCAGCCTGAGGGTATTTATTCAAAACACCAACCAACCAATCGAAATACCGTTCGCTATTTGGTGCAAGTTCAAAGCTGTCATTATCAAACAGCTCTACACCGTACTCTTGAAACAATCTTGTTTCAGGTACTGGTATCGCTTCTGCAACCACTTCCTCTTGAATCGGTTCTGGTGTTAATTCTTCAGCGACAGCGGCCGGCGCACTAGAACCAAATTTATAGGTGAGTCCGAAGAAAAAAGAATTTACATCTAAATTATCAACGACCCCTTTCGTAATATTATTGACGCGTTGATACTCTACTCGTCCAAAAATATTATCTGAAAAACCATATTCAGCACCTATTGCGGCTAATAGTACAGTATCGTTAATATCTGCATAATCAACCCATGCCGCACCAAGTTTACCGTATAGGTCAATATCATTAACCGGGATAGTCAGTTTTGGTGCGAGAGTGAATGCCTTCATTGAATCATCAAAAGGTGCCGCCTTAAAATCACCCAAATAATCATAACCAGCTTCTAAACCGAACATATCTGTAAAGTTATAGCCACCATAAATACCACCAGCGCCACCATCATCGCTGCACGAGCTATCCGTTGGACACGACCCATCCAACCAAGAATAACCCAATTTTCCACCGACATAAGCTTCAGCTTGAACCAACTGGGGAGACACCACTAACAATGTGGACGCGAGCATTACTAACTTCTTCATAAGAATTCCTTTTTCTCTCAATTTATTATATGTACATTATATTACGCACTGATAACCAAGGCTACTCACATTGAAGGGAACTATCTATAGTGTTTTCTTTATTTATTAATATTTTATCCACATTTCTGAACTTTGACTCAAAAGTGAGAAGGTTACTATTTTACTTCTATAAAACTCAAATAGGCTTAGTTAACGGGAACCGTTTAGATTGCATTCAAAATTAATGTTAACATTTCACACTGCTGACCCTTCATTGATATCATGCGTGTTAAACATTTTTAATTAGCTAACCAATAAAAAGTGTCAATCACGGCTATAAATGAGAAAATGATTAAAAACCAACTTGGAATAGACATGGCAAAGTTAAGCTTGCAAGACCAGTTACTAAAGGCTGGCTTAGTAAACGAAAAGAAACTAAAAAAGGCCACAAAAGGCTCCAAAAAATCAAGAGTTCAGGCTCGTGAGGCCAAAGCTGCAGTAGAACAAAACAAAGAATCGCAAAGGCTACGAGATATCGAACTCAATAAGCAAAGAGATGAGCAGCAATTTGGCAGAGAGCTTAAGGCTCAAGTAAAACAACTCATTGAAATGAATAAAATCGATCAGAAGCATGGCGATATAAAATATAACTTTACCGACGGGACTCTAGTTAAATCTCTGTACGTGGATCACGAAACAAGAGGGCAATTAGTTAAGGGGATTCTTTCTGTCGCTAGGTATGAAGACAATTATGCTGTGATCCCTTCATCTGTTGCTTATAAAATCGCAGAAAGAGATGCTGAAGCTGTCATTGAAAACAAATCTTCTTCAGAAAAAGAGCTCGCCGAAGACGATCCTTATGCAGAATTTGTTGTACCAGATGATCTCATGTGGTGATGAGTCGATTTAGCAATGCAACAAAGGCAGCCTGTGGGTTGCCTTTATTTCGGCATAAAATCACTCAATTACCTTTACACTCTTCACTCTTCACTCTTCAGCTAATTTATCATGCAGAAAAAACGTAGCCTGACAGGATGAGTTCAACTGTTCATTCTATGGGTTTTTTTATACTCGAACATCGCTTTATCAGCCCTATCAATGAGTTTTCTTGCTGTATCTTGTTGATCCGAAAATTCTGAGCAACCATAGCTAAGGCTCCATTTTCTTCCTGTTTTTGATTACCCCAATTTAGCGTAATATGTTTGGATTCGTTCCAGTGTTTCTACAGCATCGCATTTACGACAACCCGGCAGTACTAAGATGCAGGTGAACTACTTGTTGCTCATGCCAACGGAAACCCGTTCAAATTTAAGGCTTGGATAGCATGGGCGAATAATCCTCTATATGCGTGTTCAGGATTGAAAGATCAGGTCGAAGATTCCATCAAAGATCCAAAGCAATTGGGCCTAATTATCGCGTCAGATCTGTATTTTAATGAAACCAATATTTACGCAGATTATTTCGTGCCAGATTTGGTTCCACTGCCCGACACGGAATACCAGTTAAAATAGAAAAAGCCTAATCTACTTTAACCAAGAACAACAAGGACGCCATTCGGTGTCCTTGTTGTTCTTGTCATTATCTCAATGGTGCCCACAGTGAGTGATGACCTCTATTTGGCATGTGATAGCATTCATTGAACATTATCCTTGCTATAGGCTATGTATATTTTGCAGATATCTATCTTCAAGGTTATTTCATAGAGCTGAGACCAAACATATTACCTTCGGTATCCATACATATGCTTACCCAACCAAAATCTCCAATCGACATTTTAGATCTAATTACTTCACCACCCGCGCTTTTCACACGTAATTCCTCTGTTAAGCAATCTTCAACACCAAAATAAATAAGAGTGCCACCTGTTATGGGGCCTGCCCCCTCTCTTTTTACGAGAGCACCTCCAGCACCGTATGCCGTCATGTCGGTCGGAAAACTCTTCATTACTGCATTACTATCTGTCGGGTCTCGCATACTTTCTAGATCATTTTTAAAAACAGATTGATAAAAAGAAACTGCTCTATCCATATCATTCACATAGATATCAAACCAGCCGATTGCATTTTGATTCATGACCTCATCCTTTTTGTGTTTAAGTCATGACAGAGAATAATCAACCAGATACTTTAAGTATTGTATAAATCAGACATCAAATTTACGGTAATATTCTTCCGGTGTGTATCCTGTAATTTTGCGAAATGAACGAATAAAGTGTGATTGGTCAGTATAAGAATCCAAATAGTGTTGTTTGAATGACTGCTGTAATCGTAAGACTTTAAGAAAGTCATGAGGAGAAAAACCTGTCGATTTTTTGAGTACACGTTGTAGTTGACGAGGTGACATTTGCACCGAATTGGCCATGCCAGCCACCGTCTGTATAGAGTCTATCCTTGACAATATCGTCTCTGTTACAGAGTTTGCTGCGACTTGTTTTTCATCGATAAGTTGATCGACTAATTTTGACAGAACGGACTGTTTGGCGGAAAAATTTAGTTCAGTAAGTTCGTTACTTATACCAATCAACGGTAAATCACCTAAGTATGGCGTCCCGACAAAACTATCGGAGGTTTCATTCAGGTTACCTTGCCACACGCCAGGAAAGAATTGAATACCAACATAATGAAACTCTTTGCCTAGGTTAAGTTCTTCGTAAATAGTACGAAGCGCTGTAACACCAGCTACTCGAGTATCTCTCTGATTGAACAGAATATTCACACAAGCATCAGGCAAGGCATGAAGGCAAAAATCACTCGGTAATTTTATATCTGTCTTTAATTCCCAAAAACTATGTACTAACTTAGCAAGAACCCTTGGTGGCTTTGCTTCCTTATAACTTACTGATTGTACTACTTTCTCTATCCCGTCTTGTATTGGGTCATACATATATAAGCCTTATAACCGTTAATCGAATATTATCATCCACTATCTAAATAAAGGTTATAAGGCTTTTTGTAAAGAAATTAATACCATTAAGAATATAAAAGAGTGGACCTGAACCGCTATGCCTTTCGGCAACGGATTTTGAATCCTAGAGGAAGGCTTTGTTGTGTCGATAAATACTAGCATATTGTTGAATTTAGTTAGCTACTGACACACACAGAAAAATCAACCCAAAACTAATTTTTAGAAATAATAATATTAAATCTGGTGGCTGAAATATATTGACCACTACACGTATTACAATAATCTACGGTAATTTGTTTAATACCTTTTGATAAAATATTTTATCTGTGCCGTTTTTTGGATAATTAATAAATCTACCAACCTCTAGAAAACCCATTCTTTCATAAAAGCGGGGGGCTTGGAATGAATACGTATCCAAGTTAATATAACAGACACCTAACTTTTTGGCTTCATCTTCAGCTAGCTTAATAAGTTTTTTACCAATGCCTGATGACCTATTTGATTCCTCTACCCAAAAGTAATCAATTAACATATTAGAATAGATAATCTTTCCCGCTAAACCACCAATAATTTTATCTTCATCATTTTTTAGAAAACACCCAAATGTATTTTCTTCAAAATTAGGAAAAAAAACCTCATTGAAATCCACTAAACCATTATAAAGACAATTGATATCGTCTTTTTTAGGATTATGCGTAAACGTCATATTCATTATAATTACCATTAATTAATTACTTAATCGTTAATAAGACAAAGTAAATTCTGGTTCAAGCTTAGGGGCAAAGCCTACAAGAACGTACTACTTATTGCTACGGGCTTTCCTACACACGGCTGATAGGTCGATATCAAGCCTGCGCCCCAAACCTATCTATACTTTCTTACGGGTAATAAAACTGATGTAGCGAAGCAGGAAGCGTTTATTGCTTGTTTTACGAATTAAGCACAGATTTAATACACTGAATCTAAGGAATAGACAGAAACAAAGACCGCTACAATGATAATACCTCTAAAAACTGATGGTTTTATCGGCCATCATTACCCACTGAGCTAAATCATCCATCGTGGCAAATTCACAGCCTTCAATAACATTAAGCTCAGATAAACCACGAGCCTGAATACAAGAGCCACAAAACTTCACTTGGCTATTTTGCGCAATCACTATCTCCAGCATTTGTTGAATGTTATAGCCTTCATTCGGAGATTGCTTAGGTAAAATAGCAGTCACGGCATCAGACAACAAAAATATACTCACCTTAACGGGTTCCCCTCCTTGTTCATTTAGTTGTATGGCAAGACGCAAAGCATTAAAAAGCTTTTCAGAACCATAGGGAGCATCGTTAACAATAATTAGAACATGTTGCATAGAGTAGAACCTTCTACCAAAAGACGGAGAGGAAAAGAATAACATTGTTATAAAAATGAAAGGGTTAAAAGGATCACGTTATAAATGCTAAGTTTTATAATTACTCTAGATACAACAAAGCCCCGACTTTCGTCGAGGCTTTGTTGTTTTAATAATGGTACCGGTGGGCGGACTTGAACCGCCACGCCTTTCGGCAACGGATTTTGAATCCGTCGTGTATACCAATTTCACCACACCGGCATCGTAAGGCTATTGCCCTTTGATGCTTGGCATTATACGGATGAAACTAAGGGGTGCAAGAGGAAATTCCTTAGTTGTGAGTTAGTTGTTGAATAATTAGCCATGTAGTCATCGGTTCTCGTTCCATAAGCTCAGTTTCCTCAGAAAGTAACGTTTACCCATTTGATTCAAATATCGGAAACACAACGAGGAGTGAGCTTAATGATCAATTCTCGTAACCATTTATGACTGGGGTCATTTTCAAAATGTCGGTGCCACAATAAAAAATACCCACCCGAGTCCAACTTTACAGGAATAGGTTTAACAATAAGATTAGCATCCATATTAAGTACTTTTACCGAAGACTCTGGATAACACATCAACAGATCACTCTGCTCGCACAATTTAACGGCACTTGGCACATCTGACATGTTAACAGCATTGTCTAGCTGCCGATTTTCAGATAACAGTATTTCCTTTAACAACCATCCACTAATACCACCAATAGTCACCTGCAGATGACGGTACTTCAGAAAAGTGTCAATGTTCCAATCTTCGTTTAGGGCTGGATGTCCTTTTCTCATGAGGCAAACGGAATGATCTCGTACTAATTCGATATAATTCAGCTCTTCAGGAATAGCACTAACATGGGATTTGGCCCGTTCATCCCACTCAAAAATTGCGATTCCAAAGTCTATTTCTCGCCTCAATAAACACACAAGGCTGTCTTCATTCCAAGTTCGGCTAGTAATACTAATGCTCGGAGCTTGTTTGAGTAAACTAGGCATAAAATACGGGTAGGCAACCGTATAGGCCGTTTCTACCAAATCGATATTGAACCTACGCCTGCTTTTATTTGGTTCAAACGTTGAAGGAATGGTGAGTTGATCTATTTGCTTAAGTACTTCATGGATGTTTGGCGCAAGAGATAACGCTTTGGGCGTTGGTGTCATCTCCCTCGACGTACGCTCAAACAACGGGTCATCAAATGCTTCACGTAATTTTGCCAGTTGCTTACTCACCGCTGATTGACTTAGACATAGACGATCAGCCGCTGCCGTAACATTTCGCTCTTCGAGCAAGACAGCCATTACTCGCAACAAATTCACATCAAAATCTTTCACATATGCTCCACTAACGACTGAGTTAATCCAACTTATTTTATAAGGATACTAACTGTTTTCAATCAAATTGAGCAATCGGCTTCATTTATGCTCGTTTAATTGACCTATATCGGAATTGAAAATGAACATTCTGCCGATAAGCTCTCTTTTCAAATACTCGACAAGTCTATATGCTGTTTCAAAAATCAAATCAGAATAACTAAAATGAAAACAAATCAATCCTTACCCCCAGCAGGCGTCATTCGACGTTTAGCCGCTCTTTTGTATGATGGTATTATCGTTCTTGCTATTGAAATGTTTGCTGCAGGATTGATTATTGCCATTTTGGAAGCTTGTGTGGCTTTAGGCGTGATGACTTACGGCTCATACCAAGATCCGGGTGAATTATTAAGTTCACACCCTATCTGGAGCCATGTCTTCACCCTTTATTTAGGTGTTATTTGGATTGGCTTCTTTGTCTATTTTTGGACAAAGGCAGGGCAGACCGTTGGCATGCGAACGTGGAAATTGCGAGTTCAAAATTTTGATGGGAGCCTAATCTCCCGTACTCAAGCACTTATTCGAATTGGCACTTCTGGTTTTGGTCTCGCGAATCTTTTGGTCCCTTTTGATCTTAAAAAACGGGGTTTTCATGATATTTGGGCAAAAACCGAGGTCGTAGTTTTACCAAAGGTATTCTAATAAGCGTAATAGAATAAAAAGCGATCATTTAATCAAAGGGTAAATGATCGCTCAAAGGGTGATTTTATAAGACTAAGCCACCATCAATCTTTAGTACCTGACCGGTGATAAACTGGCTCTTACTTGATGCTAGAAATGCGACACCATCAGCAATATCTTGCGCGGTTCCCATTCTTCCTAAAGGCGTCTTTTTCTGCATAAACTCAATGACCTTTTCTGGTAACTCATTGGTCATCTCGGTGGAAATAAAGCCCGGCGCAACGCAGTTTACCCTGATTTGAGCGCCTTTTCTTGCTAGCTCTTTCGCCCAGCCTTTGCTCATGCTTATTACGCCACCTTTTGAAGCCGCATAATTACTTTGACCTATGTTTCCGTCGGTTCCAACGATTGACGAAATATTAATAATACTCCCGGAGCCCTGCTCTAACATTAATTTTGATACCTGTTGAGTGAGGATAAAAACAGCCTTTAGGTTGATATCGAGCACTTTATCCCAATCGCTAGACAACATATCGCCAAGCATTGCATCTCTGGTGATGCCTGCATTATTGACGAGCACGTCGACGCCATGGAACCTCTCTTTTATATCTATTACTGAATTGGCGACTGCAATTTGATCACAAAGATCGAGTTGATAACAATAAAGCGCTTCACTTTTTTGCCAATCTATCACCGCCATATCAATGGCAATCACAAAAAAACCATCTTTTATCAACTGCTGGCTAATCGTTTTTCCAATCCCTCGGGCTGCCCCCGTTACAATCGCGACTTTTTTATCCATTATCATTATTCATCCTTAAATCAAAGTGAGTTTGGAAAATAGTTTTATCCATTTTGGTTAGGTTGGAAGCGATCTTGGGTTTAAATTCCATCTGTGATAGAACATCTTTTTCTAAGTCTATGCCCGGCGCAATTTCTATCAACTCCATTCCTGTTGCCTCTAATTTAAACACCGCCCGTTCTGTAATATACAATACCGTTTTGTGACTTAATTGGGCTTGCTTCGCGCAAAAAGTAATCTGTTCCACCTGAGACAAAAACTTGGTATTTTCACCCTCAGAAAGAATGTTCAGTTGGCCATCTTTACACTCAATTTCCAACCCTTTTGCAGTAAATGTTCCGCAAAAATAGACCTGTTTGGCATTCTGAGTGATGTTAATGAAACCACCACAGCCGGCTATTTTGTCACCAAATCGAGAGACATTAATGTCTCCTTTTTTATCGCACTGAGCTAAACCAAGGAATGCCTGATCTATCCCACCACCATCATAAAAATCAAACATTTGATCTTGGCTGATAATTGCCTGAGGATACGACGAAGCGCCAAAATCTAACCCTCCAGCAGGATTGCCACCAACTGCACCAGGTTCAACGGTCAATACAAACTGATCGAGTACGCCAGACTCACTGGCTACGGCTGCAATATATTCAGGCACGCCAATACCTAAATTAAGGATAGAGCCTCGTTTCAGTTCCATTGCTGCTCGACGAGCAATTACTGTTTTTGCATCCAATTTCATAGGTGATACTTTAATTGTCTCCTTAGGCTCAGTATATTCTCCAACAAACGCAGGATTCATCTGAGTTGCAAAGGTTTGCATGTGCTCTGTCAAATCGTGACATTGAACGATTGCATCAACAAATATACCGGGGATCTTTACAGCATGAGGAGATAACTCTCCCGCTTTAACAACGTGCTTAACCTGCACAATAACTTTGCCTCCACTATTTTTCGCCGCCTGTGCCGCCGCGAGGCTTTCTACAATTAGACACTCATCTTCCATAGTGATGTTGCCATTTTCGTCTGCTGTTGTTCCGCGTAATATGGCAATGTCTATTGGTAACTTATGATAAAAAAGGTGCTCTTCACCTTGCAGCTCAATAAGCTCTACCCAGTCATCCTTGGTAATTTTATTGATCTTTCCACCTTCAACTCTAGGATCAACAAATGTGCCAAGCCCCACTTTACTAATCGTGCCTAACTTGCCAGCAGCGGTGTCCCTAAGAAGGTGTGAAATAATCCCTTGAGGTAGGTTGTAACCTTGAATGCGCTCAGATACGGCAAGTTCTTGCAGTTTGGGAACCAAGCCCCAATGACCACCGATCACTGTCGATACCATCCCCGCTTTCGCCAAATGATTCATAGCCCGACCTTTTCCATCTCCCTGCCCAGCGGCGAAAATTAAGGTTAGATTTTTCGGTGTGTTAAAAGAGTCAAACCTTTCTCCAATCGCCCTTTCTATTGCCTCAGGAACAACACTACCTATAAAACCGCCTAGCATTATTGCCTGTTCATCTTCTATCCATTCCGCGGCTTGCTTTGCTGTTAGTTGAATTACCACAATTCACCATCCTTGTTTAACCTATAGGATAGTGATTGTTAGGGATAAGTTAAATTGCAGATATAGAAAGAGACAATTTCAAAAATGAAATAATTGAATCGTTATTTATAGAATGAGAAAACGGAAGATTTTGTACGCCTGAAATTCCCCTTTCGTCCAGTGTCGATCGGTTAGAATGATTTACATTCGTCATCCTCACGAGAATCGGAATCGAATACCACCTAAATTCCCATTTTTACGGGAATTTAGGAATACTTTTCTTAGCAGGACCACATTACGTTTTTGCGAGGATAATGACGCTAAATTTCTTTGTGTTTACGGATAAAGCCCCAGTCAGCCAATATGGAGTAGGCTGCAGGAATCATAAACAATACCAACAATGTAGAGGCAAAAATTCCGAATACGATCGAGATAACAAGCGGTTGTATGACTTGAGCTTGCAAACTTGTCTCGGTAAGCAGCGGTAACAATCCCGCCGCTGTGGTCATAGAGGTTAAAAATACGGCCCTAAATCTTTCTCTGCTCGCCTTCACGACCGAATCATGCACGCTGTCTCCCTCATCGACATGATGTCGTATATATTGAACAAGCAATATAGAATCATTGACCACGATACCTGCTAATGAAACAAAGCCCATCATACTTGGCATACTAAGAGCGTGCCCTAAAAGGAAGTGCCCCCAAACCACGCCAATAAAGGCAAGGGGTATCGCAAGCATCACTACGAAAGGTTCTAGGTAGCTACGAAATTGATAACTAAGGATGACAAAGACACCAAAGAGACCAAGCAAGAAACCTTTACCCATCGATGCGGCGGTTTTAGCCGAATCTTTAGATTGGCCTTCAAAGTCAAATCGCAAACCGGGATATTTTATCTTCAATTTCGACGCTTGCTCTGTCTGGAATTGAGAAATTATCGATGCCGAGCTGACTTTCGAGTTATCAACATCGCCATAAACACTTATTGTCCTGAGCCCATCGATTCGCTGGATACGCACATAGTTTCTCTGAAAGTCTAACGTTGCCACTGTACCAAGAGGCAGTTGGCTACCATCGGCCATTATGATGGGGAAATTAGCTAATTGCTGTAAGTCACCGGCTTGAACTTTATCTAAACGCACCTCAATTGAGATATTTTCGACGCCAATTTGAATCTCATCTGCCGTCTGACCAAAGAACGCCGATCTAAGTTGATTAGCAATAATCTGCCCGTTTACACCATAGGTTTCTGCGCCGGGACGAAGCTTGATCAATACTTCTTCCTTCCCCATACGCATATCGTCTAGAACGCCGTAAACACCGTAAAACTCATTCAGGTATTCTTGTATATCAATAGAGGCCGCTTTCAACTCATCAAGGTTGTCGTGTTTAACGCGGATTTCTATATCTCGACCACCCGGCCCCATTGTTGGTTGCTTAAAGACCAACGAAATAGGCTCCGCTAGTTCACCGATATCTTCGCGCCATGCATCGACAAAATCATCGATCACAGTATTGCGAATCTCTGCCCCCAAAAGGTCTAGGCGTACTGTCGCTATATGAGGCCCAGACTCATCGGCATCCTGATTGGCATTGAATTGGCTGGTAATGTGCTGAACAAGTGGCACACCATCTTCCATTTCCTCTGTCCACTTGGTATTCAGTCGTTTTGCAGACTCAATCAGTTTATCTACAACAATTTCTGTTTGGCTAAGTGATGATCCTGGAGGTAAAATAATTCTCGCTTCAGCAATATCACCATCTAGATCTGGAAACGGGACAAACTTAACCGCGCCTCCGACAATAAGCGCAACGGAGGCAAGCAACATAGTGAACACACCGCCAATAAAGGCATAGCGGTACTTTACAACCTTATCAACGGCACGAATAAGTGTGGTATTGCGGAAATGTTCAAATCGTTCCAACAGTACTCGTTTAAATTTGACTGGTTGGCGTTCTTTTTTCGCTTTATGCAAAGAGTGAGAAAGATGATTAGGCAGGATTAAAAACGCTTCAACTAGACTTAATGACAGCACAAGAATAAGAACCTGCGGGACGGCTTTAAGTACCGCACCCATTTCACCATCAAGAAACAGTAAACTTCCAAAGATACAGACCGTTGTTAAGAATGAAGAAATGACACCGGGTAATACTTTTTTAACGCCATTCACAACGGCATCATCTATTTTTTGCCCTCGATCGAGATGCGAAGCGATGGATTCTGCGATGACAATGGCATCATCCATCATGATACCTATTGCCATTAAAAGCCCAACCAAAGACATAATATTGATGGACAAGCCCAACTGAGCCATTAAGAATAAGCCACCCAAAAAAGCGACGGGCAAACCAGCGGCGACCCAAAAAGAGTACCGAAAGCTGAAGAACAGCCACATGGTTGCAAACACCAAGACGATCCCCTGCCAACCATTACGTAGCATCATGGTTAGACGATCCCATAACACTGAAGACAGATCATTTGTCAGCTCTAGAGTAACGCCATCTGGCGCAACTAAACGCATATCATCAACGAAACGGACGACGTTATCTTTAATTCTTAAGGCATCATCTTCTTTGTTTTTGCTTATTTTTAGCACCGCCGATGGATGACCGTCAAACAGCACTTTCTGTTCGTCTAATTCAAACCGATCCGTGATAGTCGCTATATCCCTCAAACGAACAATCGAACCATTAGGACCAGAGCCAATAACAATCGTATTTAACTCTTCAGGCGTCACCCGCCTTTCATCAAATCGAATCAAAAAATTCTTGTCTGGGGTCTCTATATTACCACTTGGCAGTTTAATATTTTGTTTGCCTATCTGCGTTGCAATATCCCCAACACTAAGCCCAAGTTGACGAATGGCTTGAGTATTTAGTTCAACTCTATATTGATGATCTGAGAAGCCACTTACGTCAACCAAAGAGACATCATAATCAAGCTTCATAATGCGCTTTAATTCTTCCGCATAAGCCTTAAGCTCAGGCCACGAAGTATCAGCGGTAATAGCGACATCAACAACGGGTTCATTCCAATCGAGTTCTTGTACAACTGGGGACTCAATTTCTGACGGGAAGTCATTTATTGAGTCGATTTGAGTCTGCACATCCACCAGCATTCTACTGATATCGGCCTTTTCATTTAGCTTTATTACCAGTCTTGCAGAGCCTTCGACCGCTTCACAGCGAGTCTCTTCGATATTCGCGAGACCATCAACGGCATCTTCCATACGAATACAGATGCTCTCTTCAACTTCTTGCGGTGACGCTCCTGGATACACAACACCAGCCATAATATAAGGGGGACTAAATTCGGGGAAGGTTTCTCGTTTAATGGTTGAAAGTGATGTTATACCCAATATAAGTAAGGACAACATCAATAGATTCGATGCTGTTGGATGCTTAGTAAAGAAACGGATCATGCCGCATCCTCCTCATTTGGTACTGGCTGTGCATCTTCGATTTTGAGCAGCATTCCTTGTAGAGCCGGTAATAAATCATTTAATACCAACCTCTCTCCGTGTTCTAATTCACCATCAATCACTACCTGGTTATCTCGACGATACAAAACGGAGACAGGTCGGATATCTAACTTATTGTCCACATCCATGATATACACGCTGTCACCATGAAGCGCACGCTCAGGTATAACCCAACTGGGGTTTTCTTGACCAATGAGTTCAGCACTAACGAACATACCATTCACTAGTGGCGGTATATTGCTCGCGTTTAACGTTGAATAATCTTGCTCGATTTCTAAAATAACCCCAGCTGTCGCCTGAGTAGCATCCACCGTTTCACTTATACGAGCGACTTTTGCTGACCAACGTGCGGTCAAACTACCACTAGACAACTCAATCCAAGAGGTAATGCCACTCATGTCTGGTTGTGAAACGCCTGAATCATTGTTTATGAAATAGGCCAAACTAGAGGCAATCAATTGCAAATCATGAATAGACAACTGTGCTTCCACTTCCATCGTATTAGTACCATGTGCTGTCACCATCGTTTGTTGAAGGTTCACAACTTGATTGTCTTCAATATCGACCTCGGCAATACGAAGGTCTTGCGGTAATACAATCGAGGTTTTCTCTAATGAGCGTTTTGCCTCTGTTACCTTAGATTCATTTACTTTTACCTGAGCTTGAGACACTTTTCTTTCATCGGGATAGAGAGACAACTGATTTTGCATATCCTGTACCAGTTTTTGCTGGGACAGATAGGTTTGGTTTTGCTGATCAACATCAGATTGGGAAGTAAGCCCTCTTTTTTTTAGATTAAGCTTTCTATCCAGTTCATTTTGACTGATTGAAAGTCGGTTTTTCTCTATCTTCACTGTTCCTTTTAGATTTTTTTCTTCTTGATTAAGCTTGGCTAATTGCGTTTTACTGGAACTTAGATCGGCTTCTGCTTGGGCAAGTTTCAATTCATAATCTAGTGGGTCGATTCGCAATACCTCTGTTCCTGCTTGAAGAATACGACCTTTTTCTAACTCAGGATTTCTGTAAACAACCTTACCCGTAACCTCAGCAATCGCTTTCCACTCAAACTTAGGCGCAACCTTTCCAAAACCGATTGCAATTGGTGCCATCGCCTTTAGCTCTAAAGGCATCACTTTAACTAATCGCGCTCTATCCCCAGCGGGTTTGACAGAGAGATCCGGCTTCATTTTGATCGCAGTAAACAGAATAACAATACCAATAGCCAAAACTGGAAAGAAAAGAAGTTTGCGATTAATGTTCATTATTTTCCCCAAGAGAAATTTGATGTTCTGGTGACAAAAAACCATGTGTTAAGGTTTTTATATTATGTTCTAAAAGTTGTTCAAGAAACGACGAGTTTAGCTCTACACCATGAAACTCCAGCATGGCGCGAGGGGCGATAAAAGGAAATACCATCATACTAATAAAAGTAACACGACACAGTTTTGGGTCGACGCCTTCTCTGAGGACACCTTCTTCCAAAAGACGATTAAACATCGTTTCTTGTGCCGGTTTTGTCACCTCTTTGAATATTTTTTCAATTAGTCTGCGCTGCATATCCGATTCAGACATATTCATTATCTGGGCTATCAAGCGAGGAAATTCAGGTGTATTAACCATAGTTTGATAATAAGCCCGCATTAAACCAATTAAACTCTCTTGACTAGAAGATTTAACCATCGCCTTCATCTGCTGATTAATCGGCTCCATAGTTTCACGGATTACCGTTTCGAATAAACCTTGCTTATTACCGAAATAATAACGAATCATGGCAATATTTACGCCGGCACTGTCTGCCACCAATCGAGTAGATACCTTCTCATACGGCATCACCATATAGAGCTCTCGAGCATGACTAATCAATTTCTCTCGCGCCTGAGTGCTCTCGCTAGGCCTACCCGCTTTCCGTGACATAATTATGCTCCAATTAATCAACTGATTAATTATAGTTGTCTTTGGCCTTAAGATGGTACTCGTTTAATTCATCAATATTTGTTTATTCGATTAATTAATAACGCATTTCCTTGTAGAATCGTGGCGTGGGTATGCAGCACTTTAAAAACAAGAATGATTTATGGTATTTTCACTCATGTATAATTTTGAATAAAAACCCAACATATGACTTGACGCAAGTCATCTAGTGCGGTACTAATTGAAACATAAATTTGTGGATATCATTTACTTTTGGAAAAGAATATAAAATGACATTTAATTTTTCGACACTCCTCAACCTCCTCCTTATCGTGAAACAATCGCGCGGGTAGGCAGTGGACGAAAAACACCACATAGATTTCTAAAAGCCCGCTAACAAGCGGGCTTTTTTATAACTAAATAAAACTCAACAGACAGTTAACAGAGACAAATGGTTAACATAGACACGAAAAGGAAGCAGGTATGAACGATCAAGTCATTATATTCGACACCACATTGCGTGATGGCGAACAAGCACTTTCAGCAAGCTTAACGGTAAAAGAGAAGTTGCAGATCGCCTATGCCCTCGAACGTCTCGGTGTCGATGTAATAGAAGCAGGGTTTCCTGTTTCCTCGCCTGGTGACTTTAAATCTGTGCAAACCATTGCTAAAAACATCAAAGGTAGTCGTATCTGTGCACTGTCAAGGGCGGTAGCCAAGGATATTGATGTTGCAGCTGAATCCTTAAAAGTGGCAGAAGCATTTCGAATCCATACGTTTATTTCTACCTCAACGATTCATGTAAAAGACAAATTACGCCGCGATTATGATGATGTCGTGGAGATGGGCGTTCAAGCAGTAAAACGCGCTCGGAACTATACCGATGATGTGGAATTTTCTTGCGAAGATGCAGGGCGTACGCCTATCGATAATCTATGTCGTATGGTTGAAGCTGCAATCAATGCTGGCGCAACAACTGTCAATATTCCGGATACTGTCGGATACACCGTACCGAGTGAATTTGGTCGCATTATCGAACAACTTTTCAACCGTGTACCTAATATCGATAAGGCGGTTATCTCTGTTCACTGCCACGACGATTTGGGCATGTCGGTCGCAAACTCCATTACTGCCGTTCAGGCAGGCGCTCGTCAGGTTGAAGGTACTATTAATGGTATTGGTGAACGTGCAGGTAATTGCTCGCTAGAAGAAATAGCGATGATAATCAAAACCCGTTCAGATTTGATGGGGGTTCACACGGGTCTAAAACACGATGAGATACACCGCACGAGCCGCCTTGTTAGTCAGCTATGTAATATGCCGATTCAAGATAACAAAGCGATTGTCGGTGCTAACGCATTTAGTCACTCCTCTGGTATCCATCAAGATGGCGTATTGAAAAACAAAAATACCTACGAGATTATGACGCCTGAATCTATTGGGCTTAAAAACAAAGCGTTGAACTTGACCAGTCGTAGTGGCAGAGCAGCAGTTAAAAGTCATATGGATGACATGGGCTACAAAGAAGAGTCATACAATCTTGATGCGCTTTATGATGACTTCTTAAAACTCGCGGATCGTAAAGGCCAAATCTTCGATTATGACCTAGAAGCATTAATGCATTTTGCTAATCTTCGTGATGAAGATGACTTCTACAAATTGAACTACTTGAGCGTACAATCGGGTAGCGTAATGGCAACCACTTCAATCAAATTACAATGTGGCGATAAAGAGCAATGTGAGGCTGCTGTAGGTAACGGCCCAGTCGATGCTCTTTATCAATGTATCTATCGCTTAACTGGATATGAAATAGTGTTGGATAAGTTCGATCTCACTGCAAAAGGTGAAGGCGAAGATGGCCTTGGTCAAGCTGACATTATTGCTAATTATAAAGGCTGTAAATACCACGGAACAGGTCTAGCCACCGATATCGTAGAGGCTTCAGGCCAAGCACTATTGCATGTCATCAACAGCATTCATCGTGCGGATCAGGTTGCCGAGATTAAGCAGTCGAAAAAAAATACACAAACCGTTTGATAATACCGATTACAATTTAACATACACAGGAAAAACATGACCATGGCAGGCAAAGAATACAAAATAGCCGTTTTACCGGGAGACGGCATTGGCCCGGAAGTAATGCAGCAAGCACATAAAGTATTAGACGCTATAGAGAAGAAGCACGGAATCAGTTTCTCTAAAGAAGAACACGATGTAGGTGGTATCGCTATCGATAATCACGGCTGCCCGTTACCTGAAAGCACGGTTAAAGGTTGTGAAGCAGCCGATGCGGTTCTATTTGGCTCGGTAGGTGGTCCAAAATGGGAACATCTTCCGCCAAATGACCAACCAGAACGCGGTGCTTTGCTTCCATTGCGTAAGCACTTCCAATTATTTTGTAACCTTCGTCCAGCCCAAATTCACGCAGGGTTAGAGTCTTTTTCACCACTGCGTGCCGATATTTCAGAAAAGGGATTTGATATCGTCGTTGTGCGTGAACTAACGGGTGGTATTTACTTTGGCCAACCGAAAGGTCGTGAAGGCGAAGGACCAAATGAGAAAGCATTTGATACCGAAATTTATCATCGATATGAAATAGAGCGTATTGCTAAAATTGCTTTCGAATCTGCTCGTTTACGCAACAAAAAAGTATGCTCTGTCGATAAAGCCAACGTTCTACAAAGTTCTATTTTGTGGCGTGAAGTTGTTGAAGGTATCGCTAAAGACTACCCAGATGTTGAGCTATCTCACATCTACATCGATAACGCGACAATGCAGCTCATTAAAGATCCGTCTCAGTTTGACGTGATGCTTTGTTCGAACATTTTCGGAGACATTATCTCTGACGAATGCGCCATGATTACTGGTTCTATGGGTATGCTTCCGTCAGCAAGCTTAAATGAAAGCAATTTTGGCCTGTACGAACCAGCTGGCGGATCCGCCCCTGATATTGCAGGCAAAAACATAGCAAACCCTGTTGCTCAAATCCTCTCTGCTGCTTTAATGCTTCGCTACAGCTTAGGTGAAGAGCAAGCGGCACAAGATATCGAAACGGCAGTATCTAGAGCGTTAGAAGCCGGAGAGCTCACTGGAGACCTTGCTAGTGACAAGCCCGCTCTATCTACATCTGAAATGGGCGATAAAATCGCTGGTTACATTTTTCGATAATAGCATTTGTGCTAGTAGCATTTTTGCGAATAAAAACAGTTACATGAATAAAAACGTTTAACTCAATAGAAAATGGCTACTCCATACCGAGTAGCCAGTCGACTCCATCAAGGAAGAAGCAATGTCTAAAACCTTATATGAAAAAGTCTACGCTGCGCACGTTGCTGTTGCAGCCGAAGGCGAAAACCCGATTCTATATATCGACCGCCACTTAGTTCACGAAGTCACGTCACCGCAAGCGTTTGATGGTTTGCGTGAGAAAGGTCGTAAAGTACGTCAGTTGGGTAAAACCTTTGCCACAATGGATCACAATGTATCCACGACCACCAAAGACATTAACGCTTCTGGCGAAATGGCTAGAATTCAAATGGAAACTTTATCGAAAAACTGTGAGGAATTCGGTGTTACCCTTTATGATCTAAACCATAAATACCAAGGCATTGTTCATGTTATGGGGCCTGAGTTAGGTATTACCCTTCCAGGCATGACCATTGTGTGTGGTGATTCACATACAGCAACACACGGCGCTTTCGGTTCTCTGGCTTTTGGTATTGGTACATCCGAAGTGGAGCATGTATTAGCAACGCAAACATTAAAGCAAGATCGCGCTAAAACGATGAAAATAGATGTCCAAGGCAAGGTAGCTGACGGCATAACAGCGAAAGATATCGTACTGGCGATCATCGGCAAAACAACCGCGGCCGGCGGTACAGGTTATGTCGTTGAGTTCTGTGGTGAGGCGATACGTGATCTTTCAATGGAAGGTCGTATGACGGTCTGCAATATGGCCATTGAACTTGGAGCTAAAGCAGGGCTTGTCGCACCAGACCAAACCACTTTTGACTATATCCAAGGCCGTGAATTTGCCCCTAAAGGTGCTGACTGGGATGCCGCGATTGAATATTGGTCGTCGTTAAAAACAGATGATGATGCAACCTTTGATGCAACTGTCATCCTTGAAGCTTCGAGCATTAAACCTCAAGTCACCTGGGGAACGAACCCGGGTCAGGTTATCGCTGTCGATGAACCTATCCCTGCTCCTGAAAATTTTGCAGACGCAGCAGAAAAAGCTTCCGCTATAAAGGCATTAGCCTATATGGGCTTAGAAGCGGGAAAAGCATTAACTGACTATAACGTGGATAAAGTGTTTGTTGGTTCATGTACAAACTCTCGTATAGAAGATATGCGTGCAGCCGCGGCGATTGCAAAAGGTCGCAAAGTTGCCGATCACGTTCAAGCATTGATCGTTCCTGGATCTGAGCAAGTGAAAGCTCAAGCGGAGCAAGAAGGCCTTGATAAAATATTTATCGACGCTGGTTTTGAATGGCGTTTGCCAGGCTGCTCTATGTGTCTAGCGATGAATAATGACCGCTTAGGTCCAAAAGAGCGTTGTGCTTCAACCAGTAATCGTAACTTTGAAGGTCGTCAGGGTCGTGATGGTCGTACACACTTAGTCAGTCCAGCGATGGCTGCTGCTGCCGCAATTGCTGGTCATTTCATTGATATTCGTAAACTATAAGGAGCAAACAATGTCAGGTTTTAAAAATCACACAGGCTTAGTTGTCCCTTTGGATCTTGCAAATATCGATACGGACGCCATTATTCCAAAACAGTTTCTTCAAAAAGTAACACGATTAGGTTTTGGTCAGCACCTATTTAATGATTGGCGCTTTCTCGATGATGCTGGTCAGCAACCTAATCCTGAATTTGTCATGAATGAGGTTCGTTACCAGGGCGCTTCAATCCTCATCGCTCGTGAAAACTTCGGTTGTGGTTCGTCACGCGAACATGCACCGTGGGCACTGGCAGATTATGGTATCAAGGTAATGATTGCGCCGAGTTTTGCTGATATTTTCTACGGCAATTCTATCAACAATCAAATGGTTCCTGTCCGCTTAACCGATCAAGAAGTGGATGATATATTCCAATTTGTTCAAGCAAACGAAGGCGCTCAGGTTACCGTTGATTTAGAAGCGATGAAAGTAACCGCAAACGACAAACAGTATTCATTTGAAATAGATGAGTTCCGTCGCCACTGCTTACTTAACGGCTTAGACAATATTGGATTAACGCTTCAACATGAAGAAAAAATCTCTGCATATGAAGATAATATCCCGACGTATATGAAGTAAACATGGCAGAAGCCAGTTCTGAGCGAGTGATTCGATTCATTCCTTCAGGACTGGCTCTTCTTCAATCGGATCAGGTCCTACCTAATCAATTTCAATTCAATGAAATTTAATTCTCACTCTCATGGTCTATCCTAATGAACATATTCTTCAATTGGGTTATCTATGAAATATTTATTACTTTGCATTAGCTTACTCTTCTCTACTTTTTCCTTTTCAGCGCCAAAAGCCGAGCTTTGGGACTATTGGAACCGAGCGGACGAGCAAAATACTCACGTTATCTCTCATCTTAAATGGCAATATTTTTTAGACAATTATCTTGTTGAAAAGAAAGAAAATACGCTTGTTCGTTATAAACACGTAACTCCATCTGATAAGCAACAGCTCAGATCCTATATATCAGGCATGGCTAAGCTCGATCCTCGAACCTACAACAAAGCAGAACAATACGCTTATTGGGTAAATTTATATAACGCGCTGACCGTGAATGTTATTCTGGACAACTACCCTATCAAATCTATTACCAAACTAGGTGGATTGTTTAGCTTTGGTCCATGGGGTGATGACATAGTCGTAGTTACAGGTAAAAAGCTAAGCTTAAACGATATTGAACACAGAATTCTAAGACCAATCTGGCAAGATGCTCGTACTCATTATGCGGTCAATTGTGCAAGTTTAGGCTGCCCCAACCTACAACCGGTCGCATTTGATGCCGCGAATCAAGAGATGTTGTTAGAGCAAGCGGCAGGCAGTTTCATCAATAGCAGTAAAGGTGTTAAGCCGTCAGGTAACAACATTGTACTGTCTTCTATTTACGAGTGGTTTCCCGAAGATTTTGGTTCTAAGGAAGCACTAACCAATCATCTAAAAAAATATAGACCTACGCTTTCTCTTCATCTCGATAAAGTTAAATACGATTACAATTGGGACCTCAATGAGGCCAAATAATGGTGCAGTACTTTCTCTAGTCAATTACTGCCGTTCCTATAAAAACAGGAAGCATTGTACTTCTGAGGTCTCCACTTTCGTGGAGACAACCGACTTTGACAACCTTAAGGTCGTCATTCCCATGAAAACGGGAACCTTTGTTCTACTTAATCCCTTTCTCTTTCTTTATCAGGTCGTAAGCCGCTTGAATATCCTGTGCTTTCTCTTTGGCCATTTCCATCATTTCAGGAGGTAGACCTTTTGCTACAAGCTTATCTGGGTGATGTTCATTCATGAGTTTACGATAAGCTCGCTTCACTTCTTTAGAATCCACATCATCGGTGATGCCTAATACTTTGTAAGCATCCGTAAGCTGATCCGCTGTCGTTGCCTGTTGCCAAGCCCCGCCTTGCCCTTGAGAATGATTCCAACCGCCAGCACCGCCCTCTCTTTGAAAACGAAAGGCCGCCTCTTGCATTTGCAATCTCTGTTCAAGCTGCTGAGTTGAAAACCCTAACCCTTTAGCGATAGCATGCAGAACAGTCCTTTCTGAAGGATGAAGGTCGCCATCAGCAAATGCGGCTGATATTTGCAACTCTAAGAAAAACTGTAAAAGATCATGCCTTCCTCCAGAGGATATACGAACCCGTTCAAGTATTTCGTTCAACGGAAAACCACTGGATTTCCCCTCGCGGAATGCATCTTGAGCCGCCTTTTTCTGATCCCCTCGAAGGTTCATTCGTTGCATCATCGTATCGGCTAACTGAATTTCTTCTTTGGTTACTTGTCCTTTGGCTTTAGCAACATGTCCCATAACAGAAAAAGCAGCCTTAAAAAATTCTGCCTGTTTTTCCGCTTGATTGGGTCCGCCGGAGAATGCGCTGGATGCTCTAAATCCTGCTTGGCTAAGTCTTCTTGCTTTATCAAACTGATGCCCTAAGAACAAACCAAACAGCGCGCCAAAAGCTCCTCCAAAAAGGAAACCAAAAAATATGCCTAAAATTTTGCCAAAAATGTGCATTATTATGCTCTCAATTATGAATTTTTGTTATGTATTGCGATCTTACATTGTTTGAACGCTCAATTGCTTTGAACTAAAAATAACTTCGAATTAGCGACACAACTCAATAGTTAAGATTGTTTTTGATGCCCATCATCACAAGTTCAGGTTATTATAAGGAACATTTTATATCAGAACAGGTCTATTTGACCTCTGAATGAATCAAGTTACACAGGATAGTTAAACTCGATGCTACTTTTCCCTCGCACATTGTTAGCTGCTTCTATTAGTGCAGCCGTATTCGTGCCAACAACTCAAGCTGAAACGTCACAAGACCCTAGTGTGCAGGAAATGCCCTCTACAGATCAATGCTTGATTGTGGATTCATCCACCAAAAATGACACAGAGGTCCCTGTGCATGTTGAAGCTGATAACGTCGAAGCGATAAATGGCGATAAAGCGACCTATACCGGCGACGTTGTTATTACTCAAGGACATAAGCGCATATCCGCTGATACAATAACCTTGCACCAGCAAGATAATATTGTTGTTGCTGAGGGTAATGTGCATTCTTATGATGGCCAGATAAAAACCATTTCAGATAAAGCCACAACGAGTCTAGATTCAGACGTTGCCACGCTAGAAAATACTCAATATGAGTTTCTATGTGAGGATGGCCGCGGTGACGCAAAGGTTATTTATCGCAAAGATAAAGCATTTTATGAACTGGAAGATGGCACGATCACTTCCTGTCCAGAAGGTGACAATTCATGGAGGCTAAGAGCTTCGTCGATTGAAATTGATCAGATTGATGAAGAGGCAACGCTGTTTAATCCAAGAGTTGAGGTTCTCTCTGTACCCATTTTTTATCTACCTTATTTAACTATTCCGATCGGTGATACCCGAAAAACAGGCTTCCTATACCCAGCCATCTCATTAGACAGTAAAAATGGTTTCGGACTTACCGTTCCCGTCTATTGGAACCTTGCTCCTAATTACGATCTACAGACTGATTTTAATTACATGGAGAAACGCGGTACGCAGCTTGATGCGAAGTTTCGTTATCTAACGGAAATAGGTTCCGGCTCATTCAGTACAGAATATCTCCCTGATGACAAAAAATACCTCGATAAAGGCGATCGCTGGGGCTTTAATTGGAGCCATACTGGCGTATTTAAAGAGGCATGGAAGTTTGAAATTGACTACTCGAAAGTCAGTGACATCACCTATTTCACCGACATCGATTCTAATATAGGTAATCGTGAAGACGGGCAGCTCCTTCAATCTGGCGAGGTCTCGTACCGATCAGACAGTTGGGATACCACGTTATTGGTAAGAGATTTTCAGGTATTGTCAACAGGCAGTTATCCTTATCGTTTGATGCCTCAATTAGAATACAACTATTACGCACCCCACTTTTACTCGAAGCTCGATTTTAATTTATTGAGCCATGTCAGTCGATTCGAAACGGATGACCCAGATAGCCCATCGGCTACCCGTTTACACTTTGAGCCAACGCTAGCCTTGCCGCTATCCACGACTTGGGGCACGTTTACTGCTGAAGCAAAGCTGTTCCAAACCTATTATGAGCAAGACATTGACAACCTAACCACAAGCAATGATTACGAAGAGCAGGTTTCACGAACCATTCCTCAGATAAGAATTCACTCAGGATTGTATCTAGAGCGCGATACCTCTCAAATTCTAGGCTATACCCAATCACTAGAACCGCAGATCCAGTATTTATATATTCCCGAAGAGGACCAATCGGAAATCTTTTCTGGATACGATACAACCAAGCTACAGCTTGATTACGACGGGCTTTTTCGTAGTAAAAAGTACAGCAGTGTTGACTATATTGCTCCAGCGAATCAATTCAGCTATGGTGCGTCCACGCGCTTCTTTGATGATGAATTTAAAGAGAGAATGAACCTCTCATTTGGACAGATTCTCTATCTCAACGATTCCTATAATGACTCCGTCTCAAATGAAACATCATCATCCTATTCGGCTTGGGCGCTGGATACTGAATTTAACTACGATGACTATCTTTTCTATCAAGGTGGATTTCAATTCGACACGGCGTCATCAAAGGTACAACTTGCCGATAGCACATTGGAATATCGATACTCAGGTGGGTACAGCCAGCTAAACTATCGTTACGTTTCACTGGATTATATTGCTAACAATGTCGACTTTATCAGCGAAGATGATTATACATCCTACACACGTGAAGGTATCAGCCAGTTAGGGTTTATTACCGCTTATAACCTCGGCCGAAGTTGGAAGCTAAATGGACAGTATTTCTACGATACCAACGAAAAAGTGAACCTTGAGTGGTTAGCAGGAGTCAACTATACCAGTGATTGTTGGTATATCGGATTCTCATACAGCAATCAACTCTACAGTTGGGATGAAATCGGGGTAGACTCACCGACTTATGAACAAAACTTTACGGTGAATTTTGGTATTGTAGGCTTTGGTCAAACACTAGCCGGAGGTTCAGGTTTAGCTGGTGTCGATTCATCTAATGCCGCTTTAGGCTATAGTCGACCTTTTGCACTTGGAAATTAACAGTCTTGCCATTGAGCAACACGAATTTATTGGTATACATTAAATGAAAATGTGGAAACACACCCTAATAGTTTTTTTATCTGTACTGTCAGCCTCAAGCATGGCTGCACCCGTTGAGCTAGATAGAGTCGCGGTAATCGTAAATGATGGTGTCATATTGCAAAGTGATATTGATATAGCGATCGTCACGCTTGAAACCAATTCGAAGAAAGGCAGCCAAGCTTTGCCAGACATCGACGTATTACGTGAGCAAGTACTAGAAAAGCTTATCGTCGATACTATTCAGTTCCAAGAATCAGAACGCCTTGGGGTAAAGATCGATGACAACCGTTTGAATCAAGCGGTTCAAGAAATCGCCAAAGAAAGAAACCTAACGGTCGACCAACTACAAAACTCGCTCACCGAAGATGGGGTAAGTTATGCTACGTTTCGAGAGCAAGTCAGGAAAGAGATCGCGATTTCCGAAGCCCGTAATGCGCTAGTTCGTCGTAGAATCAACATATTGCCAGCAGAAGTAGAGAGCTTGTCTGAGCAACTCGCTACCGAGACCAACGCCTCTGTACAATATCGACTTCAACATATCCAATTGCGACTTGAAGAGGGCACAGACAAACAAGCGCTTGAGAAAGAAGCCAACGATATTATTAAGAAACTTGATCAGGGTGAAGATTTTTCTACCATGGCAATCAGCTACTCAAAAGGACCTAAGGCATTAGAAGGTGGTGATTGGGGATGGCTACGCAAAGAAGAAATGCCAACAATATTTGCGGATCAAATAACGACTCAGGCAAAAGGTGCGGTTATTGGGCCATTTCGAAGTGGTGTTGGGCTTCATATCATCAAAATCGCTGATACTCGAGGCTTAGAAACTGTCGCAGTCACAGAAGTTAATGCCCGACATATTTTGATCAAAACCTCGGTAATACTCAGTGATGAAGGCGCCCAAAAACAACTACAGAACTACGCTCGTCGCATCGAATCTGGTGAGATTAAGTTTGGTGAGCTCGCAGAGCAACACAGCCAAGACCCAGGTTCTGCGGCTAAAAATGGGGAGTTGGGTTATCAAACCCCAGATTTATATGTCCCAGAATTTAAGCACCAAGTAGAGATATTACCCATTGGTCAAATAAGTGAGCCGTTCAAGACCGTTCACGGCTGGCATATTGTTGAAGTACTTGATCGACGTGAAGTTGACAAAACAGATACAGCACTGACCAATAAAGCCTATAGAATTCTTTTCAATCGTAAATTTAATGAAGAAGCCTCAGCTTGGATGCAAGAAATAAGAGCCAGTGCGTTTGTTGAATTTATTGAAAATGACGAAAGTGAAGAACAATAATGTCGACTAGAAGAATTATCGTCACAGCAGGAGAGCCCGCTGGAATAGGGCCAGATCTTGTCTTAGCCTTATCACAATCGGATTGGGCACACCAGATTGTGGTCTGTGCAGATAAAACCTTGTTAGCTCAAAGAGCAGCAGAGCTTGGGCTCAATGTAACGCTTGTCGATTACGATGGAACCATCGCAGCAAAACCCCAACAAGCAGGTTCACTGCTTGTTGATCATATTTCACAAGCTGAACCTTCAGTCGCAGGTCAATTAAACGAAAAAAATGGCCACTACGTCTTAGCGACATTAGAACGTGCCAATAATGGTTGTATGAGCGGAGAATTCGACGCTGTCGTAACAGGTCCGGTCCACAAAGGCGCAATCAATCGAGCCGGTGTCGCTTTTAGCGGGCATACCGAATTCTTTGCTGAAAAGTCGAATACTCCCTTAGTGGTCATGATGTTAGCAACAGAAGGACTGCGTGTTGCTTTAGTCACTACCCATTTACCTTTAGCTTATATCTCAAAAGCCGTTACAGCAGAGCGGCTAGAGAGTATAATCCGCATCCTTCATGACGACTTGGTCAATAAATTTGCCATCAAAGCCCCCAAAATCTATGTATGTGGACTCAATCCTCATGCAGGAGAAGATGGATGTTTAGGTGATGAAGAGATCAAAACGATCACCCCAACGCTTGAAAAGCTTAGGGCTGAGTGTGATTTTGATTTAATTGGGCCGTTACCGGCAGATACCATTTTTAATGAAAAATATTTAGCAGACGCAGATGCTGTGCTTGGTATGTACCATGATCAAGTATTGCCTGTGTTGAAATATAAAGGCTTTGGACGATCAGTAAACATTACTCTTGGTCTACCCTATATAAGAACATCTGTCGATCACGGTACAGCACTGGATCTGGCAGGAACAGGGCAAGCGGACACAGGAAGTTTCCAAACCGCTCTTAAACACGCGATAGAATTAGTTGAAAAAAAACCTTTTGTTAATAAGGGTCCTTTAATTGAGAGATAATAATGAGAAATGATGTCCACTTGGGACACAAAGCGCGGAAACGTTTTGGTCAAAACTTCCTGAATGACCCCTATATTATTGATGGTATTGTTTCTGCTATCAACCCTTTACCTGGGCAAAACCTTGTTGAAATTGGGCCAGGACTTGGTGCAATTACAGAACCCGTTGGGAAAGAGATCGATAAATTTACCGTTATTGAGCTTGATAGAGATTTAGCTGAACGCTTACGTAATCACCCTGACCTTTCGTCAAAACTGACGATTTATGAAGGTGATGCGATGAAATTTGACTTTACTCAGTTGATTAAACCGAACAATAAGTTACGTATATTTGGTAATTTACCTTATAACATCTCTACACCATTAATGTTTCATCTCTTTAAATTTCATAAAGATATTCAAGACATGCACTTCATGTTACAAAAAGAAGTCGTCAATCGATTAGCAGCAGGCCCAGGTAGTAAAACATATGGTCGATTGACCGTAATGGCTCAATATTACTGCAAAGTTGTGCCGGTGTTAGAGGTGCCACCAACCGCCTTTATTCCACCACCAAAAGTAGATTCAGCCGTCGTTCGTTTGGTTCCTTATGAAGAGATCCCTTATCCTGCAACTGACTTAAAATGGTTAGATAGAGTATGCAGAGATGGGTTCAACCAAAGACGTAAAACGGTTAGAAACTGCTACAAGCACTTGTTAGATACTGAAACATTAGAAGCTCTAGGAGTCAATCCAGGTATGCGTCCTGAGAATTTAACCCTTGAGCAATTTGTCGATATGGCAAACTGGTTAGAGAAACATCACAGCTAGAATAAAAACCCACAACGCTATTATCGACAATTGAACTATTGAGGTGAACATGGACGTTATTCAACCTTGTATCAAATGCCAAGTACACGCTAAGTACGTAGCAGAGCAATCTCAACCAGAACACAAACGGTACGTATTTGCCTACATCATCTCAATCAAAAACCTAAGTAACCAGACGGTTCAACTCATTGGAAGACGCTGGTTAATTACGGATGCAGATGGAAAGCAGATGACAGTAGAAGGTGATGGCGTTGTCGGGAAGCAACCCTATATAAAACGTAATGACGATTACACCTACACAAGTGCAACCGCAATAGAGACCCCTGTTGGTGTAATGCAAGGTCAATACATAATGAATGATGCAGACGGTACTGAGTTCATCGTAGAGGTCGATCCGTTTAGCTTAGCGATCCCAAATATTTTAAATTAAAGAGTGTAATTACGTGGCGAACTACATTGTTGGTGATATTCAAGGCTGCTTTGATGAGTTACAACTACTGTTAAACAAAGCCAATTTCGATCCGAAACACGACACTATTTGGTTTGCTGGTGACTTAGTTGCCCGAGGTCCTAAGTCCCTTGAGACATTGCGATTCGTTAAGTCTCTTGGTTCCGCGGCGATCACTGTTTTGGGTAATCACGATCTACATTTACTTGCCGTTTCATTGGGAATTCACCCACAAAAGAAAAAAGACCGAACACTGCCTATATTCTCGGCACCAGATAAAGATGAACTTCTAGATTGGCTAAGGCATCAACCATTGATTGCAGAGCATGACGAGTTTGTCGTTTGCCATGCGGGTATCTCTCCTCAATGGGACAGAAAACAAGCTTGTGCAGCATCTAAAGAAGTCGAAGCTGAACTGCAAGGGGATAACTGGAGATGGCTCATAGAACAAATGTATGCTAACTCACCAGACTATTGGGATGATGATCTGCAAGGAATCGAACGTTATAGGTACATTATCAACGCTTTTACCCGTATGCGTTTTTGCTTTACAGATGGTCGCCTAGATATGCTTTGTAAGCTCCCACCTCAAGACGTCACCTCTAAAAAACTGGTCCCTTGGTTCAAGCTAAAACAGAGAATAAAATTGGATAAAACCATCTTATTTGGTCACTGGGCCGCTCTGTCAGGTTTTGAAAATAAACACGCAATAGGTTTAGATACTGGCTGTGTCTGGGGCGGTACTTTAACCATGTTGCGCTGGGAAGATAAAACCTTTTTCAGCCAAGAAAGTTTAAGCTAATTGTCAACAACCACAGAACAATTAGCTTAAACAAACCAAGTTAGGCCCTACTGTAAATAGAATCTACGTATACAAAGGGGCTCATTTTTCAAGAACAACAAACCGCATATCATGAGCATTTTTTTCATCCGCTAAAAACGACTCAGAATAGGTCTCTTTCCACTCGTCTCCCCAATCAGGAAACTTGGTATCACCCTCTATATCTAATTCTATGTAGGTTAAATACAGGCAGTCTGCTTTCTCTAAACACGCTTGATAGATAGACCCACCACCAATTATCATCACTTCATCATGCTCAGTAACAAGCTCAACCGCTTGTTCAAGCGAAGTAACACAATCTACACCTTCTATCACTAGCGATACATCGCGACTAATGACAATGTTTTGCCGACCAGGTAGAGGACGGCCAATAGAATCATAGGTCTTACGACCCATAATAATTGGCTTCCCCATAGTACATCGCTTAAACCAAGCGAAATCAGCGGGTAAATGCCAAGGCATTTGATTATCTTTACCTATCACTCTGTTTCTCGCCATTGCGGCTATCATGCTGATTTTCATTTTATGATACTTCTCGTTTAAATCACGGATCTGCGTCGATAGAAGAGTAACCCTGGCATCGCCAATCCAATGGCAAGGCCTGCGATAATAAACATCGCTTTCAAAAAGTTCTCCATTAATACCGACACCAATTCAGGGGTATAACCTAAATGATTTATCTCTACTAATGCGATCATAGCTTTAAAAGCAAAGACACCAGGGACCATGGGTATTAATGCCGCGACGGTAAACACCTTTGGATGAGCCAAAAACTTACGAGACCAATAGACACCAATCATACCGACGATTGTCGCAGCAAAAAAAGTCGCCCATTCTATAGGTACACCATATTGAAGCATCAAATACCTTGAACCATGTCCAATTGCACCACCAACCGCGCAATACTTTAGTGCTTTTTGTGGCACATTAAATACAAGAGCAAAACCTACTGCAGGAATAGAAGCAAAAAACATATCATTTAGAAGACCAATTATTATTTCCATTAGTCTACCCAGCCCCAGACGCCGACCAGCGTCATTGCACCAACAATACCTAAACAGGTTGCCAGAGTTAACAAACTTCCCATTACAAAACGGGCAATACCTATATTTATGTACCCTTTTACCATATCAGCAACAGAATTAATCAATGGAAAACCAGGAACCAACATCAATACTGAAGATGCCATTGCTATAAAAGGGTGGTTACCAATACCATATACCATGGCTTGAGCAGAAATAAGTGTGGTGACAAAAGCCGTTACAGCAAAGTTAATTAAGGGGTTAAAATGCCGATGACCGATCTCTTGTCTTACGATCATTCCAATAGCTGAGGCCAAAAAGGTTATCGAGACAATTGACCAATCACCTCCAGCCAAGTGACTAAATGATGCGCAAGATAATCCTATCATTAGAACAACCAACCAACGATTATACCTAGCAGGACTGATCTTATTTAGTCTATCCTGTGCCAGAGAGTAATCTAGTAGCCCTTTCTCCATCATGATGCAGATACGTTGAATTTGAGTAACAACGCGCATATTTATGCCGCGATCTGGCGCTCGCCTTGTTGTTGTCATACAACGATCATGAATAAATGTCGTCACGACAATTGAGTTAGCAGATAAAGACACTTCTACTTCGTCAGCATCACTTGCTAACCCCATGCGTCGCATAATATCTGCAACCAGAGTACTTTCTGCTCCATGAGCCAACAACATCTGTCCTGCTTGAGCAACTAACCGAGAAATAGCGCGTTGCTTATCCTCTATACTCATATTTGTGTCCACTTAATGTCCTTATACTAGGGTTTGTTAATCTTTCGTGATTAAATTTTGTTCGAGATAAAAGCGTTTGTTGGTGACCAACCAGTTGTTTCCCCAGATTGGCATCATTTTATACCTACCGATCTATCTAACTCGCCTATGCACTATATATTGCCTCAAAATTCAAACGTATAACATGATTTGGGTATAAAAAAACCGCAACATACTGTCGCGGTTTCATTGATAATATTGATTTAGAGGACATCAGTCACGAACATAGATAACATGACCATCATCTATATCGTCGTCGTCATCATCCCAACTATCTTCTGTGATAACATCTTTGCCAGATATTGCATCCTTATGATAATCATCCCACATAAAGTCGACTTTATCTTCTTCAGTCAATTCAATCTTTTCTCTTGGAAGCGCATCCATGAAATTAGCCAGCTTATAACAAAGATCTTTGGTCCCGTTCTTGTTTACAGCCGAGATCTTGAAATACTGATCTTCCCATCCTAAAGCATCCACTATCTCTTGAATCTTCTCATTTGCTTCGTCTTCAGGAAGAAGATCAATTTTATTGAAGATCAACCAACGAGGTTTCTGCGACACTTTCTCGCTGTATTGCTCGAGTTCGTCAATGATAGTAAGTGCATTCTGCACAGGATCACTACCATCAATAGGCAGAATATCAACCATATGCAATAGAACGCGACAACGCTCCAAGTGCTTGAGAAAACGAATACCTAGTCCAGCACCTTCTGCAGCCCCTTCGATCAAACCAGGAATATCGGCAACGACAAAGCTCTTTCCTGGAACAACACTCACCACACCTAAGCTAGGGATCAAGGTTGTAAAGGGATAATCAGCGACTTTAGGTTTAGCCGCAGACACCGAACGAATAAAGGTCGACTTGCCTGCATTGGGTAAGCCCAGCATACCTACGTCAGCAAGCAGTAGTAGCTCTAAACGCAGTTCACGCACTTCACCTTTAGTACCCATTGTCTTTTGACGTGGAGCTCGGTTCACAGAAGATTTAAAACGTGTATTACCTAGGCCGTGCCAACCGCCTTTTGCGATCATCACTTTTTTTCCGTGTTCAGCGACTTCACCGACAATTTCATTAGTGTGTATATCTACTGCACGTGTTCCAACAGGTACTTTAAGAACTTTGTCTTGCCCACGCTTACCAGTACAGTTACCACCACTACCATTTTGGCCACGTTCGCCAGGATAAAAACGCTGAAAACGGTAATCAATAAGGGTATTCAAGTTTTCATCGGCAACCAAATATACGTCACCACCATCACCGCCATCGCCACCATCCGGGCCACCTTTGGTAATGAATTTTTCTCTCCAGAAACTTACAATGCCGTTACCGCCATCACCTGCTTCTACTTTTACAACCGCTTCATCTACGAATTTCATCTCTTACTCCGCACTGGGTGCAATTATCATCCTAAAGGGACAATAATAATTTTAGCAGATCCAACATCAATCAGATCGATCACCCAAGATCAATTACTATCTGCTCAATAGAACATAAAGAAAAAACTCTTTAGTCCAAGACATCTCTTTATTTATGTTCTGCTATAAATAAAAAACCCCGCCTAATCGGCAGGGCTTTTAAATTCAGCTTGAAACTAAAAATTAATCAGCTTCGATGCTTACGAATTTACGGTTTTTAGGACCTTTAACTTCAAATTTCACTTTACCTTCAGATAGAGCGAAAAGAGTATGATCTTTACCGATACCAACGTTTGTGCCAGCGTGGAACTTAGTACCACGTTGACGAACAATGATATTACCCGCTAGAACTGATTCGCCACCAAAACGCTTAACGCCAAGACGTTTGCTTTCTGAATCGCGACCGTTACGAGTAGAACCGCCAGCTTTTTTGTGTGCCATTGTATATCTCTCCTAACTAAATTAAGCGCTAATACCAGTGATTTTCACTTCAGTGAACCACTGACGATGGCCTTGTTGCTTACGAGAGTGCTTACGACGACGGAACTTAACGATTTTAACTTTATCGCCACGACCGTGTTGAATCACTTCCGCAGTTACTCTACCGCCCTCAATAAGAGGAGCGCCAATGGCAATTTCTTCGCCATTAGCAACCATAAGAACAGTATCGAACTCAACTGTTGCGCCAGTTTCAACGTCTAATTTCTCTAAACGAAGGGTTTGGCCTTCGCTTACTCGGTGTTGTTTACCACCAGATTGGAAAACAGCGTACATTTTTTACTCCGCTTTTTCCGCACAGCCTATGCAATTGTACGAGCATTTGGGGTGTGCGCTAAACTAATCATCAATAGGGCGCAGATTCTACGTGAATGTACTTCCTATGACAAGCCATATTTGTAAAAAAATGGCGAAAAGATAATCGCCAAACAAAAGTGGGAGAATCATGCCTTTAGATGGTGTAATTTTCAATGTTTTTTAGTGTAATATTAGACAATTATTAGAAACAGATGCCCTTATGGGAACTGAACTCAGCCGGAAAGAAGATGGATTTTAAAGCTATCCAAGCACTTACTGCCAGTGACATGGTAAAAGTAAACGAAATAATTCAAGCTCAATTGAACTCAGAAGTAACATTAATAAACCAATTAGGTTTTTATATTGTTAGTGGTGGTGGTAAACGTATTCGCCCTCTTCTTGCCCTTTTGTCGGCGAAAGCACTTGGATATCAGGGAAATGATCACCAAATGGCGGCTGCGTTTATTGAGTTTATCCATACCGCAACCTTACTCCATGATGACGTTGTTGATGAATCAGACATGCGTAGGGGGAAAGAGACCGCTAACATAGCCTTTGGCAATGCCTCTAGCATTTTAGTGGGCGATTATATGTACACTCGTTCTTTCCAAATGATGACAAGCTTAGGATCCTTAAAGATCCTTTCATTAATGAGTGAAGCGGTAAATGTGATTTCTGAGGGTGAAGTACAACAATTGATCAACTGCAATGACCCGAATACCTCTGAAAAGAGCTATATGCAGGTTATATATTCCAAGACAGCTCGGTTATTTGAATCGGCCACTCAAATTGGTGCCATTCTAAACGACGCATCTGAGGACGTTGAGCTCGCAATGCAGAACTACGGTAAATACCTAGGTACGGCATTCCAGTTGATTGATGACGTACTTGATTACACTGCTGACGGGAAAGAGATGGGGAAAAACGTTGGTGATGACCTAGCTGAAGGTAAGCCTACCCTTCCTCTTATTTATGCAATGCAAAACAGTAACGAACAACAACGCATGATGATTCGTGAGGCAATAGAAAAAGCCAATGGTATGGAGAAGTTGGATGATATCTTAGCTGTCATGCAAAAAACTGGCTCTCTCGAATACACCACTCAATTGGCCTATAACGAAGCAGACAAAGCCATCGCAGAACTTACTATCTTGCCGGAATCAGAATATAAAGACGCATTGATCGCCCTTGCCCATCTGGCTGTAAAACGAAATAAATAAGACGCGGAGCTAGAATAAGCAGTTGAGCGAGAGATATAGAAGAAGAGGATTCTTATCACTCTCTTCTATATTGTTCCTAATTCAAATATTGTCTGCTTTCTCTTTTCATCTATAGCACTGTCCTTTTCAGCCATCAAAGATATCAATCTATAGAAAACAATATCGAATATAGCCATTTGCGAGATTTGAGCAACACTGCTCATCACATCGAGGTGCTCTTCGCTATAGAAGAAAGGAAGAGTTACATCGGAAAGATCATTTAGCGTCGATTGGCCACCGCGGGTAATTGCTATAATTTTACACCCTGATTTCTTAGCGATCTCTACTCTAGAGACAATCTCTTCCGTTTCACCATTTGCATTCAATACTAATACCACATCTTTCTCACCTAATTGTCGAGCGAAACAATCTTGCAAATAACTATCTGATTGGAAACGTACAGACTTACCCAACTGCATAAATTTCTGCATGATATGAGACGCAACCACAGATGATGAGCCAAGGCTAAAAATAGCAATGGATCGTGCGTTAAAAAATAGATTCGATACTTCTTCTATCCTATCTGCCGTCAATGACTCGACACTGTTCTCTAAACTTTCCGTTAATAAATAAGACGATGTTTTGATTATATTTTGCAGCGAACCACTTCTGCTAAGGTCGTTATACAATGAACGATTACTTCGTTGCGCTTGCAATGCCATATAGTCGAACTTAAACACCGAGTACCCCTTATATCCCAAACTCTGAGCAAAACGAACGATAGAAGCATTGCTAACCCCACAACGCTTACCAAGTGAAATCGCGCTCATTTCAGATATATCGGTATCAAGTAATAAAAGCTGAATTGCAATTTTCATTTCAGCATCATTACCAACCTGCGCTAACGATTCCAAATTTTTCATCAATATAGACATAATTAACCTAACACAAGTGTATTGCTCAATACATTTCAGGACGGAGACCATTTAGGACGAGACAATAGTAACAAAAAAGGCAGCGTAGATACGCTGCCTTTTAATCACTGAATGACTTATTGCTACTTAGCGAACTCTTCTCCTTTAGTAATGTCACCATTCAATGTATCTAACATTCCATCAAGTGCTTGTGTCTCAAATGCACTCAATGCGCCGTAACTTAATACTTCTTCGATACCATTTTTACCTAATTTAACAGGCTGTGCAAAGAAACGAGTATGTTCACCAGCCCCTTCAACGTATGCACACTCAACGATACCCTCTTCACCACTTAACGCTTTAACTAAAGCGATGCCGAAGCGACATGCTGCTTGGCCCATAGAAAGGGTTGCAGAACCGCCACCGGCTTTTGCTTCCACAACTTCAGTACCTGCATTTTGAATGCGTGTAGTTAATGCAGCAACTTCTTCGTCAGTAAACTCTACGCCTTCAACTTGAGATAGCAAAGGAAGAATCGTGACACCAGAATGGCCACCAATAACAGGAATACGGACTTCACCTGGATCTTTATCTTTTAGTGCCGCAATAAAGGTTTCTGAACGGATCACATCAAGAGTAGTAATACCAAATAAACGACGCTTATCGTATACACCCGCTTTTTTTAATACGTCTGCTGCAATAGCAACCGTTGTATTGACAGGGTTAGTAATGATACCAACCAATGCCTTAGGGCAAGTCACTGCAATTTTCTCTGCCAGAGACTTAACAATCCCTGCGTTTACATTGAAAAGATCTGCGCGATCCATACCAGGCTTACGGGCAACACCAGCAGAAATAAGCACAACATCAGCCCCTTCAAGTGCTGGAGTTGGATCTTCGCCAGCGTAACCTTTGATCGAAACAGGGGTAGGGATATGACTCAAATCAGCGGCAACACCCGGTGTAACTGGAGCGATATCATATAGGGCTAAATCAGTACCTGCTGGAAGTTGGTTTTTTAGTAAAAGAGCTAGAGCTTGCCCAATTCCACCTGCAGCACCAATAACGGCTACTTTCATAGTAGTTCTCCTTGAAAAGTTAAGATTAATTTTGATTCACGTAAATTTTATGTTGTTAATATAGGGTATACATACGAAATTAAATGAATCATTAATCGATTACAATTAATTAACGTCAGCTTTGCGACTTAGCGCAACTCACATATGACGTGCTACAAAAGTCGTATTGAAATCTAGAACTTACCCGTAATGGTAAATGTAGATGAGATGTAGCAACTCTAAAATTTTTTGTCGCTATATAGAGTGATAAAAACAACAAATTTCGGGGGATTATTTGATGAATAGAGAGAGAATGTGAGAAGATACCGCCATTGAATGGTATGAGACGAATAAAACATCATGCGCAATACAGAAAAACAAGATAATTTAGTTAAAGCCTTTAAATCAATATTAAAAGAAGAACGATTTGGCTCTCAAGGTGAAATTGTTGATGCCCTAAAATTAGAGGGATTTGACAATATTAACCAATCCAAGGTATCTCGAATGCTCACCAAATTTGGTGCGGTAAGGACGAGAAATGCCAAAATGGAAATGGTCTATTGTTTGCCTGCTGAGCTTGGCGTCCCTACTACATCAAGCCCATTACGTGAGCTTGTTTTAGACATAGACCACAACAATGCGATTGTCGTCATTCATACTGGTCCTGGCGCAGCGCAACTCATTGCTCGTCTCTTAGATTCCTTAGGTAAGTCAGAAGGTATATTGGGCGTTGTCGCTGGCGATGACACCATATTTATTACACCAACGATGAATGTGACGACGAAGCAATTGTTTGACTCCGTTTGTTCACTTTTTGAATACTCTGGTTAGTACTTGAATCTATGCGGTGCCAATATGTTCTCTCTTTGGTTGATAGTTCAAAAACTCATAGTTGTTAAAAAAACCTCTATTGATACTGTGATTTACATCACAAATAAAAGCTCTCCTTGCATAAATCAGTCATTATACTAAGTGACTGATTTTTCTGTGTAAAACAAAAAACCAATCGTTCACACTCTCTCTGTGGCACAAAGTTCACCTTTGATTTATTTAGGATTATTATAAGTAGAACCCTTTTTTTGTTACCATACGGCCACTTTTTCATGAATTTGATTGAAAAAGATGCCTTTTCCAAACAGGAAGCGCCTGTAACAGCTAGACTTAAGCACTACAGGATAAATAATAAATAAAAAGGAACATTCATGGCATTTCGAAAACTTGTCCAAGTTGGTGCAATTGCAGCAACAATACTGGGTGCAAGCGCAGTTAACGCTCAGGAATTTATTACTATTGGTACTGGTTCTGTCACTGGGGTTTACTACCCAACTGGTGGCGCAATTTGTAAACTAGTAAACAAAGGACGCAAAACCCATAACATTCGTTGTTCTGTTGAATCTACTGGTGGTTCGATCTATAACATCAACACCATGCGTGCAGGCGAACTAGACTTTGGTGTTGTCCAGTCTGACTGGCAATATCACGGATACAACGGGACAAGCAAATTCTCAGAGCAAGGTGAATTTAAAAAGTTACGTGCAATGTTCTCCTTACACACTGAACCATTTAACATCATAGCTCGTACAGATTCAGGAATTAATGGCGTTGCAGATCTTCAAGGTAAACGCGTAAACATTGGTAACCCAGGGTCTGGTGACCGTGCAACGATGGGCGTTGTAATGGATGCATTTGGTTGGACAAATGACAGTTTCAAGCTAGCATCAGAACTGAAAGGTTCAGAGCGTTCACAAGCACTTTGTGACAACAAAATCGATGCATTCATTTATATGGTTGGTCACCCAAATGGCTCTATCAAAGAAGCAACAACATCATGTGATGCTAAACTTGTTTCTGCAACGGGCCCTGAAGTTGATAAGATTGTGGGTGACAACCCATACTATACTTATACTGCTCTACCTGCAGGAACTTACCGTGGTACAAAAGGAGATATTAATAGCTTCGGTGTTGCCGCAACGATGGTTACCACAACCGATGTTTCAGATAAAGTTGCCTACAATTTAGCTAAGGCCGTCTTTGAGAATTTTAGCACCTTTAAGCGCCTGCACCCTGCGTTCGCCAACCTTAAAAAAGAAGATATGGTAAAAGCAGGTATCTCTATTCCTCTACACCCTGGTGCCGAGAAATACTACAGAGAAGTTGGCCTTCTTAAATAATTATTTTTACGTTATTTGTTAAATTAAGGAGGCATTTGCCTCCTTATCAATTTATTTGTTAAAGACTTTCTTTAACACTATTTTCAGATAAATCAATTTGCTGTACTAAGCTAAAACGGAGCCGCTCTGTTTGAAAGGTAGAATCTTTCACCTTTTATAACCTAAACATATTTCGCTCTTGTTTTGACATACAACAATAGACCATCAATATAAGGATAAAGTACATGACGCAGACAACCAAACCGTCTCCAGATGTGCAAGAAATGGTGGCCCAATCCGATACAGGAGCCCGAAACCCGAAAGGAGTTCCTGGCCGTGTTTTATGGTTTGTGCCGCTTTGCTGGTCATTATTTCAACTTTGGTACGCATCACCATTACCGTTTATTTTCAATTTTGGCGTACTTAATGACACACAAGCCCGATCTATTCACTTAACATTCGCTATTTTTTTAGCATTTACGGCCTATCCAGCACTTACCCATTCATCACGTGACAAAGTTCCTCTAGTCGACTGGGTTTTAGCGTTAGCGGGTAGCTTTTCTGCGTGTTATATCTATTTGTTTTACGCCGAACTCGCCGATCGCTCTGGTGCACCTACAACATTTGATATTGTTGCTGCTGTTATTGGTATGGTGCTCCTTATGGAAGCAACGCGCCGAGCATTAGGACCACCATTGATGGTGGTTGCCGCCGTATTTCTATTTTACACCTTTGCTGGCCCACATATGCCAGATGTCATCGCCCACAAGGGAGCGAGCTTAAATAAAGCAATGTCTCACCTTTGGTTAACAACAGAAGGTGTGTTTGGTGTTGCATTAGGTGTTTCTACCTCTTTTGTATTTTTATTTGTACTGTTTGGTGCAATGCTTGATCGTGCTGGCGCCGGAGGGTACTTTATCAAAGTCGCCTTCTCTCTACTTGGTCATATGCGTGGAGGCCCTGCAAAAGCAGCAGTTGTAGCATCAGGTCTTTCCGGTTTAGTGTCAGGTTCATCTATTGCTAACGTAGTTACCACTGGCACATTTACCATCCCCTTAATGAAGCGTGTTGGCTTCTCTGGTGTAAAAGCTGGTGCCGTAGAGGTTGCCGCTTCTACCAATGGACAATTAACACCACCGATTATGGGTGCCGCTGCCTTCTTAATGGTTGAATATGTCGGTATCTCTTATGTGGAAGTTATCAAGGCAGCAATATTACCCGCTCTAATCTCATACATCGCTTTGCTTTATATTGTTCACTTAGAAGCATGTAAGGCAGGTATGGTCGGTCTACCGCGACGTCATACACCAAAATTTCTAAACAGTATGCTGTCATTTGTCGGTTCGATTCTCGGTTTATGTGTATTAGGTGCAGCCGTTTATTATGGCGTAGGTTGGACAAAGGACGTATTCGGCGCAGCCGCAACGCCTATCGTGACCGTCGTACTGCTTCTCGCTTATCTAGGCCTGGTCAGTATATCGGCCAGATATAAAGAGCACGCTCATATGTCAATAGACGAGGAGCTATTGGAAGTACCTGATGCTGGACCAACGATTAAGTCTGGTCTCCACTTCTTGCTGCCTATTGTTGTATTGGTATGGTGTCTAACTGTTGAGCGTTTTTCCCCAGGCCTATCGGCTTTCTGGGCAACGGTCTTTATGATCTTCATCTTGCTAACTCAGCGTCCTCTTATGGTATTTTTTGCAAAAGAAGGCGATATCAAGGAGAGTATTAAAGAAGGCTTTGTCGACCTATCAGAAAGCCTTGTATCAGGTGCTCGTAACATGATAGGCATCGGTGTTGCTACCGCAGCAGCCGGTACGGTAGTGGGTGTGGTAACGCTTACGGGTATTGGCTTGGTCATGACCGACTTTGTCGAATTCATCTCTGGCGGTAGTATCATATTAATGCTGCTATTTACGGCAGTCATCAGCTTAGTGTTAGGTATGGGGCTACCAACAACAGCAAACTATATTGTGGTATCAACGTTAATGGCTCCGGTCATCGTAACGCTTGGCGCCGCTCATGGTTTGATCATCCCATTGATTGCTGTTCACCTATTTGTGTTCTACTTTGGTATTCTAGCCGATGATACACCGCCGGTAGGTCTCGCCGCCTTTGCCGCTGCGGCGATAGCGAAATCAGATCCTATTCGCACAGGCATACAAGGTTTCACCTACGATATACGAACGGCAATTTTGCCATTTATGTTTGTATTTAACACCCAGTTGTTACTAATGGGTGTCGACACTTGGTGGCATTTATTCCTAACGGTAGCGTCTTCGATTATTGCTATGCTGATATTTTCAGCAGCAACTCAAGGATATTGGTTTACCAAGAGTAAATGGTGGGAAACGGTTCTTCTTCTCATATTAACATTTACTTTCTTTAGACCCGGTTTCTGGTGGGATATGGTCTATCCAGCGAAAGATCATTACTCAGGAGTAGAGATAGCTCAAATTACCGAAAATCTCGATGTGGGACAATCGCTTGAACTAAGAGTCTCTGGTGAAAACCTAGAAGGTAAATACATCGAAAAAACCGTTGTTTTACCATTTGAAGACGACGCCAAAGGTGCGGAAGAACGAATTGCATCTATGGGTTTGATGCTGGTTGAAACCGACAATAAAATGATCGTCGACATGGTTGAATTTGGCAGCCCAGCAGAGTCTGCGGGAGTCGACTTCGATTGGGAAATCAAGTCGGTCATTGTACAAGCCGAACGACCAATGAAAGAGTGGGTATTTGTACCTGCACTTCTATTAGTTATTGGTTTAGGTATAAATCAGAGACGTCGCGCTCGTAAGGATGAACTAAGCGCGTAGTATTTTTCGGCATTAACAATTTATCGTTAATGCCAGAAATAACTGAATAGGGATAAATAGGGTGAACGCCCTCCTAATGTAGAGATAATATAATGTATAAACAAATCCTTGTTCCTGTTGATTTAAATGATAAAGGCTTTTCAGATAGAGCGGTAGAACTGGCCGTTTGGCATGCGAAAGCATCCAATGCAGAGGTTCATCTTTTGACTGTGCTTCCTGGTATTCACATGTCGATGGTCGCGACTTATTTTCCAAAAGATGCAGCAAATAAGATGAAGCAAGACGTTAAGCGACAGCTTCAAAAGTTTGCCAGCCAGCACGTAAAGGAAGATGTGATCTATAAAACACATGTAGCAGAAGGCAAGCCTTACGCTACTATTCTTGAGTTCGCAAGCAAACTAGGCGCAGACTTAATCATCATGCCTAGCCACAAGCGTTCAAAAGTAGATAAAGTTGTACTCGGGTCTGTGGCAAGCAAAGTTGTCCAAAACTCACCGATTAATGTACTGGTAGTAAAACCGCAAGGATAAGCGGCAATTGCAACATTAATGATGGAATCAAAATGAACGCTATTAAGTGAAATTGCCCTCTCTGATTCTTAATTATTTTTTAATAGTTTATAATTTGGCAACACTTTATCTACGGTAAAGTGTTGTAATATTTCTTCTTTTGCCTCTCTATAAAAGTCACAAGCGACAAAGGCTGTGGCTAATTCATCGTTCCTTGGATGATAAAAACTTAGCTCCGTTGAATGCAGTTCTAATCTATTTGTGTAAGTTTGCGCCTCTGGATGTGCATAGAACTCATCGCCAATAATAGGGTGACCTATTGCCATCATATGAACTCTCAACTGATGCGATCGTCCAGTGATGGGCAGCAATCGAACCAAAGTAGTATGGGCTTCTCGACTTACCACTTGATAATGTGTTTGAGAGGGTTTTCCATGCTCATAACACACTTTTTGTCTTGGCCGATTAGGCCAGTCACAGATGAGAGGTAAATCGATAAGCCCTTTATCTTGTTCAAGATCACCCCACACTCTTGCGTAGTAAACCTTATGGGTCAATCGATATTGAAACTGTTTCTTAATGTGTCGTTCCGCATCTTTGCTTAACGCAAATAACATCAAACCAGACGTTGCCATATCGAGACGATGAACGACTTGAATCTCTGGGTATTCGACCACCAATCGACTCCAGAGACTGTCGTAATGCTCTTTTAGTCTACCGGGAACCGAAAGCAGTCCAGCCGGTTTATTGGCCACTAAGATATAGTCATCTTGGTCGATTATTTGGATAGGATCTTGCGATGGAAAATAGTCGATCATTGGTTTTCGATTTCTCAGTAAAAATTTTGATAGCTATCTAATAAAACACAAGCAACCTATAACAGGTAACTTGTGCCTTATTATCATTGAGGTCAGATCAACCTAATCTTATTTATGCGAAACAACAATGAGTCGTAATGAATCGAGCTGAATCTGAGCTTTAGAGATATACCCCGTCAGCTCTAAGATTTGATTTTCTATCGCTTGTAGCTCTTCATCACGAATATTTGGGTTCACTGCTTTTAGTGCTTGTAACCGCTCAAGTTCGCCATTTAACGTGCTAAACATCTCTTTTTGCGCCTGTTCTCTAACGATGTCGAGCTTACCACCGATACATTTTTCACCCGCTTCAATAAGCTTGCGAATATCGCTCTGCACACTCGATACAAGCTTACTCGCTAAACGGCGATTGACCGGGCTCAATTGACGGTTAAAGCTTTCAAATTCTACTTGCTCTGAAAGGTCATTCCCTTTGCCATCCATCATCAAACGAATAGGTGTCTGTGGTAAATACCCACTGATCCCGCTTCGTTTTGGTGCTTGTGCATCAACCAAATAGACAAGTTCTAATAGCATAGTGCCAACGGGTAATGCTTTGTTTTTAAGCAGAGAAACCGCCGTTGTACCAACCCCTTCACTCAATAAAAGGTCTATACCACCTTGAATCATCGGATGTTCCCAACTGATGAAGTTCATATCCTCACGAGATAATGCCGTCTCACGATCAAAGGTGATGGTTGCACCTTCATATGGAAGACCGGGATAACTTGGTACCATCATATGTTCAGAAGGAGTAACAACGAGTGCTTTCTCGCCTTTATCATCTTGATTCAGACCAATGGTATCGAACAGGCTAAGCGCAAATGTGATCAGGTTTGTATCGCCATCGGTACTGGCAATTTTTTCTACTATTTTCAGTGCTTGTTCGCCACCATTAGAATGCATCTCTAACAATCTATCTCGGCCATGTTCTAGTTGAGCTTTGAGCTCTTGATTGAGTTTATTGGATGCGCTTATTAACGGCTCAAGGTCGCTACCTTTTCCACCCGCAAGAAGATCCACCAGTTCCTCGGAATATTTGTCATAAACCGCGCGCCCTGTAGGGCAGGTTTCGGAGAAAGCTTGTAGCCCTTCTTCAAACCAACGAGCTAAAATACCTTGAGAAGAACCATCAAGATACGGCACAAAAATATCGATATCTCGTTGCTGACCTATTCGATCTAAACGACCGATACGCTGCTCTAATAAATCAGGATTAAATGGCAGGTCGAACATGACTAGTTGATTAGCAAACTGAAAGTTTCGCCCCTCAGAGCCAATTTCGGAGCAAATAAGAACCTGAGCTCCACCTTCTTCTTGTGCGAAATAAGCCGCCGCTTTGTCCCGCTCTATAATTGACATGCCTTCGTGGAAAACGGTGGCACGGATACCCTCTCGTTCTCTCAATGCTTGTTCTAATTGAAGTGCCGTTGTCGACCTAGAAGCAATCACTAAAACTTTCTCTGAGCGCTTCTCTTTTACCTTTTCAATCAACCAATCAACTCGGGAATCGAACTGCCACCACGAACCACCCTCTAACTCTTGAAAAATCTCTTCTGGGTAAAGCTTTCGTATTGCCTTTGCTTCTGAAGGTAGATCTTTATCGAGCATGTTCGATACTCGCATTGCTCGTGCATACTGCTCAGGCATGACCATTGGTAACAAATGAACCTTACGCTTTGGGAAACCCTTAATCGCCGATCGTGTATTTCTAAATAACACACGTCCAGTGCCATGGCGGTCCATAAGATTATCAATCAACTCATGGCGGGCTTTGTCTTTCTCATCATCAGGAAGTTCTGCTTCAATAATTCGAAACAGTGGCTCAACATCTTGTTCAGAAAGCAGTTCCGTTATCTGATTTTTGACTTTATTTTCAAGCTTATTTCCAGAAAACAGGTTACTTACCGCGTCTGCCACCGGTTCATATTGCTTTTCTTCTTCAACAAAAGCTTGATAATCATAGAAACGGTCGGGGTCAAGAAGACGTAAACGGGCAAAATGACTCTCATGACCTAACTGCTCTGGCGTTGCCGTTAATAGCAAAACAGAAGCCGTATTATTCGCTAACCCCTCTACAACTTGATACTGGCGGCTAGGTGCATCCACGCTCCACTCCAAGTGATGTGCTTCATCGACAACGAGCAAGTCCCAATTACCATCCACAATTTGTTCAAAGCGCTTTTGATTCTTGGTCAGAAAATCCAAAGAACAGAGCACATACTGCGCAGTATCAAATGGATTTTCCGCGTCAACATGAGCTTCGATACAACGCTCTTCATCAAAGATAGAGAAGTGCAGATTAAAACGGCGCATCATTTCAACGAGCCATTGGTGCTGTAGTGTTTCCGGCACAACAATAAGAACACGTTCTGCACTGCCGGATAACACCTGTTGATGGATAATCATGCCCGCTTCAATGGTTTTACCTAACCCCACTTCATCAGCAAGCAGAACGCGCGGTGCGTGTCTACGCCCTACTTCATGAGCGATAAATAATTGGTGGGGGATAAGACCTGCACGCATTCCGCATAAACCACGCATCGGGCTCTTATGTTGCTGGTATTGATTCTTCAACGCGCTATAACGCAATACAAAGTTATCCATTCGATCTATCTGACCTGCAAACAGTTTGTCTTGCGGTTTATTAAATCGAATTTGGTTACTAAGGAATATCTCTCTTAGCATAATGCCACTTTCTTGCGTATCTTCTCTTGTACCTACATAGGTTAGAAGGCCATTATCTACTAGAACTTCTTCTACCTTTAAAGACCAACCTTCTTGGCTCTCTATGGAATCTCCAACATGGAATATAACGCGGGTAATTGGGGCTTCTTTTTGGGCATAAACTCTATTTTCTTCAGACGCAGCGAACATTAACGTAACGGTTCTTGCGTCCAACTCTACGATAGTACCTAAACCCAAATCGCTTTCTGTATCACTTATCCAGCGTTGACCCAAAGCAAATGCCATATGATTGATTACCTCTATGTTGGAGTAGACTCGCGTCTATTGTTCTATTCGGTGATGCCTATTGATACACATATTATAGGCAGATAAGATCGACTATTCTCCTATTTATCTAGAAAGAAAAGCCGAGCTTTTTAAGGTCGCCAATATTACTTCAAGCCGCTATATAGATCACGACTAAAAGAGAATAAAATGATAATTGTCGACACGGAGTTTATCTAGAACCATGAACTTTCAACCAATTAGGTCAACTTGAACCAGCTTTCACAAATGCACGTAACTTTTCGTTGCTGTGTTGAGCACTTAATTGAATGATGGGCTCATGAATGAGCGCTTTATACTCGTCAACAAAGATGAAATCTGTCGCTATCGCTTTCGCATCACTAATATGATGCGTCACCATCACTACGGTAATCTGTCTATCATCTGCAAGGCGTTTAACGAGCATCAACATTTCTTCTCTTAAGATAGGATCGAGAGCCGAAAACGGTTCATCTAACAACCAAATGCAGTGTGGTTGAACAAAGCAACGTGCTAATGCTACACGCTGCTTCTGACCACCGGAGAGTTTTTCAGGTGTTCGATCTAATAGCTCATCAATGCCGACCTGTTTAGCCGCATCAATTACCTGATCTTTTTGTATCACCGTTAGCTTTAAGCCAGGGTGTAACCCTAAGCCTATATTTTCTCTAACCGTTAGATGGCTGAACAAATTATGTTCTTGGAATAGCATGGCGAAAGGTCTTAAATGAGGCTCTTGGTTTAGCAATGAGGCATCATTAACCGCTATGTTTCCACTTTCTGGATGAATAAACCCTGCAATGAGGGCAAGTAAGGTTGATTTCCCTGAGCCACTAGGTCCCATAAGCGCGACAATGCGGCCATCTTCAAGCCTAAAATCAAACTTAAAAACCTCTTTATGGTAACGATAGTGAACATTATCGACATTGAGCATACGTTTTCCCAAATACCTTTTCGACTATAGTGAAACTGCCTACACTTAATAGCAATAACGTTAAGGATACCACCGCGGCGGCTTCCATTTGATAGCTACCTAACAACTGAAAAAGGTACAAAGGCAAGGTTCTAAAATCTTGGCTGCCAAACAGAGCTATTGCGCTAAGATCACCCATAGAGAGCATGAAACTTATCGCAAATGCTTGCGCTATCGGTTTTTGTAATCCTCTCCATTCTATCAATAAAAATCGACGCCAGCCTTTCATTCCCAAACTCATGGTGAGAAATTGATACTGTTGTAATATCTGAAAGAATGGTTGAGACAATGTCTTAATTACATATGGCAACGCCATCAAACTATTAACAGCAACCACAATAATAAACGCGAGGCTATACACATCGGTTATTTTTCTAAGCAGTAAAAACAGCCCTGTACTAATAACCAAGCCAGGCGTAACGAGAATAATTGTGCCAATAAGTTCGATACCATTTGCATAATTAGAACGGCCCTTACTTCTCCATATTCGACTTGTTTGAAGTATAGCGACACCAATAAACAGAGCGATGACACTCGCCGAACAAGCAATACTTAATGAAGCCTTAACTGCTTGCCAAAATCGGTCATCTTGAAGCACTTGCCACAGTTTTGAATTCAATCCACTCAGTACCACCATCATCAGCGGTGGTAAGACGATAAGTGACGCAAAGGCTATCCAACTGCAGTCCCATAATTTTGCGCGGTTATTGTCTTGGGTAAAGATGATAGAGTGCGGATTGGATTGCATAGTTAAAATATTTGGCTTACTTATTTTTTGTATCGATAGTGATAACAGACCGCACAATAACATCTGCCATATTGCTAATAACGCACCAGCTTGCAAGTCAAAATCAAACTTGATTGCTTGGTATATCGCTAATTCTATTGTCGTTGATTTCGGCCCACCACCCAACGCCATAACGGTAGCAAAACTCGTAAAGCAGAGCATGAATACTAAACCACAAACATGAGGTAACTGTTGTCGTAACCTTGGCCATTCTACCCACTTAAATTTGTACCAATGACTCATACCGAGGTGAGAACAGAGCTTATGTTGTTCTGGAGGGATACCTTCTAAAGAGAGAAGTAATAAACGGCTAGCATAAGGTAAATTAAAGAATACATGCGCGAGTAATATGCCATTTAGGCCATATATTGAAAAGGGTAATTCAACATTCCATTTATTGAGCCACGTCGCCAATAAACCGCTATTTCCATAAATGGCTAACAGACCGAAAACACCCACAAGAACAGGTAAAACAAGTGTGCTTGAAAATAACTTTAATAGAAACGATTTACCCATGAAATCCCGTCTTGATAGCGAATGCGCTACGGGTATAGCTAAACCAACACTAAGCAGTGTTGACAAGAAAGCTTGGTAAAAACTAAATTTGGTGACATGTAGATAGTAAGGGTCAGAGACTACCTGAGTAAGATCGAGATTGGGCGCGTATGAAATAAGCGCTCCAAACGCCGAGGCGACAAAGACCACGATAAACACAGCAATAACAATGCCTAACTTCGGCGTTTTACTCATAATTCAAGACACTCGGACACTTCAATCTCTATTGAAAATTCAGCTTATACCAATCAGGATAATCAATTACAAACATGCCTAATTGAGTATTATTGAACTAAAGCTGATTGCCATTCTCTTATCCAGTTTTTGCGCATTTCCGACACTTCATCAGAAGAGTATGAAAGAGCTTTTTCCGGAACCGTCAGCGTCTCAAAACCTTCAGGCAATGGAACATTCGTCACTGGGTACATCCAGTTACCGGTTGGCATTGCTGATTGAAACTCATTACTTAAAATAAAGCTCATAAACTCGTCAGCGAGCTTAGGTTTTTGGGAACCTTTCACTTTCGCAGCTACTTCAGTTTGCATGTAATGCCCTTCATTAAAAATAGCCGCGGCATATTTTGCATCATTTTCAGCAATTAAATGATAAGCAGGAGAAGTGGTGTAAGAGAGAACAAGGTCCGCTTCTCCCTTTAAAAACATCGAATACGATTCAGACCAGCCTTTCGTCACGGTCACGGTTTTTTTAGACAGCATTTCCCACGCTTTACTAACGTCGTCACCATACACAGACTTCATCCAAAGTAATAAACCTTGTCCGGGTGTAGAAGTACGTGGGTCTTGGTATATCACTTTTAAATCATCACGTTCTTCGACAAGTTCTTTTAAGCTCTTAGGTGGGTTTTGTAGCTTATCTTTGTTATATACAAAAGCAAAATAGCCGTAATCAAAAGGAACAAATGTACTGTCTGACCAACCCTTAGGTAGTGTTGTAACAGAGGTGTCTACGTTGTGTTCTGTTAACAGCCCTGTCTTTTTTGCTTCCGTCATTAAATTCGTATCTAACCCTAAAATGATGTCCGCTTTACTGTTGCTATCTTCTAGACGTAAACGATTAAGAATAGACACCCCATCATCTAATGCGACAAACTCTAAGTCACAACCACATTGAGCTTCAAAGGCTTTTTCAATTTTTGGGCCTGGGCCCCAATCGGCGGCAAAAGAATCATAGGTATATACCGTCAGTTTATCGGCGGCAAAAGTAGAAAATGAAAGGGTTACTGCTAAGGTTGAAATAGTGTATTTCACTGGACGCTCTCCATGTTTTGAGCGGCACAGGCTTGAGGGAGGATTTTGATTTATCCCGCTCAATTCCTACGCCAGTATTATCTGGTTCAGGTGTACGGGTTCTAAGGAAAACTTAATCTCAGCCCAATAGTTGATCATATAAAAATAACTATTGAGCACCCCGATGAGTCGACAGTGATTGTATACGTAATGTAATGAAGATACTAGCCGCGAGAACAGAGGCTTATCCGCCACGCTAACAAGCCAGTTTATCGATTGTCATATCCCCAACGCGCAACGAGTTTTTGCTCAATATCGAGATGATCTAATATTCTTGCCACCATAAAATCCACCAAGTCGTCGATGGTTTTAGGTTGATGATAGAACCCCGGAGCCGCGGGCATAATAGTCACACCCATCTGAGAAAGCTTATGCATATTCTCTAAATGCAATGTGGAAAAAGGGGTTTCTCTAACAACCAATAATAGCTGACCGCGCTCTTTCATAACCACATCTGCCGCTCGTTCTATGAGGTTGTCTGACATGCCATGGGCAATGGCAGCCACACTACCTGCAGAACAGGGACAAACCACCATTTTTTTAGGTGCGGCACTGCCTGAAGCAACAGGAGAAAACCAATCTTCTTTACCACACACTTCTAATCGTTCAGGTTTGCAGTTCAGTTGTTTAATCAGCACCGCTTTGGCCGCTTCAGGACCACTCGGTAACTTTAGGTTGTGTTCGGTTGCCATCACAACACGAGCCGCTGAAGAAATGAGCAGGTAAACTTTATAATCTGCCGCTAGCAGGCATTCTAGCAACCGTAAACCATAAGGTGCACCAGAGGCGCCAGTAAATGCCAAGGTAATTGTTTTGTCTTTAATCATCTACATTCTCTGCATTGTTAAAATGTCCACTATTTCGGTTGGATAACATCTATTTACTCTTAGTCAATCCACCTAACAACCTATCGTGGATATCGTCAAAGCCACCATTACTCATCACGAGTATTTGATCGCCCTCCGCTGCTTCTTGCAAAATTTCAGCAACAAACACGTCTATATTATCACTCACAAAAGTAGGTTGAGCACAGTGTTTGGCAATGTCTTCTACTGACCATTTTAAATTATTTGGCTGATACAGGTATATAGAGTCCGCTTTAGATAACGACGTCGCGAGCGTTTCCTTATGGATACCCATCTTCATCGTTGCTGAGCGAGGTTCCAATACCGCAATTATTTTTTGCTTCCCCACCTTATTACGCAACCCATCCAGTGTCAGTTCTATCGCGGTAGGGTGATGAGCAAAATCGTCATAAACCGTGACACCTGCGACCTCACCTTTTAGTTCAAGGCGCCTTTTGGTATTAATGAACGACGCTAAAGATTCGCAGGCCAGATCCGCAGTAACACCGACATGTCTTGCTGCGGCCACCGCCATCAATGCATTGCTAACATTATGATCTCCAACCAAATCCCACTTCACTGTACCAACTAATTCGCTGCGAAAAAAAACATTAAATTCGCTGCCATCTTTTTCGATTTTCTCTGTTTTCCAGTCACAAGATTCATCTCCGATCAGCTCTTGTTCACTCCAGCAGCCTCTTTCCAGTACATCTTGAAGCGCCATTTCTGATTTAGGAGAGAATATTCGACCATTACTCGGGATTGTTCGTACTAAGTGATGAAATTGTTTCTTAATTGCTTCAAGATCATCAAAAATATCGGCATGATCGAACTCAAGATTATTCATTACTAAGGTGCGAGGGTGGTAGTGAATGAATTTTGACCGTTTATCGAAAAATGCACTGTCATATTCATCAGCCTCAACTACAAAGAACATGCTGTTTCCTAGGCGTGCAGATACCCCAAAATTCCCTAAAACACCACCAACAAGAAAACCTGGCTCGTAACCACAATCCTCAAGTATCCATGACAACATGCTTGCTGTTGTTGTTTTTCCATGAGTGCCAGACACGGCTAATACCCATCTATCATGGAGGAGAAACTCTTTTAACCACTGTGGACCAGACGTATATTTTAGATTGTGATCAAGGACATACTCTACACACGGGTTACCTCTACTCATGGCATTACCAATAACAACGAGATCAGGATTAGATTTTAGTTGTGAGGGGTCAAAACCCTCAATAATTTCTATACCTTGAGATTCCAGTAACGTACTCATGGGTGGATACATATTTGCGTCGCTCCCTGTTACTTTATGCCCCAGCTGACGAGCTAACACCGCCGCGCCCCCCATAAAGGTTCCACAAATCCCCAAAATATGAATGTGCATTTTATTTTTCCTAAGCTTGCCTGTTTGACTGCACTAATGTGATCGATCTATCAGAGAAAAGCAATCATTCGACTCAGTTGCAGATAACATGTGATACGTAGTTGAAACAATTTGTATATCAAATAGTTACTTCATTACCAATAAAAAGTTTAATGCCATACAATTGAGCTTGTTGCAACGAACATATAATAATGAATTAGCGCTATAAGTCATTGTAACGAAAAAGTCCTCTAAATCATCAGAAAACGTTAAGGATATAACATGTCTGAATTTCGCACACTTGGCGAATTTATAGTAGAGAAACAAAGTGACTTCCCCCACGCTAGTGGAGAACTATCTTCATTATTGGCCTCAATTCGACTTGCAGCAAAAATCGTAAACCGTGAAATCAATAAAGCAGGACTTGTTGATATAACTGGCTCGGTTGGTGCTGAAAATATACAGGGTGAAGAACAACAAAAGCTAGATTTATACGCGAATGACAAATTCAAAGCGGCACTCGAGGCTCGTGATCAAGTGTGCGGAGTGGCAAGCGAAGAAGAAGATGAAACCGTTGCATTTAATAAAGAGCTAAACAAAAACGCAAAATATGTGCTCTTAATGGATCCGTTAGATGGATCATCTAATATCGATGTCAATGTTTCCGTCGGTACAATTTTCTCTATTTATCGCCGCGTTTCACCTGTTGGCACGCCACCAACGCAAGAAGACTTTTTACAACCGGGTGAAAAACAAGTTGCCGCAGGTTATGTAATATATGGTTCATCAACGATGTTGGTGTACACAACGGGTAATGGTGTGCATGGTTTTACCTATGACCCTTCCATCGGTTCTTTCTGCTTATCTCATGAAAGTTTAATCACTCCTGAAACTGGCTCTATTTATTCTATCAACGAAGGCAACTATATTCGTTTCCCACAAGGGGTTAAAAAGTATATAAAATATTGTCAAGAGAGTGTACCTGAAGAGAATCGGCCTTATACTTCGCGCTATATTGGTTCGTTGGTTGCTGATTTTCATAGAAACTTACTAAAAGGCGGAATCTACTTATATCCGAGCACAGAAAGTCATCCTAATGGTAAACTTCGCCTTCTTTATGAATGTAATCCTATGGCATTCATCATTGAACAGGCCGGTGGCATAGCGTCTGACGGCAAAAATCGCATCATGGAGCTGAAACCAACCGAGTTACACCAACGTGTGCCTTTCTTTGTTGGATCGAAAGCGATGGTCAATAAAGTGGAACAGTTTATTGAGCAGTATCCCAACGAATAACGGTTTATCTTCATAAGAAAAGCCGCTTTTCGTCAAAAATAAGCGGCTTTTTTTACCTTATCGACACAAATACCTTCTAAAATTACTTATTTCGATACAACCAGTTGCCCGATGTTATCGCTTCATCAAGTGGACTCACTTCTTGATAAAGATAAATCCACGCCGATCCATAAGGCGTATCTATAGGGTCTCGTCTATAGTCAATTGGAACATTTTCGAGACGATCTAATCGCTGTAGTACATCATCATCAACGCTATACACTTCACCTAACACCTTACAATTGCCCTGCGTAACGCCTGGATAGGAGCCGTAATTGAACAATTGATAGTTCGGTTCGGTTTCAAAAAAACCAAGGTACTCACTATCACTGAGTACGTGATGATTAGATTCACCTTTACGCAACGTTCCGTAAACAAAAACCAGATGTCGCATGTATTACTCCCTAATCAAATTCAAATTGATATAACAGATCAACTGCACTATCCATTCCTGACACCGCTTCCAAATATAAATCCGTGACTAATTTATACCTAACCGTGAATTCTCCAAATGAATCAAATATACCAACTCCATATTTCACTTGTAGTTCTGGAGTCAGATAGCCACTGACCGTCACCTGAGATTCTTCTCCTGACCCAGCGGTGTCCAACTGCAGATCAGACACGCCAAAGGTTTCACCGATTTGTCCTACTAACTGTCCACTCTTAGCCAAACTTAGGCCAATTAGAGCCGTTGTCATGCTACTCCCACCAGCTGCGCCATCAAGATCCTGTCCTCTCAATAGGTAGGACAAAGCATTCTGTTGCGGCATAGATGGTTTAGAGTAGACCTCGATTGCTGGCTCGTTTGCCGGGCCAGTTACTCGAATACCCGCCACAACATCATCTTGCGTGTTGTCTGGGTTTCGTACCGCATCAATAGCAAGATAAGGTTGATCTGGCGGTCCATTCATCAACACTTTCCCTTCAACAATGATTAAGTCTTGTCCAAAAGATCGATAAGCGCCATTGACGACCTCTATCTCTCCAACAATAAATGGTCCTTTGTCTTTTTGGGTTACATTCAGTTTGCCGACGAGTTCGCCCTTTAAACCAAAAGCCGCCAATTTAAAGTCATCGCCAATATGGATATTTACGTTTGTTTCCACTTCGATAGGAAGCGCTGTACTTCCTTCTTCAGGCTGAAGGTTTTTATTCAGAATTACTTCATCGGAAGAGACACCTATCGCACTAGGCGGCAGTTCTTCAACCGTAATATTTCCCCAGGGTAGATAAATATCGCCTTCAATAATTGCTCGTTTAGGGGTAATGGCGATCTGCATGTCTGGTTTTATTTTTACTTGAACGATCGGTGGAAGAGTGACATTCAGTTCTTCGGCAAACACTTTCACATTGGTCGACCAAGCGGATAAATCTTCCCAGTTTGCGTCTCCATCAAGTTGTAGCACACCATCAGGTGTTTCGATATCCGCATTTAGTCGCGCATTGTAGCCAGAGAAATCGATGGCAATGGTCCCATTATTAACCTCAACAGGCGCAATATCACCCTGTGCAATAATCTCATCGATGATAAATTTGCCATTAACTTTTGGATGCTTAACTGGACCTGAAATTCTTATATCAGAATTTATATCCGCATTGACCTTGCTGTACTCTCCCACCAAAGGCTGAATCATATCTAAATTGATGTTATCTAAAATAACCTGAGCATCCAGTCCCTGATGTGTGGCTTGAACATCAGGGACTTTCAGGTTTCCTTTGATATCCCCATTGTCTGCAAGATCAAAAAGCCAATCGACCGAAAGACTATCTTTGTGTAACTGAGCATTAAGCACAATAGATTCCCAAGCTAATACTATGGGTTGTTCTATCTGTTGTGTTAGCTTTCCTTTAGGTAATGAGACCTTAAATTCAGCATCTAGCTTTTTATTTGGCGCCCAACTTGCCCATGCTTCAGCATTGAATTCCCCATCAATATTGGTCCCTTTAGGGATAAACATATCAAGCTGACTAAACACAAAATTTTGAACTTCAAGATGCGCTTCACCAGACTGTCCCGCAACAAGGTCTTTGCTTAAACAAACCTCCGAGTTAGCTTGTGTCCAGCAATGGGCTTGGACATTGGCAACCTGGCTATCGACAAGAAAACTAACCGCAACAGGATGGTCTAAAATCCATGGACCTTGTACTGTAGATAGTTCCGCTTTATCTAGTGTCCCCTTCCAAGCTAATTCGGGCTTTTCATGCAAACCACCAGCAATATGAATATTCGCTTTTAGTAAATCAGACAGCACATCAAGGCTAAGTTGGTGTTTTTTTTGCGAACCAGAAAACGAAAGATCAATCGAGTCTATGGTCTTATTTTCATATACAACGTTACTTATCTTAAGGTCAAGCTCGCCAGCAGGTGCTGGTAATGGTGCTAAATCACTGGACAGAGTAATATTAGAAATAGTCGCAATATCTAGATACGCGATTTTTTCTGCTGAAAGATCGGTACGAATTTCAGGTGTCTTAAGTTCACCACGTAATGCAATTTGACCATTAACACTGCCTTTAAAGTCAGGAAGTGATTTTTCAATATCAGGAAAATTAATACTTGTATCCATCGCCCACTTTTTGTCTAGTTGTCCTGAAATATTTAGTCCATTTGGCCCATGCTTGACGACAAGTCCACTTGTCATCACTTTGAGATCACCTGTTCCCTTTTCATCGCTCGCGAGTAACTCACCTTCAATAGTAAGAGGGTATTCTCTAATTATCCCTTCAATATCCAAAAGAGGTAATTCAACCTGCCACCCACCTGAATCAAATAACTCTCCAGTGGTCGTTAGCGATCCGTTAACGACACCTTCTGCTTGTTCCCACTCTAATCCAGGTTGAATATTTGACAAGCCCAATTGGGCTTGCCAATTAACCGGGGATTGCCAGTTTGCCATTACTTGACCAGAAACCTCCCCGCCGAGTGTTTTAAGTAGAATAGATTCAAGTTCCACTCGTTCTAAATTGCCTTCCCCTTTTACTGTAAGGTCGAGAGGTGGGATGCCTTTTCCGTCGGCAATAGTCGCGATATCTAGTTGATAGCCCTTTAATGAACCGTTGGATTTAATATGATCAACATCCACGGTGTAATCAGCGACCCCAGTTAATGGCCATTGCGCGTGACCAGCAGTCAATTCGATATCAAAAGGTAGTTCCGGGTTAAGCGATTCAATTCGCCCATTTAACCGCGCCTCAATTGCGCCCGTAAGCTGCGCATCAAGTTGTAGCTCTGCTACGCTCCCTTCTGCTCTTAATACGAGATTTTGCCCTTTTAGCTCCGTCTGCTTGACCAACGCCGACACCTCTAAAACCATCGGATAGCCGTCTCTCAATTCAATTTCTGACTTCAATTCAATATCAGCTTGTGGCGTATCTAACGTAAGTTGTTTTACATTAACCTCGTAGCCTTGTGCGTGGGTGGATAAGCCAAGATGATTTACTATAACGGGTGTTTCACCTTTTACGCTAAAACGATATAAGTCGAACTTCTCCAGATCAATCTCTAAAGGAATCAACACATCGGGTAATGTAATTAGCGGCTTGGTTTGATCAGTATTGGCAACGTCTTTTGATTCTGACGCTTTATCAGCAACCTCTGCCAATTCAACGTTAACGTCCTCAAAAATAGTGGGATGGATGGTTAATTTGCTACCACTCATCTCTATTTGACTGGTAAAGGTCTGCCAACTGATTTTATTTCCCAAAATATTTAGGTCGATATCAGACAGCGATAGACGGCGAACATAAATGGGCACTGGTAGTCGAATTTCGGTTAAAGGTTCTGATGAGTCAGAAGGACGTTCTTTACTCGCGGACGGCAATCCAGTTAAGGCAAAGTCTAGACCATCAATTTTCAACTGTTCAACGCAAACCGACGGCGTAAGAAAACAGCTAGGTGTGATAGCCAAAGTGATTTCTCTACTTTTTGCTTCAATATTAAATTCTTCCGACTTATAGGAAATATCAAACAGAGAGAACTCTGGCAACAGCGCCCCTTCACTCTCCTTAATCACCAATTGAGGCAAGACTTTCTCAGCACCCCAAATAACAGTGTTGAGACCACTATTGGTGAACAGGAGCCCCAATAAGATCAACAAGATAAGTAAAATCAGACATATAACACTAAATAAAGATCTCTTTATCCATTTAACCGCTACCTTCGTCATAACTCTGGTCCCAACGCAAAATGAACGCGGAACTGATCACCACTCTCTTCAGCCAATCCCCAAGCTAAATCGAGTCGAATCGGTCCAACAGGAGATGCCCATCGCACACCAAAACCAGTTCCAATTTTGGCTTCTGGTGTCGCAGACCATGCATCACCGGCATCGACGAAAGCCGCTAACCACCAATCTCCTTTAATTCGATATTGATATTCAAGTGAACTCGTCGCCATGTATTTAGCCCCAATAAGGGCTCCAGTGTCATCCGTAGGAGAAATAGATTCATAATCGTAACCACGCAGATTATTATCGCCACCAGCAAAAAAACGAATTGAAGGAGGAAGATCAAGAATATTATCGACAAAGTTTGCCGCTAAATCGACACGAGCGATGCCCCGATGATTACTTCCCAAGCTATTAATCCAAGTTGAACGGGTCTGAATACGCAGCATTCGTGCTCTTGATATCACGCTGTCATCAGACAGTTCAAAACTCACCGAATACTTATTACCAAACTTAGGCATTGAACCACCGGAGCTTTTCGTCTTAGAAAAGGAAACGCCTGGAATCGCCATTTTTATATCGTCATTTTGAGAGCCTTGAGTAAAGTCCTCATGTAGATACCTTAAAAAGAGGTTTCTATGCCAACCATTTTCCAACTGCCAATGCCGTTCAACAACGGTGTTCACCTCTAAGCTATCTGTATCAAGTTTATCTTCATACTTCATACCATATTGAACTCGATAATATTCGTTAAGCACGTCCTCTAAAGGAATCTTATAACCTAAAACAATGGTTTGCTCTGGAGAGGAAAGCGATAAGCTTGAATCAAAACTGTGTCCGTATGTGTTAACCCATGGTTTATTCCACTTTAATGTCCCCCTAACGCCAACATCCGTAGAATAACCTATACCCGTTTCGATCTTATTCTTCGATTGCGGAGCAAGAGACACCTCCATTGGTAGCAATTGATTCTTTTCTACATTTTTCAAATCTGGTTTGACAAAAACGGAAGAGAACCACTCTGTATTTGATAGACGTTGATTAAGCAAACCAACATCAGAAGCTAGGTATGGTTTACCTTCTTCATAAGGTATCAGAGAACGCACTTTATCTTCTTCAATTTGGCTGCCCACAATAATGGTTTTTCCAAAATTATACCGAACGCCACTATCATAATGTAATCGTATAAAAGCTTGATTAAGCTCAGGTGCAACCTCTAGTGCCGTCTTTGTAAAATCCCCATCAAAATACCCTTTCGACAAGGCTAAATTTCGGATACTCTTTTTTAGTGCGTCGTATTTACTATGATCTAATATCGACTGTTCTACCAAACCAGACTTCGCAATCAATGATAGAAAATCGGGATCTTGTTTCGCTCCACCCTCTAATTCAATGTCGACAACGTCAATCAACACAGGCTCACCTTTTTCAACTTTAGCCGTCAAGGTCTCCTCATTTTCAGAGATAATAAAGGTAATTTCAGGTTGATAATAACCAAGTGCTTTAAGTGCGGTGATAATAGTATCTCGAAGGCGAGACTGAAAGCGAAGCGATGTTGAGTAATCCTCTTCGGAAATTGCAGCGACATATACATTCGTATTCTCTTCAAGAGCCCCTTCTAACCCTTCAATATTCAAAGCAATACTTGCCCATGCCCCCTTGCTTAATAGCAACAACATAAACAGAACAACGGTCAACTTTTTTATTATTTTAAAATATTGAAACACAGACTGAAACGAACCTTATCGCGGCAACATATCCTTATGAACAAAGCTTAACTCATAATGAATCAACCTTATACACATGTGTTATCAAGATGTCATATTATGTGTATTATTGGTGAAATATCACATAAGCCTTTTGTTATATAAGCATTTGTTTCTGATTAGCTGATATCGATATAAGCAGAAGAAGACAATCCTTTATACTCAATCTATTAAGACTGGAAAAGGACCAAGTATCATGTTCAACAAACAGAGAGTAGTGACAAGTGAAACCGCATTAAAAGGTCGTTCGACACCGATACCTGTCACCGAAAAACACGTTGTAAACGATACAGACATCACCGCTCCAGTACCTAAAGATCATGAAGAAATAGTGCTTGGACTTGGATGTTTTTGGGGCGCCGAACGTTTATTCTGGCCACTGGAAGGGGTTCACTCGACTTCTGTAGGATACAGTGGCGGCCACACTGAGAACCCAACGTATGAAGAGGTATGTACTGGAAAAACAGGTCATACTGAGGCTGTACGAATCATATTCAACCCTAGAATCATCAAACTATCACAACTTCTCAATTATTTTTGGGAGAAACACGACCCGACGCAAGGCATGCGTCAGGGAAATGATCTCGGCAGCCAATACCGCTCTGCAATTTACACGTTTAATGACGAGCAATTTAAGATAGCCAAAGAGAGCGAAGCGCAATACCAATCTGCATTAGATGAACAACAAAAAGGTCAGATCACAACGGAAATAACAGCGGCCAACATATACTATTTTGCAGAAACCTATCATCAACAATATTTAGCAAGAAATCCAAACGGGTATTGTGGATTAGGCGGAACGGGCGTCTGTTTCCCACCAAACGTATAGGTTGTTTTTTATACGCAGGACGGATGCTCAGGAAATCAACCTTTACACCACGGCAATAGTAAGGTTATCGATAGTGACGTTCACTTCTTTCATTATCGATAGTTTTTTCTTATCCGTTAAATCAGGAAGTAATACTCTCCCGCTATCGAAATAAAATACGCCAATACCTTCAATTGAAAACTCCCCTTTAAAAAGGTTTTTTACAAAACGTGCCACTTGAAGTGGACGATAGGTGGAAAAAACTCGAGTCATAATAGGCAACATTCCCTTCATCAATACCAAACCCGTCGCGGCAAATCATTACAACTTACTCTGACAGCCAAACACAATGAATAATTTACTCAGAATAAAATGCAAATTTAGAGCCAAGTTCAAAAAAATCGTCACCTTTTTTACTTTTTCAACTACGCTATGTATACCTAGCTGAACGCCATTCTTAAGAATGACCCCGTTTATTTCTAGGAAGATAAACCCCTTACTTAATAAGAGGTTTAGATAAAATAAAAGGAATATAAAATGAAAGTAAAGTCTCTCACTGCATTGATACTGTGCGCCTCACCAATATTGGGCTTCGCGCACACTATTACCTTAGAGCAAACCGTACCTAATGTTGCCATTGCGAAACACGGCGAACTTTTTGTTGAAAATAAAGATATCGCTTATAAAGAGTGGAACAGCACTCAACTCCCCAACAAAGTTAGAGTTATTCAAGCTATTGCAGGAAGAAAAAGCGCAAAAAAAATGAACGCTGATTTGATGGCGGCAATAACCGCATCAAAATTTCCGGCAGATCGCTATCAAACAACCACCATTATCAACCAAGATGATGCGATGTGGGGTACCGGTTCATTTGTGAAATCTTCCGCTGAAGACAGTAAGACCGAGTTTCCATGGTCTTCTATTGTTCTGGACAAAAATGGGACGGTTGCAAAATCTTGGCAACTACAAGAAGAGAGCTCAGCCATTATTGTGCTAGATAAAGAAGGCAAGGTTCTCTTTGTAAAGGAAGGGATATTGATAAAAGACGATATAACTCAAGTACTTAACCTTATTTCTTCTAGCTTGTAATCTTTTGTTCATCTTTTTCTGAAAAAATGGCGCTATAGCGTCATTTTTTCATGACCGATAAATTTCAATCATTAATGACAATTATTCACATTTGTCTTGCAGAGTAATTGTTATATTATTACATTTAGTGTCCTAGCACCCATTTTGCATCAATTATGAACGCACAGTTTGTTGGTTTTACTCGCCTTACCGTAAAAAGGTTAACCTCATTTGTCTTAGTACTTGTACTATGGACAGGCTTTGCATTCATTGAACATCAACTAGATACTGATAAAGCACATCACGAACATCATCATTGCCAGCTTTTTTCTCACGCAATTCATGGTGTGTCATCTGCATTACCTGTTTTACCCGTTATCATTCAAAAACCATTTCAAACAGATATTGATTCTATTGCGGCTGCTTTTCGATCTCTACCGATAGAGAAAGCACGAGCACCGCCGAAATCCTCAATTCACTCATCGTAAATAAATAACCTGAACTCGGACCAACTATATTTAATTATTTTCAAATTGAGGTTTTTCAATCATGAAACACATATTCAAATTATCACTATTATCGACACTCGTTTTAGCCACATCTGCACAAGCCGAAGAAGGTTTTCGCCAACATGAGGCACACATACATGGCCACGTTGAGTTTAATATGGCTCAGGAAGGCAGCGAGTTATTAGTAGAAATTACGGCTCCGGGCTCTGATATTGTTGGCTTTGAACATGCGCCAGCAGACGAACAACAACATCAACTGATTGAACAAGCAGAGCAAACCCTAAAACAAGCGGAAAGTATTTTGCTTATCTCTCAAGATGCCAACTGCCGTGTAGAACATATTAATGTGACCAACACATTGGAAAGCGAGGAACAACATGGCGAACATGATGAGCATGATGAGCATGATGAGCATGAAGGAGATGAACATAACCATGACGACTCTCATGAAGGAAGTGAACATGAAGAAAGTGGGCATGGCCAATTCACCGTAGAATATCATTTTGAGTGCAGTGAAATATCTAAGCTACATCAGGTGAAAACGACGTGGTTTGAGCACTTTCCTAAAACGGATAAAATTAGCGTCAATTTGTTAACGGATACTAGCCAAAAAGCGTTAGAACTTAACAGTAACCACACTCTTATTCAGTTTTAGCTTATAGGTGGCTACGTCGCTCTTTCAGATGTGGTCACCTACATCATGGCAATGGAACAAACAATGAACAAACCAACCAAAGTTGTCTCGCTCTCACAGATTAGTTACCGTTGGGCGAACGATATATCACCAACGCTAAAGTTTGATCAATTAGATATTAATCGAAGTGAACATCTATTTATTAAAGGTCCAAGTGGAAGTGGGAAGTCGACACTACTTGGCTTGTTAACCGGGATAATTACCCCTCAAAATGGCAAAGTACAGATTTTAGATACCGACATTTCTACGCTGAAGCAGAATCAAAGAGATAAATTTAGAGCCGATCATATCGGCTACATTTTTCAACAATTTAATCTGCTGCCTTATCTATCAATGATTGACAATGTGATTCTACCTTGTCATTTTTCAAGCATTCGAAAGAGAAACGTCGACGGTGAGCTAAGAAAAACAGCGGCCCAACTGCTAAAACGCTTACACCTAGATGAAAATCTACTCAATAAACCCATTGTTGAATTAAGTATCGGGCAACAACAGCGCGTAGCCGCTGCTCGAGCGCTCATTGGACGTCCCGAACTGCTTATCGCGGATGAACCCACTTCTTCACTAGACTTTGATAACCGAACCGCCTTTATTGAACTGCTTATGGAAGAGGCTGAACTCGCCAAGTCTACACTGATATTTGTCAGCCACGACCCAACGCTTGAATCGATGTTCGATCGAAGCATTCAACTCAATGACCTTAATGAACAAGCGTTAACACTCGCTAAGGGGACGAAATGAAAACCATCGCTCACTTAGCTTGGAAAAGCCTTACCAACAGAAAAGCGACAGCAATACTCACTATATTAACCGTTGCCATTTCCGTCATTTTGTTGATGGGAGTTGAACGCATACGAACCCAAGCAAAAAGCAGTTTTGCAAATACTATCTCAAGCACCGATCTTATTGTCGGTGCTCGTTCTGGTTCAGTAAATCTTCTTCTCTATTCCGTCTTTAGAATAGGCAATGCAACCGCTAATATAGATTGGAAAAGCTTTGAAGAAATCCGCCAACAGCGCTCTGTAAAATGGGCTATCCCTATCTCTCTCGGCGATTCGCACAAGGGTTTTAGAGTCATGGGGACGAATCAAGACTACTTCAAACATTTCAGATACGGAAAAAAACAGCCACTTGAACTAAAAAAAGGGCGACCATTTAACTCGTTGTTTGAAACCGTTTTGGGTGCCGATGTAGCAAAACAACTTGGTTACAACATTGGCAGTGACATCATTATTGCTCACGGCATAAGTGATGTCGCTTTTAGTCGACATGACAACATCCCATTTAAAGTTGTCGGCATATTTGAACCGACTGGTACACCTGTAGATAAAACCGTACACGTTTCATTAGAAGCAATAGAAGCTATTCATGTGGGGTGGGAATCAGGCGCAAATTTAGGTAACACACCTAATGCTGATACGTTAGCTCAACAAAGATTCCAGCCCGAACAAATAACCGCGTTCATGCTTGGATTGAAATCTAAAATTCACACATTTGCCTTACAACGGAAAATAAACACGTATAGAAAGGAACCCCTAAGCGCTATTTTACCGGGTATCGCTTTACATGAATTGTGGGGCATGATGTCAGTAGCAGAAACCGCATTAATGGCGGTATCCGGATTTGTCGTTGTAGCAGGCTTACTCGGTATGCTAAGCAGTCTACTCACTAGCCTACAAGAACGACGTAGAGAAATGGCCATTTTAAGAGCGATGGGCGCACGACCCAAGCACATCTTTATATTGCTGATAAGTGAAGCGAGCGCATTGACCTTCGTAGGTATCGTAGCTGGCCTCATTGGTCTTTACTCTCTGCTCGCAATTGCTCAACCGATTATCCAGCAGCTCTATGGCGTCAACGTCGAGCTGTCCATGATCACTGGCTACGAATGGATGCTTTTAGGACTCGTTCAACTTGCCGGTGTCATTATCGGTTTTATTCCAGCATTTAGTGCTTACCGTCAATCATTGGCGGATGGCATGACAATTCGAATATAAACATCATAGGTAGAATATGAAAAATGTAGCATTAATTGTCAGTTTATTAAGCGTCTTTCTGATGCCAGTTCAGGCTGTTGCTTCAGATGAAAGTGCCTCAACAAAGCAATCCGATATATTGCAATTGGAGTGGATAGATTTAATTCCAGAAAATGAACGAAACCTCGTAGATAGTGTTGGTATGCCTTTGCAACTCAGTCACGAAGAAGACGCACCTGAACAGTCCAGATTGGGTGGGGTTAGACAGGAATTGAACGGAAGCATTGTTAAAATCCCTGGCTTTGTGATTCCGCTAGAGGGTGATGAAAATAGGGTTACTGAATTTATGCTTGTTCCCTTTTTAGGTGCTTGTATTCACGTTCCACCACCACCACCAAACCAATTAATCTATGTACGCTTTAAAGGTGGCGCTCCCGTACAGGAATTATGGGATGTCGTATATATCGTCGGAAGGCTAAAGACAGAAACGGTCAGTCACGAATTAGCGGAAGTGGGGTATGTTATCGAAGGAATGGCGGTTGAAGTTTATGATGACCAGTAATCAAAAAATAATCTAACTTACTTATTGGTTTATTTGTTTTCATTGATTGATTATTACATCAAAAAATTAGACAGATAAGCCAATACTGCTACATATATAACGAAAAGTAATGTAGCAGATAGCTGCTTTTTAAACTTATTGTCGTTTGACTGCGCCATCTTGAATCTCATAATAGTTAACAACTTTAACATTTGATTATCATATCAGATAAAAATTGAAACACGAGCTAAAGGCAAACATTTATCGAGATAACTGCTGTCCTCCTGATCCACAACAATTTTATATATAATGAATGGCGATATCACAGGCTTTTTTATTGCTAATTGTAATAGTCACAACACCATTCACTCTCGCTTTAGGTCTTATAACCTTCAAAAATTAGCATTAGTTGCCCAAGCATTGCGCCAAATCAGTGGCATATAACGCGATAACACGTTACATTTTTACTGACTAAAACGGAATAGGATTGTGGGGCATGGCAGAAAGAAGAGCACCCGTTACTATAGATAACAGTGAAACAAATCAGAATAGTGACCACTCAAAAAAGAAATCTGGCTACATTAAAGATAGTGCTAGTCGTGTGGCTAGCATAGCCGAAACCTATGGATTGGATGCATTATTACAGTCGAGTCCCACGCAAAAATCCATTTTAGAAAGAGCACTAAATAGAGACAAACAACGCAGAGAACAAAGGCAGAAAAACTTAGAAACTATCATCAAGTTCTCACATTCATTCTGCAATGACGAAACCGCTGGCGACCCAGACCAAGATTGGCTCAATCGATTTTTCGATCTGGCTCAGGATATTCACAATAGCTCCATGCAAAGGCTTTGGGCTCAGATCCTAAAGCTTGAAGTGACAAACCCTGGTTCTACATCAGTAAAAGCTCTGCAGGTGCTAAAAGACATGACACCAAAAGAGGCACAATATTTACAAAAAGCCGCCGCATTATCATGCAGCTTTGGTGGGGATAACTCAAAAAAACTGCTTATTGGATTTCGAACCCAAAGCGGTCTATTTAGCTTTACCAAAAGAGACGTAGAAGAAACCATTAACTTAGGTAGTTATCAACTCCCCTATTCCAGTATCTTACTTCTGATTGAGTTGGGTTTAGTTATTGGCACAGAATTAGAATCAGGCGAGATTGAATTTGACCCAGCACTATTGCTCGATTACCAAGGGAAAATCGTTTCACTCCAACCCATGGGGAAAGGTAGTCGTTTACTCTATTATCGCTTAAGCCCCGTTGGAAATGAGTTATGTAAACTTCTTGGCAATAAACCAAACATGACATATTTTGACCAACTTGTTGGTTTATTAAGTCAGAAGTTTACCGTTCAAACTGAAGCCAAAGGAACAATTGACCAATTGGTTTGATAATAAGATCAAGGCATCAAGAAGTTATGATGCCTTTTTGCCGCAATACGGCTAAACATATTTCAACCAAATCATTAACCTCTTTGTCTCCTGCTGGTAAGTTAATTTCTGGCTGTAACGGTAATTCGTAATTTGAATCTATCCCCGTAAAGTTCTTTATCTCTCCTGCTCTAGCTCTTTTATACAAACCCTTTGGATCTCTTTGCTCACACACCTCCATCGATGCATTGACAAATACCTCTAAGAATTCGCCTTCTGGAAGCAGTTCTCTTACCATTTGACGTTCTTCTCTATAGGGAGAAATAAAAGCAGAAAGAACGATTAGACCAGCATCAGCCATTAACTTACACAGCTCACCGACTCGGCGTATATTCTCTTTTCTGTCTTGCTCGGAGAAACCTAAGTCTTTGCATAAGCCATGGCGTACATTGTCGCCATCCAATAAATAGGTATGAAAACCCATATCTGCCAACACATTCTCTAGTGCACCTGCGACGGTAGACTTACCCGCACCGGATAACCCCGTAAACCAGAGCACAACTGGCTTTTGCTGTTTAAGCCTCGCTCTCGTCTCTTTATTCACAGCATGTTGGTGCCACACAATATTACTATCTTGGGTAGACGTATTTCTTTCTGCCATGAGAAAGCAACTCCTTACATTAAAATGGGAAAAAATAGGGGATCAACGTTAAAACTAAAATGGAATAAACAATTGAAATGGGAATACCAACTCGTATGTAATCACTGATGCGGTAATTTCCTACGCTATATACAAGTAGATTGGTTTGGTAACCGTAAGGAGAGACAAAACTTGCGCTCGCTCCAAATAATACGGCCATAATAAAAGGCATAGGATCCACACCATAAGCGACTGCCATGCTGTACCCTACCGGAAACGACAATGCTGCCGCGGCATTATTGGTAACGAGCTCGGTAAGCACGAGAGTTAAAAAATAGGTGGCGACTAACGCGCCAAAAACACCCCATCCATTAAGGGCTTCAATAAAAAATGCTCCCATTTGTGTCGATAGTCCGGACGAAAGCATCAATTGAGCAATGCTCAAAGCGGACCCCACGATGACAACAATATCTATCGGAAAACGACGGCGTAATTCAGTAAAACTGATAATACCGAGCGCTAACAGTCCAAAAAGATAGACAGCTAACCCTTTGATCATTGGTACAATATCAAGTAAAGCGAAACCAATAACAAAAGCAAAACCGACTAAAACTATATTTGATTTACTCAAATCAAGTTTGGCGCTTGAGTCGAGATCATTCATCAACAAAAACTCTCTATTATGACGGCTAACTTCATACTCAAATCGTTTGCCAGGTACAATGATGAGTGTATCCCCGGCCGCTAACTTTATCTTCCCTAAACCACCTTCTAATCTTTCATGACCTCTTCGTATTGCCACCACCACCGCATCAAAACGATCTCTAAACTGGCTTGAAATAAGCGTTTTATTGCAGATAAATGCAGAAGAGCTGACGACGACCTCAAGCAAGTTTTGTCCATTGAGATGGTGTTGTCCAAACAGTGTAATACCCTTAATTTCCTGCAATGTCGCAACACTTTCTATATCACCACAAAACATCAATCTATCTCGAGCTAGCAGTACAAAGTCAGGTGTCACGGAAGTGATGACCTCGCCATCTCGAATAACCTCCGCCAAAAAAAGTTTTCGCAATGCCCTCAGTCCATTTTCAGTAATCGTTTTCCCCACTAATGGAGAGCCAGCTTCAACTCTAGCCTCAAGAAAATAAGGTAGATCGTCTTGATTCTTATCCTCATTATCTGGAAGCAAATAACTCAGAGGGATGAGAATGAGCAACCCACCTGTGAGTACGGCCAAACCAATCATCGTTGGTGCAAAAAAACCAAGACTTGGTAAGCCCACATTTTCGACAAAACTGTTGATGATTAAATTGGTAGAGGTACCGATCAACGTCAACGTTCCCCCTAAAATGGCAGAATAGGAAAGAGGAATGAGCAACCTAGATGGTGGATGTTGTTGATTACGTTTTATTGCCCCTATTAAGGAAACAACAACCGCCGTATTATTGGTAAAAGATGAAAGTATTGCCGTAGACAAGCCCAGTTTCGCCACAACCGTTCCCAGTTTCCCTTCAGAAATGTGATAACTAACCCAACTAATTAGGCGCGTTTTCTCAAGTGCACAGGAAGCAAGGACAAGCAAAACTAGGGTAAGTAACGACGAATTAGTAAAGTTATTCGTGATACTTTCTAGTTCTATCTGACCAGCAATAAAGGCGATAAATGCAGCGCCTGCAAAGATAAAACTAGGTTTAAGTTTAGTCCAGAGTAAGCATGCGACAACACCGACTAATAACGTCAATATAAAGCTTTGTTCCCACATAACTTACCCTCAAAATAGCGAAATTAATCCTACGAACTAACGTAAAATTAACGCTAATACCCAATATGACAACTCGTCATTCCCGTTTGCACGGAATGCAGTTCGGTCAAGGTTATCTAAATCTGTCATCCCGACGAAAATTGACTTATTTTCACGAAAACCAACGTCATCCCCATGACAATGGGGATCTAATATCACCAAGATTCCCGTTTCCACGGGAATGACGAAGTATTTAGCACTAACCGAACAGCGTTCCACTTTCGTGGAGATGACGCCGTTTTTCATGAGAACGACCATCTTTAAAGAACCTTCATTGCATCTTAAATTTTCGCATCCCACGATGGGAAATATTTGAGAATTAACGCTTTCAGTTCATGTTCAAAGGCGTTGATATCCCCCACATTCGACGACTCATCTTTTTGGTCTAAACGCTCTCGCACAAGGCCAGCACCAACCGTCACATTAGTCAGTCTATCGATAATGATAAAGCCACCCGTATCCGGGCTATCTACGTACTTATCGATCGGAATTGTTTCTGTAAGTGACCACTCACACTGCGCTATACCATTAAGAGGGATAGCGTTGGTATCAAAACGAGACAGGTTATTCACATCATATTGGTGACGAATAACATCAACTTGGCCTAACGTTTTTTTACCCGCTATCTTAATATCGTATTGACGGCCTATATTGAGTGGCTCTTCTGTCATCCAAACAATATCGGCTAGTACATGATTAGACGATTCAATAGCCGCACCATCGGATACTAATAAGTCTCCACGACTAATATCTATCTCGTCTTCTAATGTCAGCGTAACCGCTTGACCTGCGTAGGCCGTATCTAAGTCACCGTCAAACGTTACAATCCGAGCGACTTTAGAAACCTTACCCGAAGGTAGTGCCTTTATCTCATCTCCAACGGAAACGGCTCCTGAAGACAATGAGCCGGCAAAACCTCTAAAATCAAGATTTGGTCGATTCACATACTGAACTGGGAAACGAAACTCTGCGCTACTAGCCTGTACGGAAAGATCCACATTTTCCAAAAGAGAAAGAAGTGGTTCCCCCTGATACCAAACCATCTCATCACTTCTATCTACGACGTTGTCACCTTCTAATGCCGATAGAGGTAATAATTGAATATTAACGTCGCTTTTTAGTTTTTCAGCAAAATCTAAATACTCTGCCTTTATCTCTTCAAATCGTTGCTCTGAATACTCCACCAGATCCATTTTATTTATCGCTACGATGAAATGCTTGATTCCAAGTAAGCTAGCAATAAATGAATGGCGGCGTGTTTGATCAAGTACGCCTTTCCGTGCATCCACTAATATAACTGCGACATCACACGTTGATGCACCAGTGGCCATATTTCGAGTGTATTGTTCGTGGCCAGGGGTATCCGCAATAATAAATTTGCGTTTCTGGGTAGAAAAATAACGGTAAGCGACATCAATGGTAATACCTTGCTCACGCTCTGCTTGAAGTCCATCAACAAGAAGGGCTAAGTCAGGTCTCTCACCTGTTGTGCCAACACGTTGGCTATCCGAATGAACGGCGGCAAGTTGATCTTCATATATTTGTTTTGAATCATGAAGCAAACGTCCAATCAAAGTACTTTTACCGTCATCTACAGAACCACAGGTTAAGAAACGAAGTAAGGACTTGTGTTGATGTTGATTTAAATATTCTTCAATACCCAGCTCGGATAGTTGAGCTTCTACTGCGCTGTTCATATATCTTTCCTTAGAAATAACCTTGACGTTTCTTGAATTCCATAGAGCCGGATTGGTCACGATCTATCGCTCTACCTTGTCTTTCGCTCGACGTTGCAACAAGCATTTCTTCAATAATCTCAGGTAGTGTTGTCGCTTCCGACTCAATCGCTCCAGTCAATGGGTAACAACCTAATGTTCTGAAACGTACATTCTTTTGCTCCACTTTCTCTCCCTCTTCGATAGGCATTCTTTCATCATCAACCATGATCAACATGCCATCACGTTCAACAACAGGCCGTTTTTCCGCCAAATAAAGTGGAACAATTTCAATGTTTTCTAAATAAATGTATTGCCAAATATCCAACTCAGTCCAATTGGAGAGTGGGAAGACTCGGATACTCTCGCCCTTATTAACCTGTCCGTTATAGGTATGCCAAAGCTCAGGACGTTGATTTTTCGGGTCCCACGTATGATTTTTGTCACGGAACGAATAAACGCGCTCTTTCGCACGCGATTTCTCTTCATCACGACGGGCACCACCAAAAGCGGCATCAAAACCATATTTGTTTAGAGCTTGTTTGAGCCCCTGTGTTTTCATAATATCGGTGTGCTTTGAAGAACCGTGTACAAATGGATTAATACCCATTTCAATACCGTCTTGGTTCTTATGTACTAAAAGCTCAAATCCATATTTTTTAGCGGTCTTGTCTCGAAACTCGATCATCTCCTTGAATTTCCAATCCGTATCTACATGGAGTAGTGGGAAGGGAATTTTTCCTGGATAAAACGCCTTGCGAGCAAGATGAAGCATGACAGAAGAATCTTTACCGATGGAATACATCATCACCGGATTTTGAAACTCTGCCGCAACTTCACGAATAATATGGATGCTCTCAGCTTCGAGCTGCTTTAAGTGAGTAAATCTTTGTTGATCCATGTTGACTCTTCCTTTGGCTCTTTGCTGAGCGTGGCTAATATTGTTATCTGTCTCTGACTCATTTTTAGTTAATGTTATAGACACTAACTAAGCATATTGTTCGATAGGTTGACGTTGAGGTTGCGCATTAGAAAACCAATCCAGTTTTTCTGACAAACGAACCACTTCACCTATCACAATTAATGAAGGTGATTCAGCTTGTACCGCTAACTCTGCCAGTTGATTAAGCGACCCTTTCAACACTCGTTGGGAGGCCTGCGTACCTCGCTCAATAATCGCAATTGGGGTATCACTCGCTCTGCCGTGAACAATTAATTGGTTTTGAATATGTTTTGATTTCATCAATCCCATATAAATGACTAACGTCTGCTGTCCTCTTGCAACAGTCGACCAGTCGAGTTGGTCACTATCCTCTTTCAAGTGTCCGGTAATAAAGAGCGCAGACTGTGCATAGTCTCTATGAGTGAGAGGGATACCTGCGTAAGCCGTTGCACCAGCTGCAGCTGTAATCCCCGGTATAACTTGGAATGGGATATTGGCATCAAAAAGCACTTCTAACTCTTCGCCACCTCGGCCAAACATAAACGGGTCGCCACCTTTAATTCTGGCAACGCGATAACCTTGCTGAGCAAAATCAACGAGTAATTTGTTCGTCTTTTCTTGCGGAACACTATGATGTCCCGCTTTTTTACCAACACACACAAGAATTGTTTCGTCAGGTATTAGCGCTATAATTTCATCAGAGACAAGGTAGTCATAAAGCACGACATCAGCTTGCTGTAAAAAACTCAGCGCTTTTATCGTTAATAACTCAGCGTCACCCGGCCCAGCACCAATAAGTGCAACTTCTCCCTGACTTAAGCGGCTTTTACCGAAAACAGGCGTTATACTATTACGCACCAGTTTAGGTTTATCGCTAGGGGATATTTTGTGTATGTCCGAACTCTTCATGCCGCTATCTCATTTGCAGTTGATGATTGTATTATGAACAGACTTCTATATTACTTGAAATTCTAAAAGTTCATTTTTTATTCTAAAAAGTACTAAGGGATTAATTCGAGGCTGTGTGAAAGGAGATAAAGTAGACAAATCAGAGATAATTAACATGTTAATGTCACATTTCGTGAAGGAGATATAACATTTCTTGCATAAAAATCTGATACCTTCACCACTTAAATATCAAACGATATGGTATGTCCCCCGAACATATTGCACTGTTGGGTTTCATTCGACCCACGTTAATTAACAAGGATTGGAGCAAATTAATGACCATTAAGCCACTATCTCTTGCTGTACTAACCAGCATGCTAGCAATGTCAGGCTCTGCAAATGCAGAAACAGTTAACCTACGTATTATAGAAACGACAGATATCCACGGTAACGCCTACTCATTCGATTACTACAAAGGTAAAGAGTCTAAAAAGATTGGCCTATCTCGCGCAGCGACATTAGTTAAAGAAGCTCGCAATGAAGTAACTAACAGCGTTCTTGTCGATAATGGCGACTTAATTCAAGGTAGTCCAATGGCTGACTACATGGCGTCTAAAGGTATTGTATCTGGCGAAATTCATCCTGTTTATAAAGCAATGAATCAACTTGGTTATCAAGTTGGTAACTTCGGTAACCATGAATTCAACTACGGTTTAGATTTCCTTAAAGAATCCGTAAATGATGCCAATTTCCCTTACGTCAACGCGAATATTTATGACAAGGCAACAGGTGAAAACTACTTTACGCCTTATATTATTAAACAATATTCGTTTAAAGATTCTGACGGTTTTCCTCGTTCAATTCGTATCGGTTATATCGGTTTTGCTCCACCTCAAATTCTGACTTGGGATAAAAAGAATTTAGAAGGTAAAGTTATCGCGAAAGACATCAAAGAAACGGCAGAAAAATTCGTTCCTATGATGAAGGCTGAGGGTGCTGACGTTATCGTTGCAATCCCTCACTCAGGCATTTCAAAAGACCCGTATAAAAAAGGCGCTGAAAACTCTGTCATCTACCTAAGTGAAGTAGAGGGAATAGATGCCATTGCATTTGGTCACTCTCACTCTGTCTTTCCTGGTAAAGGATATGATGGCATTCAAGGTGTTGACAACGAAAATGGTATAATCAACGGCGTAGCCGCTGTTATGCCCGGCCGTTGGGGTAGCCACGTTGGTGTGATGGACCTAGAGCTAGACTTCAATAAGAAGAAAGGTGTGTGGGATGTTACTAGCAGCAAATCAGAAGCGCGCGCTATTTATGATCGCAAAGCAAAAGCATCTTTAGCGGAAAACGATGAAGGTATTGTAAAAGCACTTGCTGCTGATCACGCCGCTACGTTAGAGTTTGTCAATCAACCGATTGGTAAAGCAAACGACGTGATGTATAGCTACCTAGCGCTTGTTCAAGATGACCCGACAGTCCAAATTGTTAACGCTGCACAAAAATCGTATGTGGAAAAATTCATCCAAGGTGACCCAAATCTAGACGGTATCCCAGTCCTGTCTGCTGCTGCGCCATTTAAAGCTGGCGGTCGTAAAAATGATCCATCAGGCTACACAGAAGTAGAATCAGGCCAGCTCACTTTCCGTAATGCTGCTGACCTTTATCTATATCCAAACACATTAGTTGCTCTAAAAGTTACAGGTAAAGAAGTAAAAGAGTGGTTAGAGTGTTCATCAGGTCAATTCAATCAAATTGACATCAACAATGCTGGACCGCAATCACTCGTAAACTGGGATAATTTCCGTACCTATAACTTTGATGTTATTGACGGAGTAAACTATCAAATCGACCTTACGCAACCAGCTAAATACGATGGCAGCTGTAAAGTTGTCAACCAAGATTCACAACGTATTGTAAATCTAACGTACCAAGGAAAGCCTGTTGATATGTCGCAAGACTTCATCATTGCGACGAACAACTATCGCGCCTACGGTGCTAAGTTTGCTGGTACAGGTTCAGATTTCATCGCATTTGATGCACCAGATGAAAACCGAAGCATCCTCGCCGCTTACATCAGTGAAGTAAGTAAAGAAAAAGGGGAAGTGACACCAAGCGCTGACAATAACTGGTCATTTGCTCCTATCATGGGTGCCCAGAAATTAGACATTCGCTTTGAGACTTCTCCTAGTGAAAAAGCGGCTAAATTTGTAGAAGATAAAGGTCAGTACCCGATGACAAAAGTGGGTATGGATGAAGTAGGCTTCGCTGTCTATAAAATAGATCTACAAAAGTAACCGATAAATCATCTATGATAAAAGCCGTACTCTTTAATAGAGTACGGCTTTTTTATGCGGGAGGTAAATAAGATGAATCAGGATTTGCTACACCAATTACAAGAACATGGTTTCACACATGAAGAGATTGCAGAGGTCTGTGAGCTCGTTTCTCCATTAGAGCTTCCAACTCGTCATATTTTGGTCAATCAAGGCGACAGACCCAGTCATGTCTATTTTTTATTAGATGGCCTTTGCCACTCTTGTTACTTAACGGAAGACGGTAAAAGTTTCAGCAAAGAATTCTACTGGGAACAAGACTGGATCATCGGATTTGAAAGCTTAATTAACGACCAACCTTCGCCATTTCTTCTAGAATCTCTCACCGCTGTCAGCCTTCTTTGTATCCCTATCGATGCATTACGAATATGGCGAGAAGAAGCAAACCCTTTATACATAAAACTACTGGAAACCCAGCTGATATACAAAGAGTCAAAAGAACGATTTATGTTGCTTTATTCTCCTGAAGAACGCTATGAAATTTTTTGCAGCCACTACCCTGATCTAGAATCAAGATTAACGGATTATCAGATAGCCGCTTACCTTGGAATTACTCATATCAGCTTAAGTAGAATAAAATCACGTCTAAAAGCGAAGGGGGTATTAACAATAGTTAATGATTGTTAATCACTTAGTTGCTATTTTCGTAAAAAATAAACCCAAAAGGTAATTTATGATTAACTGGCAACGCCTAAGTTTTGAAGAACTCACCACAATACAGCTGTATGAACTGCTTAAATTACGCGTTGATGTATTTGTAGTAGAACAAAACTGTCCTTACCCCGAACTAGATGACAAAGATACATCTCAAGGAGTTTATCAACTTATTGGCTATCAAGATGGAGGGATTGTTGCGTGCGCTCGATTGCTGGAACCCGGCATAAGCTTCGATAAGGTCTCAATAGGTCGAATTGCAACCAAACAATCAGCGAGAGGCAACGGACTTGGGCACCAGTTATTTCGCAAAGCATTGAACGAATGCCAAGAGTTATGGCCCAATCAAGCCATCGATATTCAAGCCCAAGAATACCTAAAAGATTTCTATCAAAGGTATGGTTTCAAAGGCTATACCAACTCTTATCTTGAAGACGGTATTCCCCATATAGATATGAGACTAGAGAAATAAATTTGTCCGCAATGAATACGATGCGACTCGCGTTATTAGCGCTAATATTTGGTAACCTGCTTGCCTCTTTATCTGACGTAGCCGTTAAGCTTTTAGATAATGAATCTTCAGTTTACCAGTATGTATTCCTACGCCAACTTATTGCAACACTCGTTGCCGCACCGTTTTACTTCAGAGGTAGAAAACAGAATGACCTTGCGGTTAATTGGAAGATAACAGCTATTAGGTCACATTTAATCATAGTTGGAGCGGGCTGCATGGTAGTAGCAATTACTCACTTACCTCTCGCAACGGCAAATGCTGTTTTTTATGCGGGGCCGCTGTTAATGTTACCTTTATCAATTTGGTTATTAAAAGAGACACTAAAAATAGAAAAAGTCATCGCCTCTATAATTGGTTTCACTGGCGTGTTAATTGTACTACGACCCTCTCAGTTTCACTGGGCTGCAATTTTCGCGTTAGGCACCGCGATGTCACTCGCTCTATTCCACGTTTTGGTCCGAAAATTACCATCTGAGCATTCGGTTATTCATACCCTTTTTTGGACAAGTGTTGTTTCTCTACCCATTTCTGGCTTGTTAGCTCTATTCGACTGGCAACCGCTAGAACTTACTCAATATTTTTGGATCTTAGCGAGCTCACTCTGTGTTTTAGCCTACAATGCACTTGCGGTCTTTGCCTATAAAAAAGCACAAGCCGATGAGATAGCTCTCGCCGAATACTCTGGACTCATTTTTGTCACTCTATTCGGTGTTTGGTGGTTTAACGAGATACCGGATCTACTTACTTTAATAGGTATTATTCTTATCGTAATGCCATTGATTCCATACCGAGCTCTAAACAGAGCATACAGAAATAAACGACCTCAATAACATGCCAGATAAATAACATCTGGAGGTCAATTTACTTACTTCTTCCATATCCGCCGTCTGATAAACGGAAAAACATAACAGACGTTCCCGACTTTTCGAGCTGTAAGATATCTAGATGCCCTTCCGTCGCGAGTTTAAACCGAACAAGTTGACCTTCTCTGATCTTACTCAAAGGTTTATCTAATCCTTCTATCGCAATCAAGGCGTTCAAGTCTGCCATTGATAAACTATTTGCACGAAACACTTTCGCTAATGTGTCACCAGATTGAACCGTATACTCCTGCCACTCATCTGTTGTTGTCAAAGCATGCTTAGTGCCGCCTTCTTCGCTTAATGACGTTGTATTGACCGTCACCTCTTTTCGAACGGGCTCCACGTTCGTCTTCTTAGTGATGTCAGTGCTTATTTCTGATTCTACCGGAGGTACTGGTATGAAAAGCAATACGATTACAAACGGAACAAGAACCATCAATGCCCACTGGTGCAACTTGGGTAATCTGGACCAAAATTCTTTTATAGAACTTACGTCTACCTTAGTGATTCTATCTTTGAAACCATCAAGAAGGCCTGTTTCTTGTTTCTTCCTATTTCGACGATTCATAGAGATCACTCCTTTTATTTACAGCACGTTATATAACTAACGAAAAAAATTAAAAAACCAAAAACTACTAACCAATTATAGTTTTTAAAGAGAATACAGGATAGCGATTAATTGAAAACAGTTACACAGTTTATTCAAGCGACTAATACTGGTATCCTGTGCGCTTTATTTACTCAAGAACAATAGAGAGACAACATGTCTGACATCAAACTGGATACAGTAGAACATAAAGCAAGCTACGGTATTGGTCTACAAATGGGCCAACAACTTGCAGGTAGTGGCCTTGAAGGTCTTAATGTTGACGCTATCGCTAAAGGTATCGCAACGTCGCTAACTGGAGATATGCCTGAAATTGAAATTGACGAAATCAACGCAGCACTTCAAGAGATTCACACTCGCGCTGAATCTGCTCGAGCTGAAGTATCTAAAGCAGCAGCTGCTGATGGCGAAGCTTTTCTAGCGGACAATGCTCTACGTCCTGAAGTGACAGTATTAGAATCTGGCCTGCAATATGAAGTGATCACTGAAGGTACTGGTGAAGTACCAACTTCAGATAAGCAAGTTCGTGTTCACTATCATGGTGAGTTAACTGACGGTACTGTTTTCGATAGTTCTGTTTCACGTGGCGAACCAGCTGAGTTTCCAGTAACTGGCGTAATCAAGGGTTGGGTTGAAGCACTTCAACTTATGCCTGTAGGGTCTAAGTGGAAACTATGTATCCCACAAGACCTAGCTTATGGCGAACGTGGCGCAGGCGCTGCCATTCCTCCTTATGCTGCACTTGTATTCGAAGTTGAGTTACTAGACATCCTTTAATCGTCTATACCTTGATTGAATAAGCGGTGATCTTCACCGCTTTTTTAATACCCACTTTCTGCCACTCGCCTTCAGCTTTTAAAACACGACCGAATTCTTATATATAAAACAAAGTGCTAACAACTTTTCACGAAACTCAGGTTATACTTTTCGTTATGTCATTGGTCTATACAATAGACCTTCTTATAAATGGAGATTTAACGTGAAAAAAATCACGCTATTAGCAGCACTTACCACCTTAATAGTTTCAATGCCGAGCCACGCTTTATTTGGTTTAGGTTCGGACTCAGATACAAAATTAGATACTGACGCAATCAAATCGATGGCAGGTTCGCTTTCCACTGAAGCATCGAAACAAGAAAGTTCTCCCCTACTCGATGCGCTTACCAGTCAACTTAATGTATCACCAGAGCAAGCTTCAGGAGGCGCAGGTGCACTTCTAGCCTTAGCATCAAGCTCGCTATCAGGTAGCGAATCAAGTGAATTAGGGAACCTTATTCCCGGCATGAGCAGCTTATCCAGCGCAGCTCCGGGTTTACTTAACATGGCCGGTGACATGGGTGCGGTAACAGACATTTTTACCAAGCTGGGCCTAGACCCATCAATGGTCAGTCAATTCGCCCCTGTCATTTTAGAATATTTGACCGGACAAGGTGCCTCAAGCGGATTGCTAAGCTCCCTTGGTTCTCTTTGGAAATAGACCGTTTCCTCTAGAAAAAAATAACGCCCTGTACAATTAAAACATCAAACTAAACTCACCACTCTGGTGAGTTTAGTTTGTTTACAATCCTTCAACAAAAAATTAACCACTTGTTTAGTGGCTTAGATTTATGCGATTCTGTATCTCTTATTTCAAGGACGTAGATAAAGAGAGAGCAAAAATGAGAGACGAAACCCTATCCATACATTTCGGTTACGAGACGGACCCTACAACCAAATCAGTCGCAACCCCCATCTATCAAACCGTTGCGTACGAATTTGACAATGCTCAACATGGTGCCGACCTATTTAATTTAGCCGTTCCAGGTAACATCTACACACGCATTATGAACCCAACCAATGATGTCCTCGAAAAACGAGTGTCCGCTTTAGAAGGTGGTATCGCCGGGCTTGCCGTGAGTTCTGGTAGCTCAGCTATTCATTATGCCATCTTAACCTTAGCCCAGTTAGGCGATAACATCGTTTCAACACCACAATTGTATGGTGGTACCTATACTCTTTTCGCACATATGCTACCGAATTTGGGAATAGAGGTTCGTTTTGCTAAAGATGATAAACCTGAAAGCCTAGCCGAACTAATTGACGACAAAACCAAGGCAGTGTATTGCGAGTCTATCGGAAATCCCGCAGGTAATATCATTGATCTCAAAAAGCTCTCTGACCTTGCACATGCACAGGGAGTACCTGTCATCGTCGACAATACAGTTGCGACACCTGCAATCTGTAAACCTATCGAGTTTGGCGCTGATATCGTTGTACATTCGTTAACCAAATACATAGGTGGACACGGAACGACCTTAGGCGGAATGATTGTTGATTCAGGTAAATTCCCTTGGGCAGAGCATAAAGAGCGCTTTCCTGTATTTAACCTTCCAGAACCCTCTTACCATGGCGTCGTTTACGCAGAAGCGTTCGGTCCTGCGGCATTCATCGGTCGTGCTCGCACCGTCCCTCTTCGCAATACTGGCTCCGCGCTTTCCCCTATGAATGCATTCATGCTACTTCAAGGCTTAGAAACGTTGGCATTACGTATGGAACGTCATTGCGAAAATACCCTCAAGGTAGCCAAGTATTTACAAAATCACGATAAAGTCAGTTGGGTAAGTTATGCAGGACTACCCGATTCTAAATTTTATCCTCTTGCCGAGAAATACATGAAGGGCAAGCCTTCGGGGATTCTATCCTTTGGCCTAAAAGATGGCTATGAAGCCGGTGTACGCTTCTATGACGCACTCCAGATATTCAAACGCCTAGTAAATATTGGTGACGCCAAATCTCTAGCATGCCATCCTGCCTCTACGACACATAGACAGTTAGATGAAGCAGAGCAAAAGCAAGCTGGTGTGAGTCCTGAAATGATTCGTTTATCAGTAGGTATTGAACATATTGATGACATTATTGAAGATTTAGAACAAGCGCTGAAGGCTTAATTTCTTAGGGAGTGAGTATTGAGTGGTAATAAGCTCGCCTCTAGGGCGGGCCTTTTCTTCTCAAAACAGAATCACGTACCCATTCGAATTTCAAGATTCAAAATTTAGAAAGCAAAAAGCCGAGCATTACGCTCGGCTTTTTAGTTCTATCAGAACTTATTCAGCAGATGCTTCTTCAGAAGCTTCTGGGCGATCTACAAGCTCAATGTATGCCATTGGAGCTTTATCACCGGTACGGAAACCACATTTTAAAATGCGAGTATATCCGCCCTGACGACTCGCGAAACGCGGGCCTAGTTCATTAAATAGTTTTGCTACAACTTCGTTATCACGAGTGCGAGCAAATGCCAGACGACGGTTAGCAACACTGTCGGTCTTGGCTAGTGTAATCAAAGGCTCAATTACGCGGCGTAGTTCTTTTGCTTTAGGCACGGTAGTTTTAATAACTTCGTGACTAACAAGAGAACAAGCCATATTGCTGAACATCGCTTTACGATGACTGCTGTTGCGGTTGAGTTGACGACCACTCTTACGATGGCGCATGACCTAATCCTTCTAACTAGTATCGATTAATCTTCAGCGATTGACGCAGGCGGCCAGTTCTCTAGGCGCATGCCAAGAGAAAGACCACGTGAAGCCAGTACGTCTTTAATCTCTGTAAGAGATTTTTTACCAAGGTTTGGCGTTTTAAGTAGCTCAACCTCAGTGCGCTGTACAAGATCACCGATGTAGTGAATCGCTTCTGCTTTCAAACAGTTAGCAGAGCGAACTGTTAGTTCAAGATCGTCTACAGGACGCAGTAGGATCGGATCGAATTCTGGCTTCTCTTCCTTCTCCTCAGGAACACGTACATCACGAAGATCTACGAATGCATCCAGTTGCTCAGCTAGGATTGTAGCTGCACGACGGATAGCTTCCTCAGGTTCCAGAGTACCATTCGTTTCCATATCGATGACAAGCTTGTCTAAATCAGTACGTTGTTCTACACGTGCTGCTTCTACAGCATAGGCGATTTTATCGACTGGGCTGTAAGTAGCGTCAACAAGTAGACGACCGATTGGACGCTCATCTTCTTCAGTATGGATACGAGCAGAAGACGGAACATAACCACGACCACGTTCTACTTTAATACGCATAGCGATTTCAGCTTTGTCATCCGTTAGGTGACAAATAACGTGCTCAGGGTTAGCGATCTCTACATCACCATCGTGGGTGATGTCACCTGCAACAACAGGGCCTGAGCCTGACTTATTCAGTGTTATAAACACTTCATCTTTGCCTTCGGCAACGCGCACAGCCAAACCTTTAAGGTTTAAAAGAATTTCAAGAACATCTTCTTGAACGCCTTCTTTAGTGCTGTATTCGTGCAAAACGCCTTCAATCTCTACTTCTGTTACGGCACAACCCGGCATAGAAGATAGTAAAATACGGCGAAGCGCATTACCTAGAGTATGACCAAAGCCACGCTCTAATGGCTCAAGAGTTACTTTCGCATGTGTCGAGTTGATCTGTTCGATGTCAACAAGACGTGGCTTAAGAAATTCTGTTACAGAACCCTGCATTGTGTCCTCTCTTTAGTTTAACCTTACTTAGAGTAAAGTTCGACGATCAAGTGTTCGTTGATGTCAGCTGACAGATCTGAACGTTCAGGCATACGCTTGAATGTTCCTTCCATTTTGCTGCCATCTACTTCAATCCAAGTTGGTTTTTCGCGTTGTTCAGCGACTTCAATAGCCGCTTTAATGCGAGATTGCAATTTAGCTTTCTCACGAATTGAAACAACATCGTTAACCGCAACTTTGAAAGAAGGAACGTTTACAACTTTACCGTTAACTAGAATAGCTTTATGGCTAACTAATTGACGTGCTTCTGCGCGAGTTGCGCCAAAGCCCATGCGGTAAACTACGTTATCAAGACGACCTTCAAGAAGCTGAAGCAGGGTTTCACCTGTATTGCCTTTAAGGCGTGCAGCATCTTTGTAGTAGTTACGGAATTGCTTTTCTAGAACGCCATACATACGACGAACTTTTTGCTTCTCACGAAGCTGAACGCCATATTCAGATAGACGGCCTTTACGAGCGCCATGCACACCTGGTGCGTTATCAATTTTACACTTGGTATCTATCGCACGGACACCAGACTTAAGGAATAAGTCTGTACCTTCGCGACGGCTAAGCTTTAGCTTAGGACCCAAATATCTTGCCATGATTCTTCTCCAATATTCCTAGAAACGAAAAACGTTATACGCGACGTTTCTTAGGTGGACGACAACCGTTATGAGGGATCGGAGTTGCATCTACAATATTTGTGATGCGGTATCCAGCTGCGTTTAGTGCACGGATAGTTGACTCACGACCAGGACCAGGGCCCTTAACCATAACTTCCAAGTTCTTTAGACCATATTCTTTGGCCGCTTCGCCTGCACGTTCAGCTGCAACCTGTGCTGCGAACGGAGTAGACTTACGAGAACCACGGAAACCTGAACCGCCAGCAGTAGCCCAAGCTAATGCGTTACCTTGACGGTCTGTTATCGTAACGATTGTGTTATTGAAAGAAGCATGAATATGCGCTACGCCATCAGCTACTTGCTTGCGTACGCGCTTACGAGCGCGTGTTGGTTGTTTTGCCATTGTACTCTCTACCTTATCCGATTATCGTTTGATCGGCTTGCGCGGACCCTTACGGGTACGTGCGTTGGTTTTAGTACGCTGTCCACGTAGTGGTAGACTGCGACGATGACGAAGACCGCGATAACAGCCAAGGTCCATAAGACGCTTGATGTTCATCGAGACTTCACGACGTAGATCACCTTCTACAGTGTACTTGGCGACACCATCACGCAGTTGATCAATCTGCTCTTCAGTTAGTTCACTGATCTTAACATTTTCAGCAATACCCACTCCAGCTAGAATAGCCTGAGCGCGAGTTTTGCCAACGCCGTAAATCGCAGTAAGCGCGATTACAGCATGTTTCTGATCAGGAATGTTAATGCCTGCTATACGGGCCACTATTCACTCCTAGTACTTAAATAAGAAATTATCCGCAGCAAAGCCCGTAGAGGATACGCTGCGGTTTACTACTTCTTTTGCACGCAAAAGGTAGGCCGAGCAATATACTCGACCAACCTTTACATTTCAAGTAAAAATTTCTGTTTGATTAACCTTGGCGTTGTTTATGCTTTGGTTCACTGCAAATCACACGCACAACACCGTTGCGCTTGATAACTTTACAGTTACGACAGATTTTTTTAACGGAAGCACGAACTTTCATTGCTAAACTCCGTAAATGGGAATCTAAAGCTTTTTCCGCTATTAGCGGTTGTAGCCTTTTAGATTCGCTTTTTTCAACACAGAATCATACTGTTGTGACATCAGATGAGTCTGTACCTGTGCCATGAAATCCATGATTACAACCACTACGATAAGTAGTGAGGTGCCGCCAAAGTAGAAACGTACGTTCCACATGACCATCATGAATTCAGGAATCAGACAAATAAAGGTAATGTATAGAGCACCCGCTAGGGTTAGTCTAGTCATCACTTTATCAATATATTTCGCTGTCTGCTCACCTGGGCGGATGCCTGGTACGAAAGCGCCAGACTTCTTCAAGTTATCTGCTGTTTCTCGCGGGTTAAATACTAACGCCGTATAAAAGAAACAGAAGAAAATAATCGCTGATGCATAAAGCATTACATATAACGGTTGACCAGGGCTTAGAGCTAACGACACATCGGTTAACCAACCAAATGTAGCGCTCTCACCATTCTGACCAAGCCATTGAGCTAATGTTCCTGGGAACAAAATTATGCTCGATGCAAATATTGCAGGAATAACACCGGCCATGTTTATCTTAAGTGGCAAGTGTGTACTTTGCGCTGCGAAAACTTTACGACCTTGTTGACGTTTTGCATAGTTAACGACGATACGACGTTGACCACGCTCCATGAAAACAACGAAGTAAATCACAGCGAAAGATAGTACTGCAATAAACAACAGAAGAAGTACGTGCAATTCACCTTGACGCGCTTGCTCGATTGTTTGTCCAATTGCCGAAGGCAATCCAGCTACGATACCCGAAAATATAATTAACGAGATACCGTTGCCAATTCCGCGCTCTGTAATCTGTTCACCTAACCACATCAAAAACATGGTACCAGTTACTAAACTTACGGTTGCAATCAGGGTAAACATGGTTTGGTCTATAACAACCAGATTGTCGACCATGTTTGGTAGGCCTGTTGCGATACCTAGAGCTTGGAATGTAGCTAACACAAGCGTTCCGTAGCGTGTATATTGGCTAATCTTGCGACGCCCTGCTTCACCCTCTTTCTTGAGTTCAGCTAACGCTGGGTGTACTACAGTTAGCAACTGGATAACAATCGACGCCGAAATATACGGCATGATACCCAGTGCTAATATAGATGCACGCTCTAAAGCACCACCAGAGAACATGTTAAACATTTCTACAATGGTGCCTTTTTGCTGTTCGAACAAATCGGCAAGTACAGTTGCGTCAATACCAGGTAGCGGTACAAAAGAACCGGCTCTGAATACTAATAACGCTATTACTACGAATAGTAAGCGCGACTTCAGTTCAGCCAAGCCGCTCTGAGTACTACGAAAATCTTGTCCTGGTTTCTTAGCCATCTGTACCTCAACCTTCGAGATTATTCCTCGATTTTACCGCCGGCAGCTTCAATTGCAGCTTTAGCGCCTTTAGACACGCGTATACCTTTAACAGTTACTGCTTTGCTTAGGTCACCAGAAAGAACAACTTTAACAAACTCGATGTTCTTAGTGATAACGTTAGCCGCTTTTAGACTGTTAAGATCTACAACGTCTCCCGTTACTTTCGCTAGTTCACCTAGACGAACTTCAGCAGTCACTAAACTCTTACGAGAAGTGAAACCGAATTTAGGTAGACGCTGTTTCAAAGGCATTTGACCGCCTTCAAAACCTGGACGGATTGAACCGCCAGAACGTGACTTTTGACCTTTATGACCACGGCCACCTGTTTTACCAGTGCCTGAACCGATACCACGACCTACGCGCTTCTTAGAAGGCTTAGAACCCGCAGCCGGTTGTAGAGTATTCAAACGCATTCTGATTACTCCTCAACTTTAACCATATAGCGAACTTTGTTGACCATACCACGAATACATGGTGTGTCTTCAAGTTCAACCGTATGGTTGATGCGACGAAGGCCTAAACCTTTCAAGCACAACTTGTGCTTAGGTAAACGACCAATTGAGCTTTTAGTTTGAGTTACTTTAATAGTTGCCATCGTGTTCTTACTCCGAAATAGATTCAACAGTGAGACCACGTTTGGCAGCAACCATTTCTGGTGACTTCATGCCGCTCAAACCATCAATAGTCGCGCGTACAACGTTAATCGGGTTCGTAGAACCGTATGCTTTCGCAAGAACGTTGTGAACGCCAACAACTTCGAGTACAGCACGCATTGCGCCACCGGCGATGATACCTGTACCTTCTGCTGCTGGCTGCATGTAAACCTTAGAGCCAGTATGACGACCTTTCACCGCGTGGTGTAATGTGCCGTCGTTTAGCGTGATCGTAACCATATTACGACGCGCTTTTTCCATTGCTTTCTGAATCGCAGCCGGTACTTCACGAGCTTTGCCGTAACCGAAACCAACGCGACCATTACCGTCACCAACTACTGTCAGTGCAGTAAAGCTAAAGATTCGACCGCCTTTAACCGTTTTTGAAACACGGTTAACAGCGATTAACTTTTCGTTAAAATCTGTAGCTTGAGCTTGTTGTTGTTCTTTAGCCATCTTCCAAACCCTACCTTAGAATTTAAGACCAGCTTCGCGAGCAGAATCTGCTAGCGCCGCTACTCTGCCGTGGTATTGGAAACCAGAACGATCGAATGCAACACCAGAGATGCCTTTTTCGATAGCGCGCTCGGCAATAGCTTTACCTACTGCTTTAGCTGCGTCAACGTTACCAGTATTCTTAACTTGCTCACGGATCGCCTTTTCTACAGTAGAAGCTGAAGCGATAACCTCAGAGCCATTCGCGGCAATTACCTGTGCATACACATGACGTGGAGTACGGTGTACAACTAAGCGAGTTACGCGAAGTTCTGCAATCTTACGACGTGCACGTGTAGCACGACGGATGCGAGATGCTTTCTTATCCATAGTGTTACCTTACTTCTTCTTAGCTTCTTTAGTACGCACATGTTCATCTGCGTAACGAACACCTTTGCCTTTATAAGGCTCAGGTTCACGGTAAGAACGAATGTCAGCCGCAACTTGACCAACAAGTTGTTTATCACAACCGGTCAGTATAATTTCAGTTTGGCTAGGGCACTCAGCCTTAATACCTTCTGGTAGAGCATGCTCTACAGGGTGTGAGAAGCCAAGAGTTAGGTTTACGTAGTTGCCTTTAACAGCAGCACGGTAACCTACACCTTTAAGAACTAGCTTCTTAGTAAAGCCTTCAGTAACACCAACAACCATGTTATTTACTAGTGCACGAGCAGTACCTGCTTGAGCATTTGCTTTAAACACACCTTCAACTGGGTTGAAAGTTAAGTTGTTTTCTTCCTGTGCGACTACTACTGCGTTATTAATAACGCGAGATAGTTCACCCTTTGCACTTTTTACAGTGACTTCTTGGCCGTTCAATTTCACCTCTACGCCTGCTGGAATAGAGACTGGTGCTTTTGCGACACGAGACATAATCTACTCCTATTAAGCTACGTAGCAGAGAATTTCACCACCAAGACCTGCCTTGCGGGCAGCGCGGTCGGTCATAAGACCCTTGGAAGTGGACACTACAGCAATACCCAAACCGCCCATCACGGATGGAAGCGAGTCTTTATTCTTATAGACGCGCAGACCAGGACGTGAAACACGTTGGATTTGCTCAATTACAGGATTAGCTTGGAAGTACTTAAGCGTAACTTCTAGCTCTGGTTTTGCTTCGCCTTCGACAGCGAAGTCAACGATATAACCTTCAGCTTTTAGCAAAGTAGCAATTGCAACTTTAAGCTTTGAAGAAGGCATTTTCACAGCAACTTTAGTTGCTGATTGACCGTTACGAATGCGGGTCAGCATATCCGAAATCGGATCTTGCATGCTCATAATATATACTCCAAATGATTAAGCGGCAATTACCAGCTAGCCTTACGAAGCCCAGGAATCTCGCCTTTCATACAAGATTCACGAACCTTGATGCGGCTAAGACCGAACTTACGTAGGAAACCGTGTGGGCGACCAGTTTGGTTGCAACGGTTGCGCTGACGAGATGCACTTGAATCACGTGGTAGAGATTGCAATTTAAGAACTGCATTCCAACGATCTTCTTCAGATGCGTTTATATCGCTGATGATAACTTTTAGTTCAGAACGCTTTTCAGCGAACTTAGCTACAAGCTTTGCACGTTTAGCTTCACGTGCTTTCATTGATTGTTTAGCCATAACAGTAACCCTTCACCTTACTTGCGGAATGGGAAGTTAAAGGCAGCCAGCAGAGCACGGCCTTCCTCGTCGTTTGCAGCAGTTGTCGTGATAGTAATATCAAGACCGCGCACACGATCGACTTTATCGTAGTCGATTTCCGGAAAGATGATTTGCTCGCGAACGCCCATGCTGTAGTTACCGCGTCCGTCAAAAGACTTAGCGCTAACACCACGGAAATCACGTACACGGGGAAGAGCGATAGAAATCAAACGCTCGAAAAAATCCCACATACGCTCGCCACGCAAGGTTACTTTACAACCAATCGGATAGCCTTCACGAATTTTAAAACCTGCAACAGATTTACGCGCTTTAGTGATAAGTGGCTTTTGACCAGAAATGATCGCCATATCAGAAGCTGCGTTTTCCAGCAGTTTTTTATCGTTAATTGCTTCACCAACGCCCATATTTAGGGTGATTTTATCAATCCTAGGGACTTGCATGACGCTTGAGTAGCTGAATTCTTTGGTCAATTCAGCGACTACAGACGACTTGTAGTAATCATGCAGTTTCGCCATAGTAGAACTCCAAATTACTTCTATTAGTTAGAAACGACTTCGTTGTTAGATTTAAAGAAACGAACTTTCTTACCATCTTCCAAACGGAAACCGATACGGTCTGCTTTACCAGTTGTTACATTAAAGACTGCAAGGTTGGAAGCATCAATAGCTGCTTCTTGTTCAACGATGCCACCTTGTTGACCTAGAGCCGGAACCGGCTTTTGGTGTTTCTTAACAAGGTTGATTCCTTCAACTATAACTTTACCAGTAGTTAGAACCTTAGTTACTTTACCTTTCTTGCCTTTATCTTTCCCAGCAAGAACGATTACTTCGTCATTACGACGGATTTTAGCTGCCATTTTGTTGCCGCTCCTTACAGAACTTCTGGTGCCAGAGAGACTATTTTCATAAATTTCGCATTGCGAAGTTCACGAGTCACTGGACCAAAGATACGTGTACCGACTGGTTGCTCAGTAGTGTCATTTAACAATACACAAGCATTACGGTCGAAGCGAATGACAGAACCGTCAGGGCGACGTACGCCTTTACGGGTGCGAACTACCACCGCCTTCAGAACATCACCTTTTTTTACTTTACCGCGAGGAATTGCTTCCTTTACAGTAACTTTGATGACGTCTCCGATGTGTGCATAACGGCGGTGAGAGCCACCCAGAACCTTAATACACATTACTCTGCGAGCGCCGGAGTTGTCCGCAGCGTCGAGCGTACTTTGCATTTGGATCATGTTAGTGCTCCGCTAAAAATTAATACTAGACCCTCTCGGGTCGGGCTGCCCCTTTTATAAGGGCTGCGAATTGTACCACCCTTTTTTTAAATTGGGTAGACAAAAAACTAACGGCTCCAAAAATAATTTGGAGCCGTTATATTCGTTATAGAAATCGCAAAAATTAAATCGTTTTCGCTTTTTCTAAAACGCTTACCAAAGTCCAAGATTTAGTCTTAGACAATGGACGACACTCAGAAATTTCAACTGTATCGCCTAGGCCACACTCGTTGTTTTCATCATGTGCATGCAGTTTGGTCGTGCGCTTTACGAACTTGCCGTAAATTGGGTGTTTAACCATACGCTCGATAGCTACAGTGATAGACTTGTCCATCTTGTTGCTAACTACACGGCCTTGCATAGTACGGATATTGTCGCTCATTATGCGCCTGCCTTCTCAGTCAAAACAGTTTTCACACGTGCGATATCACGACGTACAGCTCGTAGAGTATGAGTTTGCTGCAACTGACCAGTCGCTGCTTGCATACGCAAGTTAAACTGTTCGCGAAGCAATCCCAATAACTCTGAATTAAGCTCTTCAGCGTTTTTTTCGCGTAGATCTTGTGCTTTCATCACATCACCTGCTTAGTTACAAATGTTGTTTTGATTGGCAGTTTACGAGCCGCTAGGCGGAACGCTTCACGTGCCAACTCTTCAGGTACACCGTCCATTTCGTACATAACTTTACCAGGTTGGATTTGGGCGACCCAATATTCTACGTTACCCTTACCTTTACCTTGACGAACTTCAAGTGGTTTTTCAGTGATAGGTTTGTCTGGAAAAATACGAATCCAGATTTGACCTTGACGCTTAACGTGACGCGTCATCGCACGACGTGCTGCTTCAATCTGACGTGCAGTTAGACGGCCGCGGCCGACTGCTTTCAGACCGAAGGTTCCGAAGCTTACATCAGTACCTTTAGCTAGACCACGGTTGCGACCAGTCTGAACCTTACGGAATTTAGTACGTTTAGGTTGTAACATCAGTCGTCTCCTTATTTACGGCCTTTACGCTGCTTCTTAGGCTTATCAGCCTTTGGCTCTACTGCGTTAGCAGCCGGCATACCATCTAGAATTTCACCTTTGAAAATCCAAACTTTAACGCCGATCACACCATATTGGGTGTGAGCCGAAGAAGTTGCGTAATCGATATCAGCACGTAGAGTGTGTAGAGGAACACGGCCTTCACGGTACCATTCAGTACGCGCGATTTCAGCGCCGCCTAAACGACCGCTTACTTCAACCTTGATACCCTTCGCACCCAAGCGCATTGCGTTTTGTACTGCGCGCTTCATAGCGCGACGGAACATGACACGACGCTCTAACTGAGACGCTATGCTATCAGCCACTAATTGGCCGTCTAGCTCTGGTTTGCGTACTTCTGCAATATTAATTTGCGCCGGTACACCTGCAATTTTAGCTACAGCTGTGCGTAGCTTCTCTACGTCTTCACCTTTTTTACCGATAACAACGCCTGGACGAGCAGTGTGAATAGTCACACGGATGCTCTTAGCAGGACGTTCGATAACGATACGTGACAAAGATGCTTTTTGTAGTTCCTTAGTTAGGAACTGACGTACCTTGAAGTCGCCGTCTAGGTTGTCAGCGAAATCTTTGGTATTAGCAAACCATGTAGCATTCCAAGGCTTGACGATGCCAAGACGAATACCATTTGGATGTACTTTCTGACCCATTGCTTACTCTCCTAGTCTCTAGCGTTCTGCTACAACAATACTGATGTGGCTTGAACGCTTCAAGATACGATCGGCACGGCCTTTAGCACGAGGCATAATACGCTTCATGATAGGACCTTCATCTACGAAGATTTTTGCGACATTAAGATCGTCAATGTCCGCACCTTCGTTGTGTTCCGCATTTGCGATTGCTGACTCTAGAACTTTCTTAATAAGAACAGCAGCTTTCTTGTTGCTGAACGTTAGAATTTCTAGAGCTTGGTCAACAGTTTTACCGCGAATTTGGTCTGCAACTAAACGAGCCTTTTGAGGCGAAATACGGGCAAAGTTATGTTTAGCGATAGCTTCCATTATCTAATCCCTATTTCTTTTTCGCTTTCTTATCTGCAGCATGGCCGCGATAAGTACGAGTAGGTGCAAATTCACCCAGTTTGTGACCGATCATTTCATCAGTTACAAATACTGGTACGTGCTGACGACCATTATGGACAGCGATGGTCAAACCGATCATAGTTGGTATGATCATTGAGCGACGGGACCAAGTCTTAATAGGCTTTTTGTCTCCGCTTTCCACCGCTTTCTCTACCTTCTTCAGCAAGTGTAGGTCAATAAAAGGACCTTTCTTGAGAGAACGTGGCATGGCGATTCCTCTTTATAGATTATTTATTACGACGACGTACAATGTACTTGTCGGTGCGCTTGTTCTTACGTGTCTTAAAGCCTTTAGTAGGCATACCCCAAGGTGAAACAGGGTGACGGCCACCAGAAGTACGGCCTTCACCACCACCATGTGGGTGATCGACTGGGTTCATTACCACACCGCGAACGGTTGGACGAACACCACGCCAGCGATTTGCGCCAGCTTTACCTAGTTCACGTAGCATATGCTCAGAGTTACCAACTTCACCGACCGTAGCACGGCCTTCAGAAAGAACTTTGCGCATTTCACCTGAACGTAGGCGTAGAGTTACATATGCACCGTCGCGAGCGACGATTTGTGCGTATGCACCTGCAGAACGAGCAATTTGTGCACCCTTACCTGGTTTCAATTCAACACAGTGAACTGTAGAACCTACTGGGATGTTGCGCATCGGCAGAGTGTTACCTGCTTTGATAGGCGCATCAACACCAGATTGTAATTGGTCACCCGCTTGGATGCCTTTAGGTGCAATGATGTAGCGACGCTCGCCGTCTGCGTACAGAACTAGAGCAATGTTTGCGCTACGGTTTGGATCGTATTCGATACGCTCAACTTTCGCTGGGATACCGTCTTTAGTACGCTTAAAGTCAATTAAACGATAATGGTGTTTATGACCACCACCGATGTGACGTACTGTAATACGACCGTTGTTGTTACGACCACCATTTTTAGAGTTTTTCTCTAAAAGTGGAGCGTATGGCTTACCCTTGTGAAGGTCAGCGTTAACAACTTTAACTAAGTGACGACGACCAGGGGAAGTCGGCTTACATTTAACAATAGCCATTCTAAACTACTCCTGTTATTCCGCACCGCCAACGAAGTCAAGATCCTGTCCTTCTTTCAAAGTAACGTAGGCTTTTTTCACGTCTGAACGACGGCCTTCACGTTGACCTTGACGCTTGGTCTTACCCTTAAGAATAAGAGTATTTACAGTCTTAACTTCAACTTCAAATAGCTTTTCTACTGCTGCTTTGATTTCTCTTTTAGTTGCATCTTTTGCTACTTTGAAAACGATAGTATTCGCTTTCTCTGCAGCCATAGTTGCTTTTTCAGAGATATGTGGAGCACGTAGAACTTTTAGTAGACGCTCTTCAGTCATCATGCCAGCATCTCCTCAACTTGCTTAACTGCTTCAGCAGTTATAAGAACCTTGTCAAATGCTATAAGACTAACTGGATCAATCGCAGTTACGTCACGAGCATCAACTTTATAAAGGTTACGAGCAGCTAAGAATAGATTTTCATCTACTTCGCCAGTTACGATTAGAACATCATTAAGCTCAAGTTCTTTAAGCTTAGCTACTAGCTCTTTAGTTTTTGGTGCTTCTACTGAGAAGTTATCAACAACGATTAAACGCTCTTGACGAACAAGCTCAGAAAGAATGCTTTTCATAGCTCCGCGGTACATTTTTTTGTTAACTTTTTGGCTGTGATCCTGTGGTTTCGCAGCAAAAGTAACACCACCTGTACGCCAGATTGGGCTACGAATTGTACCAGCACGTGCACGGCCAGTACCTTTTTGACGCCAAGGCTTAGCTCCGCCGCCAGATACTTCAGAACGAGTTTTTTGAGCACGAGTACCTTGACGAGCACCTGCTGCAAACGCAACAACTACTTGATGTACAAGAGCTTCGTTAAACTCACGTCCGAAGGTAGTTTCGGAAACAGTTAGTGCATCAGCACCTTTAACTATCAATTCCATTACTTACTCCTAGACGTTATGCTTTAACAGCTGGTTTTACGATCACGTTGCCGCCGATTGAGCCTGGTACTGCACCTTTAATAAGAAGCAGATTGCGCTCAGCGTCAACACGTACGATCTCAAGGTTTTGAGTAGTAACACGCTCAGCTCCCATGTGACCCGCCATTTTTTTGCCTTTAAACACACGACCTGGAGTTTGACATTGGCCAATTGAACCCGGTGCGCGGTGAGACAAAGAGTTACCGTGAGTCATATCTTGAGTACTGAAGTTCCAACGCTTAATTACGCCTTGGAAGCCCTTACCTTTAGATGTACCAGTAACGTCTACTTTTTTAATTTCATTGAATAGTTCTACATTTAGCTCAGCGCCAACTTCAAACTCTTCTCCGTTTTCTAAACGGAATTCCCAAAGACCGCGACCAGCTTCAACACCTGCTTTCGCAAAGTGACCAGCTTCTGGTTTAGTTACACGGTTAGCTTTCTTAGTACCAGCAGTAATTTGGATAGCTGCATAGCCGTCGTTATCAAGTGTTTTAACTTGAGATACACGGTTAGCTTCTACTTCAACAACTGTAACTGGGATAGAAACGCCTTCTTCGGTAAATACGCGGGTCATACCCACTTTACGTCCGACTAGACCAATCATTCTACTAATCTCCCTTAACCTAAGCTGATTTGAACATCAACACCAGCGGCAAGATCCAAACGCATTAGAGCGTCTACAGTCTTGTCAGTTGGTTCAACGATGTCGATCAGACGCTTGTGGGTACGAATTTCGTACTGGTCACGCGCATCTTTGTTAACGTGTGGAGAGACTAGAATAGTGAAACGTTCTTTACGTGTAGGTAGTGGAATAGGACCACGAACCTGCGCGCCGGTACGTTTTGCTGTTTCTACGATTTCCGCTGTCGACTGATCAATTAATTTATAATCAAAAGCTTTAAGACGGATACGAATACGTTGGTTCTGCATGAGACAGAGCTCCAATAATAAATAAATTACACAAACAATATCGCCACTCAAACCTATATAGATAGGTGAATGCCGATTGATTCATGTGAAACCGTGGCTTCCAAAATTAGGAAACGTTGTCAGCTAAATTTGAACTAGCTCTTACGTCTAGTATTTTATTAACTGCGAACATAAGCTGAGTATACGTTACTAGGTAGTTTCTAATAAAAGAAAACCCTACTCCTCAGTGCTCATTGGTTCACAACTGACTTAAGCCAGTGCGGCGTATTATACAGATCACAAAAGGGGATGCAAGGGGGTGATGGTTAATTGGTCGAAATATCTCGAATTTCAAGTTTTAGGCCTTGGTAAAATGACCGATTAACAACGAGTGTTAACAAGCACCCTCTAGGTTCGTGAAACGAAGTGCCTCTTGCCTACATCATTCTATATATATTTAAGAGACCATAAACGCAATGACAGCCCCTGTAACCACCAAACAACCACCGATTCTACGTAGTTGGTTGTCTGACTGTTCGCTAAGTTGCGCGACCATTGACCGCCAGCCTCGAGGGGCAAGAAGTGGTCCTATTCCCTCCACAACTAAGACTAGTCCTAGTGCAACCCATATCGAATTACTCATTTACATCCCTTAATAAAAACAGCCTGCAAGCAACTGGTCTTGAGTGTTATAGATTTACTATTCTCACGTACGTCTTCGTCTAAGAAAATGATCTTATGCCTAAAAAACAAAAGGCCCCCGAAGGAGCCTCTATTTTACAACTGACTTAGCATCCGCAGTAGATAAGTAATTACTTATCTGCTCCGCCGCTCGAATCATTCATATACTTAAAGAAATCACTTTTTGGATCAAGAACGAGGATATCACTCTTGTCAGAAAACGATTTTTGATAAGCCGTTAATGAGCGCAAGAAACTATAGAACTCAGGGTCTTTACTATATGATCCTGAATATATAGAAGCCGCTTCCGCGTCAGCTGAACCTCGAGTTACTCGAGCTGTTTTATCTGCTTCTGCAAGTACTGTTGCAACTTCAAGTTCCGCTTGAGCACGAATAATTTCAGCTTTTTCACGACCTTGAGAACGGTGTTTACGAGCAACCGACTCACGTTCAGCACGCATACGACGATAGATGGATTCACTGATTTCATCTGGAAGGTTTATTTTCTTCATTCTGAAATCAACAATGTAAACACCTAAGTCCTTCATTGCACTTGGACGTGTATCGTTCAATACTTCCAACATTATTATGTCACGCTCACCATCCACTTCTAAAGCTTCAAGGGCTGACACCGGTATCGTCTCGCCATCTTCACCAAGAACTGGGGTAATTAGCTTACTACGAGGCCCAGATACAATCTGTTTGATTTCTCGTGCACCAATTTCTGAACGAAGAATATCTGTGATTTTACGTTCAAGTAGAGCTTGAGCTGTTAATTGATTGCCACCACCTGTTGCTAGATAGTATTGACCGAAATCTTCGATTCGCCACTTAACATAGGTATCGATAATAACGTCTTTTTTCTCAGCCGTTACGAAACGGTCAGCCTGACCATCCATCGTTAGAATTTTCGCATCAAGTTTCTTTACGTTGTCAAACAACGGCATTTTAAAATGCAAACCTGGTTCGTAAATCCTAGACATGTCGGTGTTATCTTTTAATATTCGACCAAATCGAATAACGATTCCACGTTCACCTTCAGGAATAACAAATAGTGACATTAGCATTAACGCTAGCGCAGCAAAAATTACAGGGATAGTTAATTTACGCATTCTTAGTATCTCCCTTGACGTGTGCTAGTTGAGCGATCAGGTGATGTGTCTACCGGAGCGGCGTCAGAACGTTGAGACTCTAACTGTAAATCATCATACGTTGATGTCGATGCCCGTTTTGATGTCGAACTACCTGAACTTTGTCCAAGCTTATCCATTGGTAGATAAAGTAAATTACCGCTAGATTCCGAATCAATCAGCACTTTAGATGTTGAACTATACACTTCTTCCATTGCATCTAAATACAAACGATCACGAGTAACATCTGGCGCTGCATTGTATTCAGGAAGCAACTTCTCGAACTGTGCAACCTGACCAAGCGCTTCGTTAACTGTACGTTCGGTGTAACCTTGTGCTTCTTTCTTCAAACGTTCTGCTCGACCTGTTGCTTTAGGAAGAATTTCGTTCTTGTAAGCTTCCGCTTCACGAATGAAACGTTCTTCATCTTCTCGAGCAGCGATGGCATCATCGAATGCATCTTTGACTTGCTCAGGAGGACGTGAAGATTGGAAGTTCACATCAACAATTATCAAACCCATATCGTAGTTATCGATAATCCGATTTAGTGTTTCTTGCGTACTTTGACGAATTTGTTGACGGCCACTGGTCAAAATCGCATCCATCAATGAGTCACCAATAACGGCGCGAAGAGCAGAATCTGTCGCTTGACGTAAACTATCATCAGCACTGGTCACTCTAAATAGATATTTATATGGGTCAGAAACCCTATATTGAACACCCATTTCGACGGTTACAACGTTCTCATCTTTAGTCAACATGGTACCTGATGCCCGCAATGCTCTAATTGCTTGCACGTTTACAGGTGTCACTTCATCAACAAAACGAGCACGCCAATTCAGACCAGGGTCTACGATGTGATCATATTTACCTAAGCGTAATACAACACCTTTCTCTGCTTCGCCTATAGTGTAGAAGCCCGAGAATACCCAAATAGCGATCGCTACAACAGCAATGAGGCCGAAACCTATTGCTCCGCCGCCGCCGCCAATTGAAGGTATGCCACCCTTTTTACCAAACTTTCCACTCAGCTTTTGACTCAGTTTATTAAATACTTCGTCTAAATCTGGTGGGCCTTGATCTCGGCCACCAGACTGCTTACCACGATCGTCTTTATTACCCCAAGGGTCATTATCGCGGCCATTATTGTTGCCATTGTTATTTCCAGGCTCATTCCACGCCATTAGAAAGCTCCATCATGATATGACGTTATACTGTAGCAGCCTTGTGGTAAACGATAAAGTCACCCAACACTGCCCCTTCTCTTTTTTCAAGTCTAGACCAATCTACCTGTTGCATTCGGATATCGATCAATAAGTTACCATCTGTTTCATATTCTTCGCTCAGAATGCTCTTCATTGCAAAGAATGTACTACGAAGTCGACCTTGGTGCTGTGGCGGAACTCGCAATCGATATTGAACCATTTGGCTTGCCAAGCGCTCTGTTAGCGCTTCAAATAAGAGATCGATTCCCTTACCTTCCATTGCCGAAACCCAAACCCTCTGAGGGATACCTTCCTCATCTCGTTCTATATGGGGGTTCTGACCTTCAAGATTATCAATTTTATTCATGACAATTAGAGTTGGCACTTCATCAGCATCAATCTCTTCTAATACTACATCAACCGCGTGGATATTTTCACGAAATCGGTCATCACTAGCATCAACAACATGTAACAAAATGTCAGCTTCTTGCGTTTCTTGCAATGTTGCTTTAAAGGCCGCAACTAGATCATGGGGGAGATGTCGGATAAAACCAACCGTATCCGCTAAAATAGCTGGCCCAACATCCATTAAATCGATTTTGCGAAGCGTTGGGTCTAAAGTAGCAAACAATTGATCTGCCGCGTAAACGCCCGCGTTAGTAATTCGGTTAAATAATGTCGACTTTCCCGCATTGGTATAGCCTACAAGTGAGATTGTAGGTATTTCTGCTCGATTTCTTGCACGCCTACCTTGTTCACGTTGTTTAGAAACCTTCGCCAGGCGACGTAATATCGCTTTGATTCTGTCACGCAATAAACGCCGATCGGTTTCTAACTGTGTTTCTCCTGGACCTCTTAAACCTATACCACCTTTTTGTCTCTCTAAGTGAGTCCACCCGCGGATAAGGCGAGTAGAAAGATGGCGAAGCTGTGCGAGCTCCACTTGCATTTTACCTTCATGAGTACGAGCTCGTTGGGCAAAAATATCGAGTATAAGACCAGTACGGTCTATTACTCGACATTGGCACAGAAGTTCAAGATTTCTTTCTTGGCCAGGAGAGAGAGCGTGATTAAAAATCACGATTTCAGCCCCAGTTAATTGGACTGCTTGCGCAATCTCTTCGGCTTTACCCTCACCAACATAGTATTTAGAGTGCGGAGCTTGTCTACTACCAGTAATAACTTGTAGCGTATTAACTCCTGCTGAAGAAGCGAGCAATTCACACTCGCTAAGATCTTCCCACTCACCTTCTTGCGTGAAGTTGATATGAACAAGGATAGCCTGTTCACCGGCTTCATAACGGTCAAACAAGCAATTAATCCCTTACTATTAAGTGGTTATAATTATTAATCGTCTGATTTCTCTTCTGGACGGTCGCCTTGTGGACGATCTGTATTTGTATGATGAGTCACTGCGCGTGCTGGGACGACAGTAGAAATAGCATGCTTATAAACCATTTGATTTACAGTATTTTTCAAAAGAATCACAAATTGATCGAAAGACTCGATCTGACCTTGAAGTTTGATACCGTTCACTAAATAAATTGAAACAGGCACACGTTCGCGACGTAGCGCGTTTAAGAATGGGTCTTGTAAAGATTGCCCCTTAGCCATTTTTATTTTCCTTATTTGTTTGTTGTAATTATTTAGCTATTGGTGCTGTTTTTGCCTTTGAGCTAAATGAATCCAATAGGCCTTACCGTCTTTTACTTATGCTCTTTAAGCTATAGCTCAATAAGATAAGACTTTCACGCAAAAACGATCACATTATACACAGCATTTTTAGTTTGAGGCTATTTCGTTAGAGATAATCTCAAATGCTTCATTTATGTTCTCGCTATCTAACCAAGTTAAATTATCCCAGCTGCGTAACCAGGTAATTTGCCGCTTGGCCAATTGACGAGTAGCACAGACTCCACGAAAAACCGCTTCATCCAAACTGCTATTCCCGTCTAAATAATCCCACATCTGTCGATAGCCAACGCATCTAATGGATGGCAAATTGACATGAAGATCTTTTCGAGCATAGAGCGCTTTCATCTCTTCTTCAAACCCGGCTTCGATCATTTTTTCAAATCTAAGCTCAATACGACGATGCAGTTCCGTTCGTTCTTTGGGAGATATTGCGAACTGCTTAACGTTATATGGGAGAGGCTCCCCTTTTATCTGCGTCAGTTCGGTTAAAGTTTTACCTGAAATTCGATAAACTTCCAATGCCCTTGATAGTCTTTGAGGGTCATTTGGGTGGATTCTCTGTGCCGATACGGGATCAAGATCTCGTAATTGCTGATGAAGAGTGTCCCAACCTAACGTTAAGGCCTCTTCTTCGATCTGCTTACGAATAACTTGATCAGCCGCAGGCAGAGGAGAAAGCCCTTCTAATAGAGCCTTATAATAGAGCATAGTTCCCCCTACAAGCAGAGGAATTTTACCTTCAGAGACAATATCACTCATTTGCTGCAAAGCATCTCGCCGGAAATCCGCAGCAGAATACGCATCTATTGGATCAAGAATATCGATCAATCGATGTGGGGCAAGTGCTAACTCACGCGCATCCGGTTTAGCCGTACCAATATCCATACCTTTATAGATAAGAGCAGAATCAACGCTAATAATTTCAACCGGAAATTTCTGCCTTAATTTTATCGCCAATTCTGTTTTACCAGATGCTGTTGGCCCCATCAAAAATAGAGCCAAAGGTAATTCATTATTCATTTTCAAAATATGTTCATCAGTGAGTGCGAGTTATAGATCCATTTCAAATAGCGAACTTTGTATTTGTTAGCGATTAGCTTTTAACAAACATCGAAATAGTGTCCTTAAAATTAACAGTTTGGACAAAAGTTGAGTCATGTAGAGGTAATATTCCGTCCCATAACTGTTCTAATTCGGACAACAGTTGTATACCTTCAGATAGAGTGTAGCGACTTTTAACCAGAGTAATCTGATCCGCGAGCCAATTCGCAACGTCAGAAGTGGATGAATCGCTCTCCATCAAGGTTAAGAAAGATAACAGTTCTGGTATGATTTTTTGTAAGTTTTGTTGTCGTAAAGGTTGAGGAACGGCCATAACCAATATGCTCGAACTGTTTTTCTCTTTAAGTTGTATCGCAAACGAACCTAGCAGGTCTTGATACTTTTTATACGTTGCTAAGTCTTGCTTGGTCATCTTTATTGACAACGGAACCAACAATGGCTGCGGAGTCAAAAAATGCTTGTCTGTTTGTAGCTGTCCAAGTACCCGATACCACTCGGCCTTCATAAGCGAGATCAATACTTCACCGATATCCGATTGTGTGAGTAAAAACTGTTGTCCTACAATAGAAAACGCCTTACCTATAGAGCTCACTTGCGTGTCAATTGGCACTGCGGTGACTTGTGACTCAACCAAAGCCCGTTTTATTGGTTCTATATGTGGCGTAGCCAACAAATCATTGTAATTTTTTAACTCTCGCTTTGATGGTTTCGCCTCTTGTTTGTGATTCTCCGACCGCGAGCGATCAGTTTTAACACGTGCCACTTTTAAAGGCTCAACCCAGTTTGTCTTGGAATGTTCTTGTGAGGCGAGACTATCTCTCTCTTTTGTTTTATCTAATTCAACACTATCTGCATAGTCTGGTCTTCCTGGGTATGCTGGAAAATTATTAACCGCTTCCATCACTTGGTTCTGAGTGTTATCAACCGGCTCGGTATGATATGCCGATTCTAACGCCTTGGGCTCATCAACACGAAAGCTTTGCGACAACGAATCAGCTAATGCTTGATAAATAAAATCATGCACTAAACGCCCTTGATGAAAACGAACCTCATGCTTAGCAGGATGGACGTTAACATCGACTTGGTGAGGGTCAATTTCAATAAAAAGCACATAGCTGGCAAACTGTTCTGGGCGCAGACTGCTTGCATAGCTTTGGCGGATAGCATGATTAATCAATTTATCACGCATCATTCGCCCATTAACGTAACAGTACTGAAGGTCGCTTTGTTGCCTTGCACCTTCAGGTGAGGTAATCCAACCATGCAAGCGCAAACCATTATGTTCTAGCTCAATATTCAACATATTACGAACAAAATTCGAACCACAAACTGCTGCAATTCTTTTTTGAGTTTGAACACTATTTTTTGCTGTACGGTATTGGCGTGCTAATTTACCGTTATGTTTTAAATTGATAGTGACATCAAATCGACTTAACGCGATACGTTTAAGAAGCTCGTCAATATGTGTAAATTCAGTTTTATCCGTTCGTAAAAATTTACGACGCGCAGGTGTATTAAAAAATAAATCTAAAACCTCTACGGTAGAGCCAATAGGATGCGCCGTTGGTTGAAGTTTTACCTCCATGTCACGACCTTCACTATAAGCAGACCATGCTTGCTCTTGAGTTGCCGTTCGAGAAGTCAACGTTAATCGTGATACAGCGCTGATACTTGCTAGGGCTTCACCACGAAATCCTAGGCTCATTATTGCTTCGAGGTCATCAAGAGTATGTATTTTTGATGTAGCATGACGGCTAAGCGCCAGCGCCAATTCATCTTTAACAATACCTTTGCCATTATCACGAACACGAATTAACTTACTGCCACCTTTCTCTATATCAATATCGATTCGAGTCGCGCCAGAGTCTAGGCTATTCTCTACTAACTCTTTTACGACTGAAGCTGGTCTTTCAACCACTTCCCCTGCCGCGATTTGGTTTGCCAGTCGGGCTGGCAGAATTTTTATCGTCATTTATTTGGTATTAACAATATTTGTCCAACCGCTAAGGTATCTGAACGTAACTTATTCGTTTTTCTTATGCTGTCGATCGTGACACCATACTTTTTAGCTATCTTACTCAAAAACTCGCCCCGCTTCACTTTGTGTTTCCTAACCGGTAGATCTTTTAGCTTGACCGTGATCTTTAGTTTTTGCCCAACCCACAGAGTTTCGCGTTTCAAACTATTTTGTTGTTTGATACTCGCAACTGACACTTTGTATTTACTGGCAATCTTGCCCAAATACTCGCCAGATTTTACGGTATGAGTGATCTCTTCTGTTTCTACAGGGTTGTTCGCTTTAGCGATGGCTATCGGTTTACTGTTTCCCGGTATGATCAGCACTTGCCCTATCTTTAACCCTGAACTCTTTAAGTTATTAGCTTTCATTATCGCTTGTGTAGAGGAACCATATTGTTTAGCAATGGCTGATAGTGAGTTACCTTTAACTACTCTGTGCTTTTTAGCCGTTTTACGTTGAGCAAACAACGTCCCTTCTGGTGGGTTTTGCTCAAAATACTGAACTATCGATTTAGATAGCGCTCTAGCCAACTTGTCTTGGTGGCTTCTTTGGAACAATAGTTTCTCTTCAGTTGGATTTGAAATAAAGCCAGTTTCAACTAAAACAGAAGGAATATCCGGTGATTTTAGAACCGCTAAACTCGCGTGAACAGGTTCTTTCTTGTGCAGACGAGTAACTTTACCCATCTCTTTGAGTATATTCGTTGCAACTTTATAGCCTTCTTTTTGAGAATGACTAAATTGCAAATCAAGCAATGTTTGACTGACATTTTTATCGGTATTGGTTTTTGCCAATACTTCGCCAGCCCCACCTAATAACTCTGACTGTTCTTCATGTTTCTCTACCCATCTCGAAATTTCGGTATTGGCTCTGCGAGTATTGAGCACAAACACAGAACCACCTCTCGGTTTAGCCGATCTGAAACTATCGGCGTGTATAGAAACGAGTAAATGTGCTTTGCTGCTTCTAGCAATATCAGAACGTTTATTAAGATTAACAAAGTAGTCTCCTTTTCGAGTCATTACCGCCTTAACTCCAGGAACACTATTGAGTTGCTCTGCTATCTTTCTAGAGATACTCAATGTCGCATGTTTTTCGTATTTTTTAGTGGGGCCTATAGAACCGGGGTCTTCACCACCATGCCCTGCATCTATCGCAACGATAATGTCTGCATTTCCGGCCAACTGGGACGCATCTTTACTGACTGCTGTTGCGGAGGCGTTGCTTACTGGTTGATTCGGTTTTAAACTAGATTTTGACGAATGCGGTAAATCAACAACAAGGCGATGCCCATATTGTCCACCAGGTGTGGGCTTGAGTTTGAATAGATTTGGAGTGACTTTTGCTTTTAATTCAAAAACCAATCGGTACGTGCCTTTAGACGGCGCAGTGCTGCTTCTGATTTTTGCGAGTATCTTACTGTCTTTAACTAAAACAGGCAGCTTAGCGGTAAGGTTCGTATTTTTTAAATCTACCACCACTCTATATGGGCTAGATAGCGTGAAATAACTGAAATCCACTTCGGATTTCAGATCGACGACGACTCGAGTTTCATCTGGCGAAGGCCAAACACGCACGCTTTCCAGTTCATTAGAAAACGCATTAGATGCCACCATTAATAATAAACTGGTGATGAACACATAAAAGGCTCTGATTTGCTTACAGATCAAGACAACTCCAAACGATTAAGCAACATATTTCCATAGTCATTATTTGCTATCAGAAGCGCAATTCTTTGCTCTCCTAGATAGCGTAATTCAATGTCCAAATCTGCTTTGGGCAATAAACCTTCACCTTTTTCAGGCCACTCAACCAAACAGATAGCGTCTGGCGTGAAATAATCTCTAATTCCCATAAATTCCAATTCTTCTGGATCCGCTAAGCGGTATAGGTCAAAGTGATAAACTTGCCAATCCTTTAATTGATAAGGTTCAACCAACGTATAGGTAGGACTTTTTACATGACCTTGATGTCCAAGCGCTTTAACAAAACCACGACTGAATGTCGTTTTACCCGCACCCAAATCACCATGTAAATAAATAGTGGTCTGCTTTGAACATAATTGTGCGAGCTCACTTCCCATTTCGATGGTAGCTTGTTCGTCTATTAAATTAAATTGTTTTGTATTCATATTACACATTAAGCCACTAGTGATGATGGTAGTATTTTATCCTAATGAACGCCATTCCCAGCCTAGTTAGGAATAGTTTTTCAACTATTTATAAATCAAAAGTCACTATATATAAATCAAAAGTCACTGTATATAAATCAAAAGGTTCAGAATAGTAAATCGTGTTTGATTTGAGAGACAAGACCTGAAAGGAAAAATTGTAAGCTTCGTTATATTTACTCACCTTTACCTTAACCCACTTGAATAGCTCTATCACGCTAATTCAGGTAAAATTACTAATCCTTCATCTATCTAACTATTCTTATGAACTACCTAGCTTTAGCAGAAAAAATCAAACAGTGGGGCAAAGAGCTTGGTTTTCAACAAATTGGTATTTGTGATGTTGACCTATCTCAACATGAAGAGGCAATGCTTAATTGGTTAAAGGCAGGATATCATGGAGAGATGGAATGGATGTCACGCCACGGCACAATGCGTTCTCGCCCAGACGAACTTCTTCCGGGAACAGTCCGAGTAATCAGTGTTCGCATGAATTATCTTCCTCCAGAAGCCCAGTTTGCGAGTAACCTTAATAACCCTACTCAAGGGTACATTAGCCGGTATTCTTTAGGGCGCGACTATCACAAGTTGGTAAGAAACAAGTTAAACCAATTAGGTAAAATGATAGAAATTGAAGTTGGCACCATGGGGTACCGCCCCTTTGTCGACTCCGCACCAATATTAGAACGACCTTTAGCCGAAAAAGCCGGCATTGGTTGGACAGGAAAGCATTCCCTCATTATTAATCGCACTGCAGGTTCGTGGTTTTTCTTAGGTGAACTTCTTGTCGATATCCCTCTACCTGTCGATGATGTCGTCGAAAATGAATGTGGTAAGTGTAATGCGTGTATCACTTCCTGTCCGACTCAGGCCATTATTGAAGATGGCGTTGTAGATGCTAGAAAATGTATCTCATATCTTACTATCGAATATGACGGCATTATTCCTACGGAATATCGAAAGGCCATAGGTAATCGCATCTATGGTTGTGATGATTGTCAGCTTGTCTGTCCATGGAACCGTTTTTCAGATCTAACGCAACAACAAGATTTTCACCGTCGAACCTATTTTGCGTCACCAGATTTATTAACACTGTTCTCTTGGAACGAAAAAGAGTTCCTTAAAAATATGGAAGGTTCCGCTATACGCCGAATTGGGTACACTCAATGGTTGCGTAATATTTCTATTGCCTTAGGCAACGCCCCATACTCCCAAGACATTGTTTGGGCATTGGAAGATAAACTGGGACTCACTCCGATACTGGATGATCATGTGCACTGGGCGATAGAAGAACAGATGAAACACGTACCAAGTGCGAATACGAACAATAAACACATATCAACCCTATCCAATAAAACAAAACGTCTGATTAGAGTAGTACAAAAAGGATTGCCCAGAGATGCTTAGCCTAAGATGCTTGATTGATATCGTTCGCAAAGCTGAGAATGTGGAAAAAACCTTTTGTCACCCCTCAAAACATTTCGATTAAAAAAGTTAAACACAAATCAAAGAAATGACGAAGATCAATAAACAACAAGTTAATGATCCTTTCTTTTTTTACCTTAACCTCATCAAACCCACCAATAATCCTTATAAAACATACTGTTGCGTTAAAACTTGGAGATATGCAACTCAGTATGACAGATAGAGGATCTTGCGGAGTATTTGCTTTTTTTTAGTCGATCTGACTTTTATTCACTAGGTTATCCACAGAAAAAAATAAGTGGATAAGTCTGTTGATTATTTTTCTTAAATGATAGGAAACGTCCATTCCGCTTGAGTTTAAGCGGTGGAAAAGCTAGCAGTATAAAACTAGTGAGGTACATTTTCATGGGGAGTAATGCTTCACAGCATTAGGAAAAAGAGCGTTTGAAATAAACTACTTAATAACAGCTTGAAGGTGATGGGAATAACGCTTTCAAATTGTTTAAAATTGGTTGCGGGGGCTGGATTTGAACCAACGACCTTCGGGTTATGAGCCCGACGAGCTACCAAACTGCTCCACCCCGCGTCCGTATACTTCTTACTTATAAAACTAAGCATCACCGTTAAGTACCGTGAGAACTTGAAAATGGTTGCGGGGGCTGGATTTGAACCAACGACCTTCGGGTTATGAGCCCGACGAGCTACCAAACTGCTCCACCCCGCGTCCGTATACTTCTTGCTTATAAATCTAAGCATCACCGTTAAGTACCGTGAGAACCTAAAATTGGTTGCGGGGGCTGGATTTGAACCAACGACCTTCGGGTTATGAGCCCGACGAGCTACCAAACTGCTCCACCCCGCGTCCGTATACTTATTACTTATCAAACTAAGCATCACCGTTAAGTACCGTGAGAACTTTTTATCTGTTTTTAACAACAAATAACAATCTGGAGCGACACATCGGGTTCGAACCGATGACCTCAACCTTGGCAAGGTTGCGCTCTACCAACTGAGCTAGTGTCGCAATGATAACCTGAAAATATTCAAGCTATCTAAAATTGGTTGCGGGGGCTGGATTTGAACCAACGACCTTCGGGTTATGAGCCCGACGAGCTACCAAACTGCTCCACCCCGCGTCCGTATACTTCTTACTTATCAAACTAAGCATCACCGTTAAGTACCGTGAGAACTTTTTATTTGTTTTTAACAACAAATAGCAATCTGGAGCGACACATCGGGTTCGAACCGATGACCTCAACCTTGGCAAGGTTGCGCTCTACCAACTGAGCTAGTGTCGCAATGACAACCTGAAAATATTCAAGCCATCTAAAATTGGTTGCGGGGGCTGGATTTGAACCAACGACCTTCGGGTTATGAGCCCGACGAGCTACCAAACTGCTCCACCCCGCGTCCGTATACTTCTTACTTATCAAACTAAGCATCACCGTTAAGTACCGTGAGAACTTTTTATTTGTTTTTAACAACAAATAAAAATCTGGAGCGACACATCGGGTTCGAACCGATGACCTCAACCTTGGCAAGGTTGCGCTCTACCAACTGAGCTAGTGTCGCACTCTGTACGTCTTTCGTCGTTCAGGGCTGCGAATTATAAGAGCATTTTTTTGTGATGCAAGTCCTTATTACAAAAATAATTCATTTTCTTGCTGTTTGATGAAAAATGAACCAATAAAAACAGAAATGCATCAATAAACACGATAAGCAAATTATAAATTCATAAATTGCAACGTAAAAAACAGCTTAACGACACCATTTTTGCATTAAAAATTAGAGTCGTTAAATCGATATCAATTTGTTAGATAGAGAAAATCGTACTTCTGTAATATTTTAGTTCCGCAATAGATTCTTTAATATCATCTAACGCTAAATGACTTCCGGTTTTCTCAAAACCATCCAACACTTCCGGTTTCCAACGACGAGTCAGCTCTTTCAATGTACTCACATCGACATAACGATAGTGGAAATACTCTTCGAGTAAAGGCATATGTTTGTATAAAAAACGTCGATCTTGCCCAATACTATTCCCACAAATAGGCGACTTACCTTTCGGTACCCATTCTTCTAAGAAGGTGATGGTTTGCTTTATTGCCTCACTTTCATCAATGTCGCTCGATTTTACACGAGTAACCAATCCACTATTGGTGTGTGTATTTGTGCACCAATCATCCATTTTCTCTAATTCTTGATCCGATTGATGGATTGCAAGGACAGGGCCTTGAGCAAGAATGTTTAACTCGCTATCAGTAACAATTGTCGCTATTTCAATGATCTTGTGTTGCTCCGGGTCTAAACCCGTCATTTCAAGATCGACCCAAATTAAGTTTTGATCGCTGAATGACATAGATGAATTGCCTATTTTGCCTGTAAAAGAGGTATCATACTCGTCCAACAGATAGTGATAAAGCCTAGAATGAGCTAAAGGTAAACGTGACTAAGAAGAATAAGCTAACTAAAGGTCAGGTTCGACGTGTTCGTTCCAACCAGAGCAAAAGACTAAAGCAAGAAAAAACCATCCACTGGGATGAAGAGATGCTAGGTACTACTAAAGTAGGCTTGGTTATCACTCGCTTTGGCCAACATGCTGATATTGAAGACCTAGAAACAAAAGAAATTCATCGTTGTAATTTGCGTCGAGGAATTGAAAGCTTAGTTTCTGGTGACAAAGTTATTTGGCGCGCTGGACTTGAATCTATGGCTGGCATTTCAGGTGTCGTAGAAGCGGTCGAGCCAAGAGAGTCTGTTTTAACTCGGCCAGATTACTATGATGGCCTAAAACCAGTCGCCGCCAACGTTGACCAGATGGTTATTGTATCTTCTGTTTTACCTGAGTTGTCTCTCAATATTATTGACCGATATTTGATCGCTTCTGAGACATTAAAAATATCGCCTTTAATCGTACTGAACAAGATTGATCTTCTAAACGAAGAACAAATAAAAGAGTATGCAATTCAGCTACAAACCTACGAAAAAATTGGCTATAAAGTACTCTTTGTCAGTAAAGAAACTGGTTATGGTATCGACGCTTTTGAGGCTGAATTACGAAATAGAATTAACGTTTTCGTCGGTCAATCAGGGGTTGGCAAATCCAGCTTAGTCAACGCACTAATGCCAGAGGTTGATATAGAAGAGGGGGCAGTCTCTACTAACTCGGGATTAGGTCAACACACGACGACAGCTGCACGCTTGTACCATATATCAACAGGTGGTGACCTTATTGATTCACCAGGCATTAGAGAGTTTGGATTATGGCACCTCGAAGCAGATGAAGTTACCCAAGCCTTTGTAGAATTTAAGTCTCGCTTAGGTGAATGCAAATTTAGAGATTGCAAACATCTTGATGATCCCGGTTGCATGCTCAAAAAAGCGGTAGAAGCAGGCGAAATAAGTCGTGAACGATTTAACAGCTATCACCGAATAATTGACAGCATGGGTGAAAACAAAGCCAACCGCCAATACTCTCGAAACAAAAAAGCAGATTGATAAATATTGTCTATACTCTGCACGTTACATTTTAGATACAAATACCATGGCACGATGTGACATCGCAGAAATACTGACAATTTCTCATAAATTAAGTAACATCTGCGTCTAAACAATGAGTTTTTAAAATAGATATGACTTTATCAGATAAAATTAAAATTTGGTTTCAATTGTGGGCACCAAAGCACGCGATCACTCGTGTAGTAGGTAAATTGGCATCAGCCAAATTAGGTCGTGTTACGACCGCATTGATCACCATGTTTATTAAGCAATACAAAATAAATATGGATGAAGCGCTGCATTCCGATCCAGCATACTTTAAAACATTCAATGATTTCTTTGTACGTGAACTTAAAACAGACGCGCGTATTTTGAATGATGATACACAAGTTATAACGCATCCAGCAGATGCTTGTGTCAGTCAGTTCGGTCCTATCGAAAATGGCCAGATAATCCAAGCTAAATCTCATAATTTTTCAGCACTAGAACTCCTAGGTGGAGATACAACGCTGTATGATGAATTTGAAGATGGTAGCTTTGCGACTCTTTATCTATCTCCTAGCGATTATCACCGTGTTCATATGCCATGCGACGGCGTACTACGTAAAATGATCTATGTACCGGGTGACTTATATTCCGTAAACCCATTAACCGCTGAAAATATCCCAAACTTATTTGCTCGTAATGAACGGGTTGTCTGTATTTTTGACACCAAGTTCGGCCCGTTAGCACAAGTATTGGTAGGGGCCACGATTGTTGGTAGCATTGAGCTCATTTGGGCCGGAACGGTAACTCCACCACGAGGCAACACTGTATATTGCTGGGATTACCCAGCAAATGGCAATACCTCAGTCGTTCTGAAGAAAGGCGATGAGATGGGTCGATTTAAACTTGGCTCTACTGTAATTAACTTATTCAGTAAAGATGCTATCGACTTTGACGCTAGCATGGACAACGGTGTTTCAACGAAGTTGGGTACGGCATACGCCAACATCAAATAGATGCCAAATCACCTGAATGTCGGGTTACGAGCAATAATGTAACCTGACATCTACTTCATTATTAATACCTACTGTGCCCCCGTGACAAAACCTGAATAAAATTCGTCTTATAATTTGACTAAAAACACATCCCTTACAAAAAATCTATTTTCATTTTCAAAACACCAAGCTGATCTTAGTAACAAAAAACCGCTTACTTTATGCTAGGTTGCAGACACTTTTAACTTTCTGCCTTAGGCTACGTCGCGAAATAGAAATATGAGAATGCAAACTTAGCTGCTGGGTCACACTTATGGGGTTGTATGTAAGATGAAGAAAAAATTTGATATTGGGATTTTGATCAAGCTACTCATTTGCTTTGCCATACCTTCGCTTGTTCTCATGCTACCAATAGATTCGATTCCGATAGATAACCTTACCCTTATTCAACATCGGTTACTTGCCATATTCCTTCTAGCCGCCCTACTTTGGGTGCTGGAACCTGTACCTGTATTTGCAACCTCTATCTTAATCATTGCCCTAGAATTAATCATGATTTCAAATAAAGGTTTACATCTATTTCGAACCCCTCCTGAAGGTCATGAGCTAGGAGAGTTGATGAAATACACCGATATTTTCAGTGCTTTTTCATCGCCAATCATCATCCTTTTTATGGGAGGATTCGCACTAGCGATTGCGGCGTCCAAATACGAGCTTGATAACAACCTAGCGCGTGTCTTATTAAAACCATTTGGAACAGAACCACGCTTCATCATGCTTGGTTTAATGCTTATTACCGCTGTTTTTTCCATGTTTATGTCCAACACAGCAACAACCGTAATGATGCTCGCATTGCTTGGTCCTATCGTTGCATCAGCTCCTAAAGGGGACTTAGGCATTAAAGCTCTCGTTCTATGTGTACCGATTGCTGCCAATACAGGTGGTATCGCGACACCGATCGGCACCCCACCAAACGCCATAGCGCTTCAGTACCTCACTGGAGAGAACAGTATTGATTTCTTATCCTGGATGATGATGGGCTTACCGTTTGTCGTTATCCAGTTAACACTGGCTTGGTTCTTATTACAGAAGTTTTTTCCTTCATCGCAAAAAACGATGGTTCTCAAATTAGATGGTACGTTTAAAAAAAGTTGGCGAGCTATTGTCGTTTACATCACCTTTGCCGCGACAATATTACTTTGGATGACCACCAAGCTTCACGGCATGAATACGTACGTGGTATCTATTATTCCTTTGGCCGTATTTACGCTAACAGGCATCATGGGTAAACAAGAACTTAAACAGATTAACTGGGATGTACTGTGGTTAGTTGCAGGGGGTATCGCTATTGGTATTGGCCTAGATAAGACGGGGCTTGCCGTTGCACTTGCTCATGCTATTGACTATAGCGCGTTGTCGCCCTTTGCTGTTGTTATTACGCTTTCTCTTGTCTGTTGGCTCATGGCTAACTTTATGTCCAATACCGCAACAGCTAACCTGCTTATGCCTATCGCAGCGGCTATCGGTGCCTCTATGGAGAGTTTATCTGCAATAGGTGGAATACAAGGCCTGCTCGTCGTCGTCGCGTTCTCTGCATCACTCGGTATGATACTGCCGGTTTCTACCCCGCCTAACTCGCTTGCTTATTCCACAGGGCTTATTGAAAGTAAGGATATGGCAAAAATGGGGATTATTATGGGGGTAGTCGGGCTGCTAATTGTTTATGTAGCCGTACTCATTATGACTTAAAGTCTTTTAGTCTCATAGTGGTCGACAGACGAAGCCAGTAGCAAGCATCTACTGGCTTCGTCTATTTTATCTGCTGTATTGTAAAAAATGGTTAATGTCTATTTACGCTGATAATCCATTTTGCGCTTAAACACATTTTCCTTAAAACTAAAACTATTACTCACTCGGATCTAGTTGTGGCGTGATTTTTACGGCATAGTTGATCCATTCAATGTAATGCTTAGAAATCACTATGTCATATGAGTGGCTAGCCCTAGCTGCAGCTTTTTTGTGGGCAATCTCCAGCATAATCTCTGTCGTCCCGGCCCGCCACTTGGGTGCGTTTTCTTATAGTCGATGGCGTATGGGTTGTACGGCCATAATTTTGACCATTATGGCCTCATTTACTGGTGGCTGGTTCACAGTAACCTCGGTTCATGTTACCCCCATGGTTTTATCTGGATTGATTGGTATTTTTATCGGAGATACCGCACTGTTTGCCTGTATGAATAGAATGGGGCCAAGACAAGCCGGGCTATTGTTCGCCTGTCACGCCGTATTCTCTTCCATTCTCGGCTATTTTCTTTTCAGCGAAACGATGAGCAACATTGAGTTCGTAGGGGCAAGTTTGGTATTCGCCGGCGTTCTTACCGCTATATTTTTTGGTAAGAAAAAACAAGGTCAGCACGACTGGGAAGCGATTAGAGGCAATGTATGGATTGGTGTTTCTCTTGGCTTACTCGCAGCTATTTGTCAGGCTCTTGGGGGCATCATTGCCAAACCCGTTATGCAAACCGCCATTGATCCTGTTGCTGCATCCGCCATCCGAATGATCGCTGCATTCTTAGCCCATGCATTACTCAGGGCGACAGGTTCAAAAATAGCGAGGTCAAGTAAACCAATAACGATAAGGGTATTGGGAGTGACTTTTATCAGCGGCTTCTTAGCGATGGCGATTGGGATGACGCTCATTCTTTATGCGCTAAGAGACGGCAATGTAGGAATGGTCGCCTTACTCTCTTCAACGACCCCGATTATGATTCTACCCATCTTATGGTTCTATCTAAGACAGAGACCAAATCGATTCGCATGGTTAGGTGCCATTTTGGCCGTTGCAGGTACTGGGATATTAGTAAGTTAGTCATGAGATTATTGAACCGTGCGCTTTCACAATCTTATATCTATCATCAGGCTCTTGGAAAAGAAAACGCGGTTACTTCATCAATGTGTTCTTTTCCCTGAGCGAGCATCACTAGCCTATCAATACCCAATGCAACGCCGGCACAAGCTGGCAAACCTGCCTTCAATGCATCAATGAGATGATAATCAATAGGCTGCATGTCTAAACCTTGTTCTCTACGTTTTTGATTATCTTCTATGAACCTAGAGAGTTGCTCTTGTGGGTCGTCCAATTCATGAAAACCGTTAGCTAATTCAACACCTTTAAAGTAAACCTCAAATCGGTCAGCTACCCTAGGATCACTTGAATTAATTTTAGCCAAAGCAGCTTGAGTAGCAGGGAAATCATAAACAAATACGGGACTTTGCAATCCAATTTTAGATTCAACACCTAAACTGAACAGCAACTGCAACAAGGTGTCTCTGTTTTGTTCAGGGCCCGCAATATCACCTAAACCCAATGTAGCTGCTGCCTCTTTTAGTTCCTGCATAGAGGCTTCAAGCGGACACACCTCTAATGTACTCAAAAACGCTTGTTGATAAGTAATCCGAACCGATTTTCCAGTATTCAATATAAGCTGTAATAACTCGTCCATTTCATCCATCAAATCGTGATGGTCAAACCCTATTCGATACCATTCCAACATGGTGAATTCCGGATTATGATAGCGTCCATTTTCCTCATTTCGAAAAGACTTACAAATCTGATAAATAGAGCCACTACCCGCCGCTAATAACCGTTTCATATGAAATTCTGGACTCGTCATTAGATATAATGCTTGTCCACCAGCATAACCAGGACCAATAAAGTCTGTTTTAAAGGTATGTAAATGTATATCCGTCACGGTCGCATGGCTGATTGCTGGCGTATCCACTTCAAGTACGTCCCTAGTGACAAAGAAATGTCGAATATCAGCAATCAATTTCGCTCTTAATTTGAGCGAATCAATACTCGCGCTAGGTTGCCAGCTTTCTTTATTCATATTTCTAAGTCCGTGTAAGTGATTGGTATGTATTCAAAGCTAAATGACACACGTTGAAAGTTAAATTCATAAAACGCATCTCAGTGATGAGCATCACACATTCAATAAATGCCAAGTTTGTTGTCATATTTCTACGATAAAAAACCGCCAATATCAATTTATTCCTGACATCGCTCCCGTAAACTAGTTTCAGGTCAAAAAATAATTTAAAACTAAATACGCATCGCATACAGTGATGGGCTTAAGTTCATCTCTATTACTTTGCAAATACACACACTGGAGGATAACTGTGCAAATAATTACCACAGATATCGCAGTGATCGGCGCCGGTGGCGCTGGTCTTCGAACTGCAATCGCAGCGGCTGAAGCAAATCCTGAGCTAGAAGTAGCCCTGATTTCAAAAGTCTACCCAATGCGTTCACATACTGTCGCCGCTGAAGGTGGCTCTGCCGCCGTCATCAAAGATGAAGATTCACTCGATAACCACTTCAACGATACTGTTGGCGGTGGTGACTGGTTATGTGAACAGAATGTCGTTGAATATTTTGTTGAAAACGCAACAAGAGAAATGATCCAAATGGAGCAATGGGGGTGTCCATGGAGCCGGAAAGAAAACGGTGAAGTGAACGTCCGTCGCTTTGGAGGAATGAAAGTAGAACGCACATGGTTTGCCGCAGATAAAACAGGCTTCCATATGCTGCATACGCTTTTTCAAACCTCTATCAAGTACAATCAAATCAAACGATTTGATGAGTACTTCGTGGTTGACCTACTGGTTGAAAACGATGAGATTCAAGGTTTGGTTGCGATTCACATGTCCGAAGGCGAGCTTGTTACGATTAAAGCGAAGTCTGTCGTACTGGCCACGGGTGGCGCGGGACGGGTTTATAACACCAACACCAACGGTGGCATTGTTACCGGCGACGGTATGGCATTGGCGTATCGCCACGGTGTGCCTTTGCGTGATATGGAGTTTGTTCAATATCACCCAACTGGCCTTCCTGGTACGGGTATCTTGATGACCGAAGGTTGTCGTGGCGAAGGCGGCATCATCGTCAATAAAAATGGTTACCGTTATCTACAAGATTATGGAATGGGACCGGAAACCCCGGTTGGAGAGCCGAAAAACAAATATATGGAACTGGGTCCTCGAGACAAAGTTTCTCAAGCGTTTTGGCACGAGCAACAAAAAGGCAACACCATCGACCATCCCCTTGGCGATGTGGTGCACCTAGACCTGAGACACTTAGGTGAAGAATACCTTCAAGAGCGTCTGCCGTTTATTTGTGAGCTGTCGAAGGCGTATGTTAACGTCGATCCGGCAAAAGAGCCGATCCCAATTCGTCCAACGGTTCACTACACCATGGGTGGGATTGAAACCGATCCGAGTTGTGAAACGAAAATCAAAGGTCTCTTTGCCGTGGGTGAATGTGCCTCTTCAGGTCTACATGGTGCAAACCGCTTAGGCTCAAACTCGTTGGCGGAGTTCGTGGTATTTGGCCGCGTGGCAGGCGAAAGTGCGGTGAAACGTGCTGAAACGTTTACCGGCTGGAACGACGACGCGATTGAAAAACAAGTGAAAGCGGTAGAAGCACGTATCCAAGGATTGATGGACCAAGAAGGCGATGAAAGCTGGTCAACCATTCGAACAGAAATGGGCCACTCTATGGAAGCGGGCTGTGGTATTTACCGCCGCGAAGATCTCATTCAAGAGACCATGGATAAGCTGACCGAGCTGAAAGAGCGTTATAAGAAAATCAGCATTAAAGACCGAGGAAAGGTGTTCAACACCGACCTTCTTTATGCCATTGAGATCGGTTATGGCCTTGAAGTGGCAGAAGCAATGGCCCACTCGGCTATTCTTCGTCGTGAATCTCGCGGGGCGCACCAACGTTTAGATGAAGGCTGTACCGAACGTGACGATGTGAACTACTTGAAGCACTCACTTGCGCTCTTCAACGAAGGACGCGCACCAACGATTGAATACAGTGATGTTACTATCACGAAATCTCAACCTAAAGCTCGCCTGTATGGGGCAGCAGCAGAAGAAGCGGCGGCGAAAGAAGCCGTAGACGCACAAGCCGCAGAGGAGCAGAAGTAATGACGGGCACTAGAATTCAAAAAGTCGATATTCTGCGTTACGATCCAGAAAAAGACGCCGAGCCTTATAAGCAAACCTTCGAAGTTCCTTTCGATGACACGATGTCCGTGCTTGACGCACTGGGCTACATCAAAGATAACCTAGATAAAGACCTGTCCTATCGCTGGTCTTGTCGTATGGCTATCTGTGGCTCATGCGGCATGATGGTAAACAACTATCCTAAGTTGGCCTGTAAAACGTTTTTACGTGATTACCCTGACGGTCTTTTGATTGAGCCGTTAGCCAACTTCCCTATCGAGAAAGACTTAATCGTCGACATGACGCCGTTCATCGAACGTCTTGAAGCACTTAAGCCTTATATTATCGGTAATGACCGCACACCGGAAGATGGTCCAAACAACCAAACACCACAACAAATGGCAAAATATAAGCAGTTTGCTGCTTGTATCAACTGTGGCCTTTGTTACGCCGCTTGTCCTCAGTTTGGTCTGAACCCAGAGTTCCTTGGCCCTGCGGCCATCGCGCTTGCTCACCGCTACAACTTAGATAGCCGTGACAATGGTAAAGAAGAGCGCATGGAGCTACTTAACGGTGACAATGGCGTGTGGGGCTGTACATTTGTCGGCTTCTGCTCTGATGTCTGTCCGAAGAGTGTTGATCCTGCCGCGGCGGTAAACCAAGGTAAAGTTGAGTCTTCTAAAGACTTTGTGATTGCTATGCTTAAACCTCAGGAGAACTAAGGATGAGTAACCGTAAACCTTACGTTCGCGAAATGAAAGCAACATGGTGGCAGAAGAGCAATTTCTACCGCATGTACATGATCCGTGAAGCGACTGTATTACCCATTATATTTTTCACACTGTGCCTAACTTTCGGGCTAGGCAGCTTAGTTAAAGGCCCCGAATCATGGGACGCTTGGCTAACCTTTATGGCGAACCCTGTTGTCGTGGCGATCAATATCGTCTCGTTAGCCGGGAGCCTGTACCACGCACACACATTCTTTACGATGTTCCCACAAGTGATGCCGATTCGATTGAAAGGCAAACTCGTGGACACGAAGATTATTGTGCTTGGTCAGTGGGCAGCCGTTGCTGCTATCTCATTAATCGTACTCATCATCGTATAAGGAGCTCATTGTGGTTAATAAACATCCAAAACGTTCAGACGAGCCCGTATGGTGGGGTCTATTTGGTGCCGGTGGTACCTGGTTTGCCATGATCACCCCAATTACCGTATTGGTGATAGGTATCCTTGCCCCCCTCGGAATTATTGATGCGGAAGCGATGAGTTATGAGCGCGTTGCCGATTTTGCAACCAGCTTTATTGGCGCCCTCTTTATCATCGGAACACTCGCCCTTCCAATGTGGCATGCCATGCACCGTGTTCACCACGGTATGCACGACCTAAAACTGCACACTGGTGTGGTTGGTAAAGTTGTTTGCTACTTTATCGCTGGTTTGATTTCAGCATTGAGTGTGATTTTTATCTTTATGATTTAAATCTTATGACGATAAAAAAGGGATTGATGATAAAACATCAATCCCTTTCTTCTTTCTAAAATACCGTTTACTTAACGCGCCCTACATATTCACCAGAACGAGTATCAACTTTAATTATTTCACCAATTTGGATAAATAGAGGAACACGAACGACTGCACCTGTAATGAGTGTTGCAGGTTTCCCGCCGGTACCAGCAGTATCACCTTTAAGACCGGGGTCGGTTTCAGTGACTTCTAGTTCAACAAAGTTAGGTGGCGTTATCGTGATAGGATTACCATTCCATAAAGTAACCATACAAGTATTGTTCTCAACCAACCACTTAGCGCTATCACCAACTGCTTTTACATCTGCCGCAGTTTGTTCGAATGTTTCTGCGTCCATAAAGTGATAGAATTCACCATCTGAGTACAGGTAGTCTAGATCAATATCCATCACGTCTGCTTGTTCAAAACTTTCGCCAGACTTAAATGTTTTCTCTAGCACCTTACCAGAAAGAAGTTTACGAATTTTCACACGGTTAAATGCTTGCCCTTTACCCGGTTTTACGTATTCGTTTTCAAGGATTACACTAGGCTCGTTATCAAGCATTAGCTTAAGACCGCCTTTGAATTCATTAGTGCTAACTGTAGCCATTTTGTCCTCTTAAATTTTCTTCGAGTTAAACTTTAATGTCGCATATCATACCCCTAAAAACCGTCGCTGTTGAGCAAAACTGGCTGATTGAACTAACGAATGCGATCTCCGATCCTGAAATATTACTTAAAAAGCTTGGAATTCCTCAATCTCAGTGGCCTAAAGATAAAAATGGCCAGATAAACTTCACCGCAAGAAAACAGTTCTCACAAAGAGTTCCTCAAAGCTTTGTCGACAAAATGGAGAAAGGAAATATCCATGATCCACTTCTTCGCCAAGTTCTACCCGTTAGTGAAGAGTTAGAGATTCATGATGGTTACTCTTCTGATCCGTTGGAAGAGCAAGAAAATGAAAACCCAGGCATTTTACACAAGTACCGTAACCGAGCCTTACTGATACTGAAGGGAGGCTGTGCGATTAATTGTCGATACTGTTTTAGACGGCATTTTCCTTACAGCGACAATAAAGGAAACAAAGTTGTCTGGCAGCAAAGCCTTAACTATATAGCCGAGCACACAGAACTTAACGAAGTGATATTATCTGGTGGCGACCCATTAATGGCAAAAGACCATGAATTAGAGTGGCTCATTGATGCACTAAGGGAGTTCAAGCATATCAAGCGTTTGAGAATTCACTCTCGTTTGCCTGTTGTCATCCCTTCTCGAATCACCGAAAAGCTCTGCCAAATTTTCCGCAATACAAGATTACAGGTTGTCTTTGTTTCTCATATTAATCATGCCAACGAGATAGATGAACCACTCGCGAATGCTTTAGGTAAGCTCAGGTCTTCTGGTGCACATCTGCTCAATCAATCCGTCTTGCTAAAAGGGGTTAATGACAGTGTCGACGCTCAAGTTAACCTCAATGAAAGGTTATTTGATGTGGGTGTCCAACCATACTATTTACATGTATTGGACAAGGTCCAAGGGGCTGCTCACTTCTATGTTAGTGACCAAGAAGCAAAACAGATTATGGCAGAGATCATTACTCGTGTTTCTGGGTATATCGTACCGAAGCTAACCAGAGAGATTGGTGGCAGACCAAGTAAAACGCCATTAGATTTGGGGTTGGAATAACACCAATCGATGTACGTTTGCATTCAATAGTTTAGGTCCCCACTTTCGTGGGGATGACGGGGATTAGTGAGGATGGCGGAATTAAAGGAAGTCACCGACCCACCTTACGTATCCGTACTCTCAAATATCTTATCGGCAGAAGCCGCAACAAAACCTTGATACAACTCGCCGTTGTTCATCGGATACCTTAAAGCAAATTCATAGAACCCACCGGGAATAACCTGCTTTCCATCAGAAAATGGCACGGGGACTTTATCAGCCATTGTGGAAGACTGTTCTAGCAGCACTTCCGCTGAACCCTTTACTTCCCCACCCGACTCATTAATAGCAAAGCCCGCAACTCTTAAATGATCATTAACGGCCTTCACGCTAGAGAAAGCATTAAGCTGATTCACGCTCACTGTAAAATGATTCGCGCCATAACCATGCGCAGCTAACCAAGCAGCGTATTCGCTTTCTTTGGATAATAGTAAATAATCCTCATGGCTAATATTCCACAAACGGCCATGATGAAGAAAATCGCTACTGGTTAGCTTTTCAGGATCGACCTGAAGAACTAATTTTTCAACAATTGATTGCAGTTGTGGTGAGCATAATCCCACCTCCAATTGACTAATAAACACTTTAGGTTGAGTCTTATCAGGGTGCTCGTAATGCTTTGCCGTCAGGTTTTTGCTTTCAAAAACATAGTCACCGCACGCTTTATAACCAAGATCCAGAAATGGTTTTGCTAACACCTCTAATCCAAGTGGAGCCAATGAGAAAGTACGCAAAGCAATATGGTCATTGATAAGATCCTCTCCCTCCTCAAGCAGGTCATGAACTTTATCTGCAGAAGGGCAAAGTCGTTCAATATAATCGTTCCATAAGGACTGAAACAGTATGCTAGGTGACATAATACCTCCTTGGTTTAAATCAAAAATGAATCTTGGACGCTCTAAGTTTTTTCTATTAAAGTTTGACACCCGGGCTCAACGTTGTTGGCAGTAATGTTTCACTTCCTTCCATCGAAGCCATTGGATACGCACAATAGTCAGCGGCATAATAGGCACTTGGTCGTAGGTTACCAGAGGCTCCAGGTCCACCAAACGGTGCATCACCGCTTGCTCCAGTTAATTGACGATTACGGTTTACGATACCAGCTCGTATATGATCAACAAAATACTCCCACTCACCGTCGTCAGTAGACACTAACCCTGCTGACAGGCCAAAACGAGTATCATTGGCAAGCTCAACGGCTTTCTCTAGCCCTTCATAACGCACAACTTGTAGAAGCGGTCCGAAATATTCTTCATCTGGCAAAGATTCAATTTTGGTCACATCAATTAGACCCGGCGTTACAAAGGCTGCGCTAGTATGCTTTGCTTCAATGATTGATTCTGCACCCAGCTTTAAGAGGTTGGCTTGAGCATTTATTATAAATGCTGCGGCTTGGACAGAGATCTGCGGCCCCATAAAAGGTTGAGGCTCAGCAAATGGTTCATCAACCAAAATATTATTCGTCGCTTCAGTCAATTTTTTGATTAATACATCGCCCTTTTCGCCTACCGGTACATATAAGCGACGAGCACAAGTACAACGTTGACCTGCACTTATAAATGCGGATTGCACAATGGTATAGACCGTAGAATCGAGGTCGCCATAACGCTCGGAGATCACCATCGGATTATTCCCGCCCATCTCTAGAGCAAGCATTTTGTCAGGTTGACCAGCAAACTGTCGATGAAGGATATGGCCAGTATTTGCACTTCCGGTGAAGAGTAAACCATCGATGCCTTTCGATTCGGCAAGTGCTACACCGGTCTCCTTCGCCCCCTGCACAAGGTTAATAACCCCTGTTGGTAACCCAGCTCTCTCCCATAATTTAACGATGAGTTCAGCTGTCGCGGGCGTCTGTTCAGACGGTTTATAAACAATCGTATTCCCTGCCAAAAGAGCAGGTACCATATGTCCGTTAGGCAGATGAGCAGGGAAATTATACGGGCCAAATATAGCCATAACACCAAGTGGTTTGTGACGAAGTACAATTTGATTATCACCAACTTCACGCTGTGTGTTTCCAGTACGCTCATGATAGGCACGAATAGATATCGCGATTTTACCCGCAACCGCACCCGCTTCAGTGCGAGTTTCCCAGATAGGTTTCCCCGTCTCTTTGGCAATAATTTGAGCAATCTCTTCGCTGTTTGCCTTCACTTCTTCAGCAAAAGCAAGAATATAAGTCTCTCGCTCTGAAAAGCTTAATTTTTTCCAATCAACAAATGCAGTGCGCGCGGCTTTTACTGCTTGCTCCACCTGTACAGACGTCGCACTAACACCTTGCCAAATAACGTTACCATTATAAGGAGAGGTCGAATTCATTGCCTCGCCTTGACCAGCAACCCATTGACTTGCAATCCATTGAACTGAAGAACACTGTTCCATCTTTTTTCCTTAATCTTTACGGTTTCACTTTACTCAAGCAAGCGTCACTATTGGGTGAGCATCCGAACGTATTCATCATCTTTAACTTCTAATGCCTTTGCCACTTCGGGCGATAAAAGTACGGTATTCGTCTCTTTATCAAAAGCGCCTTTCGCCGCTGTGCCACGGAAGTTCTCAAAAGAAGTGTTAATCATCAGATAGTCTTGCGAGCTGGTATGCTCTCTCACTTTTACCTTGGCTTTAAATGAATCTCGCACGGACACAATATTCATTAGATCGCATTCAACGGTCGGACCTGCGTCAAAGATATCGACATAGTCTCGACAAACAAAACCTTCTCTTTTTAAGAGCTTAAGTGCCGGTACTGTATTCTCGTGAACTTTACCAATAACCGCTTGCGCTTCTTTACTTAGCAAGTTGATATAAATAGGTAGCTTAGGCATAAGGTCTGCAATAAACCCTTTTTTCCCAATACCCGTCAGGTAATCAGCTAAGGTGAAGTCAATGGAGAAGAAGTGTTCTTGCAACCACTGCCAGAAAGGCGAGTTACCATCAGCATCAGATACACCACGCATTTCAGCGAATACTGTTTCAGAAAAACGCTCTGGATGCTCTGCCATGATCAAAAATCGGCACTTAGACATCAAACGTCCATTGAGGCCAGCACGAAAACTTGGTCTTAAAAATAATGTGCATACTTCCGAACAACCCGTGTAGTTGTTACCAAATGTCAGTAACTTAACAATATTATTCACACCAAGCTTAGGAGATGAGTGGACTATTTTACTAATATGGTAGGTATAGAATGGAACATCCCACCCAATCGATGCCTCTATGCCAGTTGTACCGCCTATTTCGCCTGTTTCTGAATCAAAGCCAACCATTAGATACCCTTCATCACCGGGTTCCGTCACATTCGGTTTACTAAAGCTCTCTACCGAATTATTGATTCGATTGGTCAGCAATTCTTCATTTACAGGAAGGGATGTGAATCCATGACCAGACTCGACAGCACATACATGTAGCGCTTCATAGTCCGTATTTTTTATTGGCCTAACAACCAGCATCTGCAATACTCCTCGCAGTTATGGTTCCTAGACTCTAGTTTGTCACCAGAGACTAGGTACTCAAAGTTCCATTTTTCTTACACGATTGAAGCGATAGCCTTATCTAGCTTCGCTAGACCTTCTTCAATATCTTTTTTGTCAATAACAAGTGAAGGCGTGAAACGTACAACGCTCGCACCAGCCACTAACAACATTAAGCCTTCTTTGCCTGCGGCAACAAGCACATCGCGCGCTCTGCCCTGCCACTCATCATTCAAAGCAGCACCGATAAGAAGGCCTTGCCCTCGAATTTCAGCAAAAATATTGTATTTCTCATTAATTTTAGCCAGCCCGTCGCGGAACAGAACTTCTCTTTCTTTCACTCCAGCAAGTGTTTCTGGTTTGCTTACAAGATTAACCACCGCTTCGGCAACTGCACACGCTAATGGGTTACCACCGTATGTTGAACCGTGCGTACCGATTTTTAAGTGAGGAGCAAATTCATCCGTTGTTAACATGGCGCCAATAGGGATACCACCACCCAAAGATTTTGCTGTACTCAAGATATCTGGCGTTACACCCAAACTTTCATAGGCATAAAAGGTACCGGTACGGCCATTACCCGTTTGGACTTCATCAAAAATGAGAAGTGCATTGTGTTTATCACACAATTCACGAACAGTCTGAGCAAACTCTTTACTCGGAGAGACAATACCGCCTTCCCCTTGAAGTGGCTCCATCATAACGGCGCAGGTTTTATCCGATATTTGCGCTTTAAACGCTTCAATATCGTTATAATCTAGGTGAGTAACATTACCCGGTTTCGGACCAAAGCCATCGGAATAAGCGGCTTGACCACCGACGGTTACGGTGAAGAATGTTCGCCCATGGAAGCCTTGTTTAAAGGCGATAATCTCTGATTTATCATCACCGTATTTGTCAACGGCAACACGTCGAGCAAGCTTGAGAGCAGCTTCATTCGCTTCTGCACCCGAATTAGCAAAAAACACTTTGTCCGCAAATGAGATCTCGGTGAGCTTTCTTGCTAAACGTAACGCAGGCTCATTGGTCATAACGTTACTTAAGTGCCAAATCTTATTCGCTTGCTCTGTTATCGCATTCACCATTACTGGATGACAATGACCCAAACAGCTAACCGCAATACCGCCCGCGAAGTCGATATACTCATTACCTTGTTGATCCCATACTCGAGAGCCAACGCCTTTAACAGGAATCATCTCCATAGGGTTGTAACAAGGTACCATCACGTCATTGAACCAATTACGTTCGACTTTCTTATCCATTGATTAACACTCCATATTCGTACTATTGGCCATTTTTAATTCCACAAATGAATTAGCCAACTGGTGATTTATTCTACTCTCGCATTGTATTAACAATTTATTAACTAATTCAATAGCTATTGATACTTATTTTCCAATTACTGTTCAGCGAGAAAGGCCCATTATTGACGATTTATTCATTAATTAGTCACTGTTATAAATAAAATCCCCCAAAATATTACTGTCTAAATCACTTTTTGCAGCAATTTCATACAGTTTATGTATGGCAGTATTTTTAACTGCGCATAAATTTTCATATTTGGATTTTTTTATTTTAGAGAAAAAAAATGTTAAGAAAAGAGATCTTTGACGATTACAGAGAGATTAATAACCCTAAATATAACCAGTAATGAATCTAGTTATTAAGTTAGCGACGTAAGAAATTAGCCAACAGTTCGTGACCTTGTTCTGTTTTAATCGACTCTGGGTGGAATTGGACGGCATCAATAGGTAACGTTTTGTGCTGAAACCCCATAATTTCATCCACAGAACCCTCTTTTTTTTCGGTCCATGCGGTCAGTTCGAAACAGTCTGAAAGTGAACCTGCATCGACAATAAGTGAATGATATCGAGTCACGGTTAAAGGGTCATTCAAGCCTTTAAATACACTTTTATTGTTATGCCGAATAGAAGAGGTTTTCCCATGCATCACTTTACTTGCACGAATAATATCAGCACCAAAGGCTTGAGCGATGGCTTGATGCCCTAAGCAGACGCCCAATATAGGTAACTTGCCAGAGAAGTACTTTATTGCCTCTAATGATATACCGGCCTCATTTGGCGTACACGGACCCGGAGAGATAACAAGGTGAGAAGGGTTAAGCGTATTAATACCTTGAAGGTCAATTTGGTCATTTCTTATCACTTTTACGTCAGCACCAAGCTCGCAAAAATATTGATACAAGTTGTAGGTAAATGAATCGTAGTTATCGATAATGAGTAACATAATGGTCATATAGGCAGTTTTACTAAGGCAGTATTGTGCTATAGGCAAAATGAAAGGCAAGAAAAAACGAACAAAAGAAAAGTAAGGCCAGCCGCGCTGGCCTTTATTAACAAACTAAAAGAGCTTACTTATAAGCTTGCTCACGAGAACGAACAAAGCCAAAACCCGCTAATCCAATAAGTAGAGCAAAACCAACACTGCCCCCTTTCATGTCTAGTTCAAGTACAGCAGGATCATGATCTGATGAACGATAATGGTCTGCGTATTTAGGAAGATCACCAGTGAATTTACTGCTGTATTCAAATAAAGTCGATTCCCCACCATTAATATGCCAATCCACAGCATCGACAACTTTAGCTTCTAATGAATCACTGACTAAGATGTGATCCAGAGAACCCACTTCATCATTGTACGAATAGCTCCATGCTTCTGGGTGGAAAAGGGAAATGGCATTTATATAACCATAACTTTTATTGATCACCCCACCTTCATCGCCATGCAACTCAACACCATCTATGTAAGTATTTCTTGCTGCACGAATGTCACGACCGAGACTTTGCGAATCAAATTCCGTTAGGACAAGCATCGGATCTTCTTTCGCGTAGGAGTTCATATCACCAAGAATGACTTTATGCCCATCAATTTGACTAAGCGCCTCACCCAATGCAACAGCAGCAGAAACACGGAAGTTTTCGCATGACCCTTGACGATCTAGGTCTTTGGTTGCTTGTCCACCATCTTCAATAGGAGCGGCATCTTCCCAACATTTAGAGCCTTTCGATTTAAAGTGATTTATGGCAACAGTTAGCTTATTGTTGCCATGCTTACCTTTTATGCCTTTTACTTTAAACGTTGGCGCTAGAGAATCACGTTGATAGTTCTTACCATCCTCAATGACTTTACCATCTGAATCTTTTACTTCTGGTGCTTGCTGAGATGGCATTAGGATGACTCTAGATTCAACTAACTTCACCGCTTTAGGACGATAAATAACGCCAACAGCAATGGCATCGGTTCCGACAGAATCATTCGCATCTATCACACCGTCAGCATTACCATCGTATGAAACAAAAGCATACTGATTTTTTTTCTTAGAGATGTGGCTATTAACTTGATCGAGCAATTGCTTGATTGCTGATTTCTCACCAAATCCATTGTTCTCAATTTCCATAAGACCAATGATATCCGCATCTAATCGAAGAATAGCTTGAACAATTTTCTCCTGTTGCAACTCAAAATCTTCTTGCGTTGTCGCACCACGGTTACTGCCAAATTGATTACTATCTCCACCAAAAGGCGAGTTAAAGTAGTTAAGTACGTTAAATGTTGCTATTCGAAGATCACCTTCATATAACTCAGGCGAATCGGTTCTCGGTGATAGATGTTCAAAGTTTTCTGCCGTTACCGTATTGGTAACGATCATGCGAAAATCGCCATATGTGTAAGCAAGCACACCTTCTAAACCATCGACTCTGTCATTGATTCGAATATAGTCTTCTGTAGAACCATCTGAATCCGCGTCGGTTCTAGCAAAGTCAGGATAATATGGGATCACACCATTTGGCGCTTTTTCATCTGAGTCGACAAATAGACGTTTAATCGTATTCTGTTCAGATTGATCATCCGCTTCTTCAGACCCGGCCACATATAATTGGTTAGGCTGCATATTAGGGCGACCCTGTGCAAGAACCATGTTATTTCTGCGTGAGCCATAATCATAACCAAAGGTTCTTGTCACACGCATATCAAGGTTGGCATCGGTTTTCACCAACATACCTTCATAGCGTTCAAGTGTTTGTTCAAAATCCTGATCTGTGCTGCTCATTTTCATTGCTGTTGCTTCAGGTACACTTTGTTCAGAAAGCTTAACCCAATCATCCTTATCAATAGAAAGCTGCGTATTTGAGTAGTACTCCTTAACTTTGCCGTAAGCACAAACCACATCACCGGCAACCACTTCTGATGACGAGCTATTGGTAAAGACAAATAAACCTTCAGAGGTTTTTGGGTTGGAATCAGCGGTCAATGATTGTAAGAAGAAGCCTTTAGTAATGGAATTGGTGACGGCTGTAACAACACCTTTAACAAAGTAGCTATCATTGCTGTTGTATGAATCTTCAGCCAACAGAGGTGATGCATCCCCCTCACCCTGAATATCGGAAATACGGGTATATAATGGCTCCTGTCCATCAACCTTACAGTCAAATGCGACAGGCATAGGCAATTCTTCTAAAAGGCCTAGATTGGTGATGTCATCTTTTTCTAAAGAGTCCCAATCACTTGCTGAATAGTTAGCCGAAGGGTTATGAGCAGAAGACTTTCTAACTAATGTGACATCTTTTCCCCAATCTACGTCTCCCATCACGCCGATGACATCATGCACGCTACGGTCAGAAGCATTGAGTATTGCAATAGGGTCATCTCCATTATGATTGATGACTCCGTTGTCTGTAAAATCGGTTACGGCTTGAATTTCGGCGTTCGCTTGAGAGTTTGAAAACACCACCACATCATTAGCGCCGATGGTCACATCATCTAGTATATAATCATTCGCCCAAATCCCATTTCCGTTTGCAGATTTAGCGAGAATATAGCCTTCTAACGTCACCGCCTCCGAACCAGTATTCGCAATCTCAATCGCTTTGTTAAAACTTCCACCTTCAACATACTGAGAAATAAAAATCTCGGCCGATGTGGAATATGAAACAGCACATAACGCTGTAGCTAAGACACTCTTTTTAAAAAAGTTATTATCCATAATTCACCTTCTAACTCGCCACACATAAAACACAGTGTTGGTTAGCTAATATCTTTATTGTTGTATTTAATTCGAACAGCTCAATCGAATTACTAGTATTTGTGATGTAAATCAATCCTAGAATTTACATCACAAATACTAGAGCAAAGTTCAACAAGGTAATGTGAATGTAATGCTTTACTTTTTTGACAATTTTAAATTTGGAACCAATTTCATTAAATATGAGAAAGCAATCGATAACTTTTACGCCAAAACAACGATCTAGCCTCTAATAATTTGGTGCATTATCAATATTGAGAACCCTATTTTTCCGGATTGATTCAATACATTGTAAAAAATGGATTTTTAGATATAAAAAACCACCATTTAAGGTGGTTTTTACTTTTTTAATTGCGTACTTATTCGTGAATGAATACTAAGGACGAGTAACAAATCCCACCGCTTCATAGACTTTCTTCAACGTGATAGCAGCACGCTCAGACGCCTTATCCGCGCCCATTTTCATCACTGAATCAAGATAGGCTCTGTCATTTCGAATACGCTTGTATTCCGCTTGTACAGGTTCAAGCATTGAAACCACCACCTCTGCTACATCACCCTTTAGGTGTCCATACATCTTGCCTTGATATTCGGCTTCAATTTCTGCAAAGGTTTTGCCTGTTGCCCCAGACATAAGGCCCATCAGGTTAGCGATACCCGGTTTATTTTCAATATCGTAAATCACGCGCGGTGGGTCTTCTGGGTCAGTAACCGCGCTCTTTATCTTCTTGGTGATAGACTTTGGATCTTCAAGAAGCGTAATAACGTTTTTACGATTATCATCCGATTTCGACATTTTCTTCGTCGCATCTTGAAGGCTCATCACTCGCGAACCGACCTCAGGAATGTAGGGTTCAGGCACGACAAAGGTTTCACCATAGATGTTATTAAAGCGATTCGCGATATCACGTGCGAGTTCTAGGTGTTGCTTTTGGTCACTACCAACAGGAACTTGCTCGGCCTGATAGACGAGAATATCCGCTGCCATTAATACTGGGTAGTCATATAGACCCACGTTGATATCGTTCGCGTAACGCTTTGATTTATCTTTAAACTGAGTCATGCGGTTTAGCTCACCCATTTGGGTATAGCAGTTAAGAATCCAACCGAGTTGTGCATGCTCAGGAACATGCGACTGAACAAACAAAGTGCTTTTTTCTGGAGTTACACCAACAGCGAGGCAAATTGACAGTGCGTCTAAGGTTGCTTGATAAAGCTTTTTCGCATCTTGACGAACGGTAATCGCATGCAGATCTACAACACAATATTGGCAATCATAATCATCTTGCATTCGCTGCCACTGACGTAGAGCACCTAAGTAGTTACCAATACTTAGTTCACCTGATGGTTGAACACCACTTAATACGATAGGTTTGCTCATTTTTATGATTTCCTTTGCTTACTTATAAACTTTAGTTAATTGCCCTCATATCTAGCTAAACGCCTTAATATTTAGGAGTATTATCTTAATTTTCAATAACATTACACCCAAGTACCTTGACGTAACTTGGGTGTAATCCAGTGTACTCATTGAGGCGCATAATTCCAGAGTTTTACACTGACTCTGGCAATATTTCTAATAATGTCGAGAGTTGGTCTGCAACAATATCCGGATTGGAATCAGAAAGGGGCTCACCATGGTTGTAACCATACGTCAGACCAAACGAAAGGCAACATGCATTCTTCGCGGCTAAAATATCATGCTTTGAATCCCCTACCATGAGCATCTCGTCCGCCGAAAAACCATGTTTTTCAAGTAGCCAGTTCAATGCAATAGGGTCGGGTTTACGTTTGGGAAAATCTTCACCACCAATGACATCGGAAAAGAAGTGTGTAAGCCCATGTTGCTCTAGAATTTCAGGCACGAATTTGGAAGGCTTATTGGTAACCAATGACATGATATACCCACGTTGTTGCAACTGACACAAAGTATCAAAAACAGTAGGGTAAAGAGGGCTCAGTTTATGACCACTCTCCGCATAAAAACGATCAAACATCTCTCGCGCTTTCTTAATTTCATCTGAGCTTAAGTTTTCATCTACGTGGATATTTCGACTAAGACCTCTAGCAATAAGTACGTCAGCACCGTTTCCTACCCAATCACGTACTTGAGTCTCTTCGATAGGGTCATGACCTAACGCTTGTACTGTTTGATCTACCGCGAAGGCTAAATCCGGCACGCTATCTAATAACGTCCCATCCAAATCAAAGGCGATAAATTTTACTTTCTCAAATGACATTTTGTTCTCCATAACGAGAGTCATACATCTTATTTTTATCAAAATCCCCCGTCATTCCCGTGAAAACGGGAATCTAGACGGTTCTAGGTCCCCCCACTTTCGTGGGGATGATGAAATTCTAGCTTTTCACTTTAGCCAACTCTGCACGCATCTCATCAATGACCGCTTTATAATCAGGCTGATTAAAAATTGCAGAACCAGCAACAAACATATCGGCACCTGCTTCCGCTATCTCACGGATATTGTCGACCTTAACACCACCATCAATTTCCAATCGAATATCACGACCAGATGCTTTAATACGCTGGCGAATATCATTCAATTTATCTAGAGAGCTTGGAATAAATGATTGACCACCAAAGCCAGGGTTAACCGACATCAATAGAATCATATCGATCTTGTCCATCAGGTAGTCAAGATAATGCAAAGGGGTCGCGGGGTTAAACACCACTCCAGCTTGACAGCCACACTCTTTGATTAGCTGAATGCTTCTATCTAGATGATCGGTCGCTTCTGCATGCACGGTAATCATGGTTGCGCCAGCTTTTGCAAAATCGGGGATAATTCGGTCAACAGGCTTAACCATTAAATGCACATCAATTGGAGCGGTAATACCATAGTCTCGAAGCGCTTTACAGATTGGCGCGCCGAACGTGAGGTTTGGTACGAAATGATTGTCCATTACATCAAAATGCACAACATCAGCGCCTGCGGCGAGCACTTTTTCTACATCGTCACCTAAACGGGCAAAATCTGCAGATAAAATTGAAGGGGCAATAAGAAAATCTTTCATACTCGGTCTCTTTATAGAATTGGGCGAAATGTGGTCGCAATTCTACCTAAGGAAACCAAGAGATCATAGTGCTAAGTGGCCTGAAATTGGGATAAGTGATAACCCTTATACAAGGCTCATTTTAACCCTATCGTCTGATATTTCTTCTGGTGGCGTAAACAGAGCAAAAAGTTCATCCACTTTCTTTCGACCTGCACCGTTACGACTGATAGTACGCTTTACTTGAATGGTATCTAGCTCTGCACCTTTGTACAGGCGGCGAGTATGAGCTGTATCGTGATTTGAGATAAGCACTGGGATACCCCGTTTTTTAGCTGTACGCTCAGAGATTTCAGCTAAGGTCGCTTGATCATCAAGCGTAAATCCATTGCCCGAATAGGAAGTAAAGTTTGCCGTATTTGATAATGGAGCGTAAGGCGGATCACAATAAATAACGCTACCCTTCCGTGCTCGTGAAAAGGTATCGGTATAACTTTCACATACAAATGTTGCCTTTTTTGCCTTTTCAGCAAAAAAAATCAGCTCTTTTTCTGGGAAATAAGGTTTTTTATAAGAACCAAACGGGACATTAAATCCGCCTTTTTTGTTGTATCGACATAGCCCATTAAAGCCAAATCTATTCATATACAAAAAAGCCGTCGACCGAAACCAGACATCGTCAGTTGCATTGAACTGCGCTCGAATATCGAGATAGAACTCTTTTCTATTACTCGAAGGTTTAAAGAACCTTCTGGATTCTTCGATATATTTTTCTGGTTCTGTTTTTACCAAATTATAGATATTAATCAGATCCAGATTTATATCTGCAAGCAGATATTCTTCATAATCGGTATTCAAAAAAACAGAACCCGCACCAACAAATGGTTCGATCAATTTTTTTGCAGGTGGCAGGTGGCTTTGTATATTTTCAATAAGCCCATATTTCCCACCAGCCCATTTCAGAAAGGCACGTTGCTTCTTCATTTACCGCTTCAAACCACCGACTAATTCACAAGGTTGCGGACTGTAACACATTTTAAGCTTAGCGTTAATTTGCACGCTCAATTTCTCTGTGTACTTGCAGCATAGATTTGGCCCACGGCTCTAAATCTTGCACGGCCTGAGGTAACTCAACCCTTGCGTTACGTGCTTCTTGAATAGTGGTGAAATCCTTATAAGTGACGATAAACCATTGAGTATCTCCGCGACTTGTAGGGTAAATTCTAACGTCTTTTTCTATACCATATTTGGTGACAAATCTTTGCGTTTCATCCAAAGACTGAAGCGCGGCAATTTGCAGTGTATAATTTCTGTCAGACACCGCCATTAACTCTTGCTTAGAAAACGAAAAGGTCACTAGAGGTGGCGCGCCCTTGTCTCGTTTAAATTCGGTTTGGGCAACAGGAGGCGCCTGCTCTAACTGAGCTTGAAGCACAGCATCATCGATAACTTGCGAGTTTGATGTATCACCTTCTAACAGAGCGTCAACCACCACCGAAGGCACGACCACTCGTTGACCATCATCAGATTGACCCACGGTCGCAGAACTGTTGGTAATTGCAGGCGGTAAAGATTTGGAATCATCAACGGCACCGGTTTCGTCCATCATTTCTTGACTGCCTGATAACGATGTATTGTTATCTTCAAGGGTTTCGATTGTCGGTATGGCCGTTTGCTCCACTGGTTGACCATCAATGTCAGTCGTCGAGTTTTCTGTTGTTGGCCCAGATTGGCTATAAAACCAAAAGTAGCCGCCAAAGATAAGCAAAAATAAAATGAGTACCAAAGCCGCTATTTTCATTGGAGAGCCAATAATTGAGCGAATGATTATTCGTTTTTCCACTTTACTTTCTCCTAATGCCATCAAAGCACCTGGTAGCGGTGGCGTTTTTTTAACTTTGTTCCGAACCTTTCGTTTCTCATCTTCTCCCGATACATATTTTAATACCAAGAGCTCCATAAACATTTCTATTTCTTTAGCCGACAACGGCTCTACCTCTAATGTGAGGGGTTTTGTTTCTTGGCCATAGCTCAAACGAGATAAAACACTATCCAAACCATTACCTGTAGTAAACAACACTACATTAATATTCCATTGCGGGTTAACTTGTGCCTGTAACACCAGCGTCCATAACTCTGCTAATAACGCTTCACTTAATAACTGCGCGTCATCAACAACAATAACAACATCGCACGGGTTATCTTCAATCATTCGGCTGAAGCTATCGGCAATGGCGTCATTTTCATTAAAAAGTGGACTGGGGACTATTTGATTTAACAGTATGGCTCGCTTTTGTGCATCCGACTGGTTGGCATGGCACATAACAAGGGATTGATTTTTGTCTTGAGCCCAAGCTTCTAAATAGCGTTGTGCTATCCAAGATTTACCGGAGTTTTTATCTCCGGTAATATTGGTTAAGTTAGAACCAAATCGCGTTAGTAGTCGTAAACGATCCAGCAATTCTATTTGCGACTCTAAATCTAAAACACGCAACTCGTGGGCCAAACTCATTCAAGCTATCCTATTAAGTTCAAGTTAATAAATTAGATAATAAATCAACGCCGACAAAAATCTATCGCTTGCTCAATCTTCTCACTTGGAACATTAGACACGACATCAGCACAACCAATACCCGTTGGAAGAACAAGGCGTAGTTGGCCAGATAGTACTTTTTTATCACGCATCATATGTTTCATAAAGTCATCAAAAGACATCGACTCTGGTGTGTGTACTGGTAACTTTGCTTGCTTAAGTATAGCGATTATTCTTTCAAGTTGCTGTTCTGTAATCAAACTCTGTAGCTGGGCTGTCTTAGCCGCCATCACAGTTCCAGAAGAAACAGCTTCTCCATGTAACCAATTGCCATAACCTAATTCAGCTTCTATTGCATGTCCGAACGTATGACCAAGATTTAGCAGAGCTCGAATACCAGACTCTTTTTCATCTTGCTCGACAACTTCGGCTTTAATTGCACAGCAACGAGCAATAGCATAAGTAAGTGCTTGCTTATCTTGTGCGTAAAGCTTATCCATATTTTCTTCTAGCCAAACAAAGAAATCTTGATCATAAATGATGCCATATTTAATGACTTCGGCCATACCCGCCGCAAACTCTCTCTCTGGAAGCGTCGCCAAACAATTGGTATCAATGATGACGGATTTAGGCTGATAGAACGCCCCAATCATATTTTTGCCAAGAGGGTGATTAACCGCAGTTTTACCACCAACAGATGAATCTACCTGTGATAATAACGTGGTTGGTACCTGAACAAAATCAACACCACGTTGGTAACAGGCCGCTACAAAGCCAACTAAATCACCGATAACTCCGCCACCTAACGCAACGAGGGTTACATCTCGTGAAAAGTTACCTTCCAACAAAAAGCTCATAACGGTCTCAAATGTTTCAAGCGTTTTATATTTTTCGCCATCCGGTAGCTCTAGCACTGAAACATCACAGCCTTGCTTCTCTATAAGCGAAACAACTTTATCTGCGTATAGCGGAGCAACCGTCACATTACTGACAACGACAACTTTTTTGTTAGGGGATAAAAAAGAAAAGTACGCCGAGTTATTAAATAACTCGGCGCCGATAGAGATAGGGTAGCTTCGTTCACCAAGATCAACCGTGATCTTTTCCATGGTTTGCTCTCCGTAATTGAACTTAACGTTCTTCTAGCATTTTTACGATTTGATTTGCTACTACTTTAGCACTTTGATCATCAGTACGAACAGTATAGTCCGCCACTTCTTCATACAAAGTATTACGCTCACCAGCGAGTGATTCCAAAACTTCTTTTGGGTCATCCGTTTGTAATAGTGGACGTTTTTTGTCTCTGTTTGTACGAGCTAATTGCTTTTCGATTGTTGTTTCAAGATACACAACAATGCCTCGAGCAGATAGACGATTGCGGTTATCTTTACTTTTAACCGAACCACCCCCCGTCGCTAGAACAATACCTTGTTGTTCAGTTAGGTCGTTAATAACCGTTTCTTCGCGTATGCGGAAACCATCTTCACCTTCAACATCAAATACCCAAGCAATGTCTGCGCCTGTGCGTTCTTCGATAACTGTATCTGAGTCCAAAAACTCCATATGCAGTTGCGATGCTAGGTGTCTACCTATTGTACTTTTGCCGGCGCCCATTGGGCCAACAAGAAAAATATTACGTTTTTCAGCCATGTTCAACATTAATTTACAGCGTTAATTCAATGTCATTGCCACTCGTTAGGTTGCTAATTAATTTCAGCGAACTTCATTGGTGACACCGATCCCTCACAGTACTGTCGTGATAAGACCCGAAATTATCTAGATCTGCTGACCGTAATGCAACCTAATTTTACTTTGTTTTCTTAATTTCATCAAAAATCATGTAAGTAATACACAAGAATAAATCAACAAAAACAAATTAAATCAATTAATTAGGAGCTAATTATCTATTATTTTTGGTGTGACAAATATAAGTAATTCTCTTTTCATTTCATTGTCATAATTGCGCTTGAATAGCCTTCCCACTATCGGTATATCACCAAGCAACGGCACTTTATCAACGGAACGTATGCTGGTGGTTTGAAAGATACCGCCTAAAACAATTGTTTCACCATTGTTCACAATGACCTGCGTATCGATCCTTTGTGTATCAACCGCAACCGCTTCACCCGTTCCGGTCTTTACAATCTGACCAGGTCTATCTTGAGTGACAAGTAAATCTAAGATGATCTGATTCTTTTCTACCACTTGGGGGGTTACCTTTAAGCTCAAGACTGCTTTTCTAAACTTAACCGTTGCTGCGCCACTCTCACTCGACTCTAGATAGGGAATCTCTGTACCTTGCTCAATATAGGCCGGCTTTTTATTCATAGTCAGTAGCCTAGGGCTTGAAATAACCTCTGCCTTAGATTCTGACTGAAGTGCCGAAAGCTCTAGATCAAGCAAAGTGGCGGAGCTTAACTTTGCAATCTGAAATGCGATACTCGACGAGTTAACCGATGTACTACCAAGATTCACATTGAGATAATCATTAATATCGGACCCGGAAGAATCATCGCCAGATGGGCCAATACCAGCAATGCCTTCAATCGAGCCACCGATAACGAGGTGGTCTTTTTTTGATGACACTCCCCAACGCACACCGAGTTCTTCGATGTTACCTTCATTAATGATGGCTATACGTGCTTCAATCTCGACCTGCCTTACAGGTACATCAATTCGATGGATAATCTCTGTAATTTCTTTGATCGGTTCTGGCCTCTCTTTCAAGATTATAATATTCGTTCTTTCATCAAAACTGATACTGCCTTGTTCACTGAGCAGGCTTCTGTCACCATTGCCCTCAATTAACTGCATGACGTTCGCTGCATTCGCATAACGCAGTTTGATAAATAGGGTTTCCAGATCTCCCGCCTTAACTTTTTTGTTACGTTTAAACAGCGGCTTGCTTAGAGTAGGAGAAACTAATGGGGCAGTACTTTCTGTTGTAAAGGGATCTCTTATTTTTTCCACTTGGTTTGTCTTGGCGGCGTTCTTAACATGGATAGCATTGGTTTTGATCTCTTTTCCATGCAACCTCTCAAGGTAGTAGGCTTGAGCCGCTAATATCAAAAAACCTAATAGCAGACAGCGTTTGTTCTCATTCATTAGCACTTACCACTGCCTGATATTGGAACGTATACGCTGTCATCGTCGCTTTCAACATTCCTCTACTGCTTCGCTCTTTTTTCAAATGAAACTGGTCAAGTACTACCACCGTTTTTAGCTGTGCTATTGCCTGTGAAAGGGAAACAAAATCGCCGTATCGTCCACTTAATTCAACATGTATAGGTATTCGATATAAGAAACGAAAAGGTTCTTTTTTGCCCCATTTTATCTGAATAATATCAAGGTTATCTCGCTTAGAAAGTTGGCTTATCGAAGCGAGTACGTTTGAGAGGTTATTCTCGTCAACCATACTGTCTAAAAATAGGGCGAGTTGTTTATCTTGGACATCAATGGTTTGATTTAAAAACGGCAATTGCGTCAAGCGTTTCTTTTTAGCCGCTATCATCGTTTGCATTTCAATATATGAATCGGTTAGACCATCAAATTCATCTATTTTGGGAACGATGAAAAACCAACACATTATCGCTTGAGAAATAAGAGATATCCCCCCTAAAAAACCCGCTTTAAAAAAGATTGGCCACTGCACGACATCTTCTATCTTTAGCTGTTTCAGTTGTAGGATGTACGCTGCCCAACTCATTCTGCAACTATTCATTGAATGCTCTCCTGTTCTGATCAAAACGAAATGAAAGCGAAAAGTCATGCTGATCAGGGTTTTGATTCTTTGCTGCAATGGAGTCAACTTCAAACTCAAAGACGGCAGAACTGCTTTTCAATGCCTCTGCGAATACGTTTACCAAGCTCACTTCATTTGTGACTCCTTTCAAAATTATATCGTCGCGTTGAATACTTAACTCTTCTAAAAAGAGAGCATCAGGAATAAGCGGAGGTAACTGTCGTAAAGCAAAGGCAACAAGGTACCTACTCTCTTGTATTTCTATAATATGGCTCAGGTTTTCACTTGTTTTTTGTTGCTGTACCTCTAAGGAAGCTAACCGAGTCAAACGTTGATTTAACGCTTGTTGAAGGGCTTTGAGCTCAATCAATGACGCCTGAATTTCTGTTACCTTAGATTGGAAGTAGCGATTAATGAAAAACTGTGAAAATACCGTGACAGCGGTAATCATAACCACCAATCGCAAGAAACGTCGTTTACTCTGTCTCTTTTCTTCTACGCGCCACGGAAATAAATTAATTCTATGCATCACATCGGCCCTTATTCCAGATATCGTAGCCAACCGCGATTCCAATTGCCTTTGCATAACTATTAAGTTCTGTAAAATCTTTTTCTGAATCAACCAAGTCCGCTAGCTTTAACCACTCAATTTCAATGATTAGTGAATCAAATTGATTTAGTTGGTTGGGGTTATTACGTTTCCTCTCATCATTGAAGCGTTGGCCTATTTGAAAACAAGGATAAGCTGAGCCACCGACTTCTGCATTCAACCAGAACTTGAACTTATCAAATACCTGCCCTGAGATAAGCATTGATTCCAGTTCACAAGATAAGCTCTGACTCAATTGTTCAAAGAATGGCTCATCACCTAATGCCTTCAGCGTAGATAGCCCTAATGGCAATGATTTAATATGAGTAAAGTGACCTTGGTTCAAACAGCACATTGTTGTGCTGTCCTCTTCGATATGGAGCAAACCATGTCGAATCTTTTTTTCCTCATTTAGTGTGCTTGGTTCTGCTTCACTTAATCGTTCAGCAGTGGCTTTTTTTTCTATTAAATACAGTAATGCTGATAAGCTTTGACCTTCACTACTTATGAATACCGGTTTGAAGCCAGCTCGGTATAGTGCATTTATTCGAATTTCTACGCCTTCACGAGAGGTCGCATAAACTGCCATTTCTGTCGTCGATGAATTTATTCCGTTTTTACCATCAATTTTTACAAAATCAATGTTAAGATCTTGTATAGGTATTGTGAATTCTATAGATAACGCTTGTTCAACCGCGAATTGAATTTCAGCCGCTATTAATTTCGAATCAATATTGATAACGCTATGAAATACCTCGTTATCGGGTATAAAAATGGCGACATTTGAACGAAACCTAGGTAACTTCTGTTTTAAAATTTGGAGTTTTTTTACAATTTCTTGATGATTAAACAAATTAGTTTCGGAAAATAGCGCAGTGGACGAGATGATTTGTTGATAAGACTTTAGAATATACCGTTCGCTACTTGCGTTCAGTACAATAGCTTTTAGGTGAAAACGACCAATATCAATACCTATTATCAATGATTCTCCCATGTTGATCTTGCTCCATTTAAAGGTCTTGAGTGAGTCAGAAAAATAAATTTTGAGGCCATAGTTAAATGCCTTGTGCTAAGCTCTCGCCTTAATGTACTCGGATTCGTAACTAGACGACCTCAACCAATCAGGAAATTTTCGGTGAAGTTCATAAAGCGATTACTCATACTTTCAGTGATTTGCATCATTCTTGGAATGACTACAATCTTTGGCTTCTATTTTTACTTGAAGCCTCAACTTCCAGATGTGGCAACATTAAAAGATGTCGAGTTACAAACACCCATGCAGGTGTATAGCAAAGACAATAAACTCATCGCTCAGTTTGGCGAAAAGCGCCGAATTCCTCTTCATTTAGAAGATATGCCCGATGAGCTTCTAGAAGCAATTATCGCAACGGAAGATAGCCGTTTTTACTCGCATTTTGGCATAGACCCTATCGGTATCACCCGTGCAGCTGTTGTTGTGATCATGTCAGGCTCAGCAAAACAGGGGGCGAGTACCATTACGCAACAACTAGCTCGAAATTTTTTCTTATCTAACGAAAAGAAATTGATCCGTAAAATCAAAGAAATGTTCATTGCATTTCATATTGAGCAGTTGCTAACGAAAGATGAGATTTTAGAGCTCTATCTAAACAAGATTTACTTAGGTCACCGTTCTTATGGTGTCGGTGCCGCCGCACAAGTCTATTTTGGAAAGGAAGCAAAAGACCTATCACTAAGTGAAGTTGCGCTTATTGCTGGTTTACCTAAAGCCCCTTCCACGATGAACCCTATCTACTCGATTGACCGCGCAACGACGCGACGCAATGTTGTACTGTCTCGAATGCTCGATGAAAAATACATCACCCAAGAAGAGTTTGAAGCAGCACGAAACGAAGAACTGACTGGACGCTCCTTCGGAGCAGAAATAGAGGTTAATGCTCCGTATATTGCGGAGATTGCGCGTGCATGGATGGTAAATAAATATGGTGAGAATGCGTATACATCCGGAATGCGAGTGTTCACCTCCGTCGACTCTACGTTACAAAAGACCGCTCAAACCGCGGCTATTAAAAATTTACTTAACTATGATGAAAGGCATGGTTATCGAGGTGCTGAGCAAGAAGTGTGGGCACAAGGTGCAACACCATTTACTGAAGATGAACTAGAGCGGCACCTAAAGAGTCAACCAAGCTACGGCGAACTAAGACCAGCAATAGTGACGTCAGTAGACTCAAAAACAGCTAAAATTTATATCAAGAGCCGTGGATATTCGGAACTCTCTTGGGACGCAATGAAGTGGGCGAGAAGATTTATCACCGACGATCGACAAGGATCGGCCCCTAAAAAGGCAGCAGAGATCTTAGCTTCCGGTGAGCAGATCTGGGTAAGGCCACTCATAGTAAAAGAACCGTCTAGCGATAAGAGTGAAGCAGAAAGCACAACACAAGAACCCGTTTGGAAACTCAGCCAGGTTCCTAACGCCAACACCGCTTTTGTTGCCATCAACCCGAACGATGGCGCGGTTTTATCCCTCGTTGGTGGCTTCAACTTCGTCCACAACAAGTTCAACCGAGCAACACAATCTGTTCGACAGGTTGGTTCTGGTATCAAACCTTTCATCTACTCTGCAGCAATTGATAAGGGCATGTCATTGGCAACTCTAATTAACGATGCACCGATCAATAAATGGGATGAGGGTGGAGGCACCGCATGGCGACCAAAAAATTCACCTCCAACATACGTAGGACCAGCGCGTATGCGCATTGGCTTGGCACAATCTAAAAATGTCATGGCAGTCAGAGTGCTTCGAGCGGTTGGCCTAGAGGATACTCGTCACTTTTTAACCCGCTTTGGCTTTGAGCTAGATAAGATACCGAAATCAGAGACCATCGCTCTTGGTGCTGGTAGTCTAACGCCGATAAAATTGGCACAAGGATATTCCGTTTTCGCTAATGGGGGCTACTATGTTGAACCTTATTATATCTCGAAAATAGAAGGCCCTTTTGGTGATTTAGAATACCAAGTAGAACCGACGGTAGTGTGTAAAAATAACTGCGCCAATCAAACCGTTGATGTTGCTTCTGCCAGTAATTCAAGCTCAGAGTTTAATGAAGTTGACGTCACAGATGAAGAAAAGCAACAGCACTATGCACCACAAGTGATTACAGAGCAGAATGCGTTCTTGGTCAGAGAACTGCTTTACAGTAACGTTTGGGGTGGAGGTGACTGGTCAAAAGGAACGGGTTGGAATGGCACAGGTTTCAGAGCTCAAAAATTGGGTCGAAGAGATATAGGTGGTAAAACAGGTACAACCAACGACTCCAAAGATGCTTGGTACAACGGCTTTGGTCCGGGTGTTGTCGCGGTATCATGGGTTGGATTTGATAACCATAATCGGAAACTAGGCCGCACCAGCAGAAATGCTAATTTGAGCAAAAATGAACAAGCTCCGGGTGGAGAAGCGGGTGCAAAAACGGCCCAGTTCGCTTGGATCGACTTTATGAGAGTCGCGTTAGAAAATGTGCCACAAGAAAGAAAAGTGACCCCTCCGGGAATTGTCCGTATTCGTATCGATAGAGATTCTGGGCTTCTCACTAAAAAGTCAGGCTCTTCTTCTATGTTTGAGTACTTCGAACAAGGCACAGAACCCAAAGAGTATATCGAAGAATCCAACCGTGACGAGTTGGACTTCTACTCAGCCCAAGGTGAATCAGGTGAAGAGGAGTCGCTCTTCTAAACTCTGAACTAACTCTGGGATAAACCCTAGCGCACAGCTTAATGAGTTGAATATTCCCTGAACCTAAATCTGTCATTCCCAAATACCCGTCATTCCCGTGAAAACGGGAATCTCCTCGTGCCATCGTGATTCCCTCCTTCGAGGGAATCACGATGGCACGAGGAAATGACAACGGGCCGGAAGAGTGACGACAGGGCGAAGGAGCAATGACAGGAGAAGGATTGGTTTTATTCGGCCAAACGAATGACACTGCTCCTAATTTCCCACCACTCCCAAATACCCGTCATTCCCGTGAAAACGGGAATCCCCTCGCACCAGATGCCCTTCTTCGAGGGAATGACGATGGCACGAGGAAATGACAACGGGCCGGAAGAGTGACCACAGGGCGAAGGAGCAATGACAGGAGAAAGATTGGTTTTATTCGGCCAAACGAATGACACTGCTCCTAATTTCCCACCACTCCCAAATACCCGTCATTCCCGTGAAAACGGGAATCCCCTCGCACCAGATTCCCTCCTTCGAGGGAATGACTATGGCACGAGGAAATGACAACGGGCCGGAAGATTAACGACAGGGCGAAGGAGTTACGACAGTGAGGGATTGGATCTATTCGGCCAAACGAATAACACTGCTCCTAATTCCCCACCACTCCCAAATACCCGTCATTCCCGTGAAAACGGGAATCCCCTCGCACCAGATTCCCTCCTTCGAGGGAATGACTATGGCACGAGGAAATGACAACGGGCCGGAAGATTAACGACAGGGCGAAGGAGTTACGACAGTGAGGGATTGGATCTATTCGGCCAAACGAATAACACTGCTCCTAATTCCCCACCACTCCCAAATACCCGTCATTCCCGTGAGAACGGGAATCTCCTCGCACCAGATTCCCTCCTTCGAGGGAATCACGATGGCACGAGGAAATGACAACGGGCCGGAAGAGTGACGACAGGGCGAAGGAGTGACGACAGTGAGGGATTGGATCTATTCGGCCAAACGAATAACACTGCTCCTAATTCCCCACCACTCCCCCGTCACGGGAATCACTCCCCAAATACCCGTCAAAACGACACGGGAATCTCCTCGCACCAGATGCCCTTCTTCGAGGGAATGACTATGGCACGAGAAAATGACAACGGGCCGGAAGAGTGACGACAGGGCGAAGGAGCAATGACAGGAGAAGGATTGGTTTTATTCGGCCAAACGAATGACACTGCTCCTAATTCCCCACCACTCCCAAATACCCGTCATTCCCGTGAAAACGGGAATCCCCTCGCACCAGATTCCCTCCTTCGAGGGAATGACTATGGCACGAGGAAATGACAACGGGCCGGAAGAGTGACGACAGGGCGAAGGAGTTACGACAGTGAGGGATTGGATCTATTCGGCCAAACGAATAACACTGCTCCTAATTCCCCACCACTCCCAAATACCCGTCATTCCCGTGAGAACGGGAATCTCCTCGCACCAGATTCCCTCCTTCGAGGGAATCACGATGGCACGAGGAAATGACAACGGGCCGGAAGAGTGACGACAGTGAGGGATTGGATCTATTCGGCCAAACGAATAACACTGCTCCTAATTCCCCACCACTCCCAAATACCCGTCATTCCCGTGAAAACGGGAATCCCCTCGCACCAGATTCCCTCCTTCGAGGGAATGACTATGGCACGAGGAAATGACAACGGGCCGGAAGATTTAACACTGCTCCTAATTCCCCACCACTCCCAAATACCCGTCATTCCCGTGAAAACGGGAATCTCCTCGCACCAGATTCCCTCCTTCGAGGGAATGACGATGGCACGAGGAAATGACAACGGGCCGGAAGAGTGACGACAGGGCGAAGGAGTGACGACAGTGAGGGATTGGATCTATTCGGCCAAACGAATAACACTGCTCCTAATTCCCCACCACTCCCAAATACCCGTCATTCCCGTGAAAACGGGAATCTCCTCGCACCAGATTCCCTCCTTCGAGGGAATGACGATGGCACGAGGAAATGACAACGGGCCGGAAGAGTGACGACAGGGCGAAGGAGTGACGACAGTGAGGGATTGGATCTATTCGGCCAAACGAATAACACTGCTCCTAATTCCCCACCACTCCCAAATACCCGTCATTCCCGTGAAAACGGGAATCTCCTCGCACCAGATTCCCTCCTTCGAGGGAATCACGATGGCACGAGGAAATGACAACGGGCCGGAAGAGTGACGACAGGGCGAAGGAGTTACGACAGTGAGGGATTGGATCTATTCGGCCAAACGAATAACACTGCTCCTAATTCCCCACCACTCCCAAATACCCGTCATTCCCGTGAAAACGGGAATTGCATACTCGCAAAATTTCTCCTTCCGCCAAAACCCTTGAACTACGTTGTTTGATTATTATATAGGGTAACAACCACAAGTATTTATACGGTAGATTTAGCTAATTTTCTCGACCAGCTCCTAATTCCCCACCACTCCCAAATACCCGTCATTCCCGTGAAAACGGGAATCTTGGTGATATTAGATCCCCATTTTCATGGGGATGACGTCGGTTTTCGTGAAAACAGGGCAGTTTTCGTCAGGATGACAAGTTTAAATAACCTTAACCGAACAGCATGCCTCCTTCGAGGGAATGACGATCGCGTGAGGGAATGACGAAATTACAAGCTGTCATACAGATCAATCCAGTTTGGATTTTCCAATGAAATTAAATCCATCTTCCATTTTCTATTCCATTTCTTTAATCTTTTTTCCCTAAGAAATGCGGAATTCATATCACTATGCATTTCAAAAAAAACCAATTTATACGTTTTGTATTTACTCGAAAACCCTTGAACTACGTTGTTTTTATGTTGCCATATTCTCTGTTTCAACTGGCTCGTGACACCTATGTAAATAGCTCTATCATTATTTGAAGACATAATATAAACACAAGGTTGCATAGCAATGACTTCCGCCAAATTATTATAGGGTAACAACCACAAGTATTTATACGGTAGATTTAGCTAATTTTCTCGACCAGTTTCACGTAGTACACTTATACCAAATAACTCGCGATCGATTGTGCCAGTTCTTCGAAACGATGTCGCAATGGTGAACCCGGTCGATAAACAAGAACAATTTGGCGCGATGGTACGGGCTTTTTAGCCTTCAAATACTTCACACCGTCTTGAAGCCGGTTTTCTGGAATCGAAAGTTCGGGTAACAATGTTATCCCTCCACCCGCGGCAACCATATTTCGAAGTGTTTCTAGGCTTGTCGCCTTAAAACGCTCATCATCTTTCGCTCCAGCAGCAAAACAGAAACCTAACGCCTGATCTCTCAAGCAATGCCCATCCCCTAGCGACAGCACGGTATGACCATTAAGCATCTGCATATCTAACTCATCTTGGTCTGCCCATTCGTGTCCACATGGAACGGCCACATAGAGAGGTTCCGTATAAAGCTCTATCTCTTTAAACGGCTCCGTTTCGGCGACGGAAGCCAATACCAAGCAATCCAATCGTCCCTCTTCCAATTGATTAACTAACTGGTTAGTTTGCGCCTCATGTAAAAAGAGATCGAGATCGGGAAAATCGTCTTTTAGCTTAGGTACAATTTTTGGCATCAAATACGGACCGACCGTAGGAATGAAACCAATATGTAGCGGACCAGTCATCTCTTTACCCTGCAAACTCGCCATATCGGTAAAGGTTTTTACTTCACTTAGGATTTTTTTGGCTTGATCGACTAACTGCAAACCAGATTCAGTAAACAGAACTCGGCGGCTGCTTCGCTCCAATAGCGTGGTCCCTAACCCATCTTCTAATTTCCTAATTTGACCACTTAACGTAGGTTGGCTCACAAAACAGGCTTCTGCTGCTTTACGGAAATGTTTATGTTCAGCTAAAGCTACAAGATACTCAAAGTCTCGAATGTTCATTTTTTATACCCAAGATAGAAGTTAACTATCGTTACTATAGTATTAAACGATTAGAACTATCAAACGAAATATCTAATAATAGCGTCAACGAAACGGAGACGTCTCCGCTAAATTAATTATTTGTTCTGCCAAATTAGGCTTTAAACTTAATCTACAATCTATATTTAAACCCAAGGAAATTATTATGTTAGCATCTAAAGAAGGTCAAAATGTACCACAAGTTACTTTCCCAGCTCGTCAAGGTGATGCTTGGATCAGTATGACAACGGATGAGCTTTTTAAAGACAAAACGGTGATTGTATTCAGCCTACCGGGTGCGTTTACTCCTACGTGTTCTTCAAGCCACTTACCTCGCTATAACGAGCTAAACTCTGTATTCAAAGACCATGGTGTCGACGACATCCTTTGCGTATCCGTCAACGATACATTTGTTATGAACGCATGGAAAGATGACCAAGAAGCAGAAAACATTACCTTTATCCCCGATGGCAACGGTGACTTCACAGACGGCATGGGCATGTTGGTAGACAAAAGTGAGATCGGATTTGGCAAGCGTTCATGGCGCTACAGCATGCTAGTCAAGAATGGAGTTGTTGAAAAAATGTTCATCGAGCCAAACGAACCTGGCGACCCGTTCAAAGTTTCTGATGCAGATACGATGCTTAAATACGTCGCGCCTGAATACAAAACTCAAGAATCTATCACTGTATTTACGAAACCAGGCTGTCCGTTCTGTTCTAAAGCGAAACAAGACCTAAAAGCGAAAGGCCTTCAGTTTGAAGAAGTGGTACTTGGTAAGGATGCAACGACCGTAACATTACGTGCTGTAACAGGACAAACAACTGTACCTCAAGTCTACATTGGTGGTAAGCACATTGGTGGAAGTGAAGAGTTAGAGGCATTCTTAGGCCAATAATTCGAACGGAAAGCGTTCATTAACGCTCTCTATATGGTGTGTAAACCTAGTTTAATGTTTACACACCATACTCTATAGAAAAAGTCACCATTCAAACAAAGCACAAGCTAACAAAAGAGATCTCTCATGAAAAAAATCAATGTAGATGTGGCCATCATTGGCGGTGGTACAGCGGGTCTTGGCGCCTATCGTGCAGCAAAAGCACATAATAAAAACGTCGTGATAATTGAAGGCGGTCCTTATGGGACAACGTGTGCCCGAGTTGGATGCATGCCTTCTAAACTGCTTATCGCAGCCGCAGAAAGTGTTCATCAGATTGAAAAAGCCCCTGCATTCGGCGTTCACCCTCAAAGTGAAATAGTGATCAATGGCCGTGAAGTGATGGACAGGATAAAAAGAGAAAGAGATCGCTTTGTTGGCTTTGTACTTGAAGGGGTAGATGAGATACCTTCTGAAGATAAAGTTGCAGGTTATGCCAAATTTGTCGATAACAACACCTTGATTGTCGATGGGCATACGAAAATAAAAGCAGACCGTATCATTATCGCAACAGGTTCTCGACCTGCATACCCTGCAGTTTGGAATGACCTTGGCGACCGATTAGTTATCAATGATGATGTATTTGATTGGGACGACCTACCTGAATCAGTCGCCGTATTTGGTCCCGGAGTAATTGGCCTTGAGTTAGGTCAGGCGTTACATCGTTTAGGCGTCAAAATAAAACTATTCGGTGTTGGAGGACAAGTAGGCCCTATCACTGACCCAGAAGTCATGGCATACGCCAACAACGCCTTTAAGGAAAAATTTTACTTAAACGCCGACGTAAAAGTTGAAAGCATGAAGCGCGTTGACGATAAAGTTGAAATACAATTCATCAACCGAGACGATGAACTAGAGCTATTTACTGTCGATTATGTTCTCGCGGCCACTGGTCGTAGAGCCAATGTGGATAAACTGGATATTGAGAACACCGATATCGAATTAGATGCTCGCGGAATACCAACAGCGGATCACTTCACATTACAAACCTCTGTCGCCAGTATTTTTGTCGCAGGTGATGCAAGCAATCAAATACCGCTGTTACATGAGGCGGCAGATCAAGGTCGTATAGCGGGAGACAACGCTGGTCGTTATCCTGATATCCGGGCCGGACTTCGTCGCTCATCTATTTCTGCTGTTTTTACTGATCCACAGATTGCGATGGTTGGCGAAACGTATAAGCAAATAACGGAACGTTTGGGTAACTGTGGTTGCTTTGCGACGGGGAAAGTCTCGTTTGAAGGTCAGGGTCGGTCACGTGTAATGCTTCGCAATAAGGGTTTACTGCATGTCTATGGAGAACAAGGTACAGGACGATTCTTAGGCGCTGAAATGATAGGGCCTAGCGCAGAACATCTTGCCCATTTACTTGCGTGGGCACACCAAAATAAAATGACGGTTTCTGACATGCTCGACATGCCTTATTATCACCCTGTCATCGAAGAAGGCGTTCGTACCGCACTTAGAGACCTAAACGCCAAATTGCATCTTGGTCCAGAGACAATTGAACATTGTCTGGATTGTGGTCCGGGTTGTTAATCTAACGAAGACTTCGTTTTGAGTTTTGAGGCACCAAGGGGCTTCAGACTCAAAACTCTCAACACATTGTGATCTTTTAAAAATCCCCTTCTATGAGAACCCAAAAAAAAACGGTATCCTAGCTACCCAATCCCCTTTGTGAATATTGCATGCAAGATAGACACGGGCTATTAACGGCACCGATACCTCAAGTTCTTCGAAACATGACCGTACCTATGGTATTTGGTTTAGTTGCGATCTTGATGTTTAATGTTGTTGATACCTTTTTTATCTCCCTGCTCGGCACTGATGCACTTGCCGCAATAAGCTTTACTTTCCCTGTCACCTTTGGCGTCAACTGCATAACCATGGGGATAGGCATCGGTCTATCAACGAATATTGCACGGCTATTAGGTCAGGGCGAAAACAAGCATGCAGCACACTTTACTTCCCATGGTTTACTACTCGCAATACTACTTATTTCAATCGCCTCGCTCTTTGGTCTATTTACTATTGAGCCGCTGTTTGGTTTTTTAGGTGCTGAAGATAAACTCATACCACTCATTAATGAGTACATGCTGATCTGGTATGTCACGATTCCTTTATTGGTCATTCCGATGGCTGGTAATAGCGCTATTCGAGCAACAGGCGATACCAAGACCCCCGCCAAAATTATGATTGTGGCGGGACTGATTAACGGTATTCTGGATCCGCTATTGATATTTGGTTATGGCCCTTTCCCTGAGTTAGGTATTCAAGGTGCTGCAATTTCCAGTGGTGTAAGTTGGTTTGGCGCCCTTCTCTGCTCACTCTACCTTTTGATCAAGAGAGAAAAACTACTTAGTTTACCCAATTTTTCATACATTATTGCCGACTGGAAACAGGTTCTGAAAATAGGTACGCCTGCTGGTATTTCTACTGCAATGACGCCCATTTCAGGTGCCGTTCTAATGATGCTTTTAGCCAATCATGGTACTGCTGCCGTTGCGGCTTATGGCGCAGCTCAACGTATTGAGTCTTTATTGTTATTAGTTATCATGTCCTTAACTTCTGCTCTCACACCTTTTATGGCGCAAAATTTAGGTGCAAAAAACTACGAACGCAGCTTTGATGCCATGTTTCTGTCGATGCGTTTTTCATTGGTATTTCAGTTTTTTATTTTCATCATGATGATTCCTCTCAGTATTCCTATCGCGGCTCTGTTTGGTCGAGAAGAAGCGGTGAATGATTTGATTTGGCTCTACCTCATCATCGTGCCTTTTAGTTATGGTTTCCAAGGCATTATTATGTTGCTAGTCAGCAGCCTAAATGCGATGCATCAACCACTACAGGCATTTTACTGGAGCTTTATGAGGTTGTTTATTTTCACCCTTCCTGCCGCTTGGATAGGCAGTTGGCTATATGGAATTCAAGGGCTATTTGCAGGGGTGTTGATAGGTAATATGGTCGGTGGTGTGTGTGGGTATTTATACGCGCTTAGGCTACGAAGAGAGATGTTAGCTTTGAGTGTGGAGTGCTGAATCTGGGATCACTCACCATGTTCGCTTCTGGAACTTAGAAACGAACGCAGTGCGTGTATAAAAAGTCACGTACGATTAAATCCACTAAATGCCAGCACCATCAGTGTAAACATTAGATTTACCGTTAAACGCTTGATCCATATCCTCAGAGGGTTTGTCGCTTGTCGGTCGTCCTACTATTTTTGCAGGTACGCCAGCAACGGTGGTGTGCTCAGGGACGGATTGAAGTACCACGGAACCAGAACCTATCTTCGCTCCTCGGCCTACCTCAATATTGCCTAAGATTTTAGAACCCGCACCAATCATCACGCCCTCACGAATCTTCGGATGTCGATCGCCGCCTTCTTTACCTGTACCACCCAATGTTACGTTTTGCAGTATCGACACATCATCTTCAACTACGGCTGTTTCACCAATGACAATACCGGTAGCATGGTCAAGCATGATACCTTTGCCTATTGTCGCCGCAGGGTGTGCATCTACTTGGCATGCAACCGAAATCTGGTTCTGTAAATAGGTAGCAAGAGCATAACGTTTTTGCTTCCATAGATAATTAGCAACCCGATAGCCTTGTAACGCATGAAACCCTTTCAGATAAAGTAGAGGGATAGAATAAAGACTTACCGCAGGATCTCGGTTTACCGTTGCACAGATATCAGACGCGGCTGATTCTGTAATTTCAGGATCCGCCGCCAACGCTTTTTCAACCACCTCTCTAACCGCCATCGCGGGCATCGACGCTGTTTTTAATTTGTTTGCCAATATATAGCTTAACGCGGCACAAAGACTGTCATGATTTATAATGGTTGCGTGGTAAAAACTGGCAAGCATTGGCTCTTGTACGGCCTGTTCGCGTGCTTCCTTTACAATCGTCTGCCATACATTACTTGGCTTGCAGTGTTTCATACTTATCCTTCCGCTTTCTTATCTCTCGCCAATAGGTCTTGCGCTGCCAATCGAGCATCTTTACTTTGGTATAATACTTGATATATTTGGTCAACTATTGGCATTTCAACACCCATTCTCTGCGAAAGCAACCAAACTTCTTTCGTATTTCTGTATCCTTCGACAACTTGGCCTATCTCTACTTGTGCGGTATCAATATCCTTACCTTGACCTAATGCGAGACCAAATCGGCGATTACGGGATTGATTATCGGTACAGGTCAACACTAAATCACCCAAACCAGCCATTCCCATAAAGGTTTCTTGTTGTGCACCTAATGCTGTGCCCAAACGTGTCATTTCGGCTAAACCACGAGTGATCAATGCCGTACGGGCATTAGCACCAAAGCCAATACCATCCGACATCCCAGCACCAATAGCGATAACATTCTTAACCGCACCACCAAGTTGCATACCAATAAAATCATTATTTGCATACACTCGGAAGGTCTTACTACAGTGTATTTTTTCTTGAAGTTGCTCGACAAATTCAGCATCAGGGGATGCTACCGAAATCGCAGTTGGCATACCAGCTGCGAGCTCTTTCGCAAAGGTTGGTCCTGATAAAACCGCAAGCGAGTAACTATCCCCGATAACGTCGTACGCAACCTCTTGAAGTAATCGACCCGTTTCAGGCTCTAAACCTTTGGTTGCCCAACAGATTCTAGATTCTTTTTTTAGAAAAGGTTTTAGGCTTTTAAGTACAATGCCAAACACATGACTAGGTACTACGACGAGAAGATCTCTGCTTGCTTGGACCGCTTTCTTTAAATCAGATTCAACAATCAATGTGTCAGGAAACGTAATATCAGGTAAAAATTCTTGGTTAGCTCTGTCACTTTCAAGACGCTGCATATGCTCAGGATCATGCCCCCACAAAACCACATTATCGCCATTTCGAGCTAACGAAATCGCCAGTGATGACCCATATGAACCGGCTCCGATCACGGTCATTGTAATCTCTTTTCCATAGGCATTGTGAGAATTAATCATATGCACTTTTCCTGTCTGTGTTGTCGGTCTTAAGTTAGCTTAAGCAAAAAATGCACAAGCATAAAGCATTGTGCATTTTTATATCGAATCTTGAGCGTTCTCTTTTCTCTTTACCAGAATCTAGAGGTGAGAAAAATGAAGGCTCTAAACCTAAGGTATAAGTCTACGCGTCAGTTGGCGTTTCTTCAGCTTGGGTTTGATTCTGTAGGTAGTTCATAAACAAAGCATCGAAGTTTACAGGTGCTAGGTTTAATTGTGGGAATGTCCCTTTAACAACTAAGCTAGAAATTGTTTCACGAGCATATGGGAAAAGGATATTAGGGCAGAAGGCACCTAAACAATGTGCAAGTTGTCCTGCTTCCATTTTCTCAGCAGTGAAAATGCCACCTTGCTGAACTTCACATAGGAAGCCAGTCTCTTCTTCGTTTTTAACCGTCACAGTTAAACGTAGAACCACTTCGTAGACACCTTCACCAAGCTCACGGCTTTGAGTGTCAAGATCAAGCTTAACGTCTGGAACCCACTCTTTTTGAAAAATAGTAGGAGAATTAGGCGCTTCAAAAGAGAGGTCTTTTAAGAAGATACGTTGGATAGTAAAGTTCTGTTGGTTTTCTTGCGGTGCTGCTTCAGCCATGTTGTTTTCCTTAAACCTTTTTTCAAAGAATTCTGTAAGTCCATTAATAGGACGAAAATTGAGAATGCACTGAGACTAACTGAGCAAGTCGACAAAAACTAGATGAACAACTTATTTCGTGCTCGCTATCACATCTAATTCGGCAAAATGCTCTAAAACTATTCGGCGTATTAATACCTATTTAGCGTATTAAACTGTTTAGAGTATTAAACTAACCAGCGTAATAAAACATCCAGTGCAATAAATTTTATTTTTTACCACGAACGAGTGGCATTTTTGCTTCGCTCCAAGACAGAATGCCACCTTTCAACAAGTTTACATTCTCATAACCCGCTTTCGCTAACAGGTTTGCATTCTCGGTAGCAGCTTGGCCACTTTTACATACCACTGTAATTGGGCTCTCTTTGTATTTTTCAAGGTTTGGTACCGTTCCAGATTTGATTTCAGACGGTAAAATGTGAAGTGCACCAGTGATATGACCTTGTTTAAATTCGTCTTTCGTACGAATATCGATCACCACTCCTTCATCTCTGTTGATGAATTGAGTTAACTGAGCGGGTGATATTTCTTTGTATTTAGCCGTCGAGGTTTTATAGATGTTTAAAATAAGCGCCACAACGATACCAACAAAAGCCATAGCCAGCAGCATGTTGCCCTGTACAAAATCAATATATTCTTGCATTTCTAAAGTGCTCTTCGCGTTAGTTTTTCAAGTAGTGTGAGAGTATAACGAGTAACGCAAGCCGATGCTAGAATCTTAATAAATTTGCGCGGTCGCGAACGCCCGTCATTATTAAACAACCACTATTCCAAACTATCAGGAATGGCAGTTATGGGCTTCGAACAACAAACCACAAACCTCGCACCAACAAAAAGTCTGCGCTTAGTCTCAAAACTGTAGTAAAATCACACTAATTTATTTTCTAGAATCTTTTAAAAATTTGACGAGGTAATAAGTATGTCAGCTAAAAATATGCCAATTAAGAAGCCGATGGCGCTAGTGATTCTTGACGGTTGGGGATACCGTGAAGAAAGCGCAAGCAATGCTATCAATAATGCAAATACGCCGTTCATGGATAGCTTGTTTGCAAACCAGCCTAATACTCTTATTTCTGCTTCTGGTTTAGATGTTGGCTTACCTGATGGTCAAATGGGCAACTCTGAAGTTGGTCATACCAACATTGGCGCTGGTCGAGTGGTATATCAAGATCTTACACGCATTACTAAATCTATTGCTGACGGTGAATTCCAACACAATGAAACCCTTGTTGCCGCCATCGACAAAGCCGCGAAAACTGGTAATGCCGTACACATAATGGGGCTGATGTCTCCAGGTGGTGTTCACAGCCATGAAGACCACATCTACGCAGCAATTAAAATGGCCGCAGAACGTGGTGCAGAAAAAGTTTACCTTCACTGTTTTCTAGATGGACGTGATACCCCACCGCGTAGCGCAGAAAAATCACTTCAACGTTTCCAAGACCTATTTACAGAGCTGGGTAAAGGCCGCGTTGCTTCTCTAGTGGGTCGTTACTACGCCATGGACCGCGATAATAACTGGGATCGTGTAGAGCAAGCTTATAACCTATTAACAGATGCGAAATCTGAGTTTACTTATGACTCTGCTGTTGAAGGCCTTGCAGCCGCTTACGCTCGCGATGAAAACGATGAGTTTGTTAAACCAACAGAACTAAAAACAGAAGGTCAAGAATCGGCGGCTATTGAAGATGGCGATGCGGTTATCTTTATGAACTATCGTGCTGACCGTGCTCGTGAGATCACGCGTACATTTGTACCAGCATTTACAGACTTCGAACGTACTAAGTTTCCGGCCGTTGATTTCGTTATGTTGACTCAATACGCTGCAGACATTCCCCTACTTTGTGCATTCCCACCAGCGACGCTAGAAAACACATACGGCGAATGGCTATCTAAAGCAGGTAAAACGCAGCTACGTATCTCTGAAACAGAAAAATACGCACACGTAACTTTCTTCTTCAACGGTGGTGTAGAGGATGAATTTGAAGGTGAAGTTCGCAGCCTCGTTGCTTCACCAAAGGTGGCAACATATGATCTTCAACCAGAAATGAGCTCTGAAGAGCTTACTGAAAAACTGGTCGCCGCCATTAAGTCAGGTGAGTATGACAATATCATCTGTAACTACCCTAACCCTGACATGGTAGGTCACACTGGAGTTTATGAAGCTGCAGAGCAGGCAATTGAAGCTATCGACGGTTGTGTTGCACAGGTTGTGGCTGCAATCAAAGAAGTGGATGGCCAACTACTTATCACTGCCGACCACGGCAATGCAGAAATGATGGTAGACCCAGAAACAGGTGGTGTTCACACTGCGCACACAAATCTACCCGTTCCACTTATCTATGTTGGTAGCAAAAACGTTGCGTTTAAAGAAGGCGGAAAACTGTCTGACCTTGCTCCAACGATGCTTAAACTAACCGATATGGAAATTCCTGAGGAAATGACAGGTGAAATCCTAGTTTGATTTAAAGCACTAAGATACCTAAGCGCTCAAGATTTTTGAATGTTGAGCGCTTGTTCATTGGTACTTCGATTCTTTTGGCACTCTCCGTTCTATTCTCACGATCTCGTTTCCATTGTTATTTCCATTTCTCATCGTCATTCCTTCGTTTTCATTGCCCGCTCACCCTGCAGCCTTTGGTCCTAAGCTTCAAGTTGAGTAAGAGATCAATATTCATCCTCTTCCCCTTCTAACTAATTGAAGTATACTACCCTCTATTAATGCTTTCTTTTCAAGATGATAATCTTCGAATGACTCAACACTCATATAGCATCAAATCCAATCGATTAAATTGGCTCAGCAGAGCCTGTTACCTATTGTGCTTCAGCAGCATGGCATTCGCACCTTCAAGCGACGCAAGTCAAGACGAACTAACTGGCGTAAAAAGTGAAATTTCTCGCCAAAAAAATGCCGTTACCTCTCAACAAAAAGAGTTAAACAAGCTGCAAAAAGCGTTGAAAAAGCAAGAGTTATCTATTTCCACTCTGGGAAGTGACATTAAAGAAACGCAAAATCTACTAAAAAAATCCAATCAAAACCTTGATCAGTTTAAGCAACAAAAAGCAGAGCTAGAACAGAAAAAACAAGAACAAGAAAACACATTAAAAGAACTGATTAAAACCTACTACATCACAAAGAGAAATAACGATGTAGGCGCAATGTTAAATCAGGGAAAAAGCGATGAGCAAGATAGAATAAGCCAATATTTTCAACACCTCGCCAAAATGAGGTCGGAAACAATTACAGCGCTCGATGCCACCAGCAAAAAATTAGATGAAAAAAATACCCAACTAGTGCAAGAACAAAAACAAATTAAAACGCTACTGGCACAAAAAACCAAGAAAAGAGATGCGCTTGCCTCTTCGCAAAATCAGCGTAAAAAAACCGTTGGTAAGATAAAAGGCAACATTTCCAATGACAAAAGTTATCTAGCGGAATTACAACGAAACGAAACGCGCTTAAAATCTGAGATCGCGAAAGCCGCAAAACGTAACACTGTTCCTATGGATGGGCTTGCAAGACAGAAAGGCAAACTACCGTGGCCACTTAAAGGCCGAGTACTACACAGCTATGGCACAAAACAGAGCGGCCAGGTCAACTGGAAAGGCTTAGTAATAGATGCCAAATACGAACAACCCGTAAAAGCGGTCTATTCTGGTACCGTCGTATTTGCAGAGTATCTGCGAGGCTATGGCTTAGTCGTACTGCTGGATCACGGCAAAGGTGATATGACACTTTATGGCTACAACCAAACGTTACTCAAAATAGAGGGCGATAAAATTAAGGCAGGTGAAACCATCGCACTCGCTGGTGATACGGGCGGGCAAGCACAAGCCTCTTTATACTTTGAGATCCGCAGAAATAGCAAAACCCAGAACCCGAAGAGCTGGTTGGTTCGCTGATAACTGACAATGAATAACTACAAATGAATGGAATACGAGGGTAGAAGATTTTCGTTTTCACATAATGCTGTTCGGTTAGTGCTAAATACTTCGTCATTCCCGTGAAAACGTAATGCTGTTCGGTTAGTGCTAAATACTTCGTCATTCCCGTGAAAACGGGAATCTTGGTGATATTAGATCCCCATTTTCATGGGGATGACGTCGGTTTTCGTGAAAAAGGTCAGTTTTCATCGGGATGGCAGATTTAAATAACCTTAACCGAACAGCACTCTGTTTTCACGGGAGTGACGGGAGTCGGTTTAGATTAAACGTTCTTCGGCAGAGCCTTCATGAACGACCACCAGCTTCATAGAAAAAATATTTTAAGACTGACAACAAATTAATATTAACAAGATGAGACCAGAGAAATGAATAAAATTGACAACCTTTCTTGCTTCAAAGCTTACGATATAAGAGGCAAGTTAGGGGAGCAGTTGAATGAAGATATTGCCTATAGAATCGGCCGTGCCTTTGGTCAGCTACTTAAGCCTAAAACCGTTGTTGTGGGTGGCGATGTAAGACTTACATCGGAAGCCTTAAAACTGGCTATTGCTAACGGGCTGCAAGATGCAGGAACGGACGTGATAGACATCGGCATGACAGGCACAGAAGAAATTTATTTTGCGACCAGTTTTTTAAAGGTCGATGGTGGTGTAGAAGTAACAGCAAGTCACAACCCGATTGATTATAACGGCATGAAGTTAGTTCGTGAGGAATCAAGACCTATTAGTGGTGATAGTGGACTCAACGACATTCAGGCCTTAGCCGAGAGCGGCGAGTTTATCGATGTTGTTCAGCGCGGTAGCTATAGTCAAAAGTCAGTTCTATCTGATTATGTAGACCATCTATTAAGCTATATCTCTCCTGAAAATTTCCACCCGATGAAGCTGGTTGTAAATTCGGGTAATGGCGCCGCTGGTCATGTAGTCGATGCAATAGAAGCGCAATTCAAAAACCTAAATATTCCGGTTCAGTTTATTAAGATACACCACGAAGCGGATGGCACCTTTCCAAATGGTATCCCTAACCCAATATTGCAGGAGAACCGTGAAGATACGGCGGCGGCTGTGAAAAAACATGGTGCGAACTTAGGTATCGCTTGGGACGGTGATTTCGATCGCTGCTTCTTATTTGACGAAAAAGGCCATTTTGTAGAAGGTTATTACATCGTTGGTATGCTAGCGGAAGCATTTTTGAAGAAAACACCCAATGCTAAAATAATCCACGATCCTCGTGTTTATTGGAATACCGCTGAAATAGCCGAATCTGAAGGCGGAACACTCGTCATGTCTAAATCTGGGCACGCGTTTATAAAAGAAAGAATGCGAGAAGAAGACGCTGTATATGGTGGAGAAATGAGCGCACACCATTATTTCCGTGACTTTGCCTATTGCGATAGCGGCATGATCCCATGGCTACTTGTGGCAGAGTTACTCTGTGTTAATAATAAAACACTATCCGAGACACTGAACGAACGTATCCAGTCCTTCCCTGTTTCTGGCGAAATCAATTCTCGTATTGCCGACCCAATGACGGCGATACAGAGAGTAAGAGAGGCCTATGAGCCAAGCGCTCTTTTGGTTGACGAAACCGATGGATTGAATTTTGAATACAAAGAGTGGCGATTTAACCTACGAACTTCAAACACAGAGCCGGTTGTTCGACTGAACGTTGAATCCAGAGGTGATATAGCATTGATGGAAAGAAAAACCAAAGAGCTGTTGGCAATGTTAAGAGCAGAGTAAGCTTCTGATGAGCTTTATTTTCGTGCAAGCGTAATGCTGTTTGGTTAGTGCTAAATACTTCGTCATTCACGTGAAAACGAGAATCTTGGTGGGTTAGATCTCCACTTTCGTGGAGATGACGTAGGTTTCATGAGGATGACGTTGGTTTTTCTTTGGGTCGTATATTTATGCCTCAAACCCTCGTTCCAATGCTCCGCGTTGGAATGCATATCTGACTTGAAGCAACCAGTCAACGCAATGCTGTTCGGTTAGTGCTAAATACTTCGTCATTCCCGTGAAAATGGGAATCTTGGTGGGTTAAATCTCCACTTTCGTGGAGATGACGTAGGTTTCATGGGGATGGCGTTGGTTTCATGAGGATGACGTTGGTTTTTCTTTGGGTCGTATATTTATGCCTCAAACCCTCGTTCCAATGCTCCGCGTTGGAATGCATATCTGACTTGAAGCAACCAGTCAACGCAATGCTGTTCAGTTAGTGCTAAATACTTCGTCATTCCCGTGAAAATGGGAATCTAGGTGGGTTAGATCTCCACTTTCGTGGAGATGACGTAGATTTCGTGGAGATGACGTAGGTTTCATGGGGATGGCGTTGGTTTCATGAGGATGACGTTGGTTTTTCTTTGGGTCGTATATTTATGCCTCAAACCCTCGTTCCAATGCTCCGCGTTGGAATGCATATCTGACTTGAAGCAACCAATCAACGCAATGCTGTTCGGTTAGTGCTAAATACTTCGTCATTCCCGTGAAGACGGGAATCTTGGTGGGTTAGATCTCCACTTTCGTGGAGATGACGTAGATTTCGTGGAGATGACGTAGGTTTCATGGGGATGGCGTTGGTTTCATGAGGATGACGTTGGTTTTTCTTTGGGTCATATATTTAAGCCTCAAACCCTCGTTCCAATGCTCCGCGTTGGAATGCATATCTGACTTGAAGCAACCAATCAACGCAATGCTGTTCGGTTAGTGCTAAATACTTCGTCATTCCCGTGAAGACGGGAATCTTGGTGGGTTAGATCTCCACTTTCGTGGAGATGACGTAGATTTCGTGGAGATGACGTAGATTTCATGGGGATGGCGTTGGTTTCATGAGGATGCCGTTGGAATGACTCACGACTGATTGTATTCTTTATACCACTCGACAAACTTAGCCACACCTTCTTTAATGCCCACTTGAGGCTTATAGCCTGTCGCTTCGAACAGATCTTGTGTATCCGCATAGGTTTTATAGACGTCACCCGCTTGCATCTCACGAAAATTCTTTTTCGCCTCTATTCCTAAAGCCGATTCGATCTCGGAAATAAAGTCCATCAGACTTATAGGGCTGCCATGACCGATATTATAAACTCGGTAAGGTGCAGAGCTCGTCGCTGGGCTCCCCGCTTCTACTGTCCAGCTGTTATTCTTTTCTGGGATGACGTCTGCAATTCGGATTACACCTTCAACAATGTCGTCGACGTAGGTGAAATCACGCCACATATCGCCATTGTTGTTGATATCAATCGTGTCGCCATCCAAGATACGCTTGGTAAAAATAAACGGGGCCATATCTGGGCGACCCCAAGGACCATATACAGTGAAAAATCGAAGCCCAGTGGTTGGAATATCATATAGATGGGAGTACGAATGAGACATCAGCTCATTCGATTTTTTTGTCGCGGCATAAAGAGATACCGGATGGTCAACGGAATCGGTAGTCTTAAACGGTGTGCTTGCATTTAAGCCATAGACCGAACTAGAGGACGCATAGACCAGATGTTCGACCTTCGTTGCTCTACAGCCCTCTAAGACATTCAAATGACCTATCAAGTTACTATTAGCGTAAGCGTGTGGGTTATCTAAAGAATATCGAACACCTGCTTGAGCCGCGAGATGAACAACCCTATCAAATTGCTCTCTCTCAAATAAAGCCGTCATTGCGCTGGTATCAGCTATATCCATCTTAATAAACGTAAACTGAGGATGGTCAACTCGGTTAAGTCGCGCTTGTTTCAAAGAGACATCGTAATAGTCATTATTGTTATCGATGCCAACAACGAAATGCCCTTTTTTACATAACTCTTCGACTGTTTTTGCCCCAATAAACCCGGAAGCACCTGTCACTAAATATTTCATATCGGTTCTCTGTTGAAAATAATTGGTTTAAATCTTGAATCTATTAAAATCGTCCGCGATGTCAACTTTGGTAATAGCTTTCTACTTTTTGAATAAACAGTGTCAATTCTGAAGATGGCAACGCATTTATACCAGCCGCTGCTTCTCGACCACCACCGGTTGAGAATTGACTACATATCATACTTGCACCCTGTTTATTGTTCAGAGGGGCCCGTAAAGAGACAGTATAGGTATTATCACCATTTGATGTCAGTACCGCGTGGGCAGAGTTTGGCGTTTGGTTCGCTAACCAATTGCCATAGACACCACTGATTCGTCTCGATGCGGCATCATCTGGCAACTCAAAGACACTTAGTATATTACTGCGATGCATCGCATCAACTGCAAGCGCTTTATTCATATCTTCTGAATACGCTTTCTGCAATGTATAAAACGGCGAAGCTTTATCTGAGATGACATCAAAAGGCGAAGGATAATCTAACAACGCTGTATATAAGTCTGCAGGATGAAAGTGTAAATCATCTACTTTTGCGCCATACCCATTGTAATTAATCAATGTTCCAAGTTCTTTCAAGGCGTTCTTTTGTTCTACATCTAGAGAGGCTTTACCTGCAAGTTCATCCGCCCTTGCTATAAGGTTGTCACCATACGCGGCAGTAATCGCCCACCAATGAAACCTTCCATCGAGTAGGTTATCTATAATCAATGCCGTACAGGTATTTGCGTCTAGATCGATATGTGCGTCTAGGTTTTCATTATCTGGAATATTGCCTGATTGATGATGGTCAGCATAAAAAACTTTCACGCCTTTATTTAAGGCCGCCTCTAATGCCCGCCTATTCTTTGCCATCGATACATCAAGAACGGTAAGGCTATCTTCTGCATTCACCTCAATTTTTTCAACAAGATTTATGTCTCTTTTTATACCCGTCACTAACGTACTTTTTTTAGGTTGAGCCAATCTACACTGCAGAAGGGCAATTATGCCATCGGCATCCCCATTAAAAATATCATAATGCATTATTTTTCCTAGATATTCATTGCTTTTATGCCATCTTCTAAAAGCTGGATTTGGTCTCTTCCCATCACCGTTGTGTGAGGTTTAACCACCGCAATCATTTGCAACACACCTTGATGGATTATCTTCTCTGTAATACCGGTTCTTGGAGACATCGCAGATTGATACCCAAGCCAACTTGAAGCCACAAGGTGTAGAGTCGTAACGAGTGATTTAGCTTCTTCTTCATCAACCTTCAGTAGCTTAAGATCCACAAACCCCAAAAAAATAGTTTCTAGGTTTTTACGTAGTTTTTCTTGAACGCCCAAATAGCGTTCATGCAACATTTCATCTCGCTGTAATATCTCTGGTAGATTTGAATAGAAAAAACGATATTTCCACATGAGTGTAAATATTGAATCCAGATAGCGTTTAAGTAAAACTAAACTCTCTTCTTTCGATTCTACTGGGGTAAAACGCTCCAATAACTCAGTTGAATAGCAATCAAAGATATCACGCACAATTTCTTGTTTGTTTCTGAAATGGTAATACAGATTACCGGGGCTGATTTCTATGTGCGCTGCGATATGATTGGTGGTGATATTCCTTTCACCGCTTTCGTTAAATAGCTCGAGACTTGCGGAAACAATTCTTTCTCTCGTTTTCATTTTTATTATCCATTGTGCTAACAATTGCAAGTATAAGCAGAAATCATTGATTCTTAAAGGAGGGAGAGTCTCGAGTACTCTATGGACTCATTTATTGACCGTTCACGTTGCTCACTTCTGGACTATCGATGCAATAAGTAATCAAGATTCTAGCTTCTAGAAGCCGAAGGCGCTCCATCTTTTGAATAAGGGATTATGATTTTTCTGGAAACATCTGCTTGGTATGGATAACTCGATGGATTCTAATTAAATCACCATCGAACTCATAAGATAGTAGCATTGAAATTTCTGGAATAATTAGGTAGCGCCCTCTCCTATCCTCTCTTTCTATCCCCATGAATGGGTGTTCTAACAACAACATCGCTCTATTCACTATAGTAGAGTCTGTTTTCTCAGCGGCTAAAGCGTTAAATTCATATAAATATTCAAAAATATCATAGCGGTCATCTAGAGATTGATGTTCCCACTTTAATTTCATACCTATAGTGCCTTATTTCTAATCTTATTTTTTCTATCTTCCATTATTCTTTCTGCTTCATCGTGAGAGAAAAATTTGGCTTCTCCCTGGTCGTACTTATCAAACGCCGTATTAATTTGATCGGTAAGCCATGAATCATGGTTTTCAAACTGACGCTGCTCTTGAGCTAAATCTTCTGCTAATTTTCGACAAGCGTCACTTAGAGTTCCACCTTTTCTTTCAATTGCTTTTTGCGCTAATGACTTTGTTTGTTCATCTATTCTGAATTGAACTCTGGTTTCCATATTTATCACCTCAAATAACTCATTGTCATCACATATGTTAGTACGTAATAACGACCAAGACAAGAATCAATAGGAGTCATCATTGCAATTCAGTGATCAACAGTTGAACGTCTATTATATGCATTCAAAATCTGTCATCCCGACAACAATTGACCTATTTTCACGAAAACCAACGTCATCTCCACGAAAGTGGGGATCTAATACCACCAAGATTCCCGTTTGCACGTAATGCTGTTCGGTTAAGGTTATTTAAACCTATCATCCTGACGAAATTGATCTATTTACACGAAAACTAACGTCATCTCCACGAAAGTGGAGATCTAATATCACCAAGATTCCCGTTTTCACGGGAATGATGAAGTAATTAGGTACTGACCACCCACATAGGTAACAGAGCTGACCGGGCACATGGTTAACAGGTGTTAGAAGGTTCACTCAACCACAGAAAAACCCTTACCCACTAACTCCTCAGCAAAAACGGTCCTTGCTTCGTCTTCCCCATGGATAAGGTTGACTTCTCTAGGCTTAACCTTTATCCCATCAATAAATGCATGTAAACCTTTGTTATCAGCGTGAGCAGAGTAACCGGACATATTATGAATGTGGGCAGCGACGTCGATCGCTTCACCATCAATCCAGACGCTCTGTGGTAACGATTGTAGTTTTTGCCCTAAGGTGCCTTTTGCTTGATATCCTGCAAAAACAATATCAGTACGTTTATCTGGTAGCAGCGCTTTAAGGTACTCAACAATTCGCCCTCCTTCGCACATGCCAGACGCCGCGACCACAATCGCGGGCTCGCCTGATGAAGCCAGGCGATTGACTAAACGTTGATGTGCTGGGTAGTTGTCGATTTGAATACACTGTTCAAACGCTAGTGGATGTCGTCGCTGTAACATTTTTTCTTTCGCTTCTCTCCCCCAAAGTTTTTTAAAACGTCGATACGATTTTGTTACCTTTTGCGCCATTGGAGAATCTAAGATAATGGGAATATCCGCTTCTAGTTCTGATTGGTAAATTAATTGCTCGATGTCGAACAACAATTCCTGTGTTCGGCCAACACTAAAGGCAGGGATCAAAATGGTGCCACCATCCAGTAACGATCGGTTGATAATGTCTTTGAGTCTAGAGGCGCGGCTCTTTACTTCGTCATGACAACGGTTGCCATAGGTCGATTCAATGAAAAGGTAGTCGGCTCGTTGAGGTGGGACAGGATCAGGTAATAGCGGCGTGTTGCTTGCGCCTAAGTCACCACTAAAGACAACAATGTTATTATCAGATAGTTTTATTTCTACATAGGCCGAGCCCAAAATATGACCTGCTGGGCCAAATCGGACATAACAAAATTCATTTAACTTGCCGCTGTTCGCCGCAATTCGATGCCATCTTCCATAGCTGCTTACTCGAACCCTTTTTTTAATGGCGGCTAAGAGTGACGCTCTATTTTTTCGTTTCATACCCAGTTGAAGCTTTAACCCATCATCTAACATCAACGGCATCAGTTCAGCCGTTGCCTCGGTGCACATTATCGGCCCAGAAAAACCCGCCGCCAATAACCATGGAATTCGGCCGATATGATCGATATGGGCATGAGTAATAACAAGAGCTGTGATTTGATGAACAGGAAAGCCGATCTCTGAAGGTGAAACATCCTTGCCTTGAAACTGACCGCAGTCAACTAGGATACTTTGCTTTGCGCTATAGAAAAGTTCGTGGCAGGAACCAGTAACGGTATCTTTACCACCATGATGGATGACTTTCATAGTTTGCTCCTGATTGTTGCGTCAGGATAACGATAAATGAATTTGCTGACAGGATGGAAAATGAAGTGAATTTTTTGGAGGCATATCTTTTTGAAGATAATAAGTTGAAATTTGAGCACTCGCTTCTGAATCAGAAAACCGCAAGTGCTCTATATCAAATGTTTTTTAGTCCGAACCAAACAGGTCTCGCGTATAGACTTTGTCTTCAACATCTCGAATCTCATCAACCATACGATTAGAAACAATAACGTCAGACATGGCTTTGAACGCTTCAAGGTCAGTAATCACTTTAGAGTGAAAGAAGTGCTCCTCATTAAGAACAGGCTCATAGACAACGACCTCGATACCTTTTGCCTTCAATCGCTTCATTATCCCTTGAATAGAAGAGGCACGGAAATTATCTGAACCGGCTTTCATTATCAGACGATAGATACCAACCACTTTAGGTTTTCGGTTGATTATAGAGTCTGCAACAAAATCTTTGCGCGTTCTGTTTGCGTCAACAATGGCGCCAATAATATTATTGGGCACTTCCTGGTAATTAGCCAACAGTTGCTTGGTGTCTTTAGGTAAACAGTAACCGCCATAACCAAATGAAGGGTTGTTGTAGTGATTACCAATACGAGGGTCTAAACCTACCCCTTCAATAATTTGACGAGAATTTAAACCATGCGCTTCTGCATAGGAATCAAGCTCGTTAAAATAAGCGACACGGAGAGCAAGATAGGTATTAGAAAACAGTTTTACCGCTTCGGCTTCTGTTGAATCGGTAAACAGAACCTGAATATCTTGCTTCTCTGCGCCTTCAACTAACAAATCGGCAAATACCTTCGCTCGCTCACTTTGCTCGCCCACGATGATTCGTGAGGGATGTAAGTTATCGTACAGAGCGCTACCTTCACGCAAAAATTCAGGTGAGAACATAATATTTTCACAACCGAGTTCTTGTTTGATCCTTTCGGTGTAACCAACAGGAACCGTTGACTTGATTACCATCACGGCATCAACGTTGATTGCCATTACCTGCTTAATCACCGCTTCTACAGAAGACGTATTAAAATAGTTAGTCGCTGGATCATAATCAGTCGGTGTAGCAATAATGACGTAGTTGGCGTCCCGATAGGCTAAATCACCATCTAATGTTGCGGTGAAGTTTAATGCTTTGTTAACTAAAAAATCTTCTATCTCTGCATCAACAATAGGAGACTGCTTGCTGTTCAGCATTTCTACTTTTTCAGCAATGATATCTACCGCCACCACTTCATGATGTTGAGCGAGTAACATTGCGTTTGATAGGCCAACGTAGCCTGTTCCTGCGATTGCGATTTTCATTTCGATTCTCTAATAACTTGACTACGACACAAATTAATGTGCCTGTCGGTTTTCGGCCATGATGCTTTTTTTCCACACCAAATCACCAATACCATCGGTAGGGTTAAATCCCGTTGGGGCATCCAATAGGAGCTGCCTAATACTTTCATGTTCAAAATTATGGCATGCGATATCCAAACTTTCGAGAAGTATTCTATATTCATCAAATGGCAAAAATGTTTCTTTTGCTGACATAATTCGTTCATGGGCCGTAGTTTCTACGTTGTCACCAATAAGTAACTCTTCAAATAATTTTTCGCCAGGACGCAATCCAGAGAACTGAATTTCAATATCGCCATAAGGATTAGAGTCACTTTTTACCTCCAACCCAGATAAATTAACTAAATTTTCAGCCAAATCTACAATTTTAACTGGTTCCCCCATGTCTAATACAAACACATCGCCACCTTTACCCATGGCGCCTGCCTGGATTACAAGTTGAGCGGCCTCTGGTATAGTCATAAAGTAACGAATAATATCAGGATGAGTAACTGTAATAGGTCCACCTTGAGCAATTTGACGCTTAAATAGTGGTATAACTGAACCCGAAGAACCTAGAACATTGCCAAAACGAACCATGCAGAATCGAGTGCCTTTATCTTTCTTATTTTCTATCTGTGATAGTGCTTGCAAACCTAATTCTGCAATTCGTTTTGTTGTGCCCATTACATTTGTAGGTCTAACCGCTTTATCCGTAGATATAAGAACAAATGACTCAACTCCAGATTCTATCGCGGCCTTTGCAGTATAGTACGTACCAAACACATTATTTCTAACTCCTTCAACAACATTATGCTCGACTAAAGGAACATGTTTGTATGCGGCTGCGTGATAAACAGTATCAACTTTGAAAGCTTTCATTGTTGCTGCTAATCGGTTTATACGTTGAACAGAACCAAGAAGAGGAGCTATTTCTACTTCTAAACCTTCAACCTTTACTAAAGAATTTAGCTCTCTATCTATTTGATACAAAGCAAATTCTGATAATTCGAATAATACAATCGTTTTAGGTTTTTGCTTGATTATTTGCCTACATAATTCGGAACCAATAGAGCCACCGGCTCCCGTGACCATTACAACTTTACTTTTGATGTTAGCTTGGAGCAGAGATTGTTGTGGCGCAACAGGATCTCGACCTAACAGATCTTCGATTGCGACATCTTTCAGTTCATCAATATTTGCGATTCCGGACACAATATCGCCCATGTCTGGAATAGTTAAAACTTCTGCGGGCAAATGAACGAGAGTATCGATAATTTCTTTACGTCGAGCGCGTGATGCACTAGGTACTGCCAAGAGAATTTGGTCAATACCATGTTTCCTTATTAAACTTTCAGCCTTTTTAACCGTTTCGACCGCTAGCCCCAATATAACTGTATTTTCAAGCGTACTATCTTTATCAATAAAGCTAATAACTCGATACGTTTCAGACGACCGAAGCGTCAAGGCCAATTGCCGACCTGCAGCTCCTGCTCCGTAAATTAAGACCTTCTTCTTCCCTTTTGCATGAGATTGGGCAACTAGAGTTCTGACAATTAAACGAGAACCACCACACAAGATACAAAGATAGGCACCATAGATTAATGGCACAGATCTTGGAACAGAGGCATCGAAATAATACGCCAATAAGCCTACAGCTGATGCTGAAATAATTGTACCAATACTGACTACGGCCAATGCATGGAATGTGAGATAGCGCAAAATTGCACGATATAACCCAAGCTTAGTAAAGGTAATTAATGTGATTGCTAACGTGATCGTAATTACATACTGATTAAGGGTATCTTCAAGAGGTTTGATGTGACCAATACGCGTCCAGTAGGCCGCATAAAACGAAATTAGAACAAATACACTATCAATCGCTAAACTAATAAGACGTTTCTTAAACCTTGATAAGTTCCAAATAAAATTTAATCTAGCCATGTCTTCTTTGTTATAATTAAATATTAAGTTGTTATTGTACTGGCGTTTAGTAAAAAAATCCGATTATTCTCCTCTATATCTTCGTGTTTTACTATCAACGACCAGTGATGCGTTAGCATTATTACCGCACGGAAACCGCATGAACATAACTGTTACGTAAGGCTTGCTAGAACCTTACTTAAGAAGTTTTCATCCATTGCGCAGTTCAACTGCTTACGTCTAATTCTACCTTTAAAGATCGTTTCGCTCTTTAGTAAGTTCAAGCATACCTATCTGAACCTTGCAAATGCCTCTGCACGATCATCCGCTCTTATTCGTGAATTTTCTTCACAAAATGCAGTATCAAGTGAGCAATGCATCACATCTAAACCCCATTGTCAACGCCGACTTAAAACTGACCCACCCATGTAGTTCATTCCACTTTTACTTCTTGTTAGTTTCTAATTAAGTTGATACGTCATCTAAAGGCTTAATATGACCAATCCGATTCCAATATGCTGCATAAAATGAAGTTACGATAAACAAAGTATCAATACATATACTTACAATCCGCTTGTGAAAGCGCGATAAATTCCAGAAAAAATTAAGCCTGGCCATTATTATTCTCTTAATAAAACTAACACCAGTATTATACTGACGTTAGAGTTTGTTGTCTTCAATCAAAATCAGCAAAGTAAGCTTACTTCACTGCATCACCACTTCCACTTCCAGTGACAGTCATAAGAATGTACTTGAAGTAATTATATACAGTAAGAGTATCGATCATCTGCCTATCTGTTTTGGCAAGTAATGATGGCGTTGCCATATCAATACTTCTAACTTGAGCTAAGCCTGTTATACCAGGTAAAACTGTATAAACTCCCATTATATCACGCTCTTTAATCAGCTCTTTTTGATTAAATAAGTTAGGCCGCGGGCCAACTAAACTCATTTCCCCTCTAATTACATTAATGAGTTGAGGTAGCTCATCGATTTTTGTTTTACGTAAAAAATCACCTAGCCTTGTAATAGAGGAGCTATTTGCTAAGTGGCTAGCTACCGATTTAGTATCAACCGACATTGTACGAAATTTAACAAGCTTGAATGGTTTTTTGTTACGTCCAACACGCTCTTGAATGAAGATCGGAGATCCTGTATCAAATAAACCAATAATGGTGACGATAACGAAGATTGGCCATAAGAGAATCAGACCAAAAAACGCTGCAAGGAAATCGATAATTCGAATCATTTTTTGTTCTCTTTAGTTAATAAAAAAGCTTCTGCTGTTTCTTTAAAGCCTTCTTCTAGCGTTTGTGGGGGGGTCCACCCTAATGTTTTTTTTGTATGTGCTATATCAACTTGAAGTGATCCTAATAGTCTATTGATTACATCTTCCTTACCAAAAACATGACCAACTGTTTCATAACAATATAGTGGTATAGGAAGTTGCCATTGAGGCTTACCAAGGGATTTTGCCATTTCTCTGACTATTTCAGAAGTAGAAATGTCATGGTCATCTGAAACTAAAAAAACTTGATTAATAGCTTTAGGGTGATCAATACAGGTAATAATTAAATCGACTAAGTTACTAATCGATATTAAACTACGCTTGTTATTAGTTATACTACCGAACGGTAAAGGCAAACCTTTAGAAACTAAATTCAATAAAGATGCAAAGTTTGCTTTTACACCTGGGCCGTAAACTAATGTAGGTCGAATAATAACAACTTCTAAACCTGTTTCGTCAGCAAATTTTATCAGTTGCTCTTCGGCTTCAGCTTTAGATTGACCATAAGAATCTTCTGGAAGGCGAGCATCAGTAGATCTAAATGGTTCATTAAACTCTGTTGATTCTCCATTAACTTTAATTGAGCTGATATAGATAAAACGCTTAACTCCCGCGACAGCAGCCTGTCTAGCTAAATGAAGAGTTCCTAAGGTATTTACTTTCCTAAACTCAACTATCGGTTCAACTGATTCATCATCCATTATATGCACCCTAGCTGCACAATGAATAATTACGTTCACACAAGAAAGTGCTTGCTCAAGATTAGATAAATCATTTAAATCAGATTGATAAAATTCAGAGTTATCATCTTGAGGCAAAGTTCGCCCCAATAATGAAACAATATGATTTTTTTGTAGATGCTTAAGCAAACATGAACCAACAAACCCTGAATAACCAGTAAGTAACACTTTATGCATCATTACGCCTCTGGCAAGTCATATTGTATGACCATGCCTGCTAAATTTTCGATATTCTATCTAAGCTTGATTTTACAAGATTTACTACGATCGGTTAACAATATACGAAGTCCATCTGTACTATCAATACCTTCCACAATTATATGTTCAAAGCCTAATGATTCTATGAGATCCTGCGGAGATAGTTGCCCTTTTTCAATCAAAGATTGACTCTTTTCTACTGCAAAGTTTTGAATTCGATCACTATACGTATAACGTTGTGGTAAGTCGTTCACCAACTCTGAAATGGAACTATTTTGTGCAGCCATCATAGCATAGCTACTGGAAGTACAGCATCTCGTGTTGGTACGCTTTTAATGGGCTCCCGTTAACTTCAACATCACTACCTAACAGATAACCGCCATTAGCCTCAAAAACGGCAATTGTACGATACTCTTCTGCAAGATTAGAAAACTCTGCAATAACGTATGGTGAGCCAAATTTTGTTCTTTCCACATAAGAAAAGCGTTCACATAGTTCAATAACGGTATTACAACTAACAGGAACAGCTAATACTTCAATTTTTAATGCATCAGAGGTTAATAATTCAAGAATATCACCACGTATCCAGTTGCCATTCTCGTCTGAAACTAACGGGCGATCTCCATCATCATTAGTTGAAAACACTAAATCAAGGTTATACTCATTAGGCCAATTAATGGCTTTTAATGTATCAGCTTCAGAAACCGCTTCCGTATCAATAGGAAAAAACTGATCGCTACATTCTAAGCTGATGACTTCAGCTCCAAATTATTCAAAGATTCTATAGAACAAATCACGACCAGCACTAGAGTGCTCATAGATACTAGTTAGCCAACTGGTAAATCGAATAGTGATGTATAGCATGTAATATAATTTTCTGCTGCCTGATGGTTTACTGTCAGCTCTGACAACTCTGTAACGGCAACAAATTCAACTGCTCCGTTTAATATAATCCCCTCATCAGCTTTGCTAATTTCACCATCAGGACGATAGAACTTCAAACTGTTTCTATCAAATGGAATATGGCTTCCTGTGACCATAATAATAATAGCGGGAATTTCTTTTTCTTTTGCTATATAAGCTAATGCTGGTGTGGGCACAACACCATAATAGATAACTTCGATACCAAACTGTGATAATATAATAGCTAAGCACAAACTTGTGCCATTGTATAACTGCTAGGGCGATTATCGATTGCTAGGGCAACTTTTGAGAACGTAAAGTTTGAGTTAATTGCGGCGATAAAAGCTGTACATTCATTTGCCGTAAACTGAGTGACTAAGCCTCTAGTGCCACTTGTAGCAAAAGTAACACCGTTATCTTTAATAACGGTTGAAGTAACTAAATTAATCGACATACCTTTCCTTAATTTCTGCCGTATCGGTCTTCAAAACGGACAATATCATCTTCGCCAAGATAGCTACCTGTTTGTACTTCTATCATTTCTAATGGTATCTTCCCAGGATTCTCTAGAGCATGAACAGTACCTAATGGTATATAAATCGATTCATTTTCTGTCACTATCGTTGTTTCATCACCATTTAATACACTTGCTGTACCTGATACTACGACCCAGTGCTCTGAGCGATGGAAATGTTTCTGAATCGAAAGCTTTTCACCCGGCTTTACGGTTATTCGTTTAACTTGGTCTCTAGCACCAAAATCTATCGAGTCATACTTACCCCAAGGCCGATAAACCTCTCTATGCAGCTTTTGCTCTGTTCGTCCCGCTTCTTTCAGCTTAGTGACCACTCTTTTAACGTCTTGTACTTTATCTTTATTAGCAACTAAAATGGCGTCTTTTGTTTCAATCACGACTAAATTATCAACACCAACAATCGAAACAAGTTTGTGTTCTGCAAAGATGTAATTATTTGTTGAATCAATAGTAATAACATCCCCTCTAATTGCATTCTTATTTTTATCTTTTTCTGAAATGTCCCATAAAGCAGAGAATGAACCTACATCACTCCACCCCGCATCCATTGGTACCACAACTGCTGAATCCGTTCTTTCCATTACAGCATAATCAACAGACTTATCAGGACACACTTTAAAAACTTCCGAATCTATGCGTATAAATTCAATATCTTGTGACGATATTGCGATTACTTTCTTACATATTTCAAGGATTTCTGGTTCATATTTAGCCAACTCCTCAAGATAACGACTTGCCTTAAACAAAAACATACCGCTATTCCAGTAATATTCATTTGTTGCTAAGTATTGTTCTGCTGTTGCTAAATCAGGCTTTTCAACAAATTCACTTACCAAAAACGCATCACCTTGCTTTTTACCTGATTTAATATAACCATAACCAGTTTCTGGTGAATTTGGTACGATACCAAATGCAACTAACTTACCATCATTTGTAGAATTCTGAGCTTTTACAATTGAATTTACAAAAGCAGCTTCATTCTCAATTACATGATCAGCAGCTAATACCAATAACAGCGGATCATCTCTATTATCTGAATTACTTAACGCTTGCAGCGCTGCGAGAGCAATTGCTGGTGCAGTATTTCTACCTACGGGTTCTAAAATAATACCACCATGTTCAAAACCACCTAAGCGCATCTGTTCTGCAGCAATAAAACGATGCTCTTCATTACAAACAAGAATTGGATTTTTGTGCTCTATACCTGCAAGTCGTGAAACTGTCTGCTGTAGCATAGACATATCGCCGGTAACACTTAAAAATTGTTTTGGATAAAGCTCACGAGACAGAGGCCATAAACGGGAGCCTGTGCCCCCTGCTATTATTACAGGAGTAATCATATTAAAATTCCAAATATTTCTTTAAGGCAAGTTAATAACCGTGAATGGTTTTACATTTTTAGAATATGCTCGCCAATAAATCAATTCTACACATCACCATCAGTGAATCAATGCTATTTATTTTCGAGCAAGGAGGGTCCCATAGAGCTCCTGATAACTACCTGTCATTTTTTTATAGGAGAACAATGATAAAGCCCTAGCTTTGGCATTTACACTGTATTCCTGATATCTCTCATCCCCTTCCATATCTGACATTGCTTTTGCCAACGCTCGAGAGTCAGCAGGAGCTATAACGTATCCAGTCGACAAATGCTCGTTTACAAACGATGTGCCCGTTGATATATCACAAGATATAATAGGTTTTCCGTGATATAACGCTTCTATAAGTGATACTCCAAAAGCTTCTGTTCTTACAAAAGAAGGAAAAACAAAACACTTGGACAATGACAGTAATGCATTCTTTTCCTTCTCGGAAACAAAACCTAAAAAAATAACATTCGTCAGATGGTTAGCTTCCGTATATTCCTTAAGCCGTATCTCTTCAGGGCCCTTACCCGCAATAACCACTTGATGTCCGGTCATTTTTGCAGCTTCTAGCAAGTACTGTAACCCCTTATAATAACGAAGAACCCCGACAAACAAGAAAAAGCCACTACCAACTTTATCTCTCATTTCCACCTTAACTTCAGCGTCAACAGCATCATATTCAGAAAAATCAACACCAAGCGGGATAACCGAACATTTGCTCTTGTAATTAGCTAACGTTTCACTCGATTCTAGATAGTTTTTGCTGGTTGGCACCAGTGCATCAGCTCTATTTAAAAAGTACTTTTCTAGCGGACTATAAACTGACTTTAGGAGCTTTTGTCTAATTATATCTGAATGATAAGTAACCACTATTGGTTTGTTCGAGTTTATCAATGGAACGAGCAAATCACCAGATGGCCAAGGATAATGAAAGTTAACCACATCTGCCCATTCAAAATGAGACTTGATATTACAAAACATCGAAAATGAAAAACAATTGGACTTAATAGAGAAATCCCTCTGGAAGAAAATAACTTCTGCTCCCTGATAGTGGATCGTTTTATTTTTATCAGAGAGAGCTAGTATCCGTACGCTCTGACCAAGTTCAACAAGCCCCTTAGATAAACTCTTGATGACTTGCTCGATGCCGCCCTGTGTTTCTGGGTAACATGTTCTGTAAATGTGTAAGATATTAGTCATTTATTAACTTTCTCTATTTGAATTGATGTATGAACAACGGCAAATACATGATTTTCTACAGCGTAACCGCTTTTCTGTTTACTCGTCACTCTGCAGTTACTTCATTTAAGCCAAACTTCCACTTTGAATACTTTTTGTTCACTAAAAAAACAAATCGCTAATGTACCTAGGCCAATTTTTACCGACATCTTTAACAGTATTTAGAGTTCACTTCTAGTATTTAGATTCTGATTTATGGATTTAATGCCCTCCTATCCTGTACCAACGATCTGAATGAGCAGAGCTATCAGCATCGAATTATACAGAGCTAAGCTAACTTAGAGCATGCAGCAACACCAAGCCATTATCACCGTCCATACGATTCAAGCCTGTAACAACACTTGCTGGTTACCTCACTTTATAAACGGTAAGCGTTTCAGTTCAATGCCAATAACTTTATATTGACTAGAATTTGAATAACCCACTTAAAAAACCCTTAAAGAATACATATCTTTTCCTTCTAAAGGTAAACAAAAATATAACTCTTAAAACTAAATCCAAAATGAATTTTAAATATAATTTATAGTTCCCGCAATCAAAAAATTTACTATACAACGCCCCGCTTCCTCTAGCATAACGCTCTACCTTTGGAAGTGAATGCATTGCTCTTTCATGATAAACATTGTAACACTCCATATAAACTATTCGAATTTCGTTCAATAAGACTCTTAAAATTAAGTCACTCTCTTCTGAGGATCCAAAGTAAGTTCCCGAACCTAGCCTTTCATCAAAATATCCAAACGTTTCAAAAACATTTTTATTAATAATCAACGCAATACTACAAACTCTATTGTAATTCCAAATATCGAGGTCTTTATCCCTAACAAAATGCTTCACGTAGTATTCTTCGGTATCATACACTTTAGCATTTCCGTAATACATTAAAACATTCTTATCTAAATTCCCTACTAATTTTTTTATGGTGTCTGCCTTTATATAAACATCATCATCAAGTAGTAAAATCCAACTGCCTAAAGACACTTTTATACCTTTATTTCTTGCGGCAGAAATACCGACTTCGTCGTTAATTACTATTCTTAGCTTTTTTTCCTCTGAGAATAAATTTTGGATGGTTTTTATCTTCTCTGCCGGTGTACTCTGGAGCACAAGAATTAACTCAAAATCACCATGATTAATAAAAATAGATTCAAGGGTACTTGTTATTTTTATTACATCTGGATCTAGTGACGGCATAATTATTGAAATCAAAAAACTTCCCTCGCCTTAATAATAGTACAACTCAAGAAATCACCTCTGCTCTTTCGTTCCAAATGGCTAACAAGCAATAAAGGAAGAAGGAAATATACTGAAAACATCCCATTATGTAAATTGTAGTTAACAAATGAGGCAAGGAAAACCAAATTTATAAATGAGAAATCTTTACTTCTATAGATATATATCAAAGATCGAACAGTAGGTATCAGAATCACCATGAAAAGTAAAAAACCGAATTCATATAACTTTTGAATAAATATATTGTGTGGTAATAAGTATCCATCTCGACGAAGAATTTCATGATCGTATGAGATCCGCCCATACTCATAAGTGGCTAAAAAATCGGGGATATTCACAGACAATAGTTCCGTACTACCAATCCCATGTCCAAATAGGAAATCGAGAAAATCAGTACTATAGACCAAATCTTCACCAATCATTCTCCAAACCAGAAATTTTGTACCTGTCGACTTTCCGAGGTCCGAAAGTGAAAAATCGAATAATGTAATGACTAAGCACAGCAAGAAAAATAGTAAAAGCCTCGTCTTATTTTTTCTAATAGCTTCGATTTTATTACAATAAAGGTTGATACAATAAAGTGTAATACCAAGTCCAACGGCAGAAGATGACAAGATTATCAGTGGAAAAACAAAAATGAAATTAAATTTAATTACTCCACTTTTGTACTTGTCATTTGTAAACATGAATAGAAAATAACTCAGTAACAAAGTACTTAAGGGGAAACGAAATGCAGTATCAAATAATCCGATAGGTCTATTCACCAACACACCAAATATCCAACTAGACGCTATTGTTGAGCCTGATCTAATATAAACCCCAGGGAAAAATAATTGTATATAAGCCAATGACAAATTAAATATAAATATAAAGCATAACAGCAAGAAAAATAAATCATGAGTTTTTGGGTTCAGGCTGACCCATTCATTTTTAATAATACCGAATAGAATATAAGAAATTAATACTCCACATCCTATGCTGTAATAGGAGTCAAAAAGATCTATAGTTTCTGATTCATTTATAAATGTAAATAAAACATTTAAAATAGTGAGTATTAGTATAAAAAAACAAGTAGTGTTGATTTTTTTATTTTTCAATACAAAATAAAGTGACAATAGGACAGATAAAAAAAGATCAAGCCTGCCAAGAGAATCGTACCCTAACTCATGGAAATTAATAATAAAAAAGGGCCCAAGAAACCAATTCCAAATATAGAATAGTAGAATGTATCTTTCATCATTAATGTAAAACGTATATATTAAAAGCGAAAGACCCATCAATGAAGAACAAGCTCCCAATATGGACATATTGGATACAAAAACATTAGCTAACAAACTAAAAATCAATAGCAGAAAAAAAAGTATAATTTTATTTTTTAATATATTTAAACGCATCATCCCCTCCAAAATTGAAAGAAATCAAAGCTAATATTTTTATTATTTTGAATGGAAAACCATTAAACCTAGATAGTAACTTAAAGCACCTGTCAGTACCAAAATGTTCAATCAACGATTGCGAAACACATTGGTTCTGCTCCTTCTTCTTTCTATTGCTTATATTCGACTCTACATCATTAATAATGTAGAGTGGCTCAGCGACATATCCAATACTAACTTTATGTTTAATACATTCCAAAATAAATTTAAAATCTTGAGCGTAAGTAAATTGCTCGTTGTACCCGATTTTTTTAAAGATACTTGTTTTACCAAAAAATGTACCATGAATGAACATGTTACCCGCTTTAAATGAATCCACCTTACGAAAATTCAACATAAAGGGATTCGGAACTGACTTCGTATTCTTTATTGCCCTAGATGTAACAAGATCCAAGTTATACTCTTTAATATAAGACATTTGTACTGCTAAACGGGAACTTAAACTTTCATCATCAGCATCCTGTCTAGCGATGTACTTGCCCTTTGAATACGAAATAGCTTTATTTAGTGACCTTGTCAGACCTATATTATCCTGGTCAATTAATACTATTCTATCATCGATTTTCATATATTTTTTAATAATGGATAAACTGCTATCTGAAGATCCGTCATTTACAATTACAAATTCAATATTAACATATGTTTGTTCTAAAATCGATTCTATTGCAGCGGCCAAATAATCTTCACCATTGTAAACAGACATAACAACAGAAACCAAAGGAGTATATTTTGTATTCATAAATTATTAATTATTTCTAGGTCTAAATAAACCGTGTGCTCTAAAGAATAAAACCTCTCAATTTTCCATACCGCTTTAATTGAAAGAATTTTTGTATTTTCATCGCCAAGCCTGTGAAGCTTGTTTGATATGGCGGTTGCGCAAACGTCATCACATAAAAGTCCGTCAACTTGGTCTTCAATGACCTCATTTATACCAGGAACATTAGTGCCTATACAAACACAACCACAAGCCATAGCTTCTAATAATGTCTTAGGCATTCCCTCAAAAAAAGAAGGGAGGATGTAATATTGATAACGGTTATATATACTAGCTAGTTGCGAATTTCCCACAACTCCCATAAAGTTAACTTTCGCATTCATTTCCTTTGCGAAACTCATAAGTTCTTGTTCTAAATTCCCCGTCCCATATATATCCAGTGTTAAGCTTGTTTTTCCAACAGCTTCTATAAGACTATGTAAGTTTTTCTCTCGATTCAATCTCCCAACAAATAGGATTCTATCATTATATCGTTCAAGAAGAAGGGGCTTGAATGTTTCTATATCAACAAAGTTTTTTATAACCTTTATTTTATTTTGCTCCAGATATCTATTATCCAATAAATATTTTTTATTATGTTGACTTGCTACTATCGCTATATCACAATGCTTATATGAGAGCCTCTCTATAAACCGATACCACTTTAGCCTTAAACTATTCCTGTTTTTACTACTTTCAAGTTGACTAGGCGTATACCCTGTTCTTACTATTAGTTTCCTTCTAAAAAACACATGAGCAATAACCCCAGTCCAAGAACCATCCATTTGGTTTGTTTTTATAATTACACTTCTCTGTATCCTTTTCCGATAATAAAAGGGTAATATAACGCTATATAAATAGCTACCAATCCTCGAGTTAGCAAACACTTTTGGCATCTCATAAACTTCGATGAGTCTATGTAACTCATTCTTCTCCTTTAATTCTTCAGCTATCTTTTCATCGCGACTTCCGTAAGTAAACCAATATACTCGGTCCAAGTTCCCCTGTTCCAAATGTTTTTCATAGATAAGTTTTTCACGATAAAACAGGCCTTGCTTAACCCATAACTCAAGTGAAATGCCACGTGTAAAGAAAAGAGATAAGATCATAAATTAATTTCTAAATATATAAAGTTTAATAATGGATGTTTTCTAAAAGGTTCTAATGTACTGTGTAGAGTTTCATTTAACTTCACAGACGGCATATAATTCACCAAATTTTATATCATGTTTAATAACTTTAATTCCCGACCTCTCCAATTCATTCACAAAATCTATATATGTGAACTCCGTAAAATGCGTTTTATCAAGCCTGTATTCTACACTCAGTTCTTTCTTATAAATGGTCAGCCATTCTCTATCAATCATGGGAACACGAATCAATAACCTTTTCTTATCATTCCAGTTTATTTGTTTTATTAATTTCTGTAAAAAATCCACTCTATGTTCAATATGTTCAAGAACATTTGATAAAGTGACACAATCGATAGCCCTTAACTTTGTGTAGTCATATTTCGTAGCATCAGCCAAAATAAATTCAATATTTTTTTGTTGCCTTTTCCTTTTAGCTTCCAAGATATGACTCTCTTCCATCTCTATTCCATACACGAAATCGGCCTTAGTACTCATAACCTCTGGCATCATTCCGGTGTTACATCCTACATCCAAAACTACCCAGCTATCTTCCACATGGTCTAAAAACCATTCTTTATATTTCATTATTCGGTGCTTGGGATGGACACCATCATTTAAATTTATTGCGATAATACTAGATAAGCTATATGCTTTCGAGTGTAAGTTTAAGATCAATTTCTGCAAGAAGCTGGCTACAACTTTATTTTTTAGTAATGACATTATTAACTTATTCATGCTTATGGTCCACTAAGATTATATTTTCCGGATTGTCGAAGTTATTAATAAAACTCAAACTTAATTCTTGCGATGAGACGTGAATTTTTCACTCAATTTCCATATTGAAAGTGAAGCAAGCAAGAATATATGATCATAAATCCCAAATTTCTTACTTTGATAATTCCCATATTTTTTTTCTAAATAAATCATTTCCAAAAAACTTGAATATTTTTCACCAACAACATCAATATCTGGTATGTCAATATTATTCTGATACACCGAATAATTACTCACTATTTTCTCCAAAAGAATGAGAATATCCTCTTTATTGTCAAATAGCTCTCCTCCACTTGATATAATCTCAGTATGACCACCTTCGTTAAGCCCTATGCAAGGTAGCCCGCAATGTAAAGCTTCTATTAGCGAATTTGAGCAAGGGTCATTTTGTGACGCAGTTATAAACAGGTCATGATTCTTTAATTCGACTGATAAATCTTCACTGTTCATTGGTTTTTTGTAGTTAATATTTTCAAATGTCACTGGACTATTACCTACAAATGTCATGTCATAAATGTCAAAGTCCAGATTTTCATCAAGCCATTTATAAACCTCAAACCCTTTTTTTATGTTTGAGGACCAACTGGTTGCTATCAGTTTTATTTTTTTATCTATCTCAAGTTTAGTAGGAGTTTTAGGGTTAAAAAAACCTGGGTTAGGGGCATTCAAAATAGTCGTTTCGAATCGATTTGATACTAATCCCATGCTCAATCCCTTTTTTTTACTCCAATTCGATTGAAATATTGAAGCGTCTGCAATAAGCTTGTTAGCATTATTAATAACAAAGTCCCTTCTGTCATTCATATTGCTATATAGTCTTATTGGTCCGTCAATTCTATGTACAAATAGTTTGTCTGGATATTTACGTTTTACTTCCATTAATTCAGTGATGAATTGATGACTGTTATATAGGATAATGTCCGCTTCAGATACTATCTCAGTATAAATATCAGCTCTAGTAAAGTAATCTCGGATTGCTTTTAAAAACTGATTTCCACCTCCAGTGGCTCCCTCTTTTAGTTCAAACAAGATATGAATTTTCATAGCAAACCCACGTAAATTTTTTCATAATATTGAGCTGCGATCTTTCCCCAATCATAATTTTTGATGGTATCAATACCATTTGAAATAAATTTATCTTGTATTTCTTTATTGTCGATTAAACAGCAAGCTTTCTCATAAATTTCATCCGTATTATCCAAGTCAATCAAAAATCCGTTTTCGCCGTTGATTATCATATCGGGTGCCATTCCCACTTTAGTGCTTATTAAAGGTACGCCACAAGCCATCGATTCTAGTATCGATTTAGGGCCTCCTTCTTCTCTAGAAGTTACCATGTATAAATCTATTTCTTGAAAGTATTCAGCAACTTTAGTTGGAACATCTAAAAAATCATGTTGATAAGGAATTTTTGAAACATCTAATCGATGTTTTACATACCCTCTTGCTGGTCCCGTAAGTAGGACGAATATATTATATCTCTCAGCTAGCCTCTCTATTACATCGCATAGTATATCAGGCCCTTTGATAAGTTTGGGATCAAGCCCTTCCCCCCACCCGTTCCCATCTTTTTGAAATGACCCTATAATCACGGTATCTTTTTGCAACTTAGCAGATTCAATTATTTTAGAATTTCCGCTATATAAGGCAGGTTTAAAGCAATCTAGATCAACGCCAAGAGGGACAACAACAACTCTTTCTTTCGGTATTCCTAACTCAACCAAGTTATTTCGAGTGTGTACCGACGCCGTATGCCAAACATCGACATGTTTTATTGCTTCGGGAATTAACTTAGTTCGTTCATCATTTGATACCACGTGGAACCAAGTTACAACAACTTGATTCGATTTATGGGGAAGCCTTATTCTGCTCTGCTCTAGAAATACTCCGATAGACCCATAATGAACAATCGAATTCCTAATTCCATAATGGGTAACCGTAAGATCAAAATTGCATATTTTATTTTTTAAACATTCGCCTATATCTCTAATAACCCAATCCGCATTCTCTGATATGTATTTTATTTTACTTCTAGAAAAATAGTTTCTTACTATCATATATATCACAATTAGACGGTGCATATTAACTCTCATACATTTTTTTAAGGGTATCTCTAAAATCTGGGTTTTCGATTGTTGATACCTTATCAAAAAGTTTATCACTAGATCCAGTTAGTGTTTCTACATCATTCTTTCTTAAAAATTTCTCATTTGTTTCTACTTTAATTTTATAGCCAGCGATTTCATTCATTATATTAATAATGTCAATAAGTTTTATCGCTTTATTTGAGCAAATATTGTAAACGTTCGATTTTTCGCCTAACTCTAGAAGTCTATTGTAGGCTTCACAAACAAAATCAATATCGTTAAATTCACGACTTATATTTAGGTTTCCAAGTTCTATTTTTCCAAATGAATTTTTGTAATGCTCGACTATTTTTGGTATCAAAAAATAATTTTTTTGACCTACCCCTGTATAATTAAACGGGCGAGTAATAATAATATTAAGTCTTGTAAAATATGTTCTTGCCATTTGCTCCATAGCAAACTTGCTAATTCCGTAATGATTCATAGGATTTGGCTGCATACTTTCATCTAGAATATCACTCGGTTGAGCTCCATAAACAGAGGCGCTACTCACTAATATTATCTTTTCAGGGCTATAGCCCTTAACCTCCAGAATTGATGATAGTATATTCTCCACGGCTAAAACATTAACGTTATAGAATAGCTCATCATTTTTATTCGCTACAAAAGATATACCGGCTAAGTTTACTATATAATTAGGTTTGGTTTTTTTTAGGACGTCTAATACATTATTTTTATCACAAATGTCACATTTAAAAACACGAGGGTCGTGCAGGGGAGAATAAGAGGTACCCAGAACTTCATGTCCCTGTTCAGAAAGATAATGTGCTAGATGATTTCCCGTAAAACCATCTATACCAAAAATCAAAACTCTTCTAGAAGCATTGCTCATTCAAATTCCTTTTCAAATCAGATTTAACCATCATGGTGCACATTTCTTCTAGAGTTGTCTTCGCCTCCCAGCCAAGCTGTTTTTTAGCTTTGGTTGAATCGCCTAGAAGAAAATCAACTTCTGCAGGCCTATAGAATTTTTCGTTGACCCTTATTATTACTTGTTTTGTTACCTTATCAATTCCTACTTCGTTTAAGCCTTCGCCCTGAAACTCGACATCAATATCCACAGCTCCAAATGCAAGTCGTACGAAATCTCTTACTGTTTCAGTTCGATTTGTTGATAATACATAAGTATCGGGCACTTTAGCTTGCAAAATTAGATACATTCCTTCAACATAATCTTTCGCAAAACCCCAATCTCGTTTGGCATCCATATTACCTAATTCTAGATGCTCTAACTTCCCCAGTTTAATTTTTGCTACTCCGTCTGTAATTTTTCTTGTTACAAATTCTAGCCCTCTAAGTGGAGATTCATGGTTAAACAAAATTCCGCTGCAAGCAAAGATTCCATAGCTTTCTCTGTAATTTATTGTCATCCAGTGTGCGTACAGCTTAGCTATACCATATGGACTTCTCGGATAAAAAGGGGTTTTTTCTGTCTGAGGGATCTCTTGCACATCTCCAAACATTTCAGAGGTGCTTGCTTGATAGAATTTAATACTAGTATCAACAATTTTTATTGCCTCCAAAAAATTTACAGCTCCCAATCCGGTGATCTGAGCAGTCGCAAGTGGTTGTATAAATGACACACCTACAAAACTTTGAGCTGCTAAGTTATAAATTTCAATAGGTTTTACATCTGATACAATTTTAATTACATTCGCTAGATCTGTTATATCACACTCAATAAGGTTTAAATTGTCATGAGTATCAATTCCTAATTCTTTTAATCTCCAAAAATTCACCGAAGAGGTTCTACGAAACAAACCATAAACAATGTAATTATTATTAATTAGAAATTCTGTTAAATATGCTCCATCTTGTCCCGTGACACCGGTTACAATAGCAGTTTTCATTAGTCTATATTTCCTTTTTTTGCTTCAATATAATATCCAGTAGTAATGGAATTAGATTTATACATGTATTTCTCATCTAGTAATAAAAATAACCTTGAAAGAACTGGCATTATAATTTTTCTTGCTAATTTATTTTTTAGAGCATTTCTATTTTTTGATATTGTATTAATTGAAAAGTATATAAAATCGTAAATAACGGAAAATACAGAACCCATAGTTTCAATTTTCACGTCTACAAAGCCTGCTTTTTCTAACTCAATTTTTATTTTTACATTCGTCCATCTTTGAAAGTCATAAGGATCTGCATGTAAAGCATACATGAACGGCATTGTAGCAACGAGTTTTCCATCTCTTCTAAGTATTCGATGGGCTTCTTTTAGGACGCTAGAGGGATTTTCTAAATGCTCTAATACCTCGGCCATTAGTACAACATCAAAGCTCTCATTGTCAACTGGGACATTCTCAGCGCTACAGCAATAATCTGGATTTGTAGTTTCGTCTATATTTAGGTATTCCCAACTCTCCACCTGACTTAATGGAGGCCGAAACTTCCCCCTTTTATTGTCTTTTTTCCCACCTAGATCTAGGACTTTCCCAAAGAAATTCGTTTTTAATAGAACCCGGTCTAAATAGTATCGCCTAAATGTTATAAAACTCATATAATTATCTTTTATAGCCTATTGAATTCTTTAGTCATGAATAAAAACCTTACAACTTCCACAATCAATATTGTAGCCACTGCACCATATATTCCATATATATTCACTAAAAATGTCACTAGCAATATTTTTAATGTGTTAGATATATTATTTATCTTGTTAAATACAGGCGTGTGGTCACTTAATGCCATGCTGCTCATTTTTACACTTTCTACAAATTTAAATATTATCGTGATTGATAACAATTGTGAAATTAAAATTGAATCTGTATATTTTACAAAAAAGTTACTAATAAAAAAATCCACCATGAAATACAGTATTATATAGAATAAAATACCAACCCCCCAAAGTATAGCTTCATTTTTTCGTATCATTGTTTTGTAATACTTAAACCCACGAGATGCCCAAGTATTTAGTGTTGGTGATAAAACTATTTTTATATTATCTTTTAACACTCTAGGGAACAACTGAGCTATAGTAAAGATAGCTAACTGACTTGTATCTAGATATCCCAAAACTAGTTTTTCAGAATAGTTTGTAAACACGGTAAAAGATGACGAGAAAGTGGTACTTATTCCGCCACTGATCAAGTATTTATAATTAATATTTGGTTTGGATTTTATAGTTAAAAGCGATTTACTATATATTATTCTAAATAAAACAATGCTCATTCCTACCGTTGTATAAATAAAAATATAATTAGGTGCATTTACTCCTATGTAAACAGAAACAACTACAACCCCAAAAAAGACTACTTTCGTTATGAGTTCTATATATCTAATAATTTTAAATTTTAACTTGGAATTTAGAATGGCACTTGTTCTATCAAACAGGTTAAAACTCGAAATCAAGAAAGCAGATAAAATAAGGTAATAATCTTCTTCGATGCAGAGCAAAATTATAAATACTACTAGTGTTAATAACATTAATGATAATGGCATTATATTTTTTAGCAAATAATATACAAATCCATCATCTTTATTGTATATCTGTTTCTGAATCACCACATCAAATCCAGATAAACCAAAAATAGAAAAGACACCAACAAAGGTGAGTAATAATTGAACTTTACCAAAGTCTTCAACAGTAAAATAATTTGATAATAAATACGTAGAAACAATACCTATTAACATACTAATAACTGAAAATAGTAAAAAGATAAAATTCTCTTTTTTTAGCATTATAATGCTTCTTTTTCAATGATATTATAGCAAATATTAATCCATTCTTTTTTTTCTTTTAGCGCTATATATTTACGTATAAATCTCGATATATATGGTATTTTAAACCACCATTTTGTGCTGTATTTTGCAACGCCACCACTGCTTCCTCTTCCAAAGTGTGATGCAATTAATTTATTGTCAAGGTAATACACTGCACAATAGACACTCCCAAATGGAGTGTCTAAAGAAATCTTTGTATTTTTCCCTTCGAATACAGTTCCAATAAAGTTATGGCTCAAATATTTACTTCGTAGTTCCCAACCTGTATCTTGAGATGGGTTGTCCTGAACATCCTTTGGCATAAAGGAAATATCTAACTCTTTAAATGTTTTAGTTTCATATAAAACAGCAAAAGCAAGCGGAAAGTCTGTCGGTTTAGAATTATGTTTGTTGGGTGCCAATGTAGTCCCAATCAATTTAATTTTTCTATTTAGTTTAGATACTAATTCCTCATCCCAGTTTTTTTTCAAGAACAGCGCATCACTATCCATCGTGACAAAGTACGGTGTGTCCACTTTTGATATCAATAGATCAATCGCCTCAGCGTGGCCAACACTACCAAACTGAGATTGCTTCCTGAAGATGACCTCAATATTATTATATTTATCAGTTATTTTAGTTAACTTTTCTATTTCTTTATCTGTAGAAAAGTTATCACAAACCAAAACCTTATACTGATTTTTGGTCAGTTTTTCAAATGAAAACAACATCAAATCTATAAAATCAGATGTTCTGTAATTTACAGTCAAAATTGTAATAATGGGATTATTTTGCACAACTCATCCTTCTAAATTCAGATGATAATAAGCTCATCATAATATAATCCAATTTCCGATTATTTCTTATTATTGCCTCTCTTTGCCTTCCTTCTTCCATGAAACCAATTTTTTTGTATAGATTTAATGCCACTACATTCGTTTCTAAAACAAACAAGTACAATCGATTCAAATTTCTATAATTAAACAAATAGTCAAAGATTAGAGCATAAGCAATTGTAGCCAATTTCTTTCCTCTAAATGCAATTCTTATATCTAGGCCAATACAAGCCTTTCTATTAATATAATCAATGTCTGTTATCCTTACTAATCCAATGCAGTCATTTTTGTTATTTGTAAATATAAAATATTCTTTTGAATTGTCTGCTTGTAGTCTTTCAAACCAACCTACCTGATCATTCATGTTGAGAGGATGTACTTGCTCTAGGTTTTTCCAAGTTGAGTTACAATTCCTTAACTCTTTTATCCAGCCTAGATCTTCACTCTCAATTGTTCTCAATCCAAAACCATCGTTATCTATAAACATATAGGCTCCCTTACATTTCTTAAAATTCAATCTAGATATTTTCATCAGGTGAAAAAGATCAGTTCTAAAAAGCTAATAACTTTGGAATTCTTGGCGTACTAACATTATATATATTGAGCTTGGCTAATACATACAGATAGCCACACGGAAACCGCAGGAACATAACCGTTACGCAAGCTTACTAGAACCTTACTTAGGTAGTTTTCGTCCATTGCGCAGTTCAACCGCTTACGTTTAATACCACCTTTAAAGATAGTTTCGCTCTTTAGTAAGTTCAAGCATACCTGTCTGATCCTTGCAAAAGCCTCTGCACGATCATCCGCTCTTATTCGTGAATTCTCTTCAAAAAATGCAGTATCAAGTGACCAATGTATCACCTCTACACCCCAGTGAGAGCGCGTAGCTTCAAGCAACGTTTGTCCCTCTAATTCTTTTGATAACGAATACTCACATATTGTTCTGTCGCGACCGAAGATTCTTGCCAAGCTGAGGCAACAATACCCATTGTTTTTAACCCCGGCCATTCATGTGTTATATCGTCCACAACCGATAAATCACGATTAACTAAAGCCATTCTTCCATGGTTTTTTTCTTGTGTTCTGTATGAGCTACCATCGAATTTTTGAAGCACATACATTCGAAAATAATCATCTAAAGCTTTTTCCAACATTCCTTGATGCCTTTCTCTTTTGAACGGTCATAAGAGTCACGCAACGTTTTACCATCAATCGCTATCACTTCACTTTCCGTGTGACAATCTTTTATCCAAGCGATAAAACATCGTTGAAACGCGATCCATATTAGGTCTATGGTTTCATTCAGAGACATTAGAAAACATGGAAAATGATCTACAATCGGATCTTTAATTTCATCAAGTTATGTTTCAATAATGGAAAGCATGCCTTCAAAAATTGACATTCATATATTATTACAGCCCTTATATATCAATGATGTTCGTACGGTTTCCCTCTATACTATTCTTTCACACTGATCACTAAATGGTATAATTTAGTCAACCTAGTAAGGGAAATAGTCTTTAAAGGGCTACTTAGACAGTAGTACTTATCATGCACTTCAGGATAATTATATACTAAATGCTATTAGAATAAGATTACTTTTCCTTTTTACTAAAGCGGTTAATATTTATTGAGTAATTCCTAATCAGGTAAATTAATTCACAATAATATTATGACAGGTGTAAGTTTGAAAACTCTTTTATTTTGGATACTATATACTCTCTATCTTCGGTAGTAATCCACCACCCAACTGGAATTGATATTTGTGTTTTGTTGAATAAATCAAGGCATGGAAGGCTACAAAGACTTTCATGAAAAGCTGTATGCTTGTCGTTTCTCTCGTGGACTCTGGATGTCATTATTTTCTGGTTTTCCATCCAAGTACTGAAAAGATCTCTTTTCTCTATGTGCATAGTATATAACCAAGATGAGGATTTCGATATAGAGGGTTTTTTTATAACAGTTACCCCTTCAACACCTTGCAACGCTTTATCATAATACTCTTGATTATCTATATGCTTACTGACAATTTCATCTATGTATTTTAATTGTTCGATACCAATTGTTGCACAAATATCGTTCATATGAAATTTATAGCCATATTCTAATATATCTTCTTCACATCTAAATTCTTTTCGTTTTGCATCCCTATCAATTCCATACCATCTTAGGAGTTTCCCTCGTTCATAATCACTTTCACTTTTACACAGCAACAACCCACCATCTATTGTCGTAAAATGCTTGATTGCTTGTAGAGAAAACATGACAAAATCAGAATGGTTACCAATTTTTTCATTGCGGTAATCAGCACCTATTGCATGAGCTCCATCTTCAATGGTTTTAATATTGTGCTCTTTTGCAATAGTATTAATAGCATCTATATCACATGGAATCCCACCAAAATGCACCATTATTATAGCCTTGGTATTTGTCGTAATTTTCTTCTTTATTTCTTCTGATGAAATTAATCCCGTAATAGGATCAATGTCAGCCCACACGATTTTTGCACCTGCAGCTAGAATAGGCATATTCGTCGCAGTACAAGTCATTGCTGTCGTTATAACTTCATCACCAGGACCAACATCCGCAAGTCTTAAAGCCAGATGAAGGCCAGATGTTCCAGAATTTAACGTTAACACTTTTTTATTACCGAAGTAGTCGCCTAGTTTATTTTCAAACTCATCAACTTTTGTACCTTGTCCAATAAAACCACTATGTAACACTTTCAATAGTGGCTCATCAACTGATGATGGCATATGTACTTTGAATAAAACTTTCTTTTCCATTATTATTCCCTTAGATTATTGGTATCTTCATCTACAAATATTTTTGGCATGTCCGACAAGATTGGTAATAATTCGTCTTTCTGTGATAAAATTAATAGTTCTTTGTTAACTTCCCAATCAATAGCTAGCTTAGGATCACTAAATAATATTCCACTTTCACTTTGCTGGTTATAATAATTATCGACTTTATAGGCGAATATAGCCTCTTCACTCAACACAACAAAGCCATGTGCGAACCCTTTAGGTATAAATAGTTGATGTTTGTCTTTTCCAGTTAATTTCACCGAAATACTTTTCCCGAATGTTGCTGAGCCTTCTCTCAAGTCGACCGCGACATCCAAAACTTCACCACTTATTACTCTAACTAATTTATTTTGTGCGTAAGGTGGCTTTTGAAAGTGCAATCCCCTTAACACACCAAACGATGATTGAGATTCATTGTCTTGACAGAAATCAATTGTATAACCAAGGAAATTATCAAGCTCTTTTTTATTAAAACTTTCGACAAAATAACCTCGCTCATCACTATAAACATAGGGTTTACAGATAAATATCCCTGCAATGTTTGTATTGACAAATTCCATTCAGTTACACCTCTATTAAGCTTAAAAGATATTGTCCATAATCATTGTTTAACATCGGCTCTGCTAGTTTTTTTATTTTTTCCTTAGTAATCCAACCATTAATTAAGGCGATTTCTTCTAAACATGCAATCTTGTAACCCTGTCTTTTTTCTATCGTTTCAACAAACATAGCTGAATCTAATAACGTTTCGTGAGTCCCTGTGTCAAGCCAAGCAAAACCTCTACCTAGTAGCTCTACATTCAATAGTCCTTCTTCCATATAAGCTTGATTGATGCTTGTTATTTCCAATTCACCCCTTGGTGATGGCTTAACCTTTTTTGCAATTTCGATAACATTATTGTCGTAAAAATATAACCCAGTCACAGCAGTATTAGATTTTGGTTTTTTAGGTTTTTCTTCAATTGAAAGCACTTTTTTATTATCATCAAATTCGACAACACCGAATCTTTGTGGGTCCTTCACTTGATAACCAAAAACTGTAGCGCCCTCTTTTTTGGAAAAAGCTTTATACAACATATCAGAGAAACGTTGTCCCCAAAAAAGGTTATCGCCCAGAACTAGGCAAACGTTATCACCACCAATAAACTCTTCACCAATTATAAACGCCTGCGCCAAACCCTCTGGACGACGTTGCACTTTGTAACGTAAATTAATTCCAAAGTCACTGCCATCACCTAAAAGTCGAATAAAACTACTCTGCTCATCTGGAGTCGTTATTATTAAAATATCTTTAATCCCAGCAAGCATTAAAACAGATAGAGGGTAATAGATCATTGGTTTGTCATAAACAGGTAAGAGCTGCTTTGAAACTCCCTTGGTTATAGGGTAGAGTCTAGTTCCAGTTCCGCCAGCCAATACAATACCTTTCATAAATTCACTCCTAAACGTACTCGTTGATATGTACCATCCTGAACTCGCTTACACCACTCACTATTCGCTAAATACCATTCAACTGTTTTTCTTAATCCAGTTTCAAATGTTTCGATCGGATACCACCCGAGTTCTCGCTCGATTTTGCTTGCATCAATGGCGTAACGTGCATCATGGCCTGGTCTATCTACTACAAACGTAATTAATTCTGAATACTGAGTAAAGGGTAATGAGAGAGAAGAGAACACCTGATTTTCTGATATTGGTATTAACTCATCAAGAATTTCACATAAGGTTTGTACAACTTCCATATTTTTCTTCTCATTATGCCCACCTATATTGTATGTTTCCCCAATTTCACCTTTTGTTACTACTTGATATAGAGCTCTAGCATGGTCTTCGACATATAACCAATCGCGAATTTGGTCACCTTTACCATATACTGGTAACGATTTACCTTCTAGAGCATTAAGAATGACTAACGGAATAAGTTTCTCAGGAAAATGATAAGGACCATAATTATTTGAGCAGTTAGTTATGATTGTAGGTAAACCATAAGTTCGCTGCCATGCTCGTACTAAGTGATCACTTGAAGCTTTGCTTGCTGAATATGGGCTACTTGGCTGGTATGAACTTGTTTCAGTAAATAACTCGGTTGTGCCTTCCAAGTCCCCATAAACTTCATCTGTTGATATATGGTGAAATCGGAAAGATATTTTTTTCTCTTTTTTAAGCCCCAACCAATATGCACGAGAAGACTCAAGTAAAGTATAAGTTCCTATAATATTTGATTGGATGAACTCCGCTGAAGAATCTATTGATCGATCCACATGAGACTCTGCCGCAAGATGCATAATAATATCAGGTTTATGCAAAGAAAATATCTTATCTAATTCAATTCGATCGCAAATATCAACTTGCTCAAAGGAGTAGCGATCACTACTTTCTATCTCTACCAACGAGTCTAGATTCCCAGCGTAAGTTAATTTGTCGACATTAATTACACTATCGTCAGTTTTATTAATTATATGTCGGATAACTGCTGAGCCAATAAATCCAGCACCTCCAGTAACTAAAACTTTCATAACAGCTCTCTTGACTGATTTCTTATTATATCTATTTGAAAAATCTTGGAAGATACATATTAATAATGTATCTTATTTATTTCATGATTTTTGTACCAAGGCATTGCTTTCTCTAATCCTAGATAAATATCATATTCAGGTTCATACCCTAATTTATCTTTGGCTTTCCCTATATCCGCTTGAGAATGGCGAACATCTCCCGGTCTAAACTCTTGATATATAGGTTCGACATTTTCAACATCTAAATGTTTTGCAATTTCTTTAAAAAGGATATTTAGTGTTGTCCTATCACCTACCGCTACATTATAAATTTGATCCTTTGCTCCGTCCAACGCCGTCGCTGCAAGAATATTCATTTGAACAGTATTGTTAATAAAGCAAAAGTCACGGCTAGTTTCGCCATCGCCATTAATGAAGACTTGTTCCCTTTTAATCATAGAAGCAGTCCATTTTGGAATAACTGCAGCATACGCACCATTAGGGTCTTGTCTTGGACCAAATACATTAAAATAACGAAGACCTATCGATTTGAATCCGTACGTACGAGCAAATACATTTGCATACAACTCATTTACGTATTTAGTTACTGCATAGGGGGATAATGGATTACCTATATTTTCTTCCACTTTAGGTAGAGCGGGGTGATCTCCGTAGGTAGAACTACTTGCAGCATAGGTAAAACTTTTAACTTCTTCTTCTTTAGCTGCCGTAAGCACATTAATAAATCCAGAGACATTTGCCGCATTGGTAGCAATAGGATCAGCAATTGATCGCGGTACACTACCTAAAGCGGCCTGGTGCAGTACATAATTGACGCCTTTCATTGCAGACTGGCAGTTTTCGTAATTACAAATATCACCGTTTATAAAAACAAATTTTTCCCATTGACCATCGGTAACTAACTCTTGTACCTCATCAAGATTATATTGGTGACCTGTTGAGAGGTTATCTAAGCCAATTACCGTTTGATTTAATTTCAATAGTGTTTCTAAAAGATTTGAACCAATAAAGCCAGCGACTCCAGTTATTAACCAAGTTTTAGGTGCAATCATTAGTTCTTGCTTAATTTTCTCGAATTTGTTCATAATTTACTCGCGTGTGAGAAGAATATATCATGGCCTAATATCTATAAAAATAGTAATTACAGACGCATATCCACATCTGATTTATCTAAAACGTATTTCAAATCATAAAGTACATGAATTTCTTTACCCAAACTACGTATAGCTTCTACACCCATAGCCTTAAACTCGCTGTGCCCAACAGCAATGATGATAGCATCATAATAATTAATTTTAGGCTCGGTAAGTGATAGGTTGTATTCATAACGAGCTTCTTCATCTGAACACCATGGATCAGTAATATCAACATTGATATTGTATTCTTTAAGTTCAGATACAATATCAACGACCTTGGTATTACGTAAATCTGGACAATTTTCTTTAAAAGTTAAACCCATGATTAATACATTAGCCCCTTCCACGTGAATACGTTTTCCCAACATATTCTTCACCAGTTGTGACACGACGTACTTACCCATATTATCATTAAGACGACGGCCTGCTAGAATCATCTCAGGGTGATAGCCGACAGTTTGTGCTTTATGCGTAAGATAATAAGGATCAACACCAATACAATGCCCACCGACTAAACCAGGACGGAAAGGTAAAAAATTCCATTTTGTTCCAGCAGCCTCTAAAACTTCTAAAGTATCAATATCTAGTTTATTAAAGATAATCGACAACTCATTAATTAGCGCTATATTTACATCCCGCTGAGTATTCTCAATTACCTTTGCTGCCTCCGCAACTTTAATCGTCGAAGCTTTGTGAGTTCCAGCCGTGATGACCATTTTATATAATTGATCAACAAATTCAGCAACTTCCGGTGTTGAACCACTAGTAACTTTAAGAATATTGGTAACTCGGTGCTCTTTATCTCCGGGATTAATTCTCTCCGGTGAATAGCCAGCAAAAAAATCTTGATTAAATATTAAGTTTGAAACTGATTCTATAACTGGTATGCAAACTTCCTCTGTCGCTCCAGGGTATACTGTAGATTCATAAATAATCACATCACCTTTATTTACAATTGTTCCTAACGCCTCAGATGCTTTAACCAACGGTGATAAATCTGGCTGTTTGTGCCCATCTATAGGTGTAGGAACGGTGACTATATATACGTTGCATTCCCTTAGCTTTTCGAGAGAGGATGTATAAGTGAGATATTCCGCCTCGCCTAATTCTTCTTTACTACATTCAAGCGTAAAGTCTTGTCCCTGAGACAATTCATCAATGCGTATTTGGTTAATATCAAAACCAATTGTTGGTGTTTTTTTTCCAAACTCAACCGCTAATGGAAGTCCTACATAGCCTAAGCCAATAATCGCAATTTTTGCATTTTGTATTGAAAAACTCATAAGAGACAAGCCTAATTAATAATAGTCCGTTTACGTATTCAAAACCTTAATCACTTTACTTAATTGAATGATTGAAATTTTTCTATTTCATCTAATTGTTCCCAAGGATAGTCACTTTGTCCAACTTGACCACGAGATGCCACATCGGCATAAAGAAAGGTTTCAGAACTTGGTTTATCTAAATTAAATTTCTTCGTAATCCAATTTGGCGTTAAAGAAAAGTTATCAATAATAAATTGTGATAATTCATCATCATCTACTTTGGTAAACGTTCCTTGAGTATCTACTGAAACAGACGTTGGTTTTGCTACACCGATAGCATAAGAAAGCTGAACGATACATTTAGTCGCTAGACCTGCTGCTACAATATGTTTCGCTAACCAACGACCTGCATATAAACCAGAACGGTCAACCTTTGTGTAATCTTTAGATGACTGTGCACCACCACCAATAGGAGCATAACCACCAAATGAATCTACTATTAACTTACGCCCAGTTAAACCAGAATCATGTAAGGAACTATGGTTTACATAACGACCTGTTGGGTTGATATGTATAATAGTTTCTTGTGGATTATAGAGGTCAGTTGGTAAACCAGTATCGTCAATTAAACCTTGAATTAAAGTACGAACTTCTTCAATTGGCATGTTTTCTACAGATGGTGCTGAAACGACGATTGTGTGAATTCTTTGAGGCTTACCATTTTCGAAGTTTTCTTTGTTACCGTAATCAACCGTAACTTGAGTTTTGATATCAACACCAAGTTTATGATCATGACTTAGCGCATAGTGGTATACCTTATCACTAAGCATTCGAGCGTAAGAAATAGCAGAAGGCATAAAGTCGGCCGTTTCTGCAATAGCATAGCCAAACATAATGCCTTGGTCACCAGCACCTGTCTCACCGTCTTTTTGGTCAACCCCTTGGTTGATGTCAGGTGATTGCTGATTTAATAATACTTGAACGTTAATATCATCAGGGTGTAAGCATTGCTCATTTGTGAAAGCACTTTTCCCCGTGTAACCAATCTTAATCAATGCATCTTTTACAATTTTTTCATAATCCGCTTGTGAAAGATTGGCTGTTGTTTTTACTTCACCACCAATAATGATATTTTTACCAGCAACAAAAACTTCGCTAGCGACACGTGATTGTGAATCGTGAATGATAAGTGCATCAACAATAGAGTCTGAGATGATATCTGCACATTTATCAGGGTGACCTGGTGCTACCACTTCACTTGTAAACAAATACATTTATTAATCCTTATTTAAATTTTTATACGCTACCGCCCATAGGTTGTAAACGCATACCCAAGGCGATAAATGATACATTTCTTTATTATATTATTGGAATTGAATTCCTGTACTTACTCTTTTTTCCTAAACATAAACACAATCAGCACAAGCACCCCGCCCAGCATGCTGCCAAGAAGTGTGCCAAATAAAATATTCCGCATACGTTTTGATTTAACGTGGCTGGTTGCTTCTACTGGCTCTTGAGTCACACGAGCAAGTTCTGTACTTGGGCTTTTTAGCAGAGCAATTTTATACAATTGCTCTGCGTATTTTTCTGCTAGAACTTCTTTAACCGTGGGGCTATCTGTTGTGTTAATAAGCGACTTTAAAGGAACTAGCGCAAGCTCAGCTTTATCCAATTCCAATTCAACTAATACTTTATTAATATTTTCAGTAAACACTTGGACATTACTAAAAATCAAACTAGGGTTTAGACCCTGCTGGGAAACGGTAATTATATCTCCAGTAGATGAAATATTTAATCGAGAAATCGGGACGTCAGTCATCTTCTGAATACGTATTATAGCTTCTTTTCCAGCTATAATACGTAGAGCATGGTTGCCTTGAGGGCCAATATTGACCCCTATAGAGTAAGGGTCTGCATCAATCACCAATACTGCTTTTGATTCATACACACTCGGTTGCCTTAGAGAAAATACAGTAACGCCCACAGCAAATAGCAACGTTATGCCTAAGATCCATACTTTACCAGCCCACAAAACCACAAATAACTCTTTTAAGTCAATTTCATCATTATTCATCTGCAAATTCTGATATTTTTCTGTGGAAAGTGATTGATAGGTTACTCGAGAGCTAGAATCGCTCTGGGTCACATTTGACATATTAACATCCATTCCAAACATGTTATCGCTCAAGGGTTAGCCGTACCCTCAAGCGTATAGGTAATAAATTTGAGGATACTATATAGGAAAACATGTAAAGAATTAATATAAAGTGTGATGCAAAGCAAATTTATAGGCGGAAGTGGCATTTTGATCACAATACACTAGTTTCTTACAACCTCCTTTTGCCTGCTGCACCACAGCTGATATAATCCTTTATTATATTCAGTGTAATAGGTAAGGTTATCTATGATCATCTTAACAGGTGGAGCCGGCATGATCGGCAGCAACATTATCAAAACACTTAATGACCAAGGCATCAATGACATCCTTGTTGTTGACAACCTTAAAAACGGTAAGAAATTCGAGAATCTGGTCGACTTAGAAATAACAGATTATATGGATCGTGATGACTTTCTTGTTCAAGTAATCTCTGGATAACCACGCCACGCAACAAGCCGATCAAGTACTCGAAGGACACGTGCTGTCTGTAAACTCAAATCAATTTCTACTGCGAGTGCTTCATAATTAAAATCGTCTAAAAGGTTAAATGTACAAAAACGTCTGCCACACAGTAATGATTCGCTCATAAAATCCATAGACCAGCACACATTTACTTTCCCCGGGACGCACAGCGGCATTGGATTACGCGTTGCTATTCGCCTCTTACCGTGTCGACGCATATTCAAGTTCAACAAACAATATACTCGATGAACTCGCTTATGGTTCCATTTGTAATGCCATCATTTTAGAGTTTTAAATAACTTACTAAAACTGTAAGCGGGATAACGTTCACCACTTTTTGAAGTGCATCAATGATCTCATCGTCTGATGGGGATCAGGCTGATATCGACAAACTGAGTCACTAATGCCAACAACTCGGAAAGCTCTGCGTAGACTGATGTTGTGCGTTTTTATCACATAATCAACCAGCGCACGGCGAACCGATGGTTTTACAGTTTTTTTTCGATAATGTCTTTAAGAATGACGTTATCCAAACTCAAATCTGCGTACATTTTTTTTAATCGTCGGTTCTCATCTTCAAGCTCTTTTAATCGCTTGATATCCGAGCTACTCATGCCGCCGTATTTGGACTTCTAATTATAATACGTAGCATCTGAAATATCGTATTCACGACAGACATCCGATACCTTTCGGCCAGCCTCAACTTCCTTCAAGATCTTAACAATCTGCGATTCTATATAACGTGATTTTTTCAGGAGACCAGTTTAATTCTAGCTTTTCTGAGACTAATTGTCTTAATCCGGTATTCATTTTTATTTATTTCCCGGCATATAATAGAGGGTGCTCTATTGAGTTTTGAGGCCATTTCTCGAATGCTTAGTTTTGCTGATAAACCTGCACGAATTTCTTCACGCTCTTCCAAAGTGAGATGATGTCTAGATCTGCATCGAGCTTGGGGCTGGATACCACCATGTTCTCGTAAAATTGAAAACATAGAATCAGGCTTCTAATCAAGAACTCTTGCTATGTCGCTAAAGCCAGCTCCAGCTTTCCAAAGTTTAAAAAATAAGTCTTTCTCATCTTGTGTAAATGTCCGCTTCATCGTTAGTTATCCTGCATTGTTACAGTGACCATTTGAACTTATCACCGTGTACTTTGCGGGCGAGTCAAAGAAAAGTGCACGTTCATAAAATCTCGACTCCAACGTTTTCCAGTCTTACTGATGTGCCAAGTACTTAGTATTCATCGTAGCGGTTTTTATGCATGGCGACGTCAACCTATGAGTAAGAAAGCGCGAGAAGATCTGCGTTTGCTAGGAGAAATCAAGCAGTTCTGGTTAGAAAGTGGTTGTACTTACGGCTATAGAAATATCACTATTGATCTAAAAAGTGATGGTAAAAATTGCGGTAAAAACCGAGTTCTCGATATCATGAAGCAACATAAAATCAAAGCTATTCGTGGTTATAGGCAACATCTAGGGTTTCATTCAGGTAACCAACATCCAGCAGCACCAAATACGCTAAATAGAGAATTTAAAGTCAATCAGTCAGATCAGTATTGGGTGACTGATTTTACTTATATTCGCCCTCATGAGGGTTGGTTATACGTCACGGTAGTTATTGACCTATTTTCTAGGAAAGTGATTGGATGGACAATGAAGAGTAGCCCGAAGGCAGACTTAGTATCGATGCTTTATTTATGGCTGTTTGGCGCAGAAGGCCAAAAGAAAAAGTACTCGTTCATTCAAACCAAGGTGTTCAATATACTTCGTCAGATTGGCGCAGTTTTCTAAATGCACACAATTTAGAAACGAGTATTAGTCGATGTGGAAACTGCCATGATAATGCGGTGGCGGAAAGTTTTTTCTCGCTACTTAAGAAAGATAGAGTTAAACGAAAAATCTACAAAAATCGTGCTGAAGCTAAGGCAGAAATATTTAACTACGTTGAGTGTTTCTATAATCCTAAAAGAAATCATGGCACAAATAATGGCTTGTCGCCGAATGAATATGAACGACGTTATTTCGATGAGCTAGAAACTGTCTAAAATTCTAGGTCCTTACCAGGCTGCTCAACAACACCTTACGTGAAAGGAAGTTTTGCCAGACGAAGTAGATTATGTTTATACTTGCTTTCAGTAACACCTTAGATAATTTTATTAGGCATTATGAAACAACGAGAAGATTTTAACCCAGACGCATACAATCCAACTTTTAAATGGATATTTCTCAGTCCAAAATACTGGGGGACATGGTCATCAATTCTAATCGTTTCATTGGTTAGCTTGTTCCCCGCTGCTTTTAAATTTTTGATCTCAAAATTTCTAGCTAGGATCGCAATCAAAATAAAAAATAAAGCCAATAAAAGAGCCAGAGTAAACTTAAAAATGTGCTTCCCCGACATATCTACAAGCGAAAGAGAAGTTCTTTTATTTAACACTTATGTAACTTCCATTTCTTTTTTACTAAATTTCGCTTCTCTTTCTCTAAAGAGCAAAGGCTGGTTAGAAAACAATACTACTATTAATGGTATTGATAATCTAACATGTATTACAGAACAAGGTGGCAATGTGATTCTTCTCGTTCCTCATACTTGGTCAATTGATATACCAGCAGTTTTATTAGCGTCTAGAGGATTACCTGTATCTGCCATGGCAAAAGCCCAAAAAAATCAAGTATCTGATTGGTTATTGCATAAGCAGAGAGTGCAATACGGCGGTAGAGTGTATGATCGAAGCCAAGGAATAAAACCTTTTATCAGATCTATTCGCGATGGTTATCTTGGGTACTACCTTCCAGATGAAGATCTTGGACTTGACAACAGCGTATTTGTTGACTTTTTTGCTACAACAAAAGCTACGATCTCCGGTTTAGGAAGACTTTCACATATTAGCCGTGCTAAAATTGTTCCTCTTTTTGCTACTTACAATGCTAAATCAGGAAGATATCAACTCGATTTATACCCAGCACTTCCCTTTCCAACAGGAAATGAACACGATGATGCGCGAATGATGAATCAATGCATTGAAGAATACGTAAATAAAAAACCTGAACAATACATGTGGATCTTAAGACTACTAAAAACTCGTCCAGATACAGACAAAAATCCTTATAAATAATGTATATAATAAAAACACTTAATTTCATACATTCACTGCCTATATATTGGGCACTTAGTGGCCTTTTTTTAGTTCATAAAGGCGATAAAATTCTAGTCGGTGTGATTCTACTATCACTAATATTAAAGTTAATTACGCACTTAACCTCTATTGATAGAATCACAGTACGCTTATCCAGGTTTAATAGCATTATTTTCGTAGCCGCAATTTATGCGTCCATATCGTACTTCGGAAATGGTTACAGTTCCTCCGAGATACGAGTACTACTTTCGACTCTCTTATATTTATATATATCCGCTCCTAAGGTAGAAGAGATTAAACATCATCTAGTCTTGATTTTATTGGCTCTGTCCTCAATAGCTATAATGTATACAACATATGATATTTTATATACTCATAAACTTGGACGAATGGCTTTGCCTCTTAATGCTATACCTTACGCCAATTTTATCGCAGTTCTTGGATTGTTAAGCATATTTATTTCCCTTCTAAAAGAAAAAATTAAGTACAAAATAATTAATGCCATAACGTTAATTCTAATTCTTCTTTGTGTCGTATTCACAGACACTCGCGGAACTTGGCTAGCCATAATGTTTACTAGTATCCCTTTGTCAGTTTTTTTACTATTTAATTACAAGCTAAATATAAAAAAAACTCTCGTTTTTATTTTATTGGCGTTGTCATGCGTTACTTTAGTATCTTTTCCTCACCTCGAAAAGCGATATCAGTACACAAAAACTGAACTAATTCGTCTACAGAAAAATGAATTAAATAGCTCTTGGGGTATTAGGGTCCAACTGTGGCAAGTTGGATTACAAGTAATCTCTGATACTCCATCGTTTATCGGTATAGGTCAAACAAAGCACCTAACTATAATCAAAGAGAAGTTAAAGACCAATGAAGCAGGCAAATCTCTATCTCATTTCGACAACAAAAACTTCCATAATTCTTACATAGACAGGACAGTCAAGTATGGATTCATCGGTTTGGGTATTTTCTTAGCTTTCCTTAGTTATCCGTTCTATAGAGGCCTCAAGGAAAAAGATCCTCGGCTAAAAATCCCATTGGTTACGTTGCCCATATTCGTATCAGTAGCGGCATTGACCTATGTACCTCTATCGCACCCAGGTACCTTCTTCCTGTATATTTTTATAATGCATTACTATATACAAGCCTCTGATATGGCACGAGAGAAAAGATTGGAAATTACTAATGCATAAGAACTTGTATATATGCTCTACGCTTAGACACCTTTTATTTTCTGTATCTAAAGCTTCAAACGAGTTAAGCACTCCAGCGACAATCCTTTTCTTTAAGGACTATCAAAATATTGAGCAAGATTCCATTGATGTCTCCTCTCTACCGGAACACATCCAGTTGGTAACGCTAACTCGAAAAGAACTGAATAATCACTTTAAACAATCTTTGATTGGAAAAATTATACTCGCCTGTGCTTTACGTAAACTGTCTTTAGGCGCTCTCATTCAATCAAAGTTACTTCAACTTCTAAATGATTTTTATCCCGCTCTCAACCTAGAAAAAGACAACGTTACTTTATTTGTATTTAATGAAAGAAACAAAATGTCTCGGCTGTTTAGGTTATTAGTTGAACAATACGAAATGATTGAAGATGGTGTTGGTAATTATTATAAAATACCCATTAAAGGCTATAAGAAATACATTCGCGCTATAACTGGTAAGCCGTCTGATTACTGGGTATTTGGAGAGGATAATAAGTGTCAAAGAATTCACGTCGTCTATCCGGAGAACTTGCCTGAAGATGTTCGAAGTAAAGGAAAAAAAATTGACTTTTTGACCAATAAATTAGGTATCGAAAACCTAAATCACGTATTTAAATCTCATGCTAAGGAAATGGATACAGACGTAATTATTGCAACCCAGCCGACATCAAAAGCTTATCAGTCAGAATACGAAGACCCCGAATTTCAAATTAAAATCTATCAATACATGATTGACTATTGCCGAACAAACAGCTTAAAGATCGCCTTTAAACTGCACCCAAGTGAGTCGATAGATACGTATCAAACCTTATATCCAGATGAAGTTTATTTACCAACCAAACAGCCGCTAGAGCTTGTTGTTTTAAATTGCAGTGCAACACCCAATATAATGTCAATAAACTCAACAGCAGGACTAGGGTTTGAGAGTTTCTGCACCAGAAAGTCATTAATACTGGATGAAGACACCACCCGATTTGGAGAGATTATGGTTAACTGGGAAAAAGAACCTGAACTTCTTAAAAAGAGAATTGAAGAGCTGCTTAGTTAGTTAACGCTCGAGGCCTCAATTGATTCGCTTCGTAAAACCAGATCCCCACTTTAGTGGGGATGACGAGGGGCCGCAGGAATGACAACGGATTGAGTACTTACTTAAAATGCCCAAATTTTAACGGCGTACCAAACGTTAGGTCTTCCGTTGCTGTACTACCTATAACATCATCAAGGTATTTGGGTAGTATGCCATTTCCCGGTCGAATCGACCTGACATGCTCATCAGTAAATATCTCACCTTTTGCTATGTCTTTAACTATGTACAATGAGCGGCGATGAGGTTTCGTTTGAGATTCTGCTTCGGTACTAATAAAGTTAGGCTGACCTAACGACTCAAATGCCATCGCACAGTTATCGACTAAAGACTTTAACTCTTCTTTTTCCAATGAGAATGCAGAGTCAGGGCCACCATCCGCTCTTGCTAGAGTGAAGTGCTTTTCAATGACACACGCCCCAAGTGCAACGGCGGCAATCGAAACACCAATACCCATGGTATGGTCGGATAAACCAACCTCGCAGTTAAACGCCCCTCTCATTACAGACATCGTCGAGATGTTCGCTTGATCGGCGGGTGTCGGGTAACCACTTGTACAATGCAGTAATACTAACTCTTTTGCGCCGGCGCCTTTCGCGGCTAATACGGCTTCTTCAATTTCCGCTAGGTTCGCATTCCCCGTCGACATAATGATGGGTTTGCCTGTTGACGCTACTTTTCTGATTAATGGTAGATCGATGAGCTCGAACGAAGCTATTTTGTAAGCCGGAGCATCAAGTGCTTGCAAAAAATCGACTGCAGTATGGTCAAAAGGAGAGCTAAATATTGTAATACCTAGTTTTTTTGCTTCATCAAACAATACCTTATGCCAATCCCAAGGTGTATGGGCATCTTGATATAAGTCGTATAGTCGAGACCCATTCCACAAACCACCTTTGATCAGAAATTCATCACCATCGTGGTCGATGGTGATCGTGTCTGCGGTATACGTTTGCAGTTTGACCGCATCTGCGCCCGCTTCTTTTGCAGCTTTGATGAGCTCTATCGCCCTTTTAATATCACCATTATGATTACCCGACATTTCTGCGATGATATATGGTTTATGTCCCGCACCAATCTTTCTACCTGCAATTTGCATATTTTATTCTCTATTTTAATTTGCTATCAATGTAGCGATTTATCTTGGCCAAATCATCAAGCTCAGACATCTGACTCGCAGGTATACTTATCTCGAACTGTTTCTCAATCTCCATTATTAATAATAGATGTTTGAATGAGTCCCACTCGGTGCATACCTTCATTGATACTTCGCCCATATCACTATAGTTCGTTTCCATCACTTGATTGTAAACCGTGAGCACCTGCTCTGAAGCCTCTGCCTCATTTGAATTAACTGGTGTTATCACCGGTGACAATCGCTCAAAAGACGGTGGATAGGCTTCTAGCACCTCAAACAAGCCGTGATCGGGATGGATTAAAAAAGCGACTCTTCGGCCATCGAAGGCACCATCCGCTCTGGGTTCAACAACTAGCTTAGCGTTACTTTCTTGAGCTTTGGTCACCGCGACTTCAATATCTGCCACCGCATAACAAAGATGATACGCCCCGCTACCCTGTTTAATATGGCTTAAGATAGGTGATTTATCATTCAACGGGGACAATATTTCAACCGTTCCCATCCCGTTCAGCTCCACGAATGCATAATAAACACCTTGGGCTGGGTTTTTTCCCGGCCCACGTAGAAGCTTACTCCCTGGAATAGATAAGAAGTCTCTCAAGGTTTTTTCTAGATTTAACGTTGTTACTGCATAATGATCGACATGTAACACGCCAATAGTTGAAAACAAGGGATCCACTTTATTACTCCTTAATTAACCCAGTCGGACTTAATAATCTGATCATAGCTTTGAATATTGTCTTGGGTAAGACTAAACAGCCATTTTTCATTCGCTTTCTGAAAACTATTCGTCGAATACAGTGATTCTACTGGCATGTTTTTCTTACTCGCAATAAAACGACCTTCTACCTGTTGAACGCCAGACTGCATCGCCTTTTCAAGCAGTTTTGACAGTATCGCTTTTTCAATATCTCGCCCCATCACTCTGCAGGACATAACAAAATTATCTATCGTCCACAATGACTCTGTTATATGAACGACTAAGGCTGCTACGCCTTCAAAATCAGACGAGTATTTGTCTTTGGTCTTGACGTGAATAACCATAGAGTTCTCACTATCAGAGTACGCTTTAAGCTGCTCTTTACTGTACCTTGTCGTGGTGGTATTAAATTGATTTGTCTTGCTAAACAGCTGATACGTGCGGTCAAAATTGTCGGCATTTAAAGATTCCAATCGAGCTTCCATCTCTAAACTTTTCAAAAAACTCTCTCTATCTCCAAAGCTCGATTCTGCTTTTTTAATATTGACTCGTTTTTTATATAATTCCGCTCGGCGCTTATCAGAATCATTCACACTTGCTACCCATAATTCTGGCAACTGTGAGATAAACTCAAACCATTCTGCAGGGTCTTCGGGTAACTCAGGGACAAAAACATTGGGTAGGTGGCGTCTTACTTCTGCCCTTTCTACTGGATTATCATCGATAAAACATAATGAAGACTCACCAAGATTAAGCTCTTGTGCTAATGCTTGAATATTCGAAGCTTTGCTTTCCCAGTTAATTCTCCAGGTTACAAAATCATCTTTACGTAAACGCATATTGGTATGCTTTTCAATCGCTTCTAATGCGACACTTTCCGTATTCTTACTGCATACCGTAAGCAAAATACCTTTCTCTTTAAGTGATAGGAATAATGATTGAAGATCCCGATAGATATTACCGGGGTAATCACCACCAAGTGCGATACCTTCCATTCCATCATCGCCGATGATGCCACCCCAAAGGGTGTTATCAAGGTCGAGAACTAATGCTCTTGCTGTTAATACATTTGAAGCCATCACACTGCCAATAATAGCCTTCGAATACGCTTGCAAATACTGAGCACTAAAAGGCGCTCTTGCTACATACCAGAATTTATTGGAAAAAGAGCTAGCGGAGCCGTGTCTTCTGATTTGATCACTATAAGGAATAATATGTATCCCGTTTTCGGCCACCAGCTGATACAAACGTTGGTTCCAAGTGGCGATCAAACTATCCAATTCAGAACCTGAGAGCCTTTCTGACAATGTGTGCGGGTACCCTTTCTGCAAAGAAAAATCGGCAACATAGATAGGATTTTTTCTACTGGAAGCCAATTGCGCAATAAATTCAATATACTGCGTTACTCTTTCTTCTATGCTGATCAGGGCGTCATACGTCGACGTGGTATATATATCGGGGTAAAAATCCTCTACGCGCTCGATGAACAAATACGCGGCATCGTCTACGTTTAACTCTCGATTATTTGGGTCAAGCAGATCAAGCATATAGCGACCAAACTCGCTCTGCTTCACCTGATAAGGGAATTGAGGGTAGATTTCGCATTCTCTACGAAGTTTATCGGCTAAAAAATCCGTATTATGAGAAGCAAACAGATAAAGACTCGCTCTTGAATCTATTCGATTATGTGGGTATTCGTATTTCATATACACCACTTCCTTGCCCGTCTCAGTAGCTGAATCTGGTGCTTGGCATTTCGTAAAACCGCACTTCCTATGCAGGATCCAAGCAAGTTGATTATCTTTCAATGACTCACAATACAATTCATGCAGTTTCAGCGTTTTATCTGCGTAGCCAATCACAGCCTGCTCTAACTCTAGCCACACCGAGGTGCGCTCTGATTGGTCTAGGTTGGCATTATCTAAATAAAACCCCCACCATGCTGTCGCGCTCTTGATATCTCGCTCATAAATAGTCACCACACCTACCGGCTTGTCATTGCTCTCAAAGACCAGGATTTCCCGCTCTTTCATCTGCATGGTTTTATCCCACCATCCAGAATGTTCATCTTTAGAGATAAGGTGGTCTGTCAGCATCACCGATCTTACATCCTGATGATTGCGCCATTCTAAGACCATCCATTTATCGGCTTCAACAGCAGGACGAATTCTATAGTTTTTCATTTTCTGACATCTCAATTAATTCTTTACACACTTTTTGACAGCCAATTCCATCAATCATTTCCGCACAAATTTCAGATTGCGTATATAGAGCAACATAATTTGATTTAAATGATTCATAAGCCCTTTTATAGTCGTTGGAAGAAAGCGTTTCGCTCAACCCTAAAAAGTTATGCCCATTCACTTCATTCAAATCTTTCGCCAATTGTGTTTGATTATCTGCGACGGAACAAACGATACCGGGCAATGCCAATACACATCGCTCCCATGTCGTCGCGCCTACCGCGCCCACATAAAGATACGAATTTGAAAAATAGTCCATCATATTAGAAACTTGGATATGTAAATCCACTCGGTCGCTGTTATTTTTTATCAACTTTTTGAGCGACTCAATATTCGGGTTATTCATCCCAACAATGACATCAAAATGATCATTATTATCTGGAACATCTAATAAACCGGAAAGTGCTTTTTCTGTCTCGTTGCCAATATCAATACCACCAAAAAATAGAACCACATTTCTAATGTCATATCTTGACGAGTAGTCTTGAAGCTCATCCCTTACTGATTTAAATTCTGGGCGAAGCAAAGCAAAAGATGGTCCAGTTAATAACATTGATGCCTGAGGGACTAGACCGCTATAGCGACTTGAACCGTTAATATAGAAATTTTGATCAAGTAGTAAATCGCATTCATGCACCCGGTCAGCCAAATCATCGATCTGCATAATATGTCGAGTAAACGGCCTAACTGCTGAATGCCATTGATGTTCAATCGCGTAATTATCAGCAATAATCCAATCAAATTTGGTGGACGAACTTGTTGATAGGTAAGCTTGTATCGCCTCAGTTATCTGATCGATTTCCTCTTTATAACTGACTTCTAGCCAAGCGGCATGCGGGCAATGCTTTTCATTCGATAAGTTAACATTTTCTTTAACCGACAAGGGCACAACTTGATGCTGCGTCTTAAGCATCTCAATCAAGTTTCCTGGCATTTTTCTACAGAAAAAGACCACTTCGTGGCCTTCTAATCTAAGTTGGTTCGCTAATGTAAGCGTGCGGTACACGTGTCCCGTGCCCATTTTTAATGAGGCATCGACTCTACATCCAAATAACACATTCAACCTCAACCATTAAAAGAAGTAAAAAACCACCTGCAGATAAGGTGGGATTAGACCCTCACTTTCGTGAGGATGACAGGTTCTAATAACCTTAACCAACCCCTTCGTCATTCCCGTGAAAACGGGAATCTTGGTGGAATCAGATCCCAACTTTCGTGGGGATGACGCTAATCGGTTTGTACTTAACGTCCTTCGGGCATAAATAAAGGCTTATTATTACCAAGCCGTCCAACCACCATCAACAGCCAAGTTACAACCGTTGACGTAAGAGCTCGCCTTGCTTGCCAAGAAAACAACTGGCCCTTGGATCTCTTCTGGAGTTCCTACTCTTTTCATAGGCACTTTGTTTGCCAGAACGTTCAAAAATGGTTCAGCGTTATTCGCTATATTTGGAAAAGGCCCAGGTGATATGCTGTTAAAGCGAATATTTTCCTTTCCAAACTCGCAGGCACCATATTTACTCCACTGAATTAGAGCGGCTTTCGCAGCGCCATAAAACGGTGGGTTAGTACCTTCGGCGGTATTGTAGATACCTAAATCTGGGGAAACACAACCATACATAGAAGAAATATTAACAACAGATGCGTATCCAACACGTTTTACAGACGCTCTTAACAGTGGCAATGCCACCTGAAATAGATTGTTGGCTGACTCTACTGTTATTTTATAAGCATTGGTAAAATCGCTGCCTTCACTGCATTCAATTGTACCGCCCTTACCTGCATACGCATTGTTTATAATGACGGCCAGAGTGCCTTTATATTGAGCGAAGAACTGATTGATAGAATGGGTATCGGTGACATCAAAAACAGCCGCTTCTGCGCTATATCCTAATTCGGCTAGTTCCGAGATCGTTCTATTCGCATTCTCTTTGTTCCTAGAGTTCACAAGTACCTTCGCTCCTGATGAAGCTAAGCCGATACACATTTCTTTACCAAGGTATCCAGTGGCACCCGTAACTAATACGGTTATTTCTTTTAAATCAAACATATTATTCTCGTTCATTATGTCCACAACGCTGGGTTCAGAAGCTTGTCATTTATACTTTCAGGTCGAGAGGTATCAATAGAACCAAGTTGCGTAACACTTAATGCCGGAAGCGCCATCATGTTGGCATTCTCAATAACTTGCTCAACATTGTCACTCCCTAACACTAACCCATCAATCCAAATTTGAGACAAAACGTAGCGAATACAGAGTTGATGTACATTGTTAGAGTTGGTTTCTTCAACGTGTCTTTTTAGCCAATCTGGTATTTCTGTTTGATTATCACATGCCTTTGCCCAAAGCTCTTTTTTATCCGTTAACAGTAGCCCTTGTAGAAAAACACTTCTTACATGAATAATAAGGTCACGTTTTTTCTTCTCTTGAAGAATCAGAGGAATTAAGTCATTCCAACGATAGTCAAGTATGTTAAATGGCAATTGGATGATTGAAATATCAGCGTTAGAAAGTGCGAGCTCCAGTTCCTGTGCCGATTGCACAGATGCACCTAGTTTTTCAATATAACCTTCAGATTTGAGGGCTTTCAGTTTCTCAAAAATCACACCATTAAATGCCGTAATATGAGATGTTCTGTGTAACATCAATACATCTAGCTTATCTAGTTTTAGATTTTTACAAGAACGTAAAACGGAATTTTCGACCAGATTTTGCACTAATGCTTCACTGGTATTTTCATTTATCGTTGCAAGCGGATCTAATTTCGTGATGACGGTCTGTCGACCTTGCCAACCTTGTGTTAACCACTTACCGATTACAGCTTCACTTTCACCGTAAGCTCGAGCGGTATCGATATAGGAAACGCCTAAATTAATCGCGCTAGACAACATGTCATGAGCCTGTTCTATATTCGGTTGGCCAGCATCATTATTGATACCATAGTTAAGACCTAATTGAACACTTCCCAATACAAGCTTTTCAGCCTTGCCTACTCCCTTAAAATCCGCTTTCAACCTATCGACCAGTTCCCAACAAGACACATCCAAAGGATTTTCAATTGAGTCGAATAATGTAGACATGTGTATATAGTCATCAAAGCTGTCTACAGTACAACGCAGGTGACCTAATTGCTTGTCAGCATAGGTGGTTAAATAGCGGTCTCCATATTTGTGGCGTACGTAAGGGGTTACATGCTCTTGGTCAAAAGCGTCAGAGGTCGACGCATTCGCTTCACGTAGACAAGACAGGTAGGTAACCTCTACAGACATACCATAAGGAAGGCCAGAGGCTTCTCCGTTTGCACAAAGATACATTAATGACGAACCTATAAGCTCTTGAATAACTTCAGCAATGAATTCTGCATCTGGGACAACATTATCGGCCGTTAAACGAACCACTATCGTTTCATCGTCATATTCTGAAAACGCTTTAACAAACCGATCTAATACATTATTTAAACTCCCTCGAAAATAAGGGACGTTGTGAGACTCTAACGTATGACATAAGTGATCATCCGTTGCTTCTTCAGAGGTAAGAACTTTAAGATCAAATTGTTTATTATTAACCGCTCTTTTCGCAGCGAGTACCGATAAAGGCATCCCTCCAATCGGTAACAACACTTTTCCCGGAAGACGGCTAGAGTTTGTTCTTGCTTGCAGCCCAACGACGACTTTCATTTTAGGGTCTCTTTAATGGCAGTAACGACGTCACTTTGTTGATCTTCTGACATCAAATGGAACATAGGCAAAGATATCGCTTCTTGATAGTAACGTTCTGATTCAGGAAAATCCCCCCACTTAAAGCCCATTTTTTGATAATACGGTTGAGTATGTACCGGGATATAGTGAAGATTAACACCAATGCCTTTTTCTCGCAGTTCGTTAAATACCTGCAAATGGGTTTTAGATATCTCATCAAGTTTTAGGCGAATAACATACAGATGCAGCCCCGAATAGGTACCTTCTAATTGGATTGGAAGCACGATGGGTAAACCCGACAAAAGCTGATAGTACTTGTTTGCGAGCTTGTGTCTCTCACTAACAAAAGCACTCAAACGCTCCATCTGAGAAACACCTAAAGCCGCTTGTAACTCTGTCATTCTATAATTATAGCCAAGTTCTACCTGCTCATAGTACCAACCACCATGAGACTCACCTTCCATTAGATCAGGATCTCGAGTCACACCATGGCTTCTAAACAGATTCATCTTATCAGCGAGGGTTTTATCATTGGTGAGCGCGGCACCACCTTCCGCGGTGGTTACAATTTTTACTGGATGAAAACTAAATACGGTAATATCCGAAAAATCACAACTTCCCACGACGCTTTCTTTATAGCGTCCACCTATCGCATGCGAGGCATCTTCTATGATTTTAAAGCCAAACTCTTTAGACAGTTCGTGTATCACCTCCATGTCACAAGACTGCCCGCACAAATGTACTGGGACAACGACTTTAGGCAAACACTTCGCTTTTTTTGCTTCGATAAGCTTTTGCTGTAATTTTTTCGGACACATATTATAGGTATCAGGATCGATATCTACAAAATTGACCTTAGCGCCACAATATAGCCCGCAATTTGCCGAGGCTACAAAGGTGGTTGGAGAGGTCCAGAGAATATCCCCTTCACCAAGCTCTAGAGCCAAACACGCGATATGCAGAGCCGACGTCGCACTGTTTACCGCTAGCGCATAGTTTGCACCCGTCACATTCGTCAACGATTTTTCAAACGCAGGAACCTTTGGTCCTTGTGTTAAAAAATCTGATTTCAGTACTTCAACAACCGCATCGATATCTTGTTGAGTAATATCTTGTCTACCGTATGGAATCACAGCCTTTCCTCACACTGAAAAATTAGGGTCAACATGTTCTTTTATGAGATCACGTAAACCTTGGATAGTTTCCCACTCGGTGTTGGTTCCAGAATTGTACTTAAACCCAAACGGTACTTTTTCTGCCTTATGGTGATCCATATATTCATCTTCAGTGTAAGTAAATGAAACTGAAGGCAGAATGGCATAATACTTACCAAGATCAATGGTATTGAGAGAATCCGTATCTGTAATCATTTCTTCATGAAGCTTCTCACCAGGACGGATACCCACCACCTTTGTTTTGCATTCAGGTGCAATCGCTTCGGCTATATCTAGTATTTTGTAAGAAGGGATCTTTGGAATGAAGATTTCTCCACCAAGATGATGTTGAATCGCATACATCACCATGTTTACACCATCTTGAAGGGATATATTGAAACGGGTCATCTCTTCATGCGTGATAGGCAATAGGCCTTCTTTTTTTCTGTCCATAAAAAATGGAATGACAGAACCTCGTGAACCCATTACGTTACCGTAGCGAACCACACTGAACTTGATGTCTTTCGAACCACGAATATTATTTGCTGCCGCAAATAATTTGTCAGATGCAAGTTTTGTTGCGCCATATAGGTTGATAGGTGCACATGCTTTATCAGTAGACAACGCAACCACGTCTTTTACACCACACTGAAGCGCTGCTTGAATTACATTCTCTGCACCATCAATATTGGTACGAATGCATTCCGTTGGGTTGTACTCAGCCGTATCCACTTGCTTAATTGCTGCAGCGTGAATAATGACATCAACACCCTCACAGGCTTGAATCATACGTAAACGGTCACGCACATCACCGATAAAGAAACGAAGTTGAGGGTAATCCTTTTGAGGGTATTTCTGCTTTAACTCAAACTGTTTTAATTCATCACGAGAATAAATAATGATCTTTTTAACATCTTGATATCGCTCCAGTATAGTCTTAATGAACTGTTTACCAAAGGAACCGGTTCCGCCTGTGATGAGTACTGTTTTATTGTTTAGCATAGGTAATTTAACTCTTATCAATTTTTCAATTCGACCGTCATAAAGTAATCTAATATTAGCATGCCACTTTACGTAACTGCGGCATTGTCATAACGTTACTTATGAAGCTCACGTTGTTATTTAGTCAAGCATTTATCAATTTTCGTTCAACAATAATTCGAAGAAATCCAAATGCTTCTTAACCGTTACCTGAGAAGTAAAGTGACTCTGCAACCGTTGCTTTGCCGCTTCGCCCATCTCAAGACATTTATTCTTATCCTGGGCCAATATATTCATCGCTTCACCAAGTGCTTTTGCATTCGAGGTTGGCACGATATAACCCGTACTTCCATCGACCACTAACTCTGGGCCACCACCTGTGGTGGTGACGACCGAAGTGGTCCCGTTAGCCATCGCTTCAATAATCGTCCTTGGCAAGCCTTCTCCACTTACCGATGGTTGTATCTGAAAATCAGCCATGCACATCAAAGAGGGAATATCGGTTCGGTGACCAATGTAATGTATTCTGTCGCTCATCGGGCTGTCTTTCATTTCTTGAAAATGAGGTTCAAAACCACTACCCGCTAAGATTAAGTGAAAATTTGGCGCTGTTATATATTTACTCGCCTGCAAAAGAACAGAAATACCTTTGCTCGGTCTTACATGCGCAGCCGTTATCGCGACAACATCGGTCTCTTTTAACCCCAAAGAGCCTCTATCCGTTGCGGGTACTTTATACCAATCGAGTTCGTGACCTTTATAGATTGTCACCACATGATCTCTATTTTTCCATACTCGCTTAACCACATCTTGTCTTACAGCGTCGGACACACAAACGATACCGTCAACTCGTGGATGCAATTGCGTGAGATACGCACTTGGGTCATGTCGATAAAGGCCACCGGTAGTGCCTCGATAAACAACAAGTTTGACGTCTATCCCGATACAAGCAAACGCAGCATTAGGGATGGTTTTAGAATTAAACGCATAACAGACATCATAATTACCCGCTTTAAGTTCTGTTCTGATTTTTTTTATAGTTTGTAAACAGATCTTACGCTTAGGATAAGCATCGATGACTTTAATGCCACTCTCTTCAAGCTTACTCACATGCTCAGACTCACCTTGAGTCATAATAGTCACTTGGTGACCTTGACGGACCATTTCCATAAAAATGGCCGATTCTGGTCGCAAGCTATTCCATGCATGTAGATAAGAAGCACACACTAATACTTTCATTTTATTCTCTTATTATTTTTTAATTCGAGACTCATTTTCCAATACCCATAAACCAGCATACTTATTAAAGTTCACCTGCGCATACGTCATTGCCACTATAAACCCTACACCACCGTCTAAGAACCCTCTTCTCAACACGTAGATTAAGAAAAACGTCCAAATAGATCTTAATAGCGCAATAATTAAACCGTGCGATTTTCTTCCTTTCCGTTGATACTTTTGCGAACCGAGCCATGCATATCTCGCGGCTTTATTCAAACCGTGGCCAAAATCCCGATGGGTATAGTGCAGTAAAAACCCTTTCAGTACACCAGTACTTCCTGCCACTGGAATGACCGTTTCATGCACTTCATCTAAAGTATATCTGGCACCGTCACGTTTGAATAATCTTAATACTGAACGAGCACTTCTTCCGTAGCGAAGCGTCTTGCCATACAAGGTGACTCCCCAGGGCAGTTTATAGGCGCTATGCTTAATGCTTTCTTGCTCAAGTAAGGATTGTAAAGCGTGCGCCATCGTTTCATCTAGTGCTTCATCCGCATCAATCGATAGCACCCAATCACACGTCGCCTTTTCAAGTGCTCGTTGCTTTTGTTTGCCAAAACCGGGCCAGTCGGTGATCTCGACATGATCGGTATACTTTTTACAAAGCTCAACCGTGTTGTCTGTTGAACCACTATCTAAAACAATAAGCTCGTCAGCAATACCAACTACAGACTTTAAACAGGCTTCTATTCGGTCCTCTTCATTTTTTGTAATAACAATGACCGACAAAGTGTGCTTTTTCATTAAATTATCCTAACTTATATAAACTTAAAGTTTCCAATAACCCAGTTTTTTACGCATCTTAAACGCTCTCACTATATTGAAAGGCTTGGCTTTACTTCTTAATGGCCCACTATCCAGAAGTGTGTTCGCAGCATCCAACACTCGTCGACTAGAATGTCCATCGCTATACGGATGGATAAACTGGCAATATTTCTCTATTTCGCCCAACAACGCTTTCGGTCTAGATAACGCGTCTTCTAGTGATCTTTCTACGAGTTCTGCATCACTTATATCTAACAGATGCGGCATAGGTGACTGATTTCGAAAAGTAACCACCGGCTTTCTTTGTAATAAAAACATTAACAAAACTGAAGAGGTATCACAAAGCATTACATCAGCTGCCTGTAGCAGAGGAAGTACATTGTCTGTCTCTATAAATATCAAATTATCATTCTGTAACGCTTTATATTTACTCACTATATCTTCAGACATTTTCGGATGGAATTGTATCAACCATCGCCACTTTCCGCTTTGCGACATCTCTTTTATTTTCTCATAAAGATGCGGAGCACACGTTAGATTGCGAGAAAAGGTTGAACACATCAAAATCGTCGGCCTTTCATCCAATTTATCTATATATGGATTACTTTCAGGTGGAGAAAAGAGGGGGTCTAGCATCGTCCATCCCGTTTCCTTGACCATGAAATGCTTATGTTCTTGCTCAAGTACTTTAAAGGGCCCAGTGGTCTGAGGTCCTTGCGTACAATACAAATCAAAGCAGTTACGAATCTCGAAATGATCTTCTCTACCACGACGATTCAACTTTCCAGAATTAAATCCATGAAATATATCGACTTTAAGTCCTGGTATGAATCGCGGTACGACATTTCCAGGCACAAACACAACGTCAGGATTCCACTGCCTAACATCATCAATTGATTCCAAAAGTGTTTCTGACTCTAAGAGGTACTTAGGGTTTACCTCTTCTCCTTCTAGAAACCATCTGACTTCCCCGCCTTGAGCAAGAATTTCAGACTGCAAAGGCCTACAAATAGAGTATGAATAATTTTGAGCAATATACATTAAATAGCGGCGGTTCTGCGTTGTCACTAAAAGCCTCATGAATTAGCTGGTTTACACGTTTATTCTAACTTAATATAGCGAGAATAAACGATGAGTCTAGACTCTATTTACTCTATATTACAGCAATCAACGTTAGATTATTATGCTTATCCGTCTACTCTATACATTCGTTCTTTTCCTAGCCTGCCCTTTTCTTCTTATCAGTTTATATAAGAAAAAGCCGGGTAAACCGTCCTTTGGTGTTCGGTGGAAAGAGCATTGGGGAATAACGCGCAAAACCAAGGCCATTGCGCCGATCTGGATTCACGCGGTATCAGTAGGGGAAACGATTGCTATAGCGCCCGTAATTAAAGCGATAAAAAAGCAAAACCCAGCTCAGTCTATTGTCCTTACTACCACTACAAGCACTGGCGCTGAGCAGGCCGAAAAGTTAGGTGACCTAGTTGAACATAGATATATGCCTATTGACTTCTCTTGGTGTGTGAGAGGATTTCTACGTGCAGTAAAACCAAAACAGATGCTCATTGTGGAAACGGAATTGTGGCCAAACACTTTGCATACCGTCGCAAAAGCAAATATCCCTATCACCGTACTAAACGCCCGCCTATCAGAAAAATCTTGCCAACGTTACGCAAAATTCCAAGCGGTATTCACTCTTTTGGCGACCAATATTTCTCAAATCCTTTGTCAGCACGAGAGTGATGCTGAACGATTCATACGCCTTGGTTTCCCGAATGAAGCAATAAGTGTGACTGGTTCCATCAAATTCGACATCACGGTTCCAGATAAGACGTTCAAAGAGAGTCAGGCATTAAGAATTAAGCTCGATGAAACACGACCTATTTGGATTGCAGCCAGCACGCATTCTGGAGAGGACGAATTATTGCTGCAAGCACATAAGACACTATTAAAAACACAACCTGATGCCCTGATGCTACTGGTGCCAAGGCACCCAGAGAGATTTGCGTCGGTAACCGAACTGGCACTGCAACAAGGGTTAAATACTGTAACTCGAACAAGCAACGTCGCTGTACAGGCAGAAACTCAAGTCTATATTGGCGATACCATGGGAGAAATGCTGGTATTATTAGGGTCAGCCGATGTCTGCTTTATGGCGGGTAGCTTAATTGGAGAGAAGGTTGGAGGACATAACTTACTTGAACCCGCGGCGTTAGCTAAACCGCTCATTAATGGCCCAAGTTACTTTAATTTTGCAGAGATTACTAAACAGCTAATAGAAAACCATGCGGTGGTTATCTGCGAAAAACCCGATGACATTGCAGAACAACTTAATCAGCTTTTTTCAGATAAAAATAAGTCAACATCGATGGGGCAAGCCGCTCTTGATGTTGTCGAGCGTAACCGTGGCGCACTGAGCAATACGCTTAAATACCTGAACCTTTGATATGAAATCCAGAGCACTCACTCTCCATCATCCTCACTCTCCATCATCCTCACTCTCCATCATCCTCACTCTCCGTCATCCTCACGAAAGTGGGGATCTAATATCACCAAGATTCCCGTTTTCACGGGAATGACGAAGTATTTCGCACTAACCGAACAGCATTACGTTTCCACGAGAATGACGAACGGAAGAGGAAATAATGAGCAGAAGAAATCACCTCCATCTGCTTATGCTGAACGTCCTTCGGGCACAGCCTCATATCCTTCAACCAACGCTTCCCATTCATCTTCATTCCAATGAATATTCCGCTTACCTTGCTCTTTCAAAAATGAACGCTTTAATCTTTCTAGGTTAGCCGCTTTCCACTCTTCACCGATTTGTGGATAGCATTTATCAAAATCGATAATCCATATCTTTTGTTCGTTATCAAGCAAGATGTTATGAATATTCAGGTCCGTATGGTTCACACTAGCGTCATGCATCTTTCGGATCTCACCACCAATACTTTGGTAAACCCGCTGGCTTAATGACTTTTCTTGTAAGATATCAACAAGATCACAAGCGTTGGGTACTTTTTCACTTAATAAATCCGCTCGATAAAAGAAACCTATTTTTATTGCTCCCGCTGCAATGGGTCTTGGAACATTTACCCCTGCGGCACGAAGCTTTGTTAATAACGTAAATTCCTGATAACTTCTTGTCTGTACCCACGCTTTAAATAGGTACTGATCGTTCACTATCTTTCCAAACAATCCTCCTCGGCGATAGTGTCTGAGAGCACCTTGAATCTCATCCAATTGTACAAACCAAGTGGTTCCCCGCCCTTGAGCAGAGCCCACCACTCTGTTTTGCAAATACCAATAAGGTGCATTCGTACACATTTCAACGGGAACCGACAGCAGATCAGAGTCGTACCAGATGGTTTCATTCTTATTTTTGTAAACTTGCACGACGACCTCTTATTTGAAAATATTGAATCTTTCTAACGTGGTATTCAGCCATTAACTTTCAAGCATCAAGAAGCGAAGCAATCAAAGCTCAAGCACTACGATAGTTTACATTTAACCATGGCAACTGCATAATTCGACTTAACTCTTTTACTGGTAAAGTGCTTATGGCTCTTTTTTCTTCTGCCCCCAAATCTCTTTGTATATTAAGACTTTCTGCTATTGGCGACGTTTGTCATGCTATCTCTGTTGTTCAAGCGATTCAAGCCTACTGGCCTGAAACCGAGATCACTTGGATAACAGGAAAAATAGAAGCTCAGTTAATTGGCCACCTGTCCAATATCAATGTTGTGGTATTTGACAAAAAAGAAGGTTTCGCTGGGATGAAAAAGGTTTGGCGTCAGCTTTCCGGTCAACGCTTTGACGCGTTATTGCATATGCAGGCAGCGATAAGATCAAGCGCACTTTCTTTCGGTATAAAGGCAAAATATAAAATTGGTTTTGGCAATAATCGAACCCGAGAAGGCCAGCGATTTTTCACGAATAGACACCTACCAAAAACAAAGTGTTTCCACGTGTTAGATAATTTTGCAGAGTTTGCCAGATATATAGGTGTACCATTTGACACCCCTACTTGGACGATTCCGCTTAGCCAAGAAGATATCGAATTTGCACAATCTCACCTAACAAACATTCCGACACTCGTTATTTCACCAGCAGCAAGCAAAGACGAACGAAACTGGTTAACAGAAAGGTATGCTCAACTGGCTGACTACGCAAGCGATCAGGGACTACAGATTGTATTATGCGGTTCGCCTGCACCTAGAGAAGTGAAACTTGGTGAAGACATAGAGGCTTTATGCCAATGCTCTGTAAAAAACCTAATCGGCAAAACTAATTTAATGCAATTAACGTCCATACTCAAACAGGCCGATGTCGTTCTTGCTCCTGACACTGGTCCTGCACATTTAGCGACCACTCAGGGAACACCTGTCATTGGGTTATACGCCCATAGCAACCCCTTTCGAACTGGCCCCTATAATAGCTTAGAATACATTGCTAGTGTTTATCAAAAGCATGTCGAAGAACAACAAGGAAAACCTGTCGAAAGTTTAAGTTGGGGCGTAAGGGCAAAAGGAGATAACCTGATGCAAGATATTAGTCTAGATATGGTGAAACAGAGCCTAAACAAGGTACTCATCAAACTTAAGGAAGGCAGCCATGAATAATCACGTTCTATATCCCGGCACATTTGATCCTGTCACTAATGGGCACATGGATATCATCATTCGTGCGGCAAAGATGTTTGATCAGGTCACTGTTGCGGTAGCCTATAGCCCGAGTAAAAAAACCATGTTCTCGCTTGAGGAACGGGTCTCCATGTTACAAGAATCGGTTAAAGAACTCCATAATGTCTCTGTTGAAGGATTTTCTGGCCTTCTTGTTGATTTCGCCAAACAAAAAAAAGCGAACTTACTCATTCGAGGATTAAGAACGACGGTTGATTTCGAGTACGAATTTGGCTTAACCAATATGTATCGTAAGCTATTGCCTGATCTAGAAAGTATCTTTCTTACCCCAGCGGAAGAGTTTGCATTCCTCTCCTCCACCATCGTAAGAGAAGTGGCTATTCATGGCGGAGATATAGATCAATTTGTACCCGTAGCCGTTGCCATTAAGCTAAAAGAAAAAGCAGAGCATCCCTCTTAGATTATTATTTCTCTGGCTGACATTTTTCACAAAAATAGCTATTTCTTTGTCCTATTTTCAGTTGTTGGATATCTTCACCGCAGATAGGACAAGCTTCACCCGCCTTACCATAGACACGTAGTTCCTGCGCAAAATAGCCCGGTTTACCATCCGCTTGATTAAAGTCTTTAAGCGTTGTTCCACCTTGTTTGATCGCGGTAGCAAGTACTTGCTTAATGACTTTCACTAACGAATTCCATTCATTCAGCTTTAATTTTCCGGCGGCAGTTTGAGGGTGAATTTTGGCCAAAAATAACGATTCATTTGCGTAGATATTTCCAACACCAACCACCACTTTGTTATCCATAATAAACTGCTTCATGGAAACACGCTTTCCTCGGGCTTTTTCGAATATATAGTCGGCATTGAAGACCTCTTCTAAAGGTTCGGGACCAAGGTGCTTGAATAATTCATGCTCTTGCTCTTTATCTTGCCAGAGCCAAGCACCAAACCTTCTAGGGTCGTTATAGCGGAGTAATGTTCCGTCAGTTAGCAGTAGATCAACATGATCGTGCTTACCTGCTTCATGCCCTTCATTTAATATACGCAAAGACCCAGACATACCCAAATGAACAATAATGCTGCCTTTTTCAGTTTTTAACAGAAGGTATTTTGCTCTGCGTTGAATACCCAAAATGACCTGTCCAGTAAGCTGACTCAGTTCCTCTGGGATCATCCAACGAAGTTTCGGTTGACGAATGGTGATGTGTTTTATGGTTTTACCAGACAAATGAGGTGTAATACCCATTCGGCTAACTTCTACTTCTGGGAGTTCAGGCATGGGGTATAGGTTATCGGCTAGATAATTTATAGATAAGGGAAAAGGTAGTCCTCTTCTACAGAAACCGCAATCCATTTCTGTTCCCAACTTTTCATAAGCCAGAATTGAGGGGTTTGGTAGTAGGTCACTCTTTGCGGCTCTTCCTTGTCTAAATACCAAATTTCTAAAGTGTTCGCTTTTGGTAACTGCTCTTTTAACTGCGCAAAAGTCACTTCATCCACTTCTGTACCTGCAAGAAAATGCCATCTCTGCACGAGCTCTAGAGGTGAAATGGTGAGATCTTTATTGGCAACCCATTCAAGATTATGTCTTTGAATGGACAGAGTCGCAAAGTGCATCTCTCTGATATCCGATTGAGGATCCATCACGTAAGGGTAAATGCTCTGCGCTGGTTCCATGAAGTTGTTCTTAATGATTGTTGGTAGATTCAATATCAGCATAAAAGCAATAACAGCGAAAATAAGAACATTGTTCCAGCCACGACGGGAGAATTTTTTCATAGAATAATACCTAACAACACGACGATGAGAACTTAGCGATAATTTATCAATTAATGAACTAAACTGCTAGTGATGGATCAAGAGAAAAAATTTCCATACAGGTGTATACGATTCGGTTAGTGCCAAATACTTCGTCATTCCCGTGCAAACGGGAATCTTGGTGATATTAGATCCCCATTTTCATGGGGATGACGCTGGTTTGGCACTGATCACCAACATGGGTAGCAGATCTGACCGGGCACATGGGTAACATGTAGAAGATTCCCGTTTTCACGGGAATGACGGTGGCTTTATTTTGCGTTTTCAGCCTTGGATATGAGGCTATATCCTCATTCCCGTCCTTCACTCATTCCCATTCTTTCGTCATTCCCGTGCAAACGGGAATCTTGGGGGTATTAGATCCCCATTTTCATGGGGATGACGTTAGTTAGGCACTGATCGCCCACATAGGTAACAGATCTGACCGGGCACATGGGTAACATGTAGAAGATTTCCGTTTTCACGGGAATGACGGTGGCTTTATTTTGCGTTTTCAGCCTTGGATATGAGGCTATATCCTCATTCCCGTCCTTTCGCCATTTCACAGTCCTTCACTCATTCCCATTCTTTCGTCATTCCCGTGCAAACGGGAATCTTGGGGGTATTAGATCCCCATTTTCATGGGGATGACGTTAGTTAGGCACTGATCGCCCACATAGGTAACAGATCTGACCGGGCACATGGGTAACATGTAGAAGATTCCCGTTTTCACGGGAATGACGGTGGCTTTATTTTGTGTTTTCAGCCTTGGATATGAGGCTATATCCTCATTCCCGTCCTTTCGCCATTTCACAGTCCTTCACTCATTCCCATTCTTTCGTCATTCCCGTGCAAACGGGAATCTTGGGGGTATTAGATCCCCATTTTCATGGGGATGACGTTAGTTAGGCACTGATCGCCCACATAGGTAGCAGATCTGACCGGGCACATGGGTAACATGTAGAAGATTCCCGTTTTCACGGGAATGACGGTGGCTTTATTTTGCGTTTTCAGCCTTGGATATGAGGCTATATCCTCATTCCCGTCCTTTCGCCATTTCACAGTCCTTCACTCATTCCCATTCTTTCGTCATTCCCGTGCAAACGGGAATCTTGGGGGTATTAGATCCCCATTTTCATGGGGATGACGTTAATTAGGCACTGATCGCCCACATAGGTAACAGATCTGACCGGGCACATGGGTAACATGTAGAAGATTCCCGTTTTCACGGGAATGACGGTGGCTTTATTTTGCGTTTTCAGCCTTGGATATGAGGCTATATCCTCATTCCCGTCCTTTCGCCATTTCACAGTCCTTCACTCATTCCCATTCTTTCGTCATTCCCGTGCAAACGGGAATGACGGTGGCTTTATTTTTTGTTTTCTATTTCTTTACACCAGAAAACAAAAAACCCAGCTACAAGAGCTGGGTTTTTATTGAAACTGCCAATCAATTACTTGATTTTTGCTTCTTTGTACATAACGTGCTTACGAACAACTGGATCAAATTTCTTGATCTCAAATTTGCCCGGCATGTTACGTTTGTTCTTATCAGTGGTATAGAAATGTCCTGTACCAGCTGAAGAAACTAGCTTAATTTTCTCACGAATGCCTTTAGCCATCGTTCAATTCCTCTTAAACTTTTTCGCCAGAAGCTCGTACATCAACAAGAACAGCATCAATGCCTTTCTTATCAATAATACGCATACCTTTAGCAGTTAGACGTAGTTTAACAAAGCGTTTTTCGCTCTCTACCCAGAAACGATGAGTTTGTAGGTTCGGCAGAAAACGACGCTTAGTAGCATTTCGTGCGTGTGAACGGTTATTACCCGCTACTGGACGCTTACCAGTTACTTGGCATACTCGGGACATTTAAGTCTCTCCAAAATCGTTTCAGCTCGATATCAACCTTGGTGGCCGAACCTCTCTACATCTACTATACAAGTAAAGAATTGAGGTTAAAAACCGCTATGGAAATCCATACAAGGCTATCAAAGGTCGCGCATTATACTAACTTGACGTACATTGCTCAAGACCTGAATAGATCCTTTTGCAGGATTTCGTGATCTTTTTTTGAGCAGAGCTGATTTGTGTTCAAAAAATAGTGCGCGAATCATAGCAGAAAATTTAAAAAAGATAAGTGTTTTTTTGATTTTAGAGAAATAAGCTAAATATCGTCACTGCGACTGACACAATCTAATTCAAAAAACCATTAACAATCTGAGTTCTCGATGACATTGAATCGAACACAGATAAGTGAAAAACTAAGAGACGAGTAAAAGATAAGTATTACCGCTCAAAAGTTTAGCGCGGTTTAGGCTTATGCTAAACTCCATCCCAGTATTAATATTTGGAAACGTGTATGAAACCTATTTTGCCTGAATATAGCCAATCGAATGTTTTAGTTATTGGTGATGTAATGCTTGATCGTTATTGGAATGGTCCAACTGGACGTATTTCACCAGAAGCGCCAGTACCCGTTGTCAAAGTAGAGAATAATGAAGAACGGCCCGGTGGCGCTGCGAACGTGGCAATGAATATTGCTTCTCTACGCGGTCATGTCCATATCATCGGCTTAACTGGTGATGATGAACCAGCAAGAGTGTTACACGACACATTAAATGGCTTAAAGATTGACTGCGATTTTGTAAAATTACCCGAATACCCAACCATTACCAAACTGCGCGTCATTAGTCGTGGGCAACAGTTGATTCGTTTAGATTTTGAAGAGAAATTTAAACATGTCGACCCTGAATTAATCTTATCTCGTATGGACGCCGTACTTCCTACAATAAATGCCGTCATTTTATCAGATTATGCGAAAGGCGCGCTAGAACACGCTCAACTGATGATTCAAAAAGCGCGTGCCGCTAATGTACCAGTGTTTATTGACCCTAAAGATGTCGATTTTGAACGCTATCGCGGCGCCACCCTCTTAACGCCTAATATGGCTGAGTTTGAATTGAAAGTCGGCAAAATCGAATCAGAAGAAGAGCTCGTGGAAAAAGGGCTAGGATTAATTGAAGAGTTTGACTTAGAGGCTCTGCTCGTGACTCGTGGCGAACACGGCATGACTTTATTACGAAAAGGCATGGCTGCATTTAATCTCCCCACTCAGGCTCAGGAAGTGTATGACGTAACAGGCGCTGGCGACACGGTTATTTCCGTATTGGCCGCTTCTGTCGCGGCAGGTAAACCATTGGATCAAGCATGTGCGTTAGCCAATGCAGCAGCTGGTATTGTCGTCGGTAAGCTAGGTACTTCAACAGTATCTGAAATTGAACTTGCAGAAGCCATTCATGGTAGCCAAGACTCAGATTTTGGCGTCATTGGTGAAGAGGCTCTCGTTGAAGCCGTGAAGAAAGCAAAATCAAAAGGCGAAACGGTGGTCATGACCAATGGTTGTTTTGATATTCTTCACGCGGGTCACGTTTCTTACCTGAACCAAGCAGCAAAATTGGGTGAACGACTCATTGTTGCGGTCAATACTGACGAGTCAGTTAGAGGACTAAAAGGGCCAGGTCGACCAGTCAATCCAACCAACCGCCGCATGGCCGTACTGGCTGGTTTAGGCGCTGTTGATTGGGTCGTTCCGTTTAGTGAAGAAACACCACAACGATTGATCTCTAAGGTACTTCCGTCATTGCTTGTTAAAGGTGGCGATTACAAACCAGAAGAGATAGCGGGAGGAACAGAGGTTATTGCCGCCGGTGGTGAGGTTCGCGTACTCAATTTTGAAATTGGTTGTTCAACGACAGAAATCATTGAAGCAATTAAGTCTGGTATCTAATAACACGTTATATGATACCAATGCTGTCCGGTTAACGTTATCGAAACTTTTTATCCCGACAAAATCCGTCGTCCTTGTCACGCCCTCGGACACGTCGTCATTACCTCGAAAGAGGGAATGGCGACGAGAATGAATAAAGGAAGACAAATACAACAGCGCATATCATAGATAACAGATCGGCCTGAATATATAACAAACATGGCCAACTCAAGGGCAATACGTGTTGATGTATCAGCTACAATAAACCTCTCTCTGCGAAAGACATCACGTCTCCATCACCAACGATAAAATGATCCAACAATCTGATGTCAACTAAGGCAAGCGCATCAACAATACGGTCCGTAATCCTTTTATCTGAAGTACTGGGTTCAGCAATACCCGACGGATGATTATGAGCGACAATAATAGAAGCAGCATTGTGATAAAGCGCTCTTTTAACCACTTCCCTAGGGTAAACACTCGCCGCATTGATCGTGCCTTCAAACAAAATTTCATCCATAATGACGTGGTGTTGGCTATCTAGATAAAGGATCAAAAAGGCTTCCCTATCCCTGTGTCTTAGGCGACTAGAGAGGTACATCCTTGTATTACTCGGCGCAGAAAGTATGTCACCTTTGCTTATTGTTTCCGCAAGATATCTTTTAGCCATTTCCAGCACCGCTTGTAGTTGGGTATATTTAGCCTCACCTAACCCTTTATGCTGGCAAAATTCTTCTTTGCTACAACTAAATAGCTTTCTAAGTGAACCAAAATCAGAGATAAGAAAATCAGAAAGCGCAACAACATTCATCCCTTTTATGCCGGTTCTTAAAAATATCGCCAACAGTTCAGCGTCTGATAAAGCCTGTACCCCACGCAACAGAAGTTTTTCTCGTGGTTGAGATTCAAGTGGTAGCTTTTTGATAGTCATGACATATCCTTCATAAAAAAGGATATGTACCAAATAAGGAGCAAAATTAAAAAGCTTAGCGATGGCTATGCGGCTTATACGGGTGAACATAATACTTAAAATAGTCGTGATAATAAAAATTAAGAACGTTGCCGCCTATATTTACACCAACTTTCTGTTTCATCTCTATACAGGTGATTTTTCATAATTTTGTGATATGGTTTGCTCATAAAATGGAGAATCAACATGCAATCTTTAACCGGGAAAAAAATCCTTTTAGGTATCAGTGGTGGTATTGCCGCATATAAATGTGCTGAGCTAACCAGACGCTTAACGGAAAGAGGCGCGCAGGTACACGTCGTAATGACCAAAGCTGCTAAAGAGTTTATTACGCCTTTAACCATGCAAGCCGTATCTGGCAATCCAGTTTCAGACAGCCTATTAGATCCTGCAGCAGAGGCCTCAATGGGGCACATTGAATTGGGGAAGTGGGCCGACATTGTATTGTTGGCTCCGGCTACGGCCGACCTTATCGCTCGAATAACTGCCGGTATGGGAAATGACCTGCTTTCAACCGTCATATTAGCAACAAATGCCCCAGTGGCCGTCGCCCCTGCAATGAATCAACAGATGTATCTAAACATTGCCACTCAGGAAAACATCGCCACGCTAACAAAACGCGGTTTTCACATTTGGGGGCCTGCAGCGGGTGAACAAGCTTGCGGTGATGTTGGATATGGCAGAATGTTAGAACCGATGCAGTTGGTTAAAAGGTGCGAAACTTTTTTCCAGTCAGCCCTTGAGCTGGATAAAATTCTGGACGGAAAATCCGTACTGATCACGGCGGGTCCTACCCGAGAAGCCATAGACCCGGTTAGATTTATTTCTAATCATAGCTCTGGAAAGATGGGATACGCACTCGCTGATGCCGCTTCGAAGTTAGGTGCTAACGTAACCCTCATCAGTGGGCCTGTCGCACTCAACACACCTAAAAATGTACGTAGAATTGATGTGGAAAGTGCAAAAGATATGCATGAAAAAGTGATGGGTAATGTGGCCGATAACCATATATTCATTGCCTGTGCTGCTGTCGCAGACTATCGCCCCGGAGCCGTATCCGATCAAAAAATTAAAAAGAAAGAGGATTCTGATGAAATGTTTCTCTCTATGATTAAGAATCCAGATATCGTTGCCAGTGTGGCGAAACTCGAAAAAAACAGACCTTTTACTGTTGGTTTTGCAGCTGAAACTCAAGACGTTGAAAAATACGCCAGAGGTAAACTAACGAAGAAAAATCTAGATCTTATCTGCGCCAACGATGTATCCGTTGAAGGTCAAGGATTTAATTCAAATGACAATGCGCTAACGCTTTACTGGCATCAGGATAAAGGGCAACAAGGTGAACAATCACTGCCACTTGACTCTAAAGAGGCTCTTGCCTTACAAATAATGCAAAAAATAAATGCGCTTATGGAATAGAGTAAACAAAACTTAGTCTTGTGTCTGAAATTGATATACCTATGCAAGTCAGAGGTAGATTTGGACACACAAGTAAGCAATAATCAGCAAAGAACCTATAGTAAGCACCAACTTCATTGATGGTGGTGCTTCAACAAGTCTATTCAACTTAAGACTACTGCTGTAAAAGCATTTTAAAAAATGGCATTACAGAACCGTCAGTTTGTAGTCGCTCTATTTGTTGTAAAAGAGAATAAATACTCAATACGCAAGTAGAGATACGTAAAGGAATCGGAACCATGACCGGAACCAGAAAATCTAATCGCCGTGAAGAAATCCTTCAGGCCTTAGCTCATATGCTAGAGACTACCGATGGCGCATCTAGAATCACTACTGCCAAATTAGCCAAACAAGTTGGTGTCTCTGAAGCTGCACTTTATCGCCACTTTCCTAGCAAAGCTCGTATGTTTGAAGGCTTAATAGAGTTTATCGAAGACTCACTTATGTCCCGAATCAACCGCATACTTGATGAAGAAAAAGACACGTTGCAGCGGATCCGAATGGTTCTTCAACTGATACTCGCTTTTGCAGAGAAAAACCCAGGGCTAACAAGGATTATGTCTGGTCACGCGTTGATGTTTGAAAACGAGCGATTACGCGGTCGAATTAATCAGCTCTTTGAAAGAATCGAAATGCAACTCAGACAAATATTACGCGAACGTCAGTTACGTGAAGGCAAATCATTTCCTGTTGATGAATCTATTTTGGCGGCACAACTTCTCGGCCAAGTAGAAGGCAGTCTCAATCGATTTGTTCGTTCTGATTTTAAATATCAACCAACTGAGAATTTCGAAGAATATTGGGCTCTACTGAGTGCTCAAATTCAATAGTACGTATAACGCCTCAAAGCGAGCCCATAATGAGTAGAAGCATTAAACCTAAGTTTACCTTATCTCTTCTCCACCCCAAATACTGGTTGGTTTGGTTGGGCTTTGGATTTCTAGCACTTTTCGTCAACATATTGCCTTATAAGTTACTCTACTTTGTAGGTAGAAAGATTGGTCAAGTGAGTATGAAAATAGGAAAGAGCAGAGTAAAGGTTGCCAGACGTAATCTAGAACTCGCCTTTCCAGAAAGAACCGCGCAAGAAAACCAAGACTTTGTAGAAGAGAATTTTAAAAATACCGGACTTGCGTTGATAGAAACCGCGATTACTTGGTTTTGGCCAACTTGGCGCTTTAAAAGGTTGTTAAACGGCGGAGATTATTCTGAGATAACAAAATTCGAGAGCGAAAAAAAAGGCATACTCTTTTGTTGCGCCCACGCACTTAATTTAGAGATAACGGGCCGAGCACTTGCTGTATTAGGCATTGGCGGTTTTGGTGTTTACCGCCCACATAATAATCCGGTCTATAATTTCATTCAATATCGGGGCCGAGCCCACAATGGTAACCGACTCATAGACAGAAAAGATGTCAAAGGGATGATTCGCGCACTCAGAAACGGAGATCGTATTTTTTATCTACCTGATCATGACTACGGTCGAAAAAAATCCGTGTTTGTTCCATTTTTTGCCGTAGATGATGCCTGCACCACAACAGGTACCAGTATTTTGGTATACACAAGCCATTGCGCTATTGTCACAGTATCTGGGTTTAGAAATCAGAACCTAAAATATGATATTCAAGTTGACCCATCATTCCATCTCGATTACCCACAACGCGATGAAAAAGCAGCGGCTGCATTTATGAATAAACATATCGAAAATATTATTTTGAAAGCACCAGAACAGTGGATGTGGCTACATAAGCGTTTCAAAACAATGGAAGACGAATCCATTCCGCGCGGAATAAGATACAAATAATATGATCACTTCGCTTTAAGAGGCGAAGTGATCAGGATTCAAGATTTGTTATTAAACCCCAAACTCAGCTCGATAGGCTTTCACTTTCTCTAATTGATCAACACTACCACCTTTCTCTTCGAGATAAGAGATAAGATCCGTAAGGCTAACAATAGAGACAATCTGACACTGGAAATCGCGTTCTACTTCTTGAATCGCAGAAAGCTCGCCTTTTCCTTTCTCTTGTCTATCAATAGCAACAAGAACACCGGCTAAGTCTGCGCCATTGGCTTGGATTATCTCCATAGACTCGCGGATAGCGGTACCAGCAGTAATAACGTCGTCCACAAGCATGATACGACCTTCTAGCGCGCTACCGACAAGGTTGCCACCTTCTCCATGATCTTTCGCTTCTTTGCGATTGAAGCAATAAGGTGCATCCACGTCATGGTGATCAGCTAAAGCAACCGCAGTCGTTGTTGCTATAGGAATGCCTTTATATGCAGGACCAAAGAGAACATCATATGAAATACCAGAATCGATTAGTGCCGCAGCATAGAATCGACCTAGTCGCGCGAGATCTCTTCCGGTATTAAACAAGCCAGCATTAAAAAAATATGGGCTGATACGTCCAGATTTTAATGTAAACTCGCCAAATTTAAGGACTTCTTTTTCTAAAGCAAATTCAATAAATTCACGTTGGTATGCTTTCATTGCTTCCTCCTAAAACTAATCGACTAGCGCAGCTTTCTGCACCTCAATAATATCGGAAATACCCTGTTTAGCGAGCGCCAGTAAATCCATTAATTCGTCATGTGAGAAAGGTTCGCCTTCTGCGGTACCTTGGATTTCGATCATCTTGCCTTCTTCCGTCATAACCACATTCATATCGGTATCTGCCGCAGAATCTTCAACATATTCTAGATCACACAATGCTTCACCATTAACGATTCCAACCGATACAGCCGCAACATGGCCCTTCATTGGATTTTGCTTAAGCTTACCTTCTGCAACCAAATGTTGGAATGCATCCGCCATAGCGACACTTGCACCAGAAATAGAGGCGGTTCTTGTTCCGCCGTCAGCTTGAATCACATCACAGTCAACAGTAACCATGAACTCACCCATCGCTTCAAGATCGACAACTGCACGCAAACTACGAGCGATAAGGCGTTGAATTTCCATCGTACGCCCACCCTGCTTTCCACTTGCAGCTTCACGGCGGTTACGAGTGTGTGTTGCTCTTGGTAACATGCCGTATTCTGCCGTTACCCAACCTTTTCCTTTCCCTTTTAGCCAACGAGGCACATTCTCTTCAACCGTTGCATTACATAACACTTTGGTGTTTCCAAACTCTACTAACACAGAACCTTCAGCATACGCTGTATAGTTACGAGTCATTTTAATTGGACGAACTTGTACCGCGCTTCTGTCGTTTGGACGCATGGGTATTTACCTATTATGTAATGGATTTCAATTGGGCGGGAATTATAGCGGAAAACATGAATGGTTCCTAGGTGCGCTATGGAGGCTTCGCCCCAACTTGTGCTACCATCTTTTACTTATTACTTACATTCAAAAAATACGTATTTCGACTATCAAGGAAATATCCATGATCTACAGCATGACGGCATACTCTCGCAAAGAAGTGAAAGGCGATTGGGGCAGCGCAGTTTGGGAAATTCGTAGCGTGAACCAACGCTATTTAGAAACTTACTTCCGCTTACCAGAACAGTTTCGTGGTTTAGAGCCTATTTTGCGCGAGCGCTTTCGTAAACGTCTTGCTAGAGGCAAAGTAGAGTGCCATTTACGCTTTGAAGCCAACCCTGATGCGAAGGGTGAGTTATCAATCAATGAAACACTTGCTAGACAAGTCATTAATGCGGCAAACCAAGTATCTAATCTAATTGGTGAAAGTAATCGAATCAATCCATTTCAAGTCATGCAATGGCCTGGTGTGATGGAAACACCAGAACAAGACATGGATGCGATCAAAAAAGATTTATTAGCGGCGTTTGATGAAGGTGTAAGTGAGTTCATTGAAGCTCGCGGCCGTGAAGGCACAAACATGAAAGATTTGATTACCACTCGCCTTGACGCGATTACAGATGAGGCGTTCAAAGTTCGTGATCGTATGCCTGAGATTATTGAGTGGCAACGTGAAAGATTAATCAAGAAATTTGAAGAAGCTAAAATCGAACTTGACGCGACTCGCGTAGAGCAGGAGCTCATTATGCTTGCTCAGAAAGTAGATGTAGCCGAAGAGATAGATCGTTTAGATTCTCACGTTAAAGAAACAAATAATATTCTGAAAAAAGGCGGGGCATGCGGCAGAAAGCTCGACTTTATGATGCAAGAATTCAATCGTGAGGCAAATACTCTAGCCTCTAAATCAATCAGTACAGACATCACCGCTTCAGGTGTTGAGCTGAAAGTACTGATTGAGCAGATGAGAGAACAGATCCAGAATATAGAGTAAATTCCTAGCTCTTCTTCATTCATCTTCTAAGCCCTTATTTATCAGGGCTTTTTTATTACTATTTTATAGGGATGATTCCGGAATTCCGGTTTAGGCCAGAGACAAACAGTCATACTGCAACACTAACATCGATCACCTAGACACCTTGTTCACATTCAGATTAGGCTCACTGAGAAACAAGATGGGCGAGAAGTTGCACCTGAATCAGGGACTGTCTCAGGGAAATGAAGTTTAAATAAAATCCCAATCGTACAAAATATTCTATTCATCACAACTAGAACACAGATATGCGTTGCTGAAAAAAGAAGGGTGACATATTCCAGAAAGAATAGAGAACGACATGGCGCTAATGATCAAATAACCCAACCTAAACCAAAAATAGCGGCTAGAATGGATATACCTATAATTAGCCTTATAATGAATAAGACATTTTCCAAGTCATTAGAATCATCGTTTGTCTCGATAGTTGGATTTGAGACAGTTTTTGGTTGCGCAGTTATTGAATTCATATTTTTGCCTAAAGTGGTAAAATTCATATATGAGTTCGATTATTCACCATCTTTGTGACGAATGTCAATAAAAAAACGTGATGTGACGCATTCTAGGTTGTGCTGAGTACAAAGTTCACAGCACAACAATTGCAATGACAAAGAGGAGTATCACAGCTCAGGCAAATGCCACTTACCACCGACAGATTCGGTCAATTTTTTGGCAGATAGTTGTGCGAATATTTTAGCGTTATCTACACCTACAATATTGTGATGTAATGTTGTCGCATTCAAAGTCAGATACGGTATCGTTAAGACTGCAGCAGCGTTCCCATGAATGGATAGGATAGGTAAAGAAATATTGGTGACACCGCTTATTTGTGGACTTTCTCCAACATATAACCCGTCTCTTATCGTCTTTTCTACTTCCTGTAAGACGAATTTTATTTCTTCCTCTGTCGCTCCAGAGCTTTCCAACATCTTCATTCTCGTTTCTAAATCATTAAATGCTAACGCTACAATGCCTGAACCAGAACCAAATATATCTATTCGAGCTCCTAACCTAACACCAAACCCCATTTTGTATGGGCTCTCTTGTCTCGCAACTATAAGCATGTGACCTCGATCATACATGCTCAGATGACAAGATTGTTGTACATGCTCACTTAACTCGAGCATTTCAGGATTTGCCGTTCGAAGTAAACGTTTGATAGGAGGATGAAGATTAGATAACTCATACATCTTCAAGCTCAGCTCGTATGTGCCCTGAGCATCGTTATGAGTTACATATTCACGAACCTTAAGTACCTCAAGCATTCGAAAAATTTCATTTACTGTTCTATCTAAACTTACTGAGATCTCTTTTTTTGTAAGTGGTTGCTTCGATTGGCTCAGTAACTCAATGATATCAAGAGCTTTTTCAAGAGCCGGAGCACGATATTCCACTTTATTCTGCATAGTCATTAAGAACCTTTTTATGGCGAATTGCACAAACATCAATTAGTGATTATTGTCACACGTATAAAAATTCATATACGAATACAATTGATTATATATGAATATTTAGGCAAGATTTAATTAATCCTAACAAATGAGGAAGAATCATGATAACAAAATATTCAAATTCTCCTGAAGATGTGAAACATTACCAGACCTCACGCCTTCGCAAAGAATTTTTAATAGAATCACTATTTAATGATGATTTTATTAATATCGTTTATAGCCATATTGATCGTGTTGTCGCGATTGGTGTCTCTCCCTTGACGAAATCTCTGAAACTTGAAGATTTTATTGAACCTAAATCATTTGGTGTTGAGTTTTTCTTACAAAGAAGAGAAATGGGCATTGCCAATATAGGCGGAGCTGGGGAAGTGACCGTAAATGGCGAGCGCTACCACCTTGACCACCTTGACGTACTTTATATTGGGTTAGGAAATATCGATATTTCTTTTGCATCCAATGATTCTAATGCGCCAGCACAGTTTTATTGCCTTAGCTCTCCTGCTCACCAAAACTATCCTACCGTACTCATAACAAAAAACATGGCAAAGCAGTTGGATCTGGGTGAACCGGAAACGGTCAACGCTAGGACTCTCAATCAATATATCCATCCAGATGTCATGCAAAGCTGCCAACTCTCTATGGGAATTACTCATATTAAAACGGGGAGCGCATGGAACACTATGCCTTGTCATACACATGAACGCCGGATGGAAGCTTACTTTTATTTCAATATTGAACCCAACGAAGTGGTCTTTCACTTTATGGGTGAACCAACAGAAACTCGTCATTTAGTTATAAAGAATAAAGAGTTGGTCTTCTCTCCTAGTTGGTCCATTCATTCTGGGTGTGGTACCAAAAATTACAGTTTCATTTGGGGAATGGCAGGTGAAAACCAGACGTTCGACGACATGGACTTTATCGCAAATAGCGATCTTAAATAGGAATTATTATGTTTGATTTATCAGGGAAAGTAGCCATTGTTACAGGTTGTAATACGGGCTTAGGTCAAGGTATGGCTGTTGCTTTAGCAAAGGCTGGAGCAGACATTGTCGGAGTTGGTCATATTCAACCGACTGAAACCACAAAAAAAATAACCCAGTTTGGGAAAAAATTTAAGTTTGTTGAAGCAAACTTATTGTCAATAGAGCCAGTACAAAGAATCATTGATGAAGCCGTGGAAGCTTTCGGAAGAGTTGATATTTTGGTTAATAATGCCGGTATCATTCGCAGAGAAGATTCGATCAATTTCTCTGAAAAAGATTGGGATGACGTTATGAACATCAATATCAAAGTTCCAATGTTCTTGTCTCAATCAGTTGCGAAACAGTTCATAAAACAAGGCAATGGCGGAAAAATAGTCAACATAGCATCCATGCTTTCCTTCCAAGGTGGCATACGCGTTCCTTCATATACATCAAGTAAATCTGGAATTATGGGGTTAACAAAACTGTTAGCTTGCGAATGGGCATCTCATGGAATTAATGTCAATGCCATCGCGCCCGGTTATATGGCAACAGACAATACTGAGGCGTTACGTAAAGACGAAGATCGAAGTGCAGAAATATTACGTCGAATCCCAGCCAGTCGCTGGGGCACCCCAGAAGATCTTGCTGGTCCTGTTGTTTTTTTAGCTTCTCCGGCTAGTGATTATGTGAATGGATATACCGTTGCCGTCGACGGCGGTTGGTTAGCAAGATAACGCATTATAAGTGTATGACTAAGCTTAGCAGACGAGTCGAACAGTAAATTACGTGGTATCAAAGGCTGCATATTGGTCTATTCAGTATTCTCAGATAAGAGGAGAATTAATGATTCTTACCGAACTGTAAATTAGAGCCCATGAGGCTAGCTGGCTTATTATCAATTAAGCTTAACCATCAGATTTAATTAATAAAATACAAGCTACTCTGCCCTGTGCAGAGTGGCTTTTTTTTTGTGTTTTAAATTGAAAAATCAGTCAATAGACGAATTTAAAATAACATGTGATTTGGGTAACAAATATACGATCTTTACCTATGAATACTTTTATTCATATGCAAATATCTAGACATCGCGGAATAGCGATCCATAAAAAAGGAAAAGAAAATGTCTGTCGAAAGAAAACAATATGTCTACACAATTAAAGATCTTCCAATGACTCCCATTGTAGAGGAACAAGGAATCAGTACGCGATTTCTTCTTGGGGATAGCATCATGGTTAGCTTCATTGAAAACCCTCCAGGTGCAGATTTTCCGATTCACTCACATGACTGTGAGCAAATAATGATTATGCTAGAAGGGTCCGAAGAACATGTCATTGGTGATCAAGTCATATCAATGAAGGCTGGTGATGTTGCGGTACATCCTTCAAATACACCACACGGTGGTAAAAGTGTCACTGGCATGAAAGCCATCGATATTTTTGCTCCACCACGTCGTGGGCATTTAGAAAAAATGAAGCAATATGGAACATTTCCTAATCCTGATGGTACTTATCCTAAGAAAAACAACATTGATGATTAACATTTAATTGGAACGAATACTTATAAAAGGACATTAAAATGAACATCTACCCTACATTGAAAAAAATCACATTGTCTGCCATTGCCTTGGGATTATTAGCCAGCAACCCTGCGTTTAGTGCAGTGACATTGAAGTTAGCTCATTATGCAGAACCAGGACACCCTGCAGATGTTGCTGCAAATCAAATGGCAAAGAATGTTAAAGAAAGAACAGGTGGTGAAGTAAAAATAAACGTATATCCCGCAAACCAATTGGGTAGCCCAAATGACGTTTTAGAGCAAAATGTACTTGGTGTTATCGACATGAGCCTACCAACTCAAGGTCACCTAAGTAAGTATTCATTGAAATTTGCAACCGTAATGACGCCGTTCGCATTTAGGGACGCAAAACATGCATATGACGTTCTAGATGGGCCTTTTATCGAATGGGCAGCGCCTGATTTAGAGCAACATAATCTGATTTATTTATCTAATTGGGATTGGGGATTTAGAAACATAACCAACAATAAGAAAGCCATCAATCATGCGAGTGATGTCGAAGGACTTAAATTAAGAACACCACCAGAAGTTCAACTTCAGTCGGCAATGTCTGCTCTTGGTGCGAATGTAGCACAGCTTTCATTTAATGAATTGTATATGGCGCTCAAGCAAGGTGTCGTTGATGGTCAGGAGAACCCACTTTCCGTCATTTATTATAATAAGTTATATGAAGTTCAAAACAATCTGGCGATGACAGAGCATGTCTATAACTCAATGGTTAACGTTATATCTAAGAAAAAATGGGATAAATTAACGCCAGAACAACAAGTTATTCTAAAAGAGGAAAGTATCAAAGCTGGGAATATGATGCGTGAGACCATGCAAAAAGAACAAGTCGAGCTAGTTAAAATGCTTGAAGAAAAGGGTATGAAGGTGACACGTCCGAACAAAGCAGAATTTAAAGCTGCGATGGGACCTGCTTATACCAAAATTGGTCAGTATGCAGGCGAAGAAAACCTTCAAACGTTCCTCGATATGTTGAATTAAAGCAATTGGCTCACCCTACTTGGTGAGCCGTCATTTAGGAGGTTTCTTTTTATGTCAGCACTAGTTGTATTTGTAGGGCTTATCTCGCTGATTTTGTTAGGCGTACCGATTGCTGTATCTATGGGAGGGGTCTCCATAATAGCAATGCATGAAGACTTCTCTAGTCTTACCATGCTCGCCCAAAGAATGTACGCATCCACAACAGGCTTTACATTATTGGCAATCCCTTTCTTTATATTAGCCGGGAACTTAATGAATACAGGTGGTATCACCGATAGGATATTCAGATTTGCTAAAGCTGGAGTGGGCCATTATTGGGGTGGATTGGGGCAAGTCAATATACTATCAAGTGTTATTTTCTCTGGTATGTCAGGCGCTGCTGTTGCTGATGCGGCAGGGCTCGGAAAAATTGAAATAAAAGCCATGGTAGACAATGGTTATGATTCAAAATTCGCAGCTGCCATCACTGCAGCATCTTCCACTATTGGTCCCGTCATTCCACCGAGTATTCCATTTGTTATTTATGGTTCCCTTACTGGTGTGTCCGTAGGGAAATTATTTCTTGCCGGTATGATTCCAGGTGCGCTGATGGCGATAACGATGGTCATAGCCGTTTATATCATATCAAAAAGAAGGAATTACAAACGACAGCCTAGAGCGGCTAGAAGCGAGTTCTGGATTAGTTTGAAAGAGGCTATTTTACCTCTAATGACACCCGTCATTATTGTAGGCGGAATATTAGGCGGCGTCTTTACTCCTACAGAAGCGGCAGTAGTAGCATGTATGTATGCGATGGCATTGAGTGGCCTTGTTTACAAGGAACTTAGTTTTCGCTCACTAATTGACATATTGAAAGATACGTTGCTCCATACAGTAAGAGTCATGTTTATTATTTCAACAGCAGGGTTCTTTAGTTGGGTTATGATTTACCTACAAGTGCCACAAGCCGTCATAGACACGTTGATCTCCATGACCGATTCTTCAGTCATATTACTGTTAATAATGATATTTGTGTTGCTGGGTCTTGGCATGTTTCTAGAGGGTGTGGCGGTTATTCTAATCTGTGTACCGATATTTATGCCTTTAGTACAACACATCGGAATGGACCCTATTCAATTTGGTGTTATTATGATTTTAGCATCAATGATTGGACTATTGAGCCCACCCGTCGGAATGTGTCTATACGCTGTAGCCAGTATAAGTAATGTCAAAATTGGTGCACTGAGTAAGGAAGTACTTCCTTATATGTTAGGGATACTACTTGTTCTGTTCTTTGTAGCTTTTATTCCAAAAATCTCGCTGTTTGCTCCGTATCTTTTGGGATGACCTTTATTATGAATATAATTTTAATAAAATTAGACAAGTTGATATTTAAAACATTTAGTACCATTGCTATCACTTTTTTAGTCTGTCTTTTTTTACTTATGGCAATGAATGTCATCTTACGATTCTTTCCAATAATATCGATTGGTTGGTTTGACGAAATAATAGAGTTGTTGTTTTCGTGGATGATATTTTGTGAGGCCGCCGTTCTGTGGAAACTTAAGGAGCATCCATACATTGACCTCATTGCAAATAAAATAAAAAATGATGTTATTAGATATAGATTATTCACCTTAATTGAACTTATTAATATTACCTTTTTATCATTTTTTGTTTATTACAGCTACACGTTGATTAATAATGCAAGTGCATGGTCTCCAATATTTAAAATCTCTAAAAAAATATACTATCTTTCTATGCCATTGTCAGGTTTATATATGATAGCCTGCTCTCTTTTGTTTATTTACCACCATATGAACAAAGTTAAAAAAGCGAAATACGAACAAAGAATTAATGACATAGAATCTCAATACAAAATTAGGAGTTAGTAACATGGCCAAATATTTAATTACGGGCGCAAGTACAGGCATTGGTGCAGAGGCATCTCGCATCCTAGCTAAAGACAACGAATTATTTTTAGTTTATAACCGATCGAAAGAAAACGCTGAAAAACTTAAAATCGATGTCGAAGCGATGGGGGCAAAAGTTCATTTATTTCAAGCTGATTTAACGTCTGAAGAAGCCTGCATTAAGTTATTTGACGACATTAGCTTAGTCACAACTAGTCTAGATGGTTTAATTAACAACGCGGGAGGGCTGGTACAGCGCCAAAGTATTGAAGAGTTTAAATGGGATTTAATGTTAGACATATTCAATTTAAATACATTTTCACTCTTGAAAGTGACTTCTCTAGCCGTTCCTTTTCTAAAAAAAGGAACAAACCCTAGCATAGTTAATACAACGTCAATTGTGGTAAGACACGGAGGGCCAACAGCAACTTTATACGCCGCGTCAAAAGGAGCCGTCGATACATTTACAAGGGGAGCATGTAGAGAGCTAGCACCAACGATCCGAGTTAACTCTGTTTCTCCTGGCGTTATCGACACACCATTTCACCATAAAGTGTCGACCGAAGAACAAATGAAAACGTGGGCCGAAGGCAATCCTTTGAAGAGAAATGGTGTGTCAAAAAATGTTGCGGACGCCATTAAATTTTGTTTAGAAAATGATTTTGTTAACGGTGAGAGTATCGACGTTAACGGTGGTCTTTATATTCGCTAAATTGAATGCCCCTAGGTAAAACCTTAGGGGCATAATAGGAAGAACAATGAAAATAACCCGAGAGTTAATTTATAGTAACATCGATCAAATAATGCGAAATTCTGAAAAAATAAATTCCAAATCAGAATTGTCCATAAAGGAGCTCTTAAACGACGATTTTTTGTTAGAGAAAACCGACCTAAAAAACATACAGGAAATATTTTCTATATTGGGTAAAAGTGAAGTGACGGAAAAATCATTTGATGAAATAACCGATAAAGATTGGGAGCACTTCATAACTAACCACACATCTTTTAAAAACTGGGAAGACATGCTAAGCAATGCAACTGGATTTTACATTAAGAAAAATGTATTTTCTGACATTCTAGGATAAAAACGTGCCAAACATTGATGCTGCACAAGCCATTGGTCTTGTAGCCCTTGTTATTGGTGGCTGTAATTTTTTAAATACAAATGACTACAAATTTAAAATTCAATTAACTATTTTCTGTGTTGTATTATCAGTTCATTTTTATTTAATGGGTGCGATTACTGGTTGTATAATTTCGTTTATAAGTGGGTTGCGTACATTAGTATCGTTAAAGAACAATGATTATCGAATAATGTTTATTTTCATGTTTGTATTTTGGCTAGTAGGGCTTCCAAGCATCGATTATGGATATGAATTACTACCAATAATAGGATCCTCAATAACCACTTACGCTTACTTTAAGACAGTTGGTATTAAGATGAGACTTTTGGTCGGTATAAACAGTTTGTGTTGGCTAGCTCATAACATATTAATATCATCAATTGGTGGTGTAACAATGGAAACAATATTCATAGTATTTAACCTCTACACTATCTCCCGCATCTATAGTTCAAATTTGGAGTTAGAAAGGAAACTAAAACATCAGTACCACCAATGTGACCAATCTTAAAATGGATGAACCACTCTAACGACAGTACTACTTTGATACTTGTATCGAGCCCTCGACCATGGAGCTAGTATCTCACTACTTTCATCAAAATAGGAATTTAGACCACGTAATACTCCTTTTAAGCTCCTTCTCACCACTTAATCTTTTACCGCGCTTAGTGAAAATCGAGATGGATCAAATTTACCGTTGAACTGATAAAAGTTTTCCGCATCTACGATGGGTAAAGATAGTTTTAATTTACGGTCTAATGAACGGAAGGAACCGACACCTTCATCCCTAAAGATAGAAAACAACTAACAACCACGTTGAGAATAGGCGATAACCTGTGCTACTCTTCGCCTCCATTTTTCCGACCTCTGGTTTAACCAACTAGAAGTCGTTATTATCTTGTTTTGGTTCGTGAATCGGCGAAAAACATCAAATTAGTGTGGGGTAAAAGAGATGGCTCAAGGGACTCTTTATATAGTATCCGCTCCTAGCGGTGCAGGTAAATCTAGCTTAATTTCAGCGCTGCTGGAAACAAACCCGACTTACGCAATGAAAGTCTCTGTATCTCACACAACGCGTAACATGCGCCCTGGTGAAGAGGATGGTTTGCACTACCATTTTATTCCAAAAGAGAGCTTTGAAGCGCTAATCGAGAAAAACGAATTTCTCGAACATGCTGAAGTTTTCGGTAATTACTATGGAACTTCTCGTGTATGGATTGAAGATAACCTGAATAAAGGTATCGACGTTTTCCTCGATATTGATTGGCAAGGAGCTCGACAGATCCGTAAACAGATGCCACTTGCTAAGAGCGTTTTTATTATTCCACCATCTAATGGTGAATTAGAACGTCGCCTCAATGCAAGAGGACAAGATAATGAAGCAATCATAGCAAAACGCATGAGCGAAGCTAAATCCGAAATGTCACATTTTGACGAATATGATTATCTTATTGTTAATGATGATTTTGATGCGTCATTGATGGACTTTAAGGCGATTATTCGTGCGGAACGCTTAAAACAAGACAAACAAGCGGCGAAATATAATGGTATGCTCACAGCACTATTGGCAGAGTAAGCCTTTAGACTGTATACTTTCTCGTCATTCAGAATATTTAGTTAACCTATTGGAGTCCACATGGCACGCGTAACCGTTCAAGATGCAGTTGAAAAAGTTGGCAACCGCTTCGACCTAGTACTAATCTCGGCTCGCCGCGCTCGTCAGATGCAAACTGGCGGCAAAGATTCACTAGTGCCTGAAGAGAATGATAAGCCTACTGTTATCGCACTTCGTGAAATCGAAGAAGGCTTGATCACTAAGGACGTTCTTGATGCACGTGAACGTCAAGAGCAACAAGAACAAGAAGCGGCTGAACTCGCGGCTGTAAGTAGCATTACTCACACTCGTTAATTCTAGTGAATAATTTTAAGTAACCTTTCGGGCCTTTAATTTGTATCTATTCGATAGCCTAAAAGATGTTGCCCAAGAATACCTAACAGAGCCTCACCTAGAGGCTCTGCGTCAATCTTATGTGGTAGCAAAAGATGCCCATGAAGGGCAGACCCGGTCAAGCGGGGAACCTTATATCATTCACCCTGTTGCTGTAGCTCGTATCCTCGCAGAAATGCGTTTGGATCATGAAACCTTAATGGCTGCACTTTTACATGATGTGATAGAAGATACTGAAGTCTCTAAGGAAGAACTTGCTAGTCAGTTTGGTGATACTGTTGCTGAACTCGTTGATGGGGTATCTAAGTTAGATAAACTTAAATTTAGAGATCGAAAAGAAGCGCAAGCAGAGAACTTTCGTAAGATGGTTCTTGCTATGGTGCAAGACATTCGCGTGATCCTTATCAAGCTTGCTGACCGCACGCATAACATGCGTACGCTTGGTGCACTTCGTCCAGACAAGCGCCGTCGGATAGCGAAAGAAACACTCGAAATATACTCTCCCCTTGCCCATCGATTAGGCATCCATAATATTAAAACTGAGTTAGAAGAACTTGGTTTTGAAGCGCTCTATCCAAATCGCTACAAAGTCCTTAAGGAAGTAGTGAAGACCGCGCGTGGTAACCGAAAAGAAATGATTCAACGTATTCACTCAGAAATCGAAGGTCGTCTAGAAGAAGTAGGCTTAAAAGCCAGTGTGTTAGGACGAGAGAAAAATCTCTTTTCGATCTACAACAAAATGAAAACCAAAGAGCAGAAATTCCATACCATTATGGATATCTATGCTTTCCGAGTCATCGTAGATAGCCCCGATACGTGTTATCGAGTATTAGGTCAGGTGCATAATCTTTATAAACCTCGTCCTGCTCGAATGAAAGATTATATTGCCGTCCCAAAAGCCAATGGCTATCAGTCGCTGCACACTTCAATGGTCGGCCCTCACGGCGTACCTGTGGAGGTACAGATTCGTACCGATGACATGGATCAAATGGCGGACAAAGGTGTTGCTGCACATTGGTCATATAAAGCAGGCGGCGAACGCAAAGGCACCACCGCACAGGTTAAAGCGCAACGTTGGATGCAAAGCTTGCTTGAGCTTCAACAAAGCGCAGGGAACTCCTTTGAGTTTATTGAAAACGTTAAGTCCGATCTTTTTCCTGACGAAATTTTCGTTTTCACGCCTAAAGGTCGTATTGTTGAATTGCCTGCTGGCGCGACTGCCGTCGATTTCGCCTATGCCGTCCACACTGATGTAGGTAATACCTGCGTAGGTGCTCGAGTTGACCGTCAACCCTATCCTCTCAGTAAATCACTTAAGAACGGTCAAGCAATTGAAATTATAAGTGCTCCTGGCGCTCGCCCTAATGCCGCATGGCTTAACTATGTGGTTACCTCTAGAGCAAGAACCAAGATACGCCAAGTGCTAAAAACCATGCGTCGTGATGAATCGGTGGCATTGGGTCGCAGACTGCTAAACCATGCTTTAGGCCGGCACACTATAGAAAGCGTTTACCCAACAAACATCGAGCATGTTTTATCTGACCTTAAAGTCAAGTCCATGGACGATTTACTTGCGGCTATCGGTTTGGGTGAGCTCATGAGTATTGTTATTGCTCGCCGCTTACTAGGCGATGCCGATGCACTGACCGAAACCAGTTCAGTAACGTCAACATCAAGTAAGAAACTATCTATCAAAGGCGCTGATGGCATTCTGCTTACCTATGCTAAGTGCTGTCATCCAATACCCGGTGACCATATCATTGCTCACGTTTCACCAGGACGCGGCTTAGTCGTACACCTTGAATCTTGTCCAAATATACGTGGTTATCAAAAAGAACCGGATAAGTACATGTCTGTTGAATGGTCTGATGAACACGAACACGAGTTCATTTCTGAGTTGCAGATTGATATGCATAACAAACAAGGTGCGCTTGCAGAGCTCACCAACGTTGTTTCGCGTACTGGCTCTAATATTCACGGCATTACAACGGAAGAAAAAGATGGTCGTTTATATACAGTCACTTTAGCTATCACTACAAAAAACCGCGTTCATTTAGCGGAAATAATGAAGAAAATCCGCGTTATACCACATGCATTGAAAGTTAGACGCAAAAGAACGTAGCCATACTATCCTGAGTCTTGAACCTAAAAATGAAGAATAGGCACTCAAGGCTCAAGATTCTACAACCCAACCAGTCATCGTTGAAATATCATGAACCTAGACCGCTATAATCGCATCCAAACTGTCCTTAAAGCTCGCCAAACTGACTTAACCCTTTGCCTTGAAGAAGTTCACAAACCGAACAACGTCTCTGCAATTATTCGTACCGCCGATGCGGCTGGTGTCCATAAAGTACATGCTGTTTGGCCCAACAAGAATATGCGAACCTTGAGCCACACCTCTGCTGGTGCGCGTAACTGGGTCGAAGTCGAGACTCATGAATCTATCGAAAGTGCCGTTGGCGAACTAAAAGCCCAGAATATGCAGATCTTAGCGACCAACCTTTCTGACAAAGCCGTCGATTTCAGAGAGATCGATTACACCAAACCAACAGCAATCATTCTTGGCGGCGAAAAGTACGGTATCTCTAGTAAGGCATTAGAGTTTGCTGATCAAGACATTATCATTCCGATGGTTGGTATGGTTCAGTCTCTCAACGTTTCGGTTGCCAGTGCGCTCATTCTTTTCGAAGCACAAAGACAACGCCAACTTGCTGGGTTGTATGACAGAGAAACCTCAGCATTGGCAGAAGAGGTCATACACAGAACGCTATTTGAACGTGGTCATCCTGTTCTTGCTAAAGTCGCTAAACGTAAGAAACTTGAATACCCTCCCCTAGACGAAGAGGGCCAGATTGTCGCCGATGCGGCTTGGTGGGCAGAGATGCAGAGACGTTAACACCTATTTACCCCGTCTTATCGGTTACCTATGTGTCCGGCTAGTCGGGAATCTTGCCTGTGTAAACCACATGCTCGTCAGGGCGATGGAACATGGAAAACAACAAGATTACGTTGCCTTCCATTTACGTTTTAATTAGTAAACCAAGCCACCACTTGTTCTGCCTTGGGTACACTGCCTTTGTGCACCACCGTTCCATCTATAACCACCGCAGGTGTTTTCATTACGCCATAAGCCATAATGTCTTTTAGATCTTGTACTTTTATCAGCTCTATCTCTATATTATTTGATCTAGCCACCTCTTCGATGACCGATGCCGTTACCTGACAATTTTTACAGCCAGAACCTAATATTTTGACTACTTTCATTACTTTCTCCTTAAATAATATCCATTCAACTAAATAACTGCTCAGACGAAATAAATTTTAGAGCAGCGGTATGGCATTAAAAAACCAACCAACGAACGTAAACGCGACTAATAAGACTGCGAATAGCACCATAAGTAACGGCCACTTCATCACCTGTTTTAAAAGAATGAATTCAGGAAAACTCGCGGCAACAGTGCTCATGCAAAAAGCCAACGTTGTACCGATTGGCAGCCCGTTCATTATCAAGCTCTCCATAACCGGGATGACACCCGTCGCATTAGAATAGAGAGGTATCCCTAGAAGGACAGCCGCCGGCACAGACCACCACTGCCTATCGCCTAAATAAGCTTCAATCCACCCTTCTGGAACAAAACCGTGTAAAGCCGCACCTAGACCAACACCAATAAAAACCCACTTCCATACCCGTCCAAAGATCTCTCTGGTTTCATCTTTGGCAAACTGATGGCGCTCGTGTAGAGATAATTTTTTAACCTCTTGAGTGCGTGTAGGGCTCTCTTTTTGATTGATTGAACCTTGCTTTAAAGCATCAGCAGCAAAAGAAACCAACCAACGTTCCGCTTTAATCACATCTAAAAACAGGCCTCCTAACATACCAACGCTGATACCAATCAATACATACAAAACCGTAAACTTCCAACCTAACAAACTAACCAGTAGCAATACTGCTACTTCATTGATAAGCGGTGAAGTAATAAGAAATGCCATCGTAATACCAAGCGGTATACCCGCCGAGGTAAATCCGAGGAATACGGGAATGCTTGAACATGAGCAAAATGGCGTGATTGCACCAAAAACTGAACCTAATAGGTAACCAGTAAAACGATGCTTTCCCGCTAAATAATCCCGGACACGTTCGATATCCAATGAAGCTCGGATGATAGCAATTAGGTAGATCATAGTGATAAGAAGCGCGAAGATCTTAGTGGTATCTTCTACAAAAAAATGCAACGCATCACCAAGCTTAGAATCGGGGGATAGATAAAGCAGATCAAACACCAACCATGATGCTAAATCAGTGAACATTTGAAACATATGAACCCTATAAAATAAAACCGCTTTGTCTTAAAGACGAAACGGTTTTAAAAAGGATTCATAAAAAATGACATTTATTTTAGTCTCGACGAGTAAAACAACAAACCTGTTGATTTTCGTCTAGCTTTACTCGACAAGAAAGTTCTATTTGTTGTTTCAATTTATCTCTTGCACGACGAATTCGAGATTTCGTCGCCGCTAGGGTCAACCCATGCTCAACGGCAAACTTTTTTTGACTGACACCTTCTAAATCACACGCCACAATAATGGCTTGGTCCGCTTTATCAAGTTCAGAGAACACTCGAGGAAGACAACTCAAGGCAAGAAGATCAACGGGCGCTAAGTTTTCTTCTTCCTGTTCAACATCGACACTTATCTGCTGAAACGTGCGCTTTCTTGTATGATCAATAAACAAGTTTTTAGCCACTCGAAACAGCCACGCTTTCGTATTTGTTACCTCACAAAACGTCGCTTGCTGATGCATGATTTTAATAAAAACATCTTGCAGGATATCCTGAGCAAGTTGTCTATCGTTGGTTTGTTTACACAGCCACTGAAGCAGCGGCTGTTCATGTTGATGCCAAGCACGCATCGCACAAGGAAACGTATTACCTAGAATTTTGGATCGATTCTCTAACATTACTGTTTTATATCTTTTTCAGATCCACCCAGCAGAAACTTGTTATCGCTGGTTACGACCACACCATGACGCAGGAAGTTTTCACCAAGGATCATACTGTAGCCAAATCGAGATCGGTCTTGTAGGTTAACTTTGATCTTTTTGCGTATGTCACCAATCTGTACATCCATCTTCACTACTGGTCTGTGATTGGCTTTTTCCCCTTCCTTAGCCTTAACCGTCATCATTCTCACGACTTGTCGGGTAAAGGATTTTTTGTCACCTTGTTCGTTCTCATACACAAAGTCGACCATGTCTTTACCCTCTTTTTGATATAATTTGATCGCTTGGGCATTCATTGAACTGACATCCGCGCCGGTATCTAACTTCACAGGAAAACTTAACCCTTCGACCGTGGCGTTTTCAATGTAACCCGCCTTGACTAGATCATGAGACTCTAGCAATAGGTCGGTCCGCGTATTAATTATCACGCCACCTTTTTTCGTTTTTTGCCCAATCAGAAAGATCTGTTCCTCGTTTTTATCTAAGGTTTCTAGCGCGATTTCATATTCAGTATATTTGCCGTCAGCCTCAAGTCTGACCTCAATCACGGGTCTTGTTGAGTCACCCACCTTGATTTTTCGAAGAATAGATTTAACAAATTTCGTCTTATCACCTTCATCATCTTCTAAGAAATAGGTGACATGTTCGCCCTTGTCAGCGCTCGATATCTCAAAACTGGTGACCTTGAGCACGGGGGTTTTCACTCTCAGATCAGGCTTTGCGTTTACCTCTATACCATCGACTAAAATTAACTCTTCTGGCGAGACCACAAGTGGGTTCTTATCTTTAACTCGTTGAGTAAATTTCTCTTTAGGCTTATCCAAAAGATTCTTTTCACTGGCACTAATGACAAAGTTTTTACTCAGCGCTTCTTTACCTAGTCTCAATTGACTAGAACTGTTGGAACGATCTTTTAAATAAACATGCAGATTAGTATCAAAGTGTTTTTCACCTTTTACTGGGATATAGATCTCTGGACGCTCAATATCACCAAATTTAATCATGCCTATCAGAGGGAGAGTGAATGACTTACTATTTCCCTCTTTGTCATTCGTATCAAAGCTGACTTTCTTTGCCTTTTTGTCTACTTTGATATTCGTGGCATGTAAAACGGACGATTTACTTTCCATTGAAATACTGACATTCATCGCAAGACCATTCACCATCATTGTCTCTTCACGACCAATAAGGGTTGCTTTCGGCTGCTCTTGTAAATAGTCATAACCTGCAAATACCCAAGCATTCTGTTTTAGGAATGTCTTACCAATCAAAATTGGGGTACTAAAATTACCTCTATCTGTCAGACTTGCTTCCGTTTCGATTTCAACGTCACCTATCTTCATCTTAAGCTCTATAACAGGACGATAAAGAGGCTCTTTACTGGTACGGCTTCGAACCACACTGACTCTCGCTAAACGCCTTTCAAACTCTAAAACGTCACCAGTGTAGGGGTTCGTCACATTGAACTTCACGTTAAGCTTTAGCTCTCTTTCTGGGGTATCGAATTCATCTAGCCACCAATTACTTTGGGAACCACCATATTCGTCCACGATATACTTAAGCAATTCAGTATCCGAAAGGTTTTTATATTTAGGGTTACTACTCAATATATGAATATTATCGGCATGGATTGACGTAGTATCGGCTCCAGTATCGATCTTCCCATCGAATGGGATATGTTTGTATTTGTCTGTGCTCGTCAGATACACATTTTCTATACGACCAAATACTGATAAACCATCTAACTCATAAGCTGGGTTCTGTGTTGTGTAACTGCTTTCGCTGGCGATAGAACCAGCGCTAAGTAATATTATTGTTAATAACGAGATGGGCATTTTTTTCATTCTTATAATCCGTAACATGCAGATATTCCTTTTATTTATTCTAGTCAATGTAACCAATAACAACAGCAATTCATGTCAAAGTTACGCAAAAGAAAATTAAAGATTGCGATAACCAACGACAACCTAGTAATTCTCCGTTTTGCCCCCATTTATGAAACAATGCAAAAAATTGATTAAAGAGATCTACAGATGAGCCAACCCCCTTCTCAGCAACAAAGAGACTCACAACACTTAAGCCAGCAGATTGCAAAAGAGCTTAACGTTCGAACCGAGCAGGTTGCCGCAACGATTCGTCTTATCGATGAAGGAAGTACCATCCCTTTCATTGCGCGATATCGTAAAGAAGTAACGGGTGGCTTGGACGATACCCAACTAAGAACCCTAGATTCGCGCTTAAGCTATCTTCGAGAGCTGAATGAACGTCGAGTGACGATTCTTAAATCCATCAGTGATCAAGAAAAACTAACGCCTAAGTTAGAGAACGATATTAATCAAGCGGAGAGTAAAACTCGACTTGAAGATCTTTATCTTCCCTATAAACCCAAAAGAAGAACCAAGGGACAGATTGCTATCGAGGCAGGGTTAGAACCATTGGCATTGAAGCTATGGAAAGAAGCACAAGGCGATCCAGAATCAGAAGCTCGACATTATATAAACGCTGAAAAAGGAATTAATGACACTAAAGCGGCACTGGATGGCGCTCGTTTTATTATCATGGAGCAGATTGCTGAAAATGCCGATTTAATTAGTAAACTTAGACAATACCTCACAACTCAAGCTGAAATCGTATCCCGAGTTATCAAAGGAAAGGAACAAGAAGGACAGAAGTTCAAGGATTATTTCGAACATAATGAAAAGCTAAGTAAAGCACCATCTCACCGTGCATTAGCGATGCTTCGAGGCCGGAATGAAGGTTTTTTGCAACTATCGATGAACGCTGACCCAAACCAAGACGAAAGCATTCGCCACTCATATTGCGAAGATATCATCACTAACCATTACGGACTTCATCTCAGTGAAACGCCAGCAAATAAATGGCGCAATCAGGTAATAAGCTGGGCATGGCGAATAAAAATTTCGACCCATATGGAAACCGAATTGATGGGAGCGATGAAGGAGCGCAGCGAGGTGGATGCAATAGACGTATTTGCTTCTAACTTAAAAGACCTATTGATGGCAGCCCCTGCGGGCCCTAAAGCAACACTTGGTTTAGACCCTGGACTTCGAACTGGTTCTAAGATTGCTGTCGTTGATGCCACAGGTAAAGTGCTTGATACCGACACTATTTACCCAAACCAGCCTCACAAACAGATCGATAAGTCAGCCCATGTAATTGAAAAACTGATCAGAAAGCATAACGTTGACCTGATTGCTATTGGAAATGGTACCGCTTCCCGCGAAACTGACGACTTTGTAGTAAATACATTAAAAAAAGCCAATCTAAGTACACAAAATATTATTGTCAGTGAGGCAGGCGCATCAGTTTATTCTGCATCTGAGCTCGCCGCTAATGAGTTCCCTAACATGGATGTCTCTTTACGTGGTGCCGTTTCTATAGCCAGACGCTTGCAGGATCCTCTGGCTGAGTTGGTTAAGATTGACCCTAAATCTATCGGCGTTGGCCAATACCAACATGACGTTGGTCAGAATGCATTGGCAAAACGATTAAATGCCGTAGTAGAAGATTGTGTCAACGCTGTTGGCGTTGACGTCAATACTGCCTCAACAGCACTTCTTACTCGTGTTGCCGGACTTTCTAACACTATTGCAGAAAATATTGTCAAATATCGAGATGAAAACGGTCGCTTTGAAACTCGAACAACCTTAAAAAAGGTTGCTCGTTTGGGGCCTAAAGCCTTTGAACAGTGTGCTGGCTTCCTTCGTATCATGGATGGTAAAAACCCATTAGATGCGTCTTCTGTTCACCCTGAAGCCTATCCTTTGGTTAAAGCAGTCGCAGAGAAAAATAACAAACCAATAAAGGCCCTTATTGGTGACACTCTATTTTTGCGCTCTCTCAATGCGATAGATTATACCGACAGTACCTTTGGGATTCCTACGGTGACCGATATTATCAAGGAGCTTGATAAGCCGGGTCGCGACCCTAGACCCGAATTTAAAACTGCAACTTTCGCTGACGGAATTAACGCAATCTCAGATCTTGAACCGGGAATGATTCTTGAAGGGGTTGTCTCTAACGTGGCAAACTTTGGTGCATTTGTCGATATCGGCGTTCATCAGGATGGCTTAGTCCATATCTCTGCTTTGACTGACCGTTATGTCTCTGACCCTCGCGAAATCGTTAAAGCTGGTGATATTGTCAAAGTCAAAGTGCTTGAGGTTGAGGTTCAGCGCAAGCGAATTGCCCTGACTATGCGTCTAACCGACGAATCTGGCCAGACAAATAATAAACCGCAGACGAATCGAAATGTGTCCCCAGAACGTAAGAACAAACCCAAAAGCCAAGGATCTCAAAACCAGCCGATGGGAAACAGTGCGTTTGCTGATGCGTTCAAGAAAGCAGGGCGATGATGACAGGTTAACGGGAAGAAAAATAAGTTATAGATCCTAGAACATTCTAGAATCTATAACTCTACTCAGAGTTGTCAAAGCACCGCAATAACCTCAGAAGGGCAGTTTGGTGCTACAGCATGACCGTAGTGATATTTAATCACAGTACGTCTCCGCTCCATTTTTCCCGAAGTAATCGCTGCATCAATGATTTTTTTAGGCAAACGAAAGCGAATCGTGTAACCCAACCCCTGTTTCTCCGAATAGGTTTGAAGTGCAAGCAGTTCAAACAACCGGCTTAGGGTATCTTTGGGTTCTTCACTCTTCGCTGACTTAGCGTTTGTCTCACTGTCCAGTTCATAATCAGGATGGTCCGACGCATCCCAAGCAGGTCGTTTCCGGCGCTTATCTTCTGCTTTAATGCGCCTTTCTGCATTGGATTTTGCCAGTTCTACTGGCGGCGTAACAGGTTCACGAACTTTGTTATCTCTCGCCGCTTGTTCAGTTTGAACATTGACCGAAGGAGCGATTAGTGGCACGTTCACATTCGTCGGCGACACAATCATAACAAACCTCCTTCTAATACAACCTATTGCTTCATAGCGAATCGTAGTTACCTATCTTCCTAGGTAACTCTTTCTCCTAGGTAGATAAGATGCTATTTGTAATTGGTTAGATATCTTATCGGCCAAACTGTTCAATTATTTACCACTAAATTGTATTAATTGTGTGCAAAACTCATCGAGTTCAGTCATAAATGGAGCATGAGAGGATTGGTTAAAGATGTAATGCTCTGAATTTGATAGTAATTCTTGTAAGTCATTCGCGACTTTTATCGGTACTAAACCATCAAGTCGGCCATAAAAACGTAAAAATGGCATACTGATCTGATCCAACTGGCCACGTAAATCTACATTTCCTAACATATTTAAGCCAACTAACAAGGACTCTGGAGTCGGAAGAGGTCGTGACAACACGGCCTTTTTTAATAATTTCACATCCTGTCTTGCAGTTGGGCTTCCCATCGCTTGCAACGCCATAAACCGTTCAATAGTTGGATGAAAATCTTCCACTAACTGTTCAGTAAAGGTAGACAATACGGCGGGTTTAATACCTCTCCAACGCTTCTCCGCGGCAAATTTTGGTGAGCTGGCAACAGTGACGAGTTTCGATACTCGATTTGGGGTGTTTAACGCGATATGGGTAGCGATTAACCCTCCTAACGACCAACCCACCCAAATAGCTTGCTCCGGTGCATGCTCCAGAACCATCTTAGCTGCGCTATCGATATCATCTGCATGTCGTTCTGAACTGTGGCCATAGCCCGGCAAATCGACCACATGAACTGTAAAGTGTGCCGAAAGTCGCTCAACCGTTTGTTGCCAAACTGCGCCATTCATTCCCCATCCATGGATTAAGACCAAGTCTTTACCATTTCCTTCTCTATGCCAAAACAACGGTGGGGGAGTTGTCATCTTCTGTGCTACTTCAATCATGAATTATCTCTTAGCGTATTCTTTATTATTTAACCTGAATTCAAATCCAGTGATGACTCTAAATACCAACTACCGAGATTCCAATGTGGAAAAAAGAAATCCGTCGTATTATTACCCAATATTCTAACCCAATTTGCCATTTATGTGGTCTTAGCAAGGACAGTAAATCTGGCGATCTCATTTGGTGTCAGAGTTGTCTATTGCTTTTTCTAGCCAAACCCCGTTGTTGCCAATGCGGATTAGAAACCTTAATACCCGTTGCCAAGTGTGGTGTTTGTTTATCCGAACCACCACTCTGGGACCGGCTTTTTTGTGTCGGTGATTATAAAGCGCCATTATCTAACTATATCCACAACTTAAAGTATTCAGGTCAACTGCAATACGCCTACGATTTGACCTATTTGTTATCAAAAATGATAGATGACCCTGCTCCACTCATCGTAAGTATGCCACTTCATTGGCGACGTTTCTTGCATCGAGGTTACAACCAGAGTGATGTTCTCGCGCACTACCTTACGGCTCATTTACAAGGTAGGAGTACCTTCGGTCAAACGCTCTTTAAAAGGGGTAAATCTACCCCTAGCCAACAGGGGTTAGATAAGCAACAAAGGATGAAAAACCTGACCCATGCATTCACCCTCAATTGGTCACCGAATCAAACACATATCGCAATTATTGACGACGTAGTTACCACAGGAAGTTCGGTCCGACAATTATGCAAATTACTCCTTGATGTTGGAGTAAAAAAAATTGATATTTATTGCATCTGCAGAACAGGAACATAATGCCTAATAACTCGACGTTATTGAAACAAACAACAAAGTATCAATTTTCATTTGGCATCCTGTAATCGCAAGAGTAGAATAGAATCAAATAACCTACAAAAACAGTCAGGTATTAGTCGTGTCAATTATTATTACTGAAAGTGCTCAAGCACACTTTGCTAAACTGCTAGAACAGCAACCGGAAAATACCAATATACGTGTATTTGTCGTTAACCCAGGAACACCGAACGCAGAGTGTGGTGTCTCTTATTGTCCACCAGAAGCGGTAGAAGCAAGTGATACCGAGATGAAATTAGAGCCCTTTTCAGCCTTTGTTGATGAGTTAAGCTTACCTTTTCTCGAAGATGCTGAAATCGACTACATAACGGACAAGATGGGTTCGCAGCTTACCTTGAAAGCACCTAACGCGAAAATGCGTAAGGTTTCTGACGATGCATCTTTGATGGAACGTCTTGAATATGCAATTCAAACACAGGTGAATCCTCAACTCGCAGGCCACGGTGGTCACGTAAGCTTGGTAGAAATCACAGAAGACGGAATTGCCCTAGTTCAATTTGGTGGCGGCTGTAATGGCTGTTCGATGGTTGATGTAACGCTGAAAGAAGGCATAGAGAAAGAGCTAGTACAGCAATTTGAAGGTGAATTGACTGCCGTTCGCGATGCAACAGAACACGCACGCGGCGAGCACTCATATTACTAACTGGTTGCAGTTTATTTCTCATTTACGCGTAGCACCGCTTCGGTAAATTACGAAATCATCTCTATTCTAGAATGCAAAAAGGACAGCGATTCGCTGTCCTTTTTAATGTCTGTTAATCTTTCATTTGTAAGATTTCATCCCAAGGCAGATTCTCATCTCCTAACACGATAAAATTAGGGTTCTCAAAGGTTTCTCTTTCATTGTAAGAAAGAGGTTCCAGCTTAGTACTCAATATTCTGCCCCCTGCTTCCTGAACAATACACTGAGTCGCAGCGGTATCCCATTCTCCTGTTGGCCCAAGTCTTAGGTAACAATCAACTGCGCCTTCTGCAACCAAGCACGCTTTTAACGCCGCCGATCCAAGAGGAATGAGATCATAATTCCATGCTGGCGACATTTTGTTAGTGATTCTATTGATATCCTGACGGCGACTGATTGCAATTGCAATTGTTTGTTGTCCAACGTCGTGCGTAAGTGTTTTTATACGAACACTTTCATGCATATCCGGGATCTTCCAAGCACCCTTACCTTCGTAGGCATAATAAGTCACGCCAGAAACCGGTCCGTAAACCACCCCCATCACTGGTCTATTATTTTCTATCAATGCAATGACTGTCGCAAAGTCACCACTTCGAGCGATAAATTCTTGGGTTCCATCCAGTGGGTCCACAAGCCAATAGCGACTCCAGTGAGCACGTTGTTCTAGTGTTATATCTGCGGCTTCTTCGGATAATACTGGGATATCAGGTGTTAGCTCAGATAATTTCTCTTCAATAAATTTGTGCGCGGCTAAGTCGGCAGTGGTTACAGGCGTCGAGTCCGATTTGGTGAATTCTTCGTACTCTTTTTTCTCATAAATATCTAAAATGAGTTGTCCTGCTGCTCTAGCAACGTCAATGACCGACGGTAGTAGGTGAGATAGATCTTTGTTAAAGGTTGCCATGTCAGTTCCTAGTTCGTCTTATTCGGTGATGTTTCTTGCGCCAAGTAACGCTGAGCCAGCATGAGCGCTGCAATACTTCTGGCTTCACTAAAATCCAAATGGGATAGCAATTCATCTGCTTGATTCAAAGGCCAACGTACCAATTCTAAGGGTTCTGGCTCATCCCCTTCTAACATTTCAGGATATAAACCTTCGACTAGAAAAAGAGTCATTTCACTTGAAAAATAAGAAGGTGCTAAGACCACTTTTTTAAGTGGTGTAAAAACAGTGCCACCCAAACCTATTTCTTCTTTTAGTTCTCGATTCGCTGCCTCTTGCGGTGTTTCACCTAAATCAACAAGCCCTTTTGGAAAACCAAGTTCATATTCTTCGGTGCCTGCGGCATACTCTCTAACGAGCAATAGATCACCATTTTCCGTAATGGGTACCATCATGACCGCTTCACGACCACTGCGGCGCATTCGCTCATAGGTGCGCTTTACCCCATTAGAAAATTCAAGGTCAAGAGATTCAATAGTGAATAACTTCGATTTAGCGGCTGTCTCAACTGCTAATATTTTCGGCTTTTGAATTTTCGCCATCCCTTGCTCCTTGTCTGTTCGATAACTTAATTTTAACGGTAATATTCATTTTAGCAGTAACAATGAGCATCAAATATTTATTCTACAGGTTAGTTTAGTTTACCTGCATAAGTAAATGAGTATTCACCCTTGTTGTTAGGACTTCCAAGCCATTTAAGCTGAGATGTCATAGCCGTAGGAAATTCCGCATTAGGTTTGAACCGAGCCTCCACGTTATAACGTAGATTCGGTTGTAATTCGGCTTGCAGTGACCCCGCTAACTGATTGTTATTGTGCTCACCCGTTGCGCTTAGCTTACTTTCTTGGCACTGCAAATCTGTTATAACGCTACCTAAATCTAACCCACCTAATGGTGACCCAATTTTACTTCCAGCCCACACTAGTGTACCGGTTGCCGATTCGCACCATGGTTGTGCATATTGATAGTCATTGATGGATAACTCTAGGTTTCCTTTTACAGTAATCGGAACAGGTATAGATAGTCGCTGCAATACGTTTACAGCGGGCATGGAGATAATCACGTTATCCGCAAATAACCCTGATAAACCAACACCTACATTTCCTTTGCCCATTAGTTTTACATCGCTCCCTCGACCAAAACGCAGCGAGTAATTGGCTTTTCCTTGAAGCAGTTTTAGCGGTTTAAACTGCCAATTCACCTGACCAAGGTTATCATTTTGCCAACGAACATTTTGGGCTTCACCTGCCCAAATAGTGCCACTTGGCGACTCAATTTTTAAGTTCGGGAACTCTGGCATCGCTTTCAAAGCAAAGGAGATTGGCATGTGAACAAAGGCACTAATACACAGCACCGATATAAAACAAATGACGAGAAGAATGATACGTTTCAAATTATCCTCCTCGCTTTAACTGCAAGCGTTTCACTTCAATGATTCCTTTAGAGTCACTGCTCGAAATTTCCATAAATTCAACCTGAACCGCTTGTTTTTGTTGTAAATAAGCAAGCCAGTGTACAAATTGGTCAAAGGCAACGGGTTTAACCCAGACTTGTAGCATCTCATCGCGTGGCTGAATTCTAATTAATTCAATTTTGTAGCTTTTGGCTGATGTGGAAATGACCTGATTAAACGGCACATTCGAGACAGAAACCCTACCGTTCCCTCTAAGTTCGATGATTCGATCGGCACTATCAGATACCCATTGAAGTAACGCTTTCTCACTATTTATTCTTACTTTCGCCGTATTCGCTCTTTCGGATAGAGGTTGAATCAACCCCCAATAAAACCCACCTGCTATCATTAGTATTGAGCAGGCGATAACCATACGCTGCTCTCTTAAAGAAATACTTCTCCACCAAGAGAAAATGGACTCATTTAAAGTACTCATTACTTTCTCCTCAAAACGAAACTGCCTGACACTCGATTCTCTTTTCGATCAAGAGGTCCTTGAGTCACGCTAAACTTTTCAGCCAATTTAGTTCTTACCTCCTCAAAGGTTTGAAAGTCTTTCATTGAGGCATCAAGACGGACCTCACCTCGATTTGAGTCATACCGAATATTGCTTATTTCAACAGAAGTGTGCCCTTTTAGCGCTTCAGGTAGCAGAGCTAACCAACCCAATACGGAAGTCTCGTCATGACCACGTGAGAGTGCGCTCTCTTCGTCTGACATTTGGCGCTTTAAGTAGCTGACTGTAGGGATCTTGTTTTTATTTGGAAATATGGTGCGAAAAATTCGTTCACTTTCAGTACGATAAGCGAAAGATTGAGCCTCATATTGATTGACTTGAAGAACGCGCTGAGTGGACAATATTAATAGGAAAAGACACGCTGCGAATGCAACATTCTTCCAAATTTTCAGGTGCTTAAATATTGAAGACTGAGGTTTAAACATTCCTGTTAATAGATTGGTTGGTGAATGGATCGCGCCTTTAGTAAGGAGTACCATGACCAATTCAGGTTCCGCCTGCTTCCAATCTGTACTACTGGTTACAGAATCAGGTATCGTGCTATAACTTAATATTTTGTATTCTTCACTTTGACTAGCGCACCAATCAGATTCAATAAAGAGGGGTAACCACTGCTCATCTATTGATGTGGATTGATTTTGAGACTTTCTAAACAGCCATTGCGAATCCATTTGAACCGCTGACACTGTGTTATCCATTAATGGTAATGTCTGTGCGTCAGGTGCAATTTTGCTTATCGCGATCCCAACCGCCGTGAAAGCCTGAATCCACTCAAGTAAATACGCTTTATCAATGGCGGCAACGTCGACTTTGTTTGCGTTTTTTTTCAGAATCGTAAAATGCAACTCGTCAACATCCTGCGCAATATCATCTTCAAGCAAATATGGCAGCATCGTATCAACTTGCCGAGCTGCACCAGCCGGAATTTCTGCTTCCATTAGCAATATGTCACGGCTATCCAATAACAACAAAGTTGTACGTTGGTCCGCGTAAATAGAAAGTTCACTTAGCTGATCTTTGCTGCTAAGTTCTCCGCTCGCTATAATTTCATTCTGACTAGTAGACCAAACCAACCACCGTATAGGGGCCTGCTTGTCTCTACTTAGTCGAACTGTCAGAAACTCGCTCAATGACTCCTCCAAAACGCCGTCGTATAACTGAGACGTCCTTCTTGTCTTTGCTAAAGAGTAGGCTTCTTATCCTAACTCTTGATTCATTTACCATAACCTGAGCATCAAGCTCAAAGTAATGGCTATCTGTCGTTAAATAACCATTGGCTTTATCTTTTATCGTCGCATCTATTGTCGCGATCTGTCTTTCGGCTAAGAAGTCATCCACCGATGCCCAGCCATCATAAGGTCTGTTTTCTATCAATGAGGAAGCGTCACTTGCACTCAGTAGTGGTGAAAACATTGCCACCAACATAACCGAACCCGCCTCATTAATCGTATTCACATTTAAACGCCAATCGTCCCAAGGCAACGCACAAACTACCGGGCCAATCTTCTCCATCACTCCACTATCCATTTGATGAACCGCTCTTAGCTCCGTGTTATCAGAGATCATCCCGTTTGGGGTGATATAGGCGGGGTGCAGCGCTTCATAAAAGCTATCTTCGACGCCATAATTGGTCGATGATGTAGTGTTTGTATCCAAAAATTCCCATGTGGAATCGGCAATAACCTCAGCTTGATAATTTTCTATCTCAAGCTCTTCGAGCATACGCTGAAAAACCGCCACCAAATAGGGCTTTGATGTACTATTGGCCTGCTGCTTTTCTTTACCTAATACGTTGATATTAAAACAAGCTTGCTTGTCTATTATTTTACCAGAGGCCGTGCCGTAATCGAGCGGAAAAACTTGTTCTTTCAACGCCCAAGGTTGACTCGTGTTGATCGTATCACCATCTTCATAGCTCTGTTGAATACCATATTTGGCTAATGCTTCAATACCAATGCTATACCAATACGCCTGTTGGTGACTGATCCGGTTCTCGACGCGTGTATAGTTAACAAACAGCCTCTCAGTCATTGTGGCGGCAATTGAAACCATCACTGCAAGAATCAGTAATACAACAATTAAAGCCGCACCCGCATTCTTTTTAACGGATCTATTGGATGGCCTGTTAATCATTGCTGACACCTTCAGTGGCGACTTGCAAACGCTCTCCAGCCGTCAAATAAACTCGTTCTATATTGCCATAATCTTGTAGCGTAAATGTAATTGAAAGTGCCTCAGGTAAGGCTAATGCCTCATCCCAGCTTTCACTCCATTCACCCTCTTTATAAAATTGCATGTCAATCATATCAACATCGTTGAGAAGATTGGTGATCACGCCTTCCTGTCCCACCGGTGTGTCGGGGTATCGCCACCAAATTCGTTCAAGCCGATTTCCGACAATTCGATAACCAACCTTGGTAATCTCCCCACGAGGAAACACCTGCTGTGGGTTCTGCCATCCTAACCGAGTAAACAGCACGGCCTTGTTATCTGAGTCGAGTAACCCATCGCCCCAAAATAGAATATTTTCTGCCGCTTCTTCTCCATTGGTTCTAAATCTTCTTAATGCTATCTGTCTAAAATCATTGTCTATAATCACCATCGCTCGTTGAATCTCTTTCAACCTTTCTGTCTTTTCAAGCGATACTTGATTGCTTCGCTGTACCTGATTTAACACCATGTAAGCTGACACACTTAGAGACGCAAAAATAGCAATCGCAACAAGCACTTCTATTAAGGTAAAACCCCGTTGTATTTTGCGATAAGACGCCTTATTTCTCGGCATAACTTCTCACCGTCAATATCGGACTTTTAGCATTTTCATTCAATGACACGCTAACATCAAATGCAACAATAAAGCCAACGGCGGTTTCAACAGGCGTTACTTTCCAATACCACTGTTTACCCACCATTTCTGTTTTTCCCGATTTGGTACTTTTAGGTGCACCTGATAGCATCACCCGACTAATTTGATTATCTATAACAAATGATGCGAACGTTTTTTCTTCCAGATAAGACAGCGTATTTAGATGTTGAGTAACGGAGCGCATAACACTGATCGCAGCAGTAGCAAATATAGCTAGCGCAACCAATACTTCGAGCAATGTCATACCACGAGTGCGCTGATTCATCGAATACCCGTCTCATCTTGTGTGTCTTTCGCATGAATAAGGTCGATAGAACCGGATTCTTTTACATCGACAACCCAACCATTATATTTGTTTTCTGCTGAAAATATGGAGAGACGAAAAGGGGTCATCTCTCCACTGGACAACACAAACAACTGGGGCGGCTTGATTTTTTTTTCTTTATCAAACTCAACAAACATATCTTCATCAAATAAGCTTTCTTGCTTGAATAGGCTTTCGTTCTGTGACCATGCATCACTACCTAACTCCAATGAAAGTAATACACCATCTTGCAATTGTGTTTCGACGTACGTTTTATTTTCAAAAACTTGCCACCCATTACTCTCTAGCTGTAGGTAACTGTAGGTGCCTTTTTTCTCATCTACTCTTATACCCAAATCTTTACCATTTAAAATGGCATGTTCATTAAGAAGTTGTATTCGATAATAAAAACGCTGTGCCTGTTCTTTCGCAATGTCTTGCTTTGAATCAGGCAGATTAATGATCACGGCCACGGCACTAAGCGACATCAAGACTAACACCAGCATGATCTCAATTAAGGTAAAACCTGTATTTTTCTTATTCATTACTGCCACAAGTCGCGCCTACTTTATGGACATGACTAAGGTCTGTTAACCCTAGTATTGATGATTAGAAATCTTGAATATTCCAATTGCCAATATCCGCAGCACTGCCTTCACCACCCTCTTGCCCATCTGAGCCCAAGCTAAAGATATCGATCGTTCCTTTGTCACCAGGGCTTAGATATTGATAATCGTATCCCCAAGGGTCTTGTGGTAAGCGCCTTATATAACCACCGTCTCGGTAGTTTCTTGGCTCAGGGCTGCCACTTGGGTTTGTAACGAGTGCTTCTAAACCTTGATCTGTCGATGGGTATACACTGTTGTCTAGCTTATACATATCGAACGCTTGTTCTAATGCAGAGATGTCAGACACGGCTTTTTGTTGATCCGCTTTTTCTTTGTTTCCTAACAAATTAGGCACAACAACGCTGGCCAAAATACCTAAAATCACAACAACAACCATAATCTCAAGTAAGGTAAAACCATTTTGTTTTCTTTGTTTCATTTTCATCTCCTAACAAACTCAATCCTTCTGCTCAAGACGACGGAACGCCAAACCATTAAGCAGAAATCAAATTATTCATCTCTAAAATAGGCATCAACGTTGCCATTACAATAAACAAAACCACACCAGCCATCACAGCAACAAGTGCAGGTGTAAATAGCCCTAAGGCAATATTAACCGTGGATTCGAAATCCCTATCTTGATTATCTGCTGCTCTAGTAAGCATCTGCTCTAACTCACCACTTTGCTCACCACTCGCAATCATATGTAACATCATGGGCGGGAATAATTTGGTCTGTTCTAAAGCGCGCCTTAAACTGCCCCCTTCTCTTACTTTTTCGCAGGCATCCAAAACGTGTTGCTCCATATATCGATTGCTTATTACGTCTGTCGCAACTTTCATACCTTCCAATAATGGTATAGCACTCGAGGTACAGATAGATAACGTTCGAGCAAAGCGAGACGTGTTGATCCCTTTTGTTATTTTTCCTATCAAAGGAATACTCAGCAGCTTCTTATCCCAAGACATCCTTGTATTCGCATTCTTTAAAGCCATTTTTAAACCATAGTAAGAACAGATAATACCGACTAACAGATAGATTCCCCAGTTTTGTACAAAACCACTGGCATCCAAAAGAAATTGAGTTGACCCGGGTAGCTCCTGCCCCATTTGAACAAACTGATCAACAATTTTTGGTACAACACTGGCTAATAAAAAACTAACAACAGCAAATGCGAATACGGTTAACACCACAGGATAAATCATCGCCTGTTGTAGTTTAGAACGCATTAACTGGCGATTTTCAGCGTAATCAGCGAGTCGATTCAATACGCTATCCAGATGACCGGAACGTTCACCAGCGGCCACCATAGAGCGGAAAAGATCATCAAATACATTCGGGTAGTCGGCAAGGCTATCGGCAAGCGTATACCCTTCAACCACTCGAGAACGGACACCCATTAACATATTGGTGATACGTGGCTTTTCTGATTGTTCTGCAACCGCTCTTAAGCACTCCTCTAAAGGCATGCTTGCTTGAACTAATGTTGAAAGCTGACGCGTTAATAACGCGAGATCATTGGTGCTAATACTTCGATTAAATGACGTAGACGATTTTTCGGTACTGTTTTTTACTTTGGTTTCAATGACCTCAACAGGAATCAAGCCCTGTTCTTTCAATCGTTGTCGAACTTGGCGTGCATTATCTCCCTCAATGACACCTTTTTTCTGCCTACCTTTGTCATTCAGTGCTTTGTATTCAAATGCAGCCATTAGACTTCCTTGGTTACTCGCATAACTTCTTCAAGGGTAGTGATCCCTTGACGAACTTTTTTCAATCCATCCGCTCGGATACTTGGCGTATAAGCACGGACTTCTTTTTCTATGCTCATTTCTCCCGCCTCTGAATGAATGAGTTCTTGAACATTATCGTCAACAAGAAGTAGCTCATGTATTCCAGTTCGTCCTCTGTACCCCTTGAAATTACACGCCTCACATCCATTCGCACGATAAAGTGTTAAGGGCTCTTGCTCTGTTAACTTAAACACTTTCTTCTGTTCTCTGTCGGCTTCAAAGCTTTGCTTGCAATCAGAGCACAAGGTCCTTATCAGGCGCTGAGATAACACCCCTAACAAAGAAGATGAAATAAGGAAAGGTTCAATGCCCATATCTCTTAGTCGAGTAATTGCCCCTATCGCCGTATTGGTATGCAAGGTAGACATGACTAAGTGACCGGTTAACGAGGCTTGCACACCTATTTGTGCCGTTTCGAGATCACGTATTTCACCGACCATAACGACATCTGGGTCTTGGCGCAAAATGGCGCGTAAACCACGGGCGAAGGTCATATCAACTTTAGGGTTAACCTGTGTTTGGCCTATACCGTCAATATCAAATTCGATAGGATCTTCTACCGTTAAAATATTCCGTTCCGTACTATTCAGTTCTTGTAACGCGGCATATAAGGTTGTTGATTTACCTGAGCCTGTTGGTCCGGTAACCAAAATGATGCCATGCGGCCTAGCGATCAATTTTCTTATTACTTCGTGATTTTCTTCCGTCATCCCTAGGCTATGTAAATCAAGGCGGGTGGCGTTTTTATCCAGTAAACGCATTACAACGCGTTCACCATGCGAAGATGGCATTGTAGAGACACGGACATCAACCGCACGACCACCAATTCTCAATGAGATTCTTCCATCTTGAGGGACGCGTTTTTCAGCGATATCGAGTTTTGCCATAACCTTAACTCGTGAGACAAGAAGTGGTGCTAACTTGCGACTTGGTTCTAATACCTCACGTAATACACCATCAACACGGAATCGAATAGACAAACTCTGTTCAAAGGTTTCAATATGAATATCCGAAGCACCTTCTTTAATTGCTTCGCCTAGCATCGCATTGATTAACTTAATGATAGGGGCGTCATCTTCTGTCTCTAATAGATCTTCATTTTGAGGTAACTCTTCAGCCAATGAGAAAAAGTCGTCATTATCTGCACCAATATCTTCCATTAACTGCCGAGCTTCTGACGAATCTCGCTGATAGATCTCTGTCAGTTTCTTCTCAAAGCTATCCTTATCTGTCGAAACCAATGCAAACGGCACCTTAATGACTCGTTGTACTTCCGCTAAAATTGAGATTGCAATAGGTTCGACATAATACAACTGAGGCAGTTCTGTTTCTGTTCGTTGCGGACTATTTTCTAAAACCACATGGTGGCGCCTAGCAAAACCAAATGGTAGACGCCCAACAAAGCTGGCCAACTGTGTCATCAATCTAGCTCCAATTGGTCAATAAAGGCTTGTACTTCTGCCGGATAACGTGGCGAATCGCCTTTAAATTCTGCAAGGACCGGAATGAGGTCATCCGATAACAGTTTCAAACCTTCTTCCGCTTTAAATAACTGCTCTGCACGAATGTAGTTATATTTACGTTGGGTAATGCCATCTGCGGTCACACCATCACGAATAATGGTCGGCTTGATGAACACCATCAGGTTTTTCTTTTCAACAGAACTGCTTGTTGATTTAAAAAGATGACCAATTATTGGAATATCACCTAAAAATGGGACTTTAGATTCACTCTCCATGACGCGTTCATCGATTAATCCGCCTAGAACCAACATCTGACCATCTTGGATCATAACCTGAGTATTAAGTTGTCGTTTGGCAAAACGTACATCGACAGCGCCACTGGCGCCAAGTACATTTGAAACTTCCTGTTCTATCGTTAATTGAACAGAGTCACCTTCATTTATTTGAGGCACAACTTTAAGCTTAATCCCGACTTCTTTACGCTCTACGGTTTGAAATGGATTGCTGTTGTTTGCCCCTGCAGTGGAACCTGTTAACACTGGAACTTCTTCGCCAACGATAAAGGATGCTTCTCCGTTATCCATCACCGTAATACTAGGAGAAGAGAGAATATTAGAATTGGAATCGGTAGAGACCGCGCTGATAAGAGCGGTCCAGTCGCCCAGAACTAAACTCATTGCCGCTCCGTTCACTCCGCTTAACGCGGAAGCTAGTGAGGAATAGTCACCGGATTCAGTGGTGGTTTCATTTCTCAAGAAACTACCATCGTCATCATATACGGCGGTTGTGGTTGTAGTATCTTTTGCCTCTTCAAGGCCCACCATCACGCCACCAATTGATGCACCTGTATTGCCATATTGAATTACAGCTCCAGTATCCAAGTTACCCCATTGCACGCCCAAATTAATGCCATCACCTTCAGACATTTCAACAATAAGCGCCTCTATAAGAACCTGAGCACGGCGAATATCCAACTGAGCAATGACATCCATAAGGGCGTTCATAATATCTGGTGGAGCCGTCAAAACTAATGCATTGGTATCTTTATGAGCGGCAATCATCACCTGAGATTTACTTGCCGCGCCTTGAGCTTTAGATGAGCTCTGCTTCTCTGACTGAATATTTTCAGATACACCTTTTAAAACGTCAACAATATCTTCAGCTTGCGCATATTTCAGATAGACAACTTGATTGTTACCCCGACTCGCCATTTCAATATCGAGCTGTTTTATCAACTTACGAAGGCGCTTACGTACGGTTGGGTCACCGGAGATAAGAACGGAGTTAGTGCGGTCATCGGCCACAAGTTTAGGTTGTAAAAATGCTGGCGTATTTTTTGTGTCGGTCGTTTTATTTAGCGCATCAACTATTCGCACCATTTCTGAGGCAGACGCATTTTTAAGAACAACCACTTCTATTGATTTGTCCCCAGCCTGATCAACACGTTCAATAATTTCGGCAAGACGGTTAACAACGGCAGCACGACCTGTAATCAAGATGATATTGGCAGGGTCATAATGGACCACGTTACCCGCACCAGCGTTATCATTTAATTGACGCAATAATGGAGACAACTCTCGAACAGAAACATTTTTTACTGCGACGACACGAGTAACAACGGCATCACCTAATATTTTTTCATCAGCTCCGACAACAGGAATCGCGGATGTTTTCGCATCTTTAGCCTTTATAATTTTAAGAACACCACTCTCCATCTCGACAACGGCAAAACCATAGACTTCTAAAACATTAAGGAAAAATTGATAGTATTGTTTTTCATTTAATACGTCATAGCTCCGAACATCTATCTTCCCACGAACAGAAGGGTCGACAATGATGGTCTTTTCTAAATTTCGCCCAACAATATTAATGAACTCTTGAATATCCGTGCCTTTGAAACTCGCACTATATTCATCGGCAGAAACAGATAAGCACATTAGACTTCCTATCAGTAACATCGCACTTCTGCTTAACCAGTTCTTCACTAAAAAACCTCCAAATCACCGACACTTGAGCCAGTATTAAAATTCTAAATATATTTCATGTGCTTGACCGTCACGCTCTACGGTCAAGTTGAATTCTGTCATTTCCGACATCGACTGCCAAACTTTACCCATTGAAGCAGGATCCGTTAAGTCCTCACCATTCAAAGACGTGGCAATATCACCATTTTTAAGTCCTGCAGAATCAAATAGTGCACGCTGCTTACCAGGCCTGATTCGATAACCGACAAGCTTCCCGTCTTTCTTTACTTGAGATAAACGTATGTATTGGAGAATTTTTTGAGGATCAGCTAAAACCTCTGCTCGAATCGATTCAATCTCATTACCTAAGGGAGCAGGATTATTTCCAATTTCGCTAACCATTGCGTTACTCGTTTTTTTATTACTCACCGTCGGTAACACTTTTTTGTACTCAATTCCTTCAAGCATCAACGTTTCATCTCGACCCGCATTGTCAATAATAATGCGGTCAATAAAAACGTTCTTTAGTTTCGCTTGTGTCCCTTCAATTTTCTCACCAATGCCATACGTTTCTTGGGATCCATTGTTAGCGATAACAGCCAAGCTGCTTTCCGCAACAGAACTAGAGACAGCACCAACCAAAATTAAGTTCAAACGCGTTTTTGGTGCATCCTGTATTACAGGCGCTGACACGACCTTATCTACCTTCTCGTCGTGCCGACCAAATAGTGCAGCTTGTAGTAAACCAGATATAATAATCCCCTTCGACTCAGAAGAAGATCGAGTATTAACAGATTGAGCGGACCATTTAGATACCGTTGTCTGTTCATCTGACAAATACCACATAGTTTGACCCGCAATCCATGCTGATAAGCAGACCAACAATATAGTTAATAAAGTGCAGAGCTTAGATTGAGAAGCAGCAAATAAACGGAAAACCTTTTCCGTTAAGCCGGAAAACGGATGAGTTCGGCTCAAAACAGAAGACATTTACAACCTCTTTAGTGTCTATAATCACAGTAAACATTATGCAGAAGAATATCATACCCCTTTCAAGATTGAGGTAAGGGAATTCCTAATATTTACATTTACCACTTGAAAAGAGAGACATGTGTCACCATTTTTACAGAAAATAGTTTACAGCATGGAGTCGTATAAAAATGAGCACAAATACAGAGACAGTAAGGCTCGACAAATGGCTTTGGGCTGCTAGATTTTACAAAACTCGGTCGGTAGCTCGAAATATGATAGACGGAGGCAAAGTTCATTATAATGGACAGCGCTCAAAACCAAGTAAAATAATAGAACTTGGTGCAACAATAACACTAAGACAAAGACATGAAGAGAAGATCGTTGTCATAGATAAAATTTCAGAGCAAAGACGTGGAGCACCAGAAGCACAACTGCTCTATACGGAGACACCAGAAAGCATCTCAAAACGCGAAGAAAACGCACAAAAGCGTAAACTCAATACGTTATTCAGTCCTAGCCCCGAACGTAGGCCAGACAAGAAGCAACGTAGAGACATTATTAAATTTAAAAACCAGTAAGCCGGAGTGTTCTGACATGGCACAAGACGTTTTAAATCGTTATTTATTCGAGAATCTTTCTGTACGTGGGGAACTTGTACAGTTAGATAAGGCATATCAAGAGATCATATCTAGTAAAGAGTACCCAGCGCCGGTACAAAACTTATTAGGCGAACTATTAGTCGCCACCACCCTTTTAACTGCAACGCTAAAATTTGAGGGTTCTATCACACTTCAACTGCAAGGCGATGGTCCTGTCTCTTTAGCTGTCATCAATGGTGATCAAAACCAAAAAGTACGCGGCGTTGCACGATGGGAAGGCGACATTGCTTCTGATGCAACACTTCACCAACTGGTAGGAAAAGGGCATCTTGTGATTACCATTTCACCCGATAAAGGGGAACGTTATCAAGGCGTTGTAGGCCTTGAAGGGGACGATCTTTCGACGGTTTTAGAAAACTACTTCCTTCGCTCTGAACAGCTAAAAACACGCCTATGGATTCGTCTTGGTACTCAAGATGGAGCACCTCATGCTGCTGGTATGCTGCTTCAAGTTATGCCTGATGGAACCGGCACAGAAAACGATTTTGAACATTTAGAACAACTTACAAACACAGTTAAGAATGAAGAACTCTTTACTTTAGAGGCAAACGAACTGCTTTATCGATTGTACAATCAGGAGACGGTAAACCTTTTCGAGCCACAACCCGTTGTCTTTCATTGCGGCTGTTCTAGGGAAAAAAGTGGCTCTGCAATCCTAACGGTTGCCAAAGATGAAGTTTATGACATCTTAGCGACTGAAGGCTCAATTTCTTTACATTGTGATTACTGCGGCACGGATTATTCGTTCGACGAAAATCAAGTGGCAGACCTTTATTCTCAAGCAGATCAAGGCAACACTACCCTTCATTAACATGCATATATATGAGAATTCATTCAAATTATATATTAAGCCGGTGTAAACCGGCTTTTTTTTGGGTGATACTTATATAAATCACACAATTAAGCACTTTTCACTCCAACTCTCATTTCTGAAAACAAAGATAAAATTGATCTAGCGCAAGGCTAACAAATGGTGATAAAACAACCACTCGAAAATGTGACGGGTGATTTAAAACCCTGAATAAATCATCGGCAATTTATGACTTATCTCCCTGTTTTCTCGCTTTCACGTTGCTAGCATGGTGAACAGAATAAAAAACAAATTATATAAAATCCCTACAAAAATCTTAATTAAGGAGCACCTATGACCGTTATGGAACATACCAAGGCTGCAGAACTAGACCTAACTGAATACGGACTATCTGGCGTAAAAGAGATTCTTCGCAATCCAAGTTATGACATGTTGTTCGAGGAGGAAACTCGCACTGATTTAGAAGGCTATGAAAGAGGCGTTGTTACAGAGTTAGGAGCCGTTTCTGTTGACACTGGCATCTTCACTGGTCGTTCACCTAAAGATAAATTCATCGTTTTGGATGACACCACAAAAGAAAATATGTGGTGGACCTCAGAACAAGTCAAAAATGACAACAAAGCAATCTCCCAAGAAGTTTGGAACGAACTAAAAGTTCTGACAACGACTCAGCTTTCAGGCAAGCGCCTGTTTGTTCTAGATTGCTACTGTGGTGCTAACGAGGATACTCGTCTGTCCATTCGTTTCATTACTGAGGTGGCATGGCAATGTCACTTTGTTAAAAACATGTTCATCCGTCCAACAGAAGAAGAGTTGGCCACATTTGAACCAGACTTCGTTGTTATGAACGCGGCAAAAACAACCAACCAAGATTGGGAAAAACAAGGCCTTAATTCAGAAAACTACACTGTATTTAACCTAACAGAGAAAATGCAACTTATTGGCGGTACTTGGTACGGCGGTGAGATGAAGAAAGGTATGTTCGCAATGATGAACTACTTCCTACCGTTGAAAGGCGTTGCATCTATGCACTGCTCTGCAAACGTTGGTGAAGAAGGCGATACGGCTATCTTCTTCGGCTTGTCTGGTACTGGTAAAACAACGCTATCTACAGACCCTAAACGCGCATTGATTGGTGATGACGAACATGGCTGGGATGACGATGGTGTATTCAACTTCGAAGGAGGTTGCTATGCCAAAACTATCAAGCTTTCTAAAGAAGCTGAGCCTGATATCTATAACGCTATCCGTAAAGATGCGTTACTAGAGAATGTAACGGTTCGTAATGATGGCTCCATCGATTTTGATGATGGTTCTAAAACCGAGAATACTCGTGTTTCATACCCTATTTATCACATCGATAATATCGTTAAACCTGTCTCTAAAGCTGGCCATGCAAACAAAGTTATTTTCTTAACAGCAGATGCATTTGGTGTTCTTCCGCCTGTTGCCAAATTAACAGCAGAACAGACTAAATATCACTTCTTATCTGGTTTCACTGCGAAATTGGCTGGTACAGAACGTGGTATTACTGAACCAACACCAACCTTCTCTTCTTGTTTCGGTGCGGCATTCTTAACGCTACACCCAACTAAATACGCTGAAGTACTAGTGAAGCGTATGGAAGCAGCAGGGGCAGAAGCCTACCTAGTTAACACGGGTTGGAACGGTACCGGTAAACGTATCTCTATCCAAGATACTCGCGGTATTATCGATGCCATCTTAAATGGTTCGATTGAGCAAGCAGAAACTAAGCAAATCCCGGTGTTTAATCTAGAAGTCCCAACAGCACTTCCAGGTGTAGACCCTGCGATTTTAGATCCTCGCGATACTTATGTTGATCCACTTCAGTGGGAAAGCAAAGCGGAAGATCTGGCACAACGTTTTGTTAAGAACTTCTCCAAGTACACTGACAATGCTGAAGGTGCAGCACTAGTCGCCGCTGGTCCGCAACTAGACTAAGCCTTGTTAATCAGTAAATAGTGATTAAGCCCCTCATTTGAGGGGCTTTTTTGTTGAATCTCTTTCCTAATTAAGTCAATCTGTCCAAATTAAATAATGGGTTAGGTATTAACGGATGAAAAAAGCACTAGTCATATTCTCTATTGCGCTACTGCTGATCATATCTTGTGCTGTGCTTGGTCTCTACTTAGCGATGCAGGGTCCCTATACAACCAAACTCACTAATCACTTACTCAAACAGTACTCTTCGCTACCCATTTCTGTTTATGACGCTAGATTTGAGTTCCCTAATCATTTCTCCTTTCTGGGCGTGGAAATACAAGAACTCCAAGAAGATACGATTAATATTGAACAGGTCGATGTCTGGATAAACTCCGACTCAATCGTTGAATCTATACCTGTGATAGATAGCCTTCTGATAAACGGTTTACTGCTCCAAAATGGATTACCTGCTATTCCAACATTTGAAAACCTTAAGTTGCATCAGTTGGCTATTACCAACCTCGATTATTCTGATGGTGATTTCATCTCACGCGATACCGATATTCAGATAGAAAACCCGCTCTATTTAAACAACAGTCAGAAAATTCCTTATGGTTCAATACAGTTCTCAGCGGAACAGATTTATTGGCACAGAGAAGCATTTAATAACGTTTTAGTTGATGCTAACTATAAAGCTGAAAATAGCACGGTTTACGGGGCTTCATTTGAGTGGCGGGGAGGCGATTTTTCGACCCAAGCAGAACAATACTCAGAAGGATGGTCGCTCGTTAATACGACGATAGACCGACTTAGATTAAACATGAAGCAGCAAGACGAAATTGAACCCTCCGACTGGTCGTTTCTTGTTGATAAGATATACCATTTCAATAGCCTTGATATTTTGGGTAGCTCAATTGAAACCTCTAACTTCCAAATCACTAACGGTGACTTTTCTGTCGAGAATCTGTCCCTTTTGAACGGGGTTTGGCAACAGAAAGACGGCTATGTTTCTTTCAGCGCAGAAAGTATCAATTACCTAGACCACTTGTGGCTAGAACCTGCATTCGAAAGTTACTTTGATAACAACCTGATCTCCATTGAGGCGCTTAGCTTTGAGTTCGAGAAAGGGCTTGTCAAAATGGTCGGCGAATTAACACCACATTCTGTTTATCTTAAAAACCTGGATATCGATGGCATTAAATGGTTTTACGAGTTACCAGAAGAGACTCTTGTTATAAAGAACTATTTTAACTCGCTAGATCAGTTACTTATTGATGATGTGAAAATTAGGCGATCACAGTTTGTTCAAATCGCTCATCAACCAAACTGGCAGTTCTCTGGTCTCTCATTGGATGGAAAACATCTCGCACTCATCAAGAAAAACCGAGTTGGTCTTTGGGATGGGCAAGTAAGTGTCACGGCTAACAACGCCAGTTTTAAGAGTTTGCTCACAAGCCAACCAATCATAACAATGCAGAGCAAAGAAGGTATTTGGCAACTGAACGAGGCTTTTATCCCCCTAGAGAATGGGCTTATTGAAGCGACGGCGAGCTACTCGCTTTCTCAACCAAGCCAGCCTTGGCGGCTTGAAGCGTTCGCGGACGGCCTACCCATTGACCTGTTTTCTGATTGGTTATCGCTACCAGTCGACATCGAAGCTATTGCGGAATTTCAAATTGGTTTAAATGGCTTAGGTGGGGACGCGTTAATGTTAAAGCATAGCTTGACCGGGCAGTTAGTCGGTTCGCTGAGAGACACCTTTTTATTGCAGGATATCGAATCCGACCAACCAGAAATCATACCATTTGAGAGCTCTGAATTTTCTATTTCTGCTGATAGAGGTCGCATTGATATTGCTCCCATCATAATTAGCGGTGATAGAATTACGGGACGCTTACGAGGTAGTGTTGATTTGGTTCAAACTGACGATAACTCAATTTCACTTGAGCTAACGAATGGCTGTATAAAACAGAGTTTTGAATTGATAAAGGGTACACGACAAGAAAAGAATACTTGTCCAAAAAAATAGTCTCACGCAACGCTGTGACACTATTTGGCGATAAAGCCTCCTAATCGCTTTATATTAAGACGCCTGTATTTCAGGCAGCAGCATATAGGTCCCAACAAATTCAACAGCTGCAGCATTACCGCTATAAATAGTCACGCTAATGACGACTCGAGCCTTTCGCCCATTCTCAAACCGATCTAGGTCACCACTGATTCCATCTAAAGATGTCGTGGCAATGGGGGTCTCTTCAACCGGATGACGGTAACGTACTTTACTATCTGCCAATACAATGTCGGCTTTAAGGCCACGCTCTTTCATCAGTAGCCATGTCATTCCCCAACCGGTCAACGTTGCTAACGTAAAAGCGGAACCAGCAAACATTGAATTTCTAGGGTTTAAATTCGGGTTTAATTGCGCACTACACTCGAATTGATAGCCCGTATATTGTGTTATTTTGATACCCATTTTGTCGCTAATGGGGATTTGCTGTTCCCAGCGTTCTTGCAGCTCAGCACACCAATCTGGTCTGCGTAAAATATTATCCATAGGATCGAGCTGTTTTACCAACTGCTGGTGACGATTCGCTCCATATTGCCCACTTATCTCACCTTGACTCTCAAAACCGTTTTTTATATAGAAACTCATGGCTTCTTGGCGAGCATTACAAACCAACCGCTTTACACCTTCTTGGCGAGCAAACGATTCTAGTGCCACAAGGATCAGTGAGCCAACGCCTTTATCTCTGCGGTTGGGCTTAACCGCCATAAATCGAATCTGTCCCTCATGATCGGAGGTCACGTACAAGCGCCCCACAGCCACTGGACGACCTCTGCCATCAACAATCATGCGATGATGACTCATCTCGTCAAACTCATCCCGTTCGGAGCCCACAGGCATTCGTAGAGGCTCTCGAAGCATCTGCCACCGAAAATAATAGTACTTAGCAATTTGATTTGCTGTTTTAGGCGTGATTAGTTTAAACATTTAAATCCTTTTAAAATCTTTCTACTTTAAAACTTTATATTTAAAATCATAAGAGAACGGAAAAACTCGCGATTTCAAACCTGTAGCCAAAATGTGACTGGTCCATCATTAACCAAAGACACTTTCATGTCAGCCGCAAAGCGTCCTCGCTCTGTCGGCAGAATGTCATTACAACGTTCAGAAAAGTAATTATACAATCGTTCAGCATCTATTGGGTGAGCACCACGTGAAAAACCAGCTCTTGTTCCCTTTTTTGTATCGGCGGGCAAGGTAAATTGCGAGACAACCAGAACACGGCCACCCACTTGTTTAACGTTCAGGTTCATCTTGCCTTCTGCATCACCAAATACACGATAATTAGCGACTTTTTCTACCAAACGTTGGGCTTTTACTTCGTTATCATCTTTTTCAACACCTAATAGTATAAGAAGCCCTTCATCAATTTGCCCAACAATCTGCTCATCTACTTTAACAGAGGCTTCACTCACTCTTTGTATTAGCGCTATCAATGCCTTCTCTCCTATCCCCAATCATACGCTCTACAAACTTCGGTATTACTAAATCCGAATCATGGTTCCACTGATCTCTTTCACCTAGGCTTGCTGTTAGCTCTGCACCAATTAATACTATAAACCAACACAAATAGATCCAGACAAAGAGTATAGGTACAGCCGCAAGCGTGCCATAAATCAACTGATAACTAGGGAATGCCGATATATAGTAGGCAAATATGCTTTTACTAATTTCAAACAAAAAAGTACTAACAAAGGCACCAAACATCGCATGCCGAATTTTGACTTGGATATTGGGCACAAATAAATATAGTCCTAAAAACCCAATATAAGAAAAAAGTAGAGGTAACCTACCGTATAAAAAGTTAACGGTATCGTCACTAAAAAATTTAAGAGACATAATATGGGAGCTAACGGCAATACTCGCGCCCATTAAAAGAGGACCTAATGTAAGCACCATCCAATACATAGAGAAGGAGAAGACCATGCGTCGCTTTTTCTTTATTCTCCAGATGTAATTCAAATTTTTATCGATACTAGAAATAAGCAAAATCGCAGTAACAAATAAAAATGCGGCACCTACTGTTGTCATTTGAGCCGTATTTTGTACAAACGCTTCTAATGCATCTTCTATTGCTTCACCAGCGGCAGGAACAAAATTATTAATAATAAATTGTTGTATTGTATCACCGACACCGTCAAACGCGGGAAATCGAGCAAGAGCAGAGAATATAACCGTTGTTAGAGGAACCAATGATAACAGAGTAATATACGTCATATAGCCTGCGTTCACAGTTAACCTGTCGTGTATAACTCTCTGCTTCAAATAGAATAAGTAATAAATAGTTGTGTGCATGAAGCACTTTAGTTTTTCCATAAACCGCCTTTAGCCAATCTGCTCCAATATAAAATCTACACGTTCTTCTACACTACCCCATGGCACTTTAATTGGTTGATAACCTAAATTTCGGTAGCACGTTAAAAGTAACTGATGAATCTCTAATGCCTCAGAAAAAGAGTGAGGACGAACCGCATCTTGAGTGTATATTAATTGTTTGGGAGTGCAGAAAAAAACCTTTTCAAAATAACCATTACTGGCATCAATATATCTTTTTTCAACGTCCAGTTTACCGAGTTGAAGATAAGCGCATATATCCGGTATCGCTCTATCCAAGAATGACATATTTTTTTGCTTTTCTGATGTCCGTTTCTGCTTTTCCATCATATCTAGACACATTTCTGCGAATTCAGCCAGATGTGTCCAAGGCAGTATGCCATTAGTCAACAGGGATTGCTGCTCAATTAAATAGCGAGGACTCTCTTCAAAAGTGAGGTACCCACGCGTGGCAAGCACACCAACAATACTTGTTTTTCCCGCGCCGGGACCACCCGTTATGACAATTGGTTTCATAGACTTCCTTTGCTTAATATACCAATCTAAAAAATGAGCGGATCAACAATGTGATTATATTGGAGTAGGCATCAACAGTTATGGTTCTTTTTAAGGAAAAACGGTTAAGCAAACAGGAACGTCTTGAACGGCCTGCGTAATTACACTCATATTGCTCGCTAACTGACTTAGCTTGGTACAACCCACACTGTACAGTCTATCAAAAAAACAATCCCCCTTCATGATCACTCATGAAGGGGGATTTGTGTCATTTATTAAAGTAACGAGTAACGTTATGCTTTCGCTGGGCGACCTGCACGTTTACGTTCGTTTTCAGTAAGAAGTTTCTTACGAATACGAATGCTTTCAGGCGTTACTTCTACAAGTTCATCTTCATCGATAAACTCTAGCGCTTGCTCTAGTGTGTACTTGATAGCTGGCGACAATGTTTGCGCTTCATCTGTACCAGATGAACGAACGTTTGTTAGCTGCTTACCTTTAAGACAGTTTACTGTCAGATCATTCGAACGGTTATGAATGCCGACAATTTGACCTTCATACACTTCATCTGCGTGTTCAGCAAATAAACGACCACGCTCTTGAAGATTAAATAGAGCATATGTCAGTGCTTTACCTGTCGCATTTGAGACAAGAACACCATTAGCACGTCGACCAATAACACCCCCTTTATGTGGGCCATAATGATCAAACGTATGATAAAGCAGACCTGAACCAGACGTCATCGTCATAAATTCAGTTTGGAAACCGATAAGACCACGAGAAGGCATCATAAAGTCCATACGTACACGGCCTTTACCATCTGGAGACATATCAGTTAGCTCACCCTTACGGATGCCGATGTTCTCCATGATACTACCTTGGTTTGCTTCAACCACATCGATAGTCACTGTCTCGTATGGTTCTAAAAGCTTACCATCTTCTTCTTTTAGAATTACTTCTGGGCGAGATACTGCAAGCTCGAAGCCTTCACGACGCATATTCTCGATAAGAATAGAAAGATGAAGCTCTCCACGACCGGACACTCGGAATTTATCAGGATCATTTGTTTGTTCTACACGTAATGCAACGTTATGAACTGACTCTTTCTCAAGACGTTCTAAGATATTACGAGAGGTAACAAATTTACCTTCTTTACCTGCAAACGGAGAGGTGTTTACCTGAAACGTCATTGTTACCGTTGGTTCATCTACAGAAAGAGGTACCATGACTTCAACATTATTTTGATCACAAATAGTGTCAGAAATCTTCAACTCGCCTAAACCTGTAAAGGCAATAATGTCACCCGCATTGGCTTGTTGTATTTCATGGCGGTCAAGGCCAAGGTAACCAAGAACGGTACCAACTTTACCATTTCGTCTTGTACCATCAGCACTAACAATCGTCACTTGCTGGTTTGGTGCAACTTTACCACGAGTAACGCGCGCGACACCGATAACACCAACATATGAGCTGTAATCAAGCTGAGAGACTTGCATCTGCAAAGAACCGTCAATATCAACGGCAGGAGCATCTACGTTGTCTACGATGGCTTGGAACAATGGTTCCATGTCTTCGCCGACAACATCTTCTTCTAGCGTAGACCAACCGTTTAACGCGGAAGCATAAACAACTTGGAAATCCAGTTGCTCATCTGTTGCGCCTAGGTTGTCAAAAAGGTCAAAGACTTGATCCATTACCCAATCAGGGCGAGCACCAGGACGGTCAACCTTGTTGATAACAACAATAGGTTTAAGACCATGTCCGAATGCTTTTTGTGTTACAAAGCGAGTTTGAGGCATCGGTCCGTCAACCGCATCAACAATAAGCAGAACAGAGTCAACCATAGACATTATACGTTCCACTTCACCACCAAAATCGGCGTGTCCTGGGGTATCAACGATATTGATTCGGTAGTCGTGCCAGTTAATCGCTGTGTTTTTTGCAAGAATAGTGATACCGCGTTCTTTCTCGATATCATTCGAGTCCATTACACGTTCTTCAACTTCTCCACGAGATTCTAGCGTGCCTGACTGCTGAAGCAGTTTATCTACAAGAGTCGTTTTACCGTGGTCAACGTGCGCGATGATCGCGATATTTCTTAATTTTTCAATCTGTGGAGTAGTCATGAATTTTGATTCACTCAGTCATAATGAAGCTGCGAAACATCGCAACAATGGTTTAAAGTTGTGTAAAACCGTTTTAAAAATAAACAGTTTTAAAAATCGGCGCTAATGTATCAGATTTTTGCTCAAATACCTAAAGAATGTGATCTTTATCTATATATTGTTAAATAGCCAGAATTAAACACAACCGACATACCTTAAACTTGCTCTTTTCAACCTTCATTAACAAAGCCATTGATGACGAACAAACGTTAAAGTATTACCGTTTCCAAAATCAGATTGACATTTTTTGACCATGGGTGCTGAATAGAGATTGTTCGATTCTTAAGTATAGTTCAACTTTGAACGCACACCATTGGTGCATGCGAGGATCATTTTGGTGCACATTCTGCACCAAAAGAATACAAGAACAGCCCAAGACCTTGAAATTAAAGGATTAAAATAAGTGGCACAGTTTTCGCTTAGAAAGGTTAGCATCGGGTAATTCACTTAATGTTTAGACATTACTCAATGACAATTTTTTAGATTCGAAGTTGTACCAAATTAATAACACTGGAGGTTATCCAAGATGTCAGTAGAAAATGTTCTATCACTGATCCAAGAAAATGAAGTTAAGTTTATTGACCTGCGCTTTACCGACACTAAAGGTAAAGAACAACATATTTCTATTCCATCTCACCAAATAGATGCTGACTTCTTTGAAGATGGCAAAATGTTTGATGGTTCTTCTGTTGCTGGTTGGAAAGGTATCAACGAGTCAGATATGGTAATGATGCCAGATCCATCTAGTGCTGTTCTAGACCCATTCACAGATGATGCGACGCTGAATATTCGTTGTGACATCCTAGAGCCTGCAACGATGCAAGGTTACGATCGTGACCCACGTTCAATCGCAAAACGCGCAGAAGACTTCATGCGTGCTTCTGGTGTTGCAGATACAGTACTTATCGGTCCTGAACCTGAGTTCTTCCTATTTGATGATGTTAAATTCCATTCTGACATGTCGGGCTCTTTCTACAAAATTGATGATGTAGAAGCAAGCTGGAACTCTGGTTCTGATTTCGAAGAAGGCAACAAAGGTCACCGTCCTGGCGTTAAAGGCGGTTACTTCCCTGTAGCGCCTGTTGATTCGTCTCAAGATATCCGTTCTGCCATGTGTCTAGTTATGGAAGAAATGGGCCTCGTTGTTGAAGCACATCACCATGAAGTAGCTACTGCCGGTCAAAATGAAATCGCAACTCGCTTTAACACCTTAACGACTAAAGCAGATGAAATCCAAATCTATAAGTACGTTGTTCATAACGTTGCTCACGCATATGGTAAAACAGCGACATTTATGCCTAAGCCAATTGTGGGTGATAACGGTTCTGGTATGCACGTACATATGTCTCTTAATAAAGATGGCGTAAACTTATTTGCTGGTGACAAGTACGGCGGCCTGTCTGAAATGGCGCTTTATTATATTGGCGGTATCATTAAGCATGCTCGTGCAATCAACGCATTTGCCAACGCATCAACGAACTCATACAAGCGCCTTGTCCCAGGCTTTGAAGCTCCAGTTATGCTCGCCTACTCAGCTCGTAACCGTTCTGCTTCTATCCGTATCCCTGTGGTACCGAGCCCGAAAGCACGTCGTATCGAACTACGTTTTGGTGACCCAACAGCTAACCCATATTTAGCATTCGCTGCAATGCTAATGGCTGGTCTTGACGGTATTAAGAACAAAACTCATCCTGGCGAAGCAATGGATAAAGATCTTTACGATCTTCCAGCTGAAGAAGCAGCCGAGATCCCAACCGTTGCAGAATCGCTACAACAAGCACTTCAGTGCCTAGACGAAGACCGTGAGTTCTTAACATCTGGCGGTGTATTCTCTGATGACTTTATCGATTCCTATATCGCACTTAAGACTGAAGATGTAGTGAAAGTAAACATGGCCACTCATCCACTTGAGTTTGAACTTTACTACTCTGTATAAGCGTTAATTTTTAACTATCTAAAAGGCTCGCATAAGCGAGCTTTTTTTTTACCTCTAAAATCACCCTCTAGTCCGTTGGAATCCATACTTTGGTACTACGTGCGAAGAACGTTAAACACTAACCGAATTCCTTCATTCCTATGAGAACGGGAATCGGAATATTACTTCGCTCTTATTTACCTGCGCCCTAGGAAGCGGCAAGGTTATTGCATTATCTAATCCATAACGGTGCATTAACGTTGTGAGTATATAAAATAGAGCGAGCTCGTGGATAAACCTTCAATTTTCTACGTTTTATCACCTGTTAGCCGTTGTATCTTACTTTTCAAGGTTCATACTGAACTTAACGTTGCACCAATTTGGTGCTAGGTACAATCATAGAGCAGAGCGAGGACGGAAATTGTGACAACAGAGCTTTCAACAGCCATATTGGATAACATTGTAACCGCCACCTTAATGCTTGATGAAAATCTAGTAATTCGTTACGCCAATCCGGCTACAGAGCAGTTATTTTCGCAAAGCACCAAACGCATTATAGATAAGTCTTTGTCACAACTCATTCAACACGCCTCGATGGACATCGCTTTATTAACTCAGCCTTTGCAAAGCGGTCAAAGCATGACGGATAGCGATGTCACTTTTATCATTGATGGCAAGCCATTAATGTTAGAAGTCACTGCAAGCCCACTCTCTTGGAATAAGCAATTAATGCTGCTTATAGAGATGCGTAAAATCGGTCAGCAACGTCGCTTAAGCCAAGAGCTAAATCAACATGCGCAACAACAAGCTGCCAAGCTGCTCGTTAGAGGATTGGCTCATGAAATTAAAAACCCTTTAGGTGGTTTAAGAGGTGCTGCTCAGTTATTAGGGAAAATGCTCCCTGATCCTTCTTTAACGGAATATACACAGATTATTATCGAGCAAGCGGATCGTTTAAGAGCACTTGTGGATCGCCTGCTTGGCCCTCAAAAACCAGGAAAAAAAGAACACGAAAACCTGCATGTTGTATTAGAAAAAGTACGACAACTGGTCGAACTGGAGTCGGGGTCGAATCTCACTATTGATAGGGATTATGATCCCAGCCTACCTGACATTCTGATGGACACTGATCAGGTAGAACAGGCGATGTTGAACATAGTAAGTAATGCGGCACAAATGATGATTAATCAAGATGATGCAAGAATAATTATTAAAACCAGAACCATGCATCAGGCCAATATCCATGGCCAACGTCATAAATTGGCCGCTCGAATTGAGGTCATAGATAATGGACCTGGCATTCCAACAAATCTGCAGGACACACTCTTTTATCCAATGGTGAGTGGTAGAGATGGCGGTACCGGATTAGGGTTATCAATTTCACAAAACTTAATCGACCAACACAATGGCAAAATAGATGTAGAAAGCTGGCCTGGTCGAACAACATTTACAATTTATCTCCCTATCTAACGGATGTGAGATAGGAAAAGGCAAGAAAGCCTCTATATGAGTAAAGGATATGTATGAGTAAAGGATATGTTTGGGTTGTTGATGACGATAGTTCCATCCGTTGGGTAATGGAAAAAACACTGTCGTCTGCCAATATCAAGTGTGAGACATTTGCAGATGCAGAAAGTGTCTTGATGTCACTGGAACGTGAAACCCCAGATGTGCTGGTATCCGACATACGTATGCCGGGTATCGATGGCTTGGACTTGCTTAAGCAGGTTCATACTCGCTACCCTGAACTCCCAGTCATAATAATGACGGCACATTCAGACTTGGATGCGGCAGTAAATGCCTATCAAAAAGGGGCATTTGAATATCTACCTAAGCCATTTGACATTGATGAAGCTCTCACCTTAGTTGAAAGAGCGATTATCCATAGCCACGAACAGAAAAAAGAGACCGCGACCGGGGATACGTTTGCTAGCGAAACACCAGAAATCATTGGTGAAGCCCCCGCGATGCAAGAAGTATTCAGAGCAATTGGTCGATTGTCCCGTTCTTCTATTTCAGTACTCATCAATGGTGAGTCTGGCACAGGTAAAGAGCTTGTTGCCCACGCTCTCCATCGACACAGCCCAAGAGCAACAAAACCTTTTATTGCGCTCAACATGGCTGCCATACCTAAAGACCTAATTGAGTCAGAACTTTTTGGTCATGAAAAAGGGGCTTTCACCGGCGCGAATAATGTCCGTCAAGGCAGGTTTGAGCAAGCAAATGGTGGCACATTATTTCTAGATGAAATAGGTGATATGCCGCTTGATATTCAAACACGTTTGCTGCGTGTTTTGGCCGATGGGCAGTTCTATAGAGTTGGTGGTCATCAAGCTATTAAGGTAGATGTTAGAATTGTTGCTGCAACACACCAAAATCTTGAACAGTTAGTTCATGAAGGTGGTTTTAGGGAGGATCTATTTCACCGACTCAATGTTATTCGAGTACATATCCCAGCATTAAGAGATAGAAAACAAGACATAGAAAAACTGACTCTGCATTTCTTAGCAAGTGCTGCAGACGAACTTGGCGTAGAAATGAAGTCTCTACATTCAGGCACCGTCGATGCTCTTAAGCGCCTAGCTTGGCCGGGAAATGTTCGTCAATTAGAGAACATCTGTCGCTGGTTAACCGTTATGGCAAGTGGTAGTGAAGTATTACCTTCAGATTTACCGACAGAGTTACTTGAAGAAAAAACCGTGACAAATACTGGGGGAACAGGAAGTTGGCAAACCCAGCTAGAACACTGGGCTCAAACCGCTTTAAACTCTGGTGAAACAGAATTACTTGCCTACGCACTCCCTGAGTTTGAACGTATCTTGTTAAAAACGGCACTGAGCCATACCAATGGACATAAGCAAGAAGCCGCAAAAGTACTCGGTTGGGGGCGTAATACGCTCACTCGTAAACTGAAAGAGCTCGATATCAACTAAAAGATAACATGGACAGGAAACTTAACTGGTATTAAAAAGCCTTTACGAAAATCGACCTATTCTCACAAAAAGCAGCGTCATCCCCACGAAAGTGGGGATCTAATAATCCAGATTAACGTTTTCACGGGAATGACGAGTGAGTTGAGTACTAACCGAATAGCATCCCAGCGAAAACCGGAATTTCACTGGTAGTCATTGCTATATAACTCGTGAGAATTGCTGTTGTCTTGCTCTATCTCGCAGGTACTTATCAAAACACATACAAATATTACGAATGAGCAAACGACCTCGCGCGGTGACACGAATATCCGTTTCAGTCACTTCAACCAACTCATCATCAACAAACGTCTGTAGAAGCTTTAGATCTTCAGAAAAATAATCGTTGAATGTTAGATCAAACATTGATTCGATTTGTGTCTTATCTAATTTGAAATTACAAATAAGCGCTTTAATTACCTCACGACGAATCAAGTCATCAGCATCTAAAGAAACGCCTTTCCATAGTGCGTGGCGCATCTCATCAACTTGAGCGTAGTACTTCTTAAGTTCTTTCTGGTTTTGCGCGTAGGTATCGCCAATCATTGAAATAGCGGAAACACCAAAGCCAAGTAAATCGCACTCGCCTTGCGTAGTATAACCTTGGAAGTTACGGTGCAGTATTTCTTCACGCTGAGCGACGGCTAGCTCATCATCAGGCAATGCAAAGTGATCCATACCGATAAACTGATAACCCGCACCAGTCAGCGTAGAGATAGTATCCTGAAGGATATCCATCTTAACTTCTGCTAATGGCAACAGATCTTCATTTATCTTACGCTGAGCGGCAAATAAATTTGGCATATGCGCATAGTTAAATACCGACAACCGACCAGGTTTCATCTCTAGCACTTGTTTTAAAGTGACAGCAAACGACTCTTTTGTTTGCAATGGTAACCCGTAAATTAGATCCAAATTGGTTGAACGAAAGCCAAGCTTTTTAGCCCGTGCGACCATGGCGAAAATGAACGCTTCATCTTGCTCACGATTCACCACTTTTTGAACTTCTTTATTGAAATCTTGTACACCGATACTTAATCGGTTAAAGCCTTCGCCGCGCAGGTGATCAAGCATATCAAGTTCAATTTCGCGAGGATCAACCTCTATGCTAATCTCAGCATCAGGGTCAAAATTAAATTCACCTCGAACAATAGCCATCAAACGACTCATCTGCTCTTTACTTAAGAACGTCGGTGTTCCACCACCAAAGTGCAGTTGAGTCACTCTACGTTCGTTTAACAGGAACGCCCTTTGACGAATTTCATGTTCTATCGCGTCTAGATACTCGTCTGCCTTGTGAGAATGCCGAGTAATCACTTTATTACAACCACAGTAGTAGCAAAGCTTGTGACAGAACGGTATATGAATATAAAGTGATAAGGGCCGTTCAGGGTACTGACGGCATGCCATATCAAATTCCGCAATGGTAAAAGCTTCATGAAATTCTAAGGCTGTTGGATAGGAGGTATATCTTGGTCCCGAATAGTTATACTTATCTAATATCGCTTGATCCCAAACTATTTGTTCACTAGACATAATATTGCGTTCCATTAAATTTTGTTTTCATACTTTGACCACGTATTCTGCCATATCACTACAACAGACAGAGATAAACGGGAGTAATTTGCCGAAGAAATGTTCAGAACTGATAACAGGATCACTCACTCTTTCTAGTTAGAGAAGAAAGAGTGAGCAAAAATCTATCTATTCGCGGTCACAGTGTCTGCTGGAGAGGCATTTAGAGGTTGTATTTGAATCTGCAGTTTTTGAAGATCTTTTATTATATCATCCGCTAATCGAACTTCCGCTTTTTGTCGTTCTAGCGTCTGTTTCATCCGATCTTGTTTGACTAACTCTTGTCTCTTATCACCCCTAGCCATATCTTTGACAATCTCATATAACTCAAAAAGTGCTGGGTATTCTTTTTCAATATCAATACGGGCTTCACCTTGAATGTAATCAAGAATACAAACCACACGAATACTAACTTCAGACAGATCACATTGACCTTGAATACCAGTCATACAAAGGGTATTTACACTATCAAAAATATTTGCATTTCGCTTAGCGATGGCGATATTCATTACTTCTTTTTCTAGCTGTTTTTGCTTCTTAACCTGTAGCCACAGGTAAATAGCATAGGATGTTAAACCGAGAATAATTAGCCCACCAATAATAAGTACTATGGTTACGCTCATCATCTCTTATCCTTTAAAGTCATTTAAGTTTAGGCCTTCAAACTGAGATAGAAGTTCTTCGTCCGAACTTGCACTCTTTTTCTTCTTTGTTAAAACCGGCTCAATAACAATGTCTTCCGCTTCATCTTCGTCTTCCAGTTCCTCTTCAGGTTCCATAAGACCAAGTTGATTCATTAATATCTCAATCCGATCTAACTTTTCATCCACATAACTTTGCAAACCAGTGCCGAGCTTCTCTCCATTCTCAATTCTGTCTAACAGAACATTAAGTTGGGCATCATTTTCTAGCGTTTCAAGTTCTTTCGCCGCAGATAAACGACGTTCTTGTTTGTTCGGTTTTTTCTTTGAATCCACAATCAATGGGATTTTCTTCTTACTGCCTAAACGAGGATCTCGCTGCTGCGCGGCCGTTCTCTGTTTTTTTTCTGCAGAGTCGGTATTACGAGTTCCAGTTTTTAGTCCTTTACGTTTTTTAACACGCTTACGCAAACGCCCTTCCACATCCGCTTCGCTACGATTTCGCGTTACGATTACTTCTACTTCGCCTGAAGAACCAGGTTGTCTTGATCTTTTATTTCTACTCATTACTGGAGTTTCCTCAGTAAAATTACATCATTACCAACAAATTCAAGTTGGAGCTTATCCCGCTCGGCCAAGTACTGAAAAGTTTTTCGGCTATAAAAACAAACGTGAGTAAGATCATTTTTATAATGCCATTTCGAAAATGCTTCTACGTCTATTACTAGCTTGGTCATAACACCAATCCAGCCACTTGGTTTAACTAAATTCAACCATTTATGCCACACATCTTTAGGATAATAGAGGTGCTCTATTACCTCTGTGGCTGTGATGAAGTCATACGTTTTATCTAATACCTTATTATCAGGATAGTAGTAGATATCGTATAACGTCATATTGTGTCCCGATTCTTGCAGCATCATAGACAAAGCAGGTCCCGGACCACAACCAAAATCTAGCCCTGTAGAGTTCGGACTAATTTTTTCCATTAGAGGATCTGACAATCGCGACAAAAAACGTCTATAACCTTCATCAGAAGGGTTATTGTTATGCAGATCATACATCGCTTTTTCGGATTCGGTATCTAGTCGTTGCACCGTCGGAACAAACACAAGATGACATCGGACACATTGAAAGTAATCCCTTTTCTTGTCTTTGTAATAGTGTTGAGAGTGTTCATCTTCACACAAAGGACACGGCTGCATAGGTACATCCTCATATTGGGATGCGAAACATACCAGAATTGGAAGGAATAGTGGAGCTTATTTCACCAGAAAAATGGGGCTAATACCATTCACATTTATGTTTGCCTCATAGAACCCATATAATCTGACCGTTATTTGGTGGGATTGATATAACTTGCGCGCCAAATAAATATAAAAAAAGCGACAGAATCAACTGTCGCTTAAAAATGGTGACCATTATGTGGCGAAAATGTGTCTAGCTAGTGCGATTGAACACAATATTCCATCTGTTTTTAGCGCTTTCCATTTCAATTTTAGTTCGTCATATTCCTGATGACGAGAGATCATCCCTATCACATAGACTTCTTATCTATAACAATTCCATTTACTCTTCCTGAGAATCCTTGCTAAAAAGCGGTTTCCTTACTAGCCATCGATGGCCATCATTTCCGTTTGAGCATCTTGCTTGGGTCATAATCTACTTTAAACGTAATACCAAACAAGCGTTGAAGATCAAATAATTCAAACAAATTAGGATGGAGTTTTGATAAGCAGGGATATTCAATAGCTTAGACATTCCCACACTTTCAGCTATGGATAATATCTCACAAGATTTAAAGCGTAATTCTTTAGCCTATGTTATTGAACGAAGTGATCACACACATATAAAAATCCCTCAACAAAACAAAATTTGCTAAGGGACCAGATTTAATAGGTTTACTTGCTAGTGGCTAAATGTAAATTTAATGCAAACCACCAACATATTTTGAAAGCGTGTCTATCTCTTTATCTGTCAGCTTCATTGCAATATCGCGCATCATCTCATTGAGATCATTTTTACGCTCACCTGCTCTAAACTTAGTTAACTGAATCTTGATGTAATCGGCATGTTGACCTGAAATTTTCGGGAATCCAGATAACGCGGTACCATTACCTCTTGGACCATGACACGCGACACAAGCGGTTAAACCACGCTCAGCATTACCAGCAAGATAAAGCGCCTTGCCTTGCTCAACGACATCTTCGGGCGTTGAGTTATCAGAGATAGGCAGAGATGAGTAATATGCGGCTAAATCTTGTCTATCTTGATCAGATAATGACATAGCCATTGGACTCATTACTGGGTCATACCTACCTTTCTCTCCAGAAGTTTCTATACCGAGTTTGAGCTCAGCAAGCTGCTTCTCTATATAGCCTGCATGCTGACCCGCTATTTTGGGGTATTGCGTGATTAGACTATTTCCATCAGCAGAGTGACAAGCAACACAGGTTGCAGATTTAGCTTTACCAGCTTCGACATTACCTTGGGCCCAAACAGTGAAGCTGGCGAACAGCCCCAAGATTAGTGCTAATTTATTCATGACATTCCATTATTATTATGAGGCTCTGCTTTTTTTTCATACTTACACAACTGAATAAAAAGACAGACCTAGGCTTCCAGTACCACGTTTTTTTGGGTACGACGTGGTACAATATTCGACTTTATTACCCTTTAGCGGTTATTTTACACAATTTAACAAAAAAGCAATCAACTGACTACATAAAGTCAGATGGAGTTAACATTGAGCGCAAAAATTCACTATCAAAACACGCATTTTATCACTAGTGCACCCGATATTCGCCACTTACCAGAAGACGAAGGTATCGAAATTGCGTTTGCTGGACGATCAAATGCAGGTAAATCTAGCGCACTTAACCGCTTGACGAACCAGCGTAGTTTAGCAAAGACCAGTAAAACACCGGGTCGTACGCAGTTAATTAACCTATTTAAGGTTCAAGAACACTGTCATATCGTTGATCTACCTGGATACGGATTTGCACAAGTTCCTATCGAACTAAAAAAGAAATGGCAAAAATCTTTAGGTGAATATCTACAAAAACGAGAATGCTTAAAAGGTCTTGTCGTATTAATGGATATTCGTCATCCGATGAAAGATCTCGATCAACAGCTTATATATTGGGCTGTAGAGTGCAATATCCCTGTACAAGTTTTGCTAACTAAAGCGGATAAATTGAAAAGTGGTGCACGTAAAGCACAACTAAATAAGATCAAAAAAGACGCATTAGAATTTGATGGTAATGTCGCCGTTGATCTATTTTCATCATTGAAGGGAATTGGTGTTGACCAGTTACGCGCTAAACTCGATACATGGTTTGCCCCAGCGATTTTAGCGCTGGAGGAGCTGGCAGCAGAAACTTCCGTTTCAGAAGAGGCTTCTAAGGAAGAGACTGCAAGTTCGGAAGGCGACACAGAATAGAAGGCCATAAAAAACCCCACCGGAAATGGGTGGGGATAACGGTAGAGAATTCGTATCTCATTTCCTTCATTATAACTGCCTATCTGTTTTCTACTTACCTAGCGTCACAAAACCGAATTTTTAACAAACGCCAAACGTCACACCCAGTTACTTATTAACATTTCTGTAACTTAATTTCATCCAAACACATCACGTTGAAGATTTACCTTCAAAGAGTTCCTGGAGGTTTGAATCATTTCTTGGCATATGAACTCAGATTTCATCATATCAACAGACACTGATTTTCTTGTGTTCAATAAAAATTTACAACGAAATGAAAGTAAAGGTGCAGTCATATATTCAAACTAATGATGGGCATTTAAAACCTATTAAAGCAATGAATTAACAGGAGTTTTATTGTGACGACAATATTTTCTCTGCCGCAATAAAAAACGCCCCAGTCAAATACTGACTGGGGCGGCTGAATTAGCTTAATCCAATAACGTGAAACAAAAGGTCTGAAAGATAGAACATCTTACCTCTGTACCCTACGAGAGTTACTGTACAACAAACGATCATATTTGAAAATAGTTTTTGTAATTTATTTTCACCATTTTTCATCAAAAATACATAAGTGATTGAGATCACACTACTTTATTTTGAATAAAAAAAAGCCAACTAATGTGCGCTGGCTCATGTATTTTGGTCTTATTTAGTTAAAAAGTGTCTAGTGAGCCTGATCCCAGTTATCACCATGACCCGCATCAGCCACTAAGGGGACATTTATTTCTGCCGCCGATTCCATCAAATTCTGTATTTTTATTTCAATTTCGGCTAATACGCTCTCTTTCACTTCAAATACCAGTTCATCGTGTACCTGCATAAGCAAACGCACTTTCCCATCACCCTCTGACTGAACCCAGTTATCGACCAACAACATCGCTTTTTTAATAATATCCGCGGCAGTACCTTGCATCGGGGCATTGATAGCAGCTCGTTCCGCTGCTTTTCTACGTATACCATTACGAGATTTAATTTCTGGGAGGTACAGTTTTCGACCGAATATTGTCTCAACATAACCTTGAACCGATGCCTGTGAACGTGTGTCTTCCATATATTGCAAAACACCTGGGTAACGTTCGAAATAAGTATTCATATAGTCTTGAGCTTCGTGTCTAGGTATACCAAGTTGCTTAGCCAGACCAAAAGCGCTCATACCATATATTAATCCAAAATTAATTGCTTTAGCACGTCGGCGTTGTTCACTACTCACGTCTTCAATGCTAACTCCCATCACTTCCGCTGCCGTTGCTGCATGGATATCTTTCCCATTTTTGAAGGCATCTAATAAGGCTTTATCACCAGAAAGATGAGCCATAATACGAAGTTCTATTTGGGAGTAATCGACTGCCAATATTTTCCACCCATGTGGCGCAACAAATGCCTGTCGTATACGACGACCTTCTTCATTTCGAATTGGGATATTTTGCAAGTTTGGATCGGTTGATGAAAGACGCCCAGTTGCTGTCACGGCCTGATGATAAGAGGTATGCACCCGGCCTGTTTCAGCATTAATCATTTTAGGCAGCTTATCAGTATAAGTTGATTTCAGCTTAGCGAGTCCACGATACTCTAAGATTCGTTTTGGTAATGGGTAATCAAGAGCGAGCTCTTGAAGAACCTCTTCATTTGTTGAAGGCGCACCCGACGGTGTTTTCTTTACGACTGGAAGCCCCATCTTCTCAAACAAGATCGCTTGCAACTGCTTAGGTGAGCTTAAGTTAAACTCCTGACCTGCGATTTCATACGTCTCTTTTTCTAATTCATCTAAACGAACAGCAATTTCCTGAGACTGTGCGGATAACAACATGTCATCAATAAAAACTCCGGTTCTTTCTATGCGAGAGAGCACAGGCACAAGCGGTATCTCTATCTCTTCATATACCGATTTAATCTTTTCATCTTTCTCAATTTCAGCGTATATACGATTATGCAGACGCAATGTCACGTCTGCGTCTTCTGCTGCATATGGTGAGGCCTGATCTATATCTATTTGGTTGAACGTAAGTTGTTTTTTTCCTTTACCGGCTATCGCCTCAAATGAGATACAACTGTGCTGCAGAAATCGAAGTGCCAAACTGTCCATATCATGCCGACCACCTACGCTGTTATAAACGTAAGAAGCTAGCATTGTGTCATGTTTAATACCTTTCATTTCAATATTATATCGAGCCAAAACACTGGCATCATATTTTAGGTTTTGACCTACCTTTTTACGGCTATCGTCTTCTAAGATTGGTTTGAGTTGTGATAACACCCATCCCCTATCTAACTGCTCTGGTGCATCCATGTAGTCATGAGTAAGAGGTACATACGCAGCGATGCCTTCTTCAACGGCAAATGAAAGCCCAACAAGATTAGCAACCATATAGTCTAAACTGTCTGTTTCAGTATCGAATGCAAAGAGATCACACTCTTTCAGTTTCTCTAGCCATTGGTTAAAACTCTCTGCGCTTAAAATCGTTTCATACTGACTTCTGTCTATCTTTACCGCACTGTTATCTAGAGTAGAAGTGGTATTACTACCTGTCGATACCCCTGCAGCACGACCAGACTTATCATCAGCTTCAACAACGCCAGTTCCACCATCTAATAACTCATTCAACCATGCCTTGAATACAAGTTTGCCATAAAGCTCTATCAACTCGTCGCGATTTGGTTCTTGTTTTAGTAAGGAATCATGTGTCTCTTCTAACTCAACATCTAACTTAATAGTGGCGAGTTCATAAGACATATATGCATTTTCTTTGTTATCGATAAGCTTCTTAGCCATGTTTTTAGATCCACGGAAGCCTAATGCCGCAATACCATCTAAATTGTTGTATATCTCATCGACACTACCGATTCCTTGTAAAAGTGCCGTCGCCGTTTTATCACCTACACCTGGAACTCCTGGAATGTTATCGACCTTATCCCCCATTAACGCAAGATAATCGATAATTAATTCAGGAGGGATACCAAATTTCTCAATGACTCCTTCCCTATCCATCACAACATTAGTCATGGTGTTAATCAGGGTTACATTCTCGTCAACAAGCTGTGCCATATCTTTATCGCCAGTACTAATAAGTACTGGCATACCCGCTGCAGATGCCTGAGAAGACAACGTACCTATTACGTCATCAGCTTCCACTCCGGGTATAGATATTAACGGTAATCCCATTGCTCTTATTACGTTATAAAGAGGCTCTATCTGACAGCGTAATTCGTCCGGCATAGAAGGTCGATTAGCTTTGTATTCTGGATACAGATCATCTCGAAAAGTTTTTCCTTTGGCATCAAATATGACAACTATTTTTTCAGTCGAAAATTGACGCATCATACTTCGCAACATGTTAACTACACCATAAACGGCATTAGTTGGAATATCTCCATTACTCATAGAATCGGGGTATGCGTGAAATGCACGGTAAAGATAAGAAGAACCATCGATAAGTATCAATGGGTTTTCAGGAATGCTTGCCATGAGATTGTAATCCAGAACAGGGAAAAGTTATTCACTTAGAATGCCATGAAAGGCCATTATTATCCATTCAGATAACGAGACCTATATGGCTGTTATTTGCAAAAACATATCAAGTTTTCTGTGGATAAGTCTGTTTGTACTTTCTGATCGCCTAAAAAACACCCACAAGGATTGACTATTTTATTTATATAAAATCTTTAAAAATCAAAATGTTAAATGATAAACACTTGAGAAAATAAAGATCACAAAATGATCCTTAATTGTGGAAAAGTTCTCGATAGGACAAAAGATAATTATTTTCAACTAGCGGTATTGTACAAGGATGGGATTAGGTATGACTTAAAAAAAGAAAGCGACATCAAGAGATGTCGCTTAGCATAACTAGTACAAGCAGAATGGGATCCTGCTTTTCCTAATAGCTTAATACACTGGAAGCAATGTGAGCAATGTCGTGTCAATAAGAAATAAAATTCAACTACTTTGGTAAACAGTGAATCATTTCCTGAAGACATGGTAATAATAACCATTCTCATTCGCATTGCAAGAGTTATTTAAAAAAACTTTGTATAGATAAGCGCTAAATCCAGTTAATCAGGTATAAAAACAAAAAAACGGCGTCATTTGACACCGTTTTTAGTTTCTAAGCCATTAAGTAGAGGTTACTCGCTGATGCTTTCTTTCGCTTTGGCATTATCTTCTGCAAGCCAAAGTGCTACATCTTTGGCAAAATAGGTCAAAATACCATCCGCTCCTGCGCGCTTAAAGCACAGCAATGATTCCATTACGGTCTCTTTCTCTTTTAACCAACCATTTTGAATAGCGGCTTTATGCATTGCATATTCGCCAGATACTTGATAAGCGAACGTAGGAACTTGCAGTTCAGATTTTACTCGACGAACAATATCTAAATAGGGCATACCAGGTTTAACCATCACCATATCCGCACCTTCATTGATATCCATTGCAACTTCATGCAATGCTTCATCACTGTTCGCAGGATCCATCTGATAATTTTTCTTATTACCACCTTTCAGGTTTGACGCTGACCCGACGGCATCTCTAAACGGACCATAATAGTTCGACGCGTACTTAGCAGAATAAGCCATTATTTGGGTGTGGATGTATCCAGCCTCTTCCAAAGCTTCTCGGATACGACCAATTCGCCCATCCATCATATCTGAAGGAGCAATAACGTCAGCACCGGCTTCTGCATGAGAAAGCGCCTGCTTGATTAAAACTTCTGTTGTTTCTTCATTCATGACATAACCGGTTTCATCGATGATGCCATCTTGTCCGTGTGTCGTGAATGGATCCAGAGCTACATCAGTAATCACACCTATTTCCGGCACGTGCTCTTTTAGCGCTCTCACTGCTCGTTGTGCTAATCCTTCCGAGTTATACGCCTCTTGCGCGCATAAACTTTTGACGTCTTGATTAACCACGGGAAATAATGCGATAGCAGGCACGCCCAATTTAGCAAGTAACTGAGCTTCCTCTAACATCAAGTCAATTGATAAACGCTCTACGCCTGGCATCGAATCAACGGCTTCGCGTCGATTTTTACCCATTAGTATAAACATAGGGTAGATAAGGTCACTCGCACTTATCTGATTTTCGGCCATTAAACGGCGACTAAAATCATGCTTACGCATACGACGCATACGTCGTACTGGAAATTCACCTTTAATAGAAACAGACACTTGGCTCTCCTAGACAATAATTCGTTTTTATCAATCAATGTACAGTTTGTATTATATCATTGTCGATATTGGATAGGAGCTTAATGCGATAGAAATTCTCTCTAGAGCACAAATTCAATATATACTGAGAGGAATTTACTCAATCACCTAAACTCGGAATAATAGAGATACGATCATGATAGATACCCATGCCCACATATACGCTTCCGAATTTGACAACGATCGTAAAGAAGTCATTCATAGGGCGTTAAGTCAGGGAATAGATACTATTTTATTGCCTAACATTAACCTAGACTCAATCAAGCCCATGCTGGCTACTGAGGCGCAATATGTTGATGTTTGTCGCTCAATGATGGGGTTACATCCATGTTATGTAAATGGAGAGGTCAAACAGACTCTAGCAACGATTCACTCTTGGTTTGAAAAGCACAATTTTATTGCGGTTGGTGAGATAGGAATTGACCTCTATTGGGATAAAACCTACAAAGCCGAACAGGAATACGCCTTTATTACCCAACTAAACTGGGCGAAAGAGATGTCGTTACCTATTGTCATCCATACTAGAGATTCAATTGAAGAAACGCTTCATTTATTGCGAAGCGAACAGGATGGCTCTTTAACCGGTGTATTTCATTGCTTTGGTGGCAGCATTGACGAAGCAAAAGCGATTAACGAACTCGGATTTCATCTTGGATTAGGCGGGGTATCAACATTCAAGAATGGTGGTATGGACAAAGTAATCCCAAGCTTAGACCTAGACTATGTCATTTTAGAAACCGACTGTCCGTATCTTGCACCAGTGCCACATCGAGGTAAACGTAACGAACCATCATATACCGCATTAGTCGCGAAACGAGTTGCTGAACTAAGGGCGTTGGATATTGCGGAAGTAGACCGTTTAACCACGGAGAATGCTAAACGACTATTTAAGCTAAATCTTGAATCTTGAATCTTGAATCTTGAATCTTGAAAAGACAATAGTAAAAAAGCGAGTAGTACATCACTCGCTTTCAGTATATTAAGCCTCTGTTTCCTCCTCACTACTTTCATCGTCGTCTTTTTTTATATAGAAACGAGCGAAAAACAACCCCACTTCAAACAATATACACATTGGAATCGCGAGCAGTGTCTGTGAAATCATATCGGGTGGCGTTAACATCATCCCGAATACAAAAGCGGCAACAACAATATACGGACGTTTCTCCGCAAGGCTCTTTGGATTTGTCGCCCCAGTCCAACATAGCAATATAATTGCAACAGGTACTTCAAATGCGATACCAAATGCAAAAAACAGAGCAAGAACAAAGTCTAAATAACTCGAAATATCAGTAGCGAACTCTACACTGCCTAACGAAATAGCAGTAAAAAAACTGAAAACAAGTGGAAAAACAACATAATAGGCGAATGCAACGCCACAATAAAAAAGCAGCGAACTTGAAAACATAAGCGGCATAACTAACTTACGTTCATGTTTGTACAAGCCCGGAGCAACAAATCCCCATACCTGATGCAAAATATAAGGTACAGCAACAAATATAGACGCTATCAGCGTTAATTTAAGTGGCGTAAAAAAGGGAGAAGCGACGTCTGTTGCTATCATCGTAGCCCCTTCAGGCAGGCGATCAACTAATGGAGACGAAACAAACACATAAATGTCACTGGCAAAATAAATTAAACCAACAAATATGAAGAGTACAGCCAATAGTGCTCTTAAAAGGCGATTTCTCAGCTCTAGTAGATGGCTAATCAAAGGTTGGGTTTGCTCGGCTGATGCCATATTTAACCTCTAAATGGAAAAACAGAAAGAGCTGCACTTGCGGCAGCTCTATCAAAATGAAGCCAAATTAATCTGGCTTTTTTTCTTCAGGTACATCAACTTTCACGGCATTCACCTTTTCAGGTTGAGCGGGATCCGTTGATTTAGACTCTGTAGCATAAGGTCTTTGAACATCTGCAGCCGCTTTTTTCAGTTCTTCAACTGATGCTTTTAGATCAGGGGCGAGATCTTCCATCCCCATTTTCTCGGCTTTTTTAAGGTTATCTTGTAATTCTTGAATTTTCAGCTCGTGGGTAAGTTCATCTTTTACCCCATTTGCCATTGCCTTTGCGCTGTTGATAAATTTTGAAACACTGCGTATCGCAACTGGTAAACGCTCTGGACCAAGGACTACTAAACCTACGACAGATATTAATACCAGTTCCCAAAAACCGATATCAAACACTAATTAGACCTTCTCTTTGTCTTTTTTAACTTCTTCAGTAGAAGCCTGTTCTGACTTCTGCTCTAAATTTTGCTGTTCGAAGTCTGCGTCTTTGGCTTCTTTTTTCGCCGCGTCTTCGTCACTCATGGCATTTTTAAATCCTTTTACTGCAGAACCCAAATCACCACCCATGTTGCGTAGCTTTTTAGTTCCAAATAGTAAAACAACGATAACTGCTATGATAAGCAACTGCCAAATACTAATACCGCCCATTTTCCAATACCTCGGGTTATACAATAAGACTTTAAATAAGTGTGCTAGTTTACTTGTTATTTACCGCGTACACGTAAATTAAGCAAGCAAAATGTGACCTCAACAACACCACTACCTACACATGGGTAGATTAAGAATTGATATATTCCTTAATGTTAACGATTAAAAAGGAATGTAAACGTTTATTAACAATATACACCTCCTTTTAAGCGTCGATTTTTATCCTACTTGCTGTGTATGCGCCAACTTACTAACCAACACAAAACACCAGTGACAGCGGAAGCAATAGCAATATCCTGATAAGGACTTAGCAATAGAATCGCTGAGCAAACAACCAATGTCGCGCCAACACCAAAGGTTAATATCCCTTTAGCATGTTGTTGCTTCGTCGCTCGGTAGCCAGTATAAAGCTGCTCCATTTTGTGATTCATGGCCTTACCCTGCTTAAGGCTGTCGTAAAGCAATTCAGGAAGTTCAGGTAATCGCTCCGCCCAAAATGGCGCTTTTTCTTTGATCGCATTAACGACCGCTTGGGGCCCAACCTGATTAGCCATCCACTTTTCTAAAAATGGTTTAGCCGTATCCCACAAATCTAACTGTGGGTAGAGCTGCCGACCCAAACCTTCAACATAGAGTAATGTTTTTTGTAACAGGATCAACTGCGGTTGTACTTCCATATTAAAACGGCGGGCTGTATTGAATAGATTCAATAACACATGACCGAAAGAGATTTCACACAGCGGTTTAGCAAAAATAGGTTCACATACAATGCGAATAGCAAATTCAAATTCTTGTAGATTGGTATCTGGTGGTACCCAACCGGAATCGACATGCAGTTCCGCGACTTTACGGTAATCACGATTAAAGAAAGCAAGAAAATTCTCTGCAAGATAACGTTTATCTTCTGTGTTTAACGTACCTACGATCCCGCAATCAAGGCCAATCCATTGTGGATTGTCAGCATGCTCTGGATTCACAAACACATTACCGGGGTGCATATCTGCATGAAAAAAACTGTCACGAAAAACTTGGGTAAAGAAAACGCTAACACCGCGTTCCGCGAGCAACTTCATATTAGTGCCGTTCGCTTCTAACCCTTCAATATCAGAAACTTGAATACCGTAAATACGTTCCGATACCATTAAAGCTTCACTGCTGAAATCCGTCATAACCTCAGGAACATAGAGCTCTTCGCTCCCTTCAAAATTCCGTCTAAGTTGTATTGCGTTAGCGGCTTCTCGACGAAGATCTAATTCATCAATTAGCGTTTTTTCATACTCTCGTACCACTTCTACCGGCTTTAAGCGCCTAGCTTCGGCTGTTGCTTTAGCAACGATCTTCGCCATTCGATACATCAACTTAATATCCGCATCAATCGCAAGGCGAATATCTGGGCGTATGATCTTGAGTACGATTTCTCTACCGCTATCTTTTAACTTTGCAGTATGGACTTGAGCAATTGATGCGGAAGCTAACGGCTCAATATCAAAGTCCGTAAACCAATTTTCTAATTTTCCCCCTAGCGCTTTTTCCATTTGATCCTTTGCTTCCTGACCATCAAATGGCGCTACGCGATCCTGCAAAAGAGCAAGTTGATCGGCTAAATGAGGAGGAAACAGATCTCGACGAGTCGACATCATCTGACCAAACTTAATCCAAACTGGCCCTAATTCTTGGAGCGCTAACCGTAGCCTAACGCCAAGCGCTTTGTCTTGATGCTTATTCTTGATCCAAAAAAGCGCTTTACGAGCAAGCAAGGGGGTTTTAGTCAGTTCATGTTCAGGAATTAATTCATCCAAACCATACTCTAACTGAACTTTAGTGATGTGATACAGGCGTCGTAACTCTGCTGGTCTCATGCTTTCTCCAACAATTGAGTAAAGCTTTTAACTAGTTTGGCAGCACGGAGCTCAACGTCTGAAACCTGATTACAAAAGTTGGCAATTTCCAGTGGGCTCGGTGCGACTTTCCATTCTTCTGTCAGTATTTGTGCCACATGATTATGATGCTTATTCGCTTGTTTCTTAACCCAAGCATTCGTGTCTTTGACACCTTGTACAACGGTATGAGCGACGATATCACCCGTCACTCTGGACATCCATTCCTCGATGTCGGGTTTACAATCATTCATTAATTGAGAGAATTGTTGAGCTAATTTCAAATCACCTTCAAGCTCAATTTTTTCTTGCTTGATCAAGCGAGTGATATTGTTTTGGTCTTTAAGCTGTGTAAGTACGGTTAAATGAAGAGAAAGATAGCAATCTGGCGAACCTTCATAATGCGTTAACACATCAACTTGCTGACTAAAAACGAAAGTAAGTGTTTTTTTTAATTCAATAAGATGAACTTGCAACACCTTTCCTTTAAGACGGTTTAAGCGTCGCCCATGTTCAGGATTGTCTTTAATCAGAGTATTAATCGTGGTCTCTATTGCTGCTGTAGCAATTTGATCCGTCAAACCTAGCTCAAGCATTAGTTACCTCAACTTCAGAATTTGTAGCCGCGATGCAAAGCAACAATACCGCCCGTTAGATTGTAATAGCGGGTTTGCTCGAAACCAGCATCATCCATCATACCTTTGAGTGTTTCTTGATCTGGATGCATACGAATAGACTCAGCCAGATATCGATAGCTTTCTGAATCATTCGCTATCAGCTGTCCCATTTTAGGTAACAAGTGGAATGAGTAAGTATCATAGATCTTAGATAATGGTTTTAATACTGGCTTAGAAAACTCAAGCACGAGTAATCGTCCGCCCGGCTTAAGTACACGAAACATCGAACGTAATGCTTTATCTTTGTCTGTTACGTTTCTCAAGCAAAAGCTAATTGTAATGCAATCAAAATAGTCATCAGGAAAGGGAAGATCTTCAGCGTTTGCTTGTACATAATGCACGTTACCGACGACACCAACATTACGCAGTTTGTCACGGCCTACATTCAGCATTGAGTTATTTATGTCTGCAAGAATGACATGGCCTTGTTCACCAACAATGCGAGAAAACTTTGCCGTCAGATCACCGGTGCCACCACCAAGGTCCAGAATTTTTTGACCTGGTCTTGCTCCACTACAATCAATAGTAAAGCGCTTCCAGATACGGTGAACACCGCCTGACATTAGATCGTTCATAATATCGTATTTCGTTGCTACAGAGTGGAATACTTCCGCTACTTTGGCGACTTTCTCATCTTTGGCTATCGTTTTAAAACCAAAGTGTGTCGTCTCATCTGATGGTATCGCTGAGTTTTCATTTAGGCTTATATCGGTCATTGTGTTCCTCTTGTGCAATACCTTAACAACAGCTTTGTTGCTTTAAAATATTCAATACATTCAGTCTTAATTAGAAATACATACGTACATTAAGTCAATTCTAACTCCGCAAGTAGGCAATATGAAGATGGTGTGTGTTTTTCACAAACCAGTAAGAATTGCGGACCGTCAGTTTACTTTATCCTCTGCCTGATGTCTTTCTTTTGCCGACGCTTCCGTTAGGCAATTTTGTTCTAACTCAATAATACTTGTCGGTATTGAGCGCTTAACTTCGACACCTAACTCTTTGAAGCTTTCTGCCTGCCGGATTACATTTCCTCGACCCGTAGCCAGTTTACTCATTGCACCTTGGTAATTCTGATTCGCTTTGTCTAATGACTGCCCTACCGATTCCATATCGGTGACGAAAAGTCTTAACTTATCATAAAGTTTACTTGCTCTATCCGCGATCACTTTTGCATTTTGATTCTGTCTTTCATTACGCCAAAGGTTATCAATCGTTCTTAACGCCACCAACAACGTTGTGGGACTGACTAAAATGATATTATTTTCCATCGCATCTTTTACTAAGCTTGGGTCGGCCTCAATCGCAACCTGAAAAGCAGGTTCCACGGGAATAAACATTAATACATAATCGAGGCTCTGTATGCCTTTTAGATGTTGGTAGTCTTTAAGGCTTAAGCCTTTGATATGGCCGCGTAATGCGGATAAGTGATCGCTTATCGCCTGCTGTTTATCTGCATCTGATTCAGCGTTAAAATACCTTTCATAGGCAACCAACGCCATTTTTGAGTCAACAATTACCTGCTTTTCATGAGGAAGGTACACAATGACATCCGGTTGATAGCGCTTACCCGCGTCATCTTGAAGGCTAACTTGTGTTTGATATTCATGCCCCTCTCGCAAGCCAGACTCGGCTAACACTCGAGCCAAAACCACCTCACCCCAATTACCTTGCTGTTTGTTGTCACCTTTCAAGGCCTGGGTTAAATTGACGGCTTCTTTCGTCATTTGCTCATTAAGTTTCTGTAAACTTTTAATTTCATGAACCAGTGTGTGCCGCTCTTTGGCTTCCATACCATAGCTATCTGTTACCTGCTTTTTAAAACCTTCTAACTGTTCTTTTAACGGTGTGAGCAGCCCTTCAAGACTTTGCTTATTTTGCTGATCAACTTTCGCCGTCTTGGCATCAAAAAGGTTATTAGCGAGCTGTTCAAACTCTTGCTTTAGACGCAGCTCTGCCTTCTCCAATAATTCGACCTTTTCATGAACGGCCTTACTTTCTTCTTGATGCCTTGCTTGTTGCTCTCTTAATTCCGCTTTTCTTTGTGATATCTCTTCTCTGGCAAGCTCAAGTAGTTGAGAAAACCTCAAACGTTCTTTTTTTACAGAATCAAAGTGGCGTAAATTTTCCATGGCAGCCATTAGCTGACCATGAGTTTGTGTTAATTCATGCGCCGCTTTATCTCTATCGATATCCAACTGTTCTAATTCTGTTTGAGTTCGCTGAATGCTCTGCTCAAGTTGCTCGTTTTTAGAACTAAGCAAGTTTTGGTCGGCTTCCGCTTGTTGTTTTAGCAACTGAATCTGAAACTGATACTTTTGTTTTATCCACCAACCGACAATAAATGCCGAAAAAATACCACTAACGAGAATAGTAATAACGAGTTCTTGATTTTCTATAATCCACTGCATAATGTCAGTCTTAATCCTTTGAATGCTGGACAAATGGTAAGTGTGTACTGGATAAATGTCCAGTCATTCGGTATCGGTTGAATGTATTGCTTCTTGAACGTAAAGGCCATTGGAAACTCAGGCATTTTATTTATTGAATCTAGGGAATATTTGTCGACGTTGATTTTCGTAGTTTTGCAATTAATAACGCAAAGATTCAAAATTCAAGAAATGCTACTATTCCAGTCCATTTGAACAAAACAAAAATTTACATGATAAATGAACGTCGCGCTTTAGGATTTGGTATTGCTGCTGTCATGCTTTGGTCAACAGTTGCCACCGCTTTTAAAATAACCTTGCAAGAATTTACACCTATTCAAATGTTGACTGTGGCGAGTTTTGTTTCTGCGGTAACCTTATTCTCACTCTGTCATTTCCAAGGGAAAGTGAATCAGATATTCACTACCTTCTTCTCCAATCCACTCTATTTCGTCATCCTTGGGCTCATCAATCCATTGGCGTATTACTTAATACTCTTTAAGGCCTATGAGTTACTACCGGCCTCACAAGCGCAGCCATTAAACTACAGCTGGGCGATTACATTAACGTTGATGGCCGCAGTTTTTCTCGGTCAAAAAATAAAAAAACAAGATTGGTTTGCGTGCGCGCTTGGTTATTTCGGTGTTGTGATTATTGCCACAAAGGGAGATTTACTGGCACTTGATTTTGATAGCCCACTCGGCGTTGGCTTGGCATTATTATCCACGCTACTTTGGTCCGGCTACTGGATTCTCAATGCGAAAAATAAAGCTGATCCAGTCATTGGCGTCTTTTTAGGCTTTGTTGTTGCCTTGCCTTTTGCTGTCGCTCTTTGTTTTTATGAACAGTCCTCATGGGATATGAGTATAAAAGGATGGCTAGCCGTTACCTATGTCGGACTATTTGAAATGGGAATTACCTTTGTTCTTTGGATATCTGCACTAAAATCCACCGAGAATACCGCGAGAATAAGTAATCTAATTTTTATCTCTCCGTTTGTTTCATTGCTTTTACTTGCCTATATCATCGGTGAAGAAATACATCTCTCAACCTTGGTGGGGCTAGTTATGATCGTCATCGGGTTACTTGTACAGCAATTAAAGAGTAAGCATTAATTTACACTCTGACATTTAGCCATCATGTACAACATCCTGTTGTCAATAACAAAGAATAGTGATTAGAACGGGGGTGTAGAGAGGAGAGTATATAACCGACTCACCCCTCTTCATTTGAAATGACTTTTCATTCTTCTATGCAAACATCTTATAAGCTAGCTCAAAGCCTTTACCACGAACACCATCAATCGTCGCAATAACGTCCTTGCCCAACTTCAATGCAATAGCACTCGGGTGAGATGAGATAAAGGTCAGCTTATCATCTTCTTTAATCAGTGAGTCCCAAACATTGTGAAGATCACTGGCTAAACGAATCGTATAAGCGAGTGTTGGTGAAAGCTTTGCTTTTTCTGGATTAGGCAAAAAGAAAATAGCCTCGACCATTTGAGGCGGAAAGTTCCAAGCGTGAGCAAGTCTAGCCCCTAAGTAAGGCACGGTTGTATTCAACAACTCTTCTTGAACTCGATATGGGTCTTCTCCCTTCGCTATCCGATCGACCATTATTTGGGCTTCATCAGGCAGATTCGCATGAATCATCAACTCACCGATATTATGCAGAGTACCTGTCGTAAAAACCTCGTTTTTATCCAATCCCGCAATAACGCCAATCTTGCTGGCTATCATGGATATCTCAAAATTTTTCGACCAATAATCTTTCAAACTGATGGTTTTAATCACAGGGAAAGCCATTGATAAAACGGAAGAACGAACAAGGGTGCGAACGTTGTCTTCACCTAGCCTCACGATGGCTTCATTAAGCGATGAGATCTCTCTTCGCCCGCCAAATTGTGCAGAATTGGCCATCCTCAACATGCTTGTACTGAGAAGTTGGTCCATAGACAATTTTATTGCAAGTTCATCAAAATCGAATTCGTCCTGATTGACGATATTAAGCGCATCTTGCAAAACTTGCTTAATTCTAGGTAACGCTTCGACCTTTGATAATCGCTCTTCTATTCCCATGAATTTATATCCTATGTTCAATTCCTACACTAAATATAAGATAGATCGAATTTAGGAGCTAGAGTTTCAATACCGTATAGAGAGCTGTATACAAAGAAAATACATAACCTTACAAAATTTTCACTTATACGAATAAATTTGATTTGTTACTTGATTACCTTTGCATCTGTAATGACGCCATTAGCTTGACCGCAATCACGCTTTCGATCATAATGTGACTCAAATCACATTTAATTGGAATATATACATGAATACGACAATCTTAACAAACCATACGATGACAGCAACAAGCTCACTTAACCGCCTATTATCATCGGCAGCAAATGAAGTATTGTTCTTTACTAAAATGTCCGTTGTGTTGGCGGTAATTACCTTATTATTAGCGTCAGCTTGGGTCTAATCATTTACGGTTTAAAGCAATCGAAAATGGATTATTGTAAATAATCATCCCCTACCACATCATTATGTCTGATTCTTTAGGTTTCCTCTAAACAGCCCAATCATAATGACATAGCTTATTGCGGGTATCCAATAACTGGTACTCAAACCATACTTATCTATGCCAATGGCCTGTATCAAAGGCAAGATAGCCCCCCCCATTGTGCACATAATAAGTATCGCCGCACCTTGAGAGTTATAGCTTCCTGACGCACGAAGTGCTTGTGCATATATAATGGGATAAAGAACGGAATTAAACAGACCCACCATTATCATCAAATACCCCACAAATACACTTGTTACCTGTGTCGCAATCAAACAAACCACAATCGCCAGTAGACACATAATAGTGAATAGACGAAAGCTATGAGCTCGATGTCCGTATTTTGCAAAAGCAAACCGCCCAAAAAACATCCATGCCCAATAAAGCGCAATAAACTGCGTCGCTCGTACTAACCCTAACCCACCAAATTGTTCATCTGCTAAATAAGTAATCGTAAAAGTACCAAAACACACTTCCATCCCAACATATAACAGAAGTACGGCCGCTATTTTCAAAAAACGTGGTCGCTTTAATAAAATGAAGAACCCACTAAAAAACCCAATCCTAGCACTCGGTCTAATATCAGGTAACTCAATCGCTCTAAAACAGATTATCAATCCTAAAAAATAGACGGCGATAACTAAAAACAATATGGAAATTTGTTGCCCTGTATTCACAAGCCCTAAGGTACTTGCAATGAGGATAATTGAGCTCAACACAACCGGACCTAAAACGGTTCCAATGGAATTGGACGCTGTTGCAATACTTTGCCTACGCATGCTTTGATCTGGTGTCGAAAGCAACGATACATAGGGAGAACTCACTACTTGGATAGAAGATATCCCAGATGCCATAAGTAAAATGCCGAGCAACGTCAAGGTCAACGTTTCTGTCTGGACAAAATAGGCCATCGCTAAGCAGCCGAGAAAGCACCAATATAGGCAATACTTTAGCGTTCTTTTATAGCCTATTTTTTCCATCAAAAATGAAATGGGTAATGAAGTCACTATCCGTGTAATAAAAAATGACATGAGAAAAAGCATTACCGTCTGATAATCCAGATTAAACAATTGTTTATAATGAGGAATTAAAGAATTACTGGCTACAGTAATAAAACCCCATATAAAAAAAACAGATGATAATAGCGTTAGGGCTGAATCTCGATTTTTGAACCTAATCAATCTAGAACCTCACATTCAGGTCAAAAAAAAGCAGAAGGCACTTCACATGCTTCTGCTTTTTGGTGTTAAATCTTTGCTTAATCACGAATAAAGTTAATGTGATGCACTTTGATATCGTATTTTTCAATAATAACTTTGGTCGCATGCATGCTAGCTAACCTTGCATCAGAATCCAATGCAGATTCCATCACCGATTGATTTTCATAGCTGTGTTGCATCATCAACAATAAGTTTTTCTGACTTTCTGCTTCTATCATTTCAGGCCTATTAACCACGACACCTTGGTTATTAGGAAATGTCCGAATAATTGGTACCACTTCTTTTTCCATGTACTGATAGAAATCTTGTTTTTGTGCTTCAGTTAATTCCGCTTCAAAAAATGCCGTTCTTACAATGGTCATGTTATGACTCTCTTAAGGTTGCGTTTCAAATTGATTACAGACTGCGTTTTTCTGCTTTATAGTGCTTCATACCCGTCGTGCCTAACGCAATATCGTTATTGGCGGCAATAGCGATCCAGCGATATCCATTGCCTAGGCTCACGAGTCTCGCCCGTTTGCCGCCTCACGACAACGCCAATGACTTAGGGTATGTCTTGTTGTCATTTAGAGCTCGAAGCCAACACTATTCGCAATAGTCTGGATTTTATTCTTCGCTTCTTTAATCTCATCTAACCAGTTGTCGTTTTGAGCCCACATCTCTATCACCAGCGGTGCACTGTAGTCAATATCCACCAAGGTTTTAAATATCGAATGAAAATCAACCTGTCCTTCACCTATGACAAGATCTCTGAACTGACCCTTACATGTCTCTGATACACGCAACGTGTCTTTCAAATGGATTTGTACGATATGATCTCGGCTCAACTTCAGCTCAGTACACACATCATAATTCCAACCAGTAATGTTACCCACATCGGGATATGCCATGAAATAAGGTGATGGTATTTCACGCTTCAATACTTCAAACTTGCTCAAGGAATTTAGATACGGTGTATCCATAATCTCTACGCCCAACATAATGCCTGCACGTTCGGCCATCTTCGCAGCCTGCTTCATACCATCAACAAATCGAGCGTGTGTTTTTTCAGACTGAGGTTCGTAATAGACATCATAACCGGCCATTTGAATACAACGGATGCCGAGTTTATAAGAAAGAGAGATTGCCTTTTGCATGATAACTAAAGACTTTTCTCTAACTTCTTCGTCCATTGAGCCGAATGGGAATTTTCGATGAGCACTCAAACACATAGATTGCAACGGCATACTATGCTTCTCACACAAACGGCGCAGGTCATAGATTTCATCGTCTGACCAATCCAATCGAGCTTGACGTTCATCCGTTTCATCTACAGAAATTTCGACAAAATCGAAGCCCGCGTTTTTCGCATGCTGCAATCTTTCTTCCCAAGTCAATGACGTTGGCATCGCTTTTTCATAGATACCTAATCTAAATTTGTTTTTGGAATCAAACATTCTCTATCCTTAAAAGAGTTGCTGCTCGATACGCTTGGTGATGCTCTGAATTTTCTCTGCCAACAATTCATATCCAACTTGCTTCATTTTTGGCGTTAAAGAAGAGACACTAACCGCGTATACCGGAGCCTTATTTTTATCAAAAACAGGAACCGCTACACATGAAATTCCTGCTTCATTTTCTTCATCATCTAATGCATATCCACGTTCTCTGATTTCATCTAAAACGTCTAAGAATTGCTTTTTATCTAAAATTGTATTTTCTGTCAGTGGCTTCATTGTGCTGACGTTTCTCTGCCAGTACGCTTCTCTAGCAAGATCAGAGCAGAATGCTAAATAGCACTTACCCGCTGCTGAACAATACATTGGTGAATGTAATCCAACATAAGTACGGGTTCGAAATGAAGCATCAGCAGGCTCAAATTTATCCTTGAAGATAATATTGTCAGAATCAAACGATAAGAAATTAACCGTTTCATTAACATCATCCAACAATTCACCTAAGTAAGGTTTTACTGCGCCAGTCACATCCGAATTTATTGCTGTATGTCCTAAATGGACAAGCTTCATCGTCAATCGATATTCTTTCCCCGAGTTCAACTGAGCTACATACCCAGAAGCTTCAAATGTCGCCAAAATTCGATGGGTAGACGATTTATTAAAACCTGTTCCTTCTGAGATTTTTTGTAATGAAATACCATTTGGGAAACCACCCAAAAATTCTAAAACCGTTAGTGCTTTGGATAAGGATTTAATTTGTTCACTCATATTTTTTACCAGTGTTTTTCAATTTCATTATGAAAATACTCTGCTATTTTTTTCCCGTTTTCACCCGCTAGAGCTCTACCAGCTATAAATGACTTGGCGGACAAATCTTTAAATAAATGCAGGTCTTCTGGCACAATACCACCAGTGATAGAGAGTTCAATGCCTATATCAGACAATTCTTGCATCTTATTCAGATCTTCATTGGTCCAATTCACTCCTGCGAGTTCAGCATCTCGTGAGCGATGATAGATGGCCTGCGTTATCCCCATAGCAACCCAACTTTTGGCATCTTCCATGGTCCAGTGACCATAGAGTTCAATCTGAACTTCACCATCAAACTCATCGGTTACTTTTTTGGCCGCGCGGATAGTTTCAATATGCGCTGCGGCACTGACCGTAACCCAATTAGCACCAGCTTCCATTGCTAGCCGAGACAATATCGCGCTTGCATCGGTTATCTTCATATCACAGACGATAATATGATTAGGGTATTTCTCTCTTATAATTCGAACGCTATCCACACCATGAGCAAAGGCTAGAATGGTTCCAATTTCGATCACATCCAGCTTATCAGCCACCAATTCTACAGAGGCAAGTGCTGTTTCAATGTCAGTGGCATCGAGTGCCATCTGCAATAATGGTTTAGACATTCATCTCTTCCTCAAATTGCTTAAATAGTTGAACCAAGCGCTGATAATTTTTGTATTTATTTTGATAGCTCTCGTAGTTATCTTTATTAGGATAAACACGAGAAGAAGCGACCGCTAACGTTTGCCCACACTCATCCACAGAATCAAACTCACCAGCACCTACCATGGCAACCATTGCCGCGCCGAGTGAACCCGTTTCATCTACATTTGAGATCTCTACCGTCATTCCGGTTAGGTCCGCTAACATTTGCATCCAAACAGGACTTGATGCTGGCCCACCGGTTACTTTCAATATTTCCGCTTTTGGAAAGCGTATTCGCATTCGCTCTAAATGAATGTTATGGCAAAATAATATTCCTTCCCAAATAGCTTGTATCAAGTGGCCTTTGGTATGGTGGGACTGCAAACCATAGAAGCCAGATTTAAGTCCTAACCCTTGATTTGATCCATATAAAAATGGCACAAAGTAAATACTGCTATCAGCCGGCTTTAACCCTTCTACCAGAGATTGATTCTCAACATGATTTAATTGACCATCTTCGCCTAGATAATCGGCAAACCACTCATAGTTACCAGCAGAAGTTGGACTTGCTTCATGAATGATGTATTCCCCATCTACTGCATAATGACCATAAACAAAATTGTGTTCTTCTTTGGTGACTTCTTTGGTAATTCCAGAGGTTACTGACCACGTACCCATGACATAGTTAAGCGTATCAACTGAAGAGTTAATACCGGAACAAATTGCCGTTGAAACCACGTCAAATAGCCCGCCAAATACTGCCGTACCTGCTGCTAAACCTGTTTCATCCGCTACTTTCTTGGTCACCATACCGGCTTGTTGTTGAGGATTAACAATGGGAGGAAGCGCTTCCCAAACTTCCTCAATACCGAATTTCTTGAGCAGTTCTCGGTCGTAACAACCTCTGATAGAATTGAAAAAATTACTTTCTGACATATTGGTGATCTCAGCACCAATTTCGCCCGTAAGCCGGTAACGTAGGTAATCATGCGCCATCATAATTGAACCAATATTCGCATAACGCTCAGCGTCATTTTCTTTAATCCAACGAATAATAGAGACCGGGTGTCCTGTCCATAATGTCTGCAATGTAATGGGGTAGGTTTCTTGAGCTAAACCTTGCTCCAACCATTGTTTAACAATAGGCAGAGAACGAGAATCCGATGACATAATGCCATAACCTAGATTGTCTCCAGACTTATCAAGTAAATACGCACCTTTCCCTTGCGCCGAAATACTAATACCCTTGATCAAACTTACGTCAACGTGAGTGCTTGCAAGAAGTTGCTTTATAACTGATACGGCGTTTTCCCATAGTGCATCAAGATCTCTCTCAACCCAGCCTTGTCGGTCATTAATCACCTTGGCTGACACTCTTGCTAATCCATGTTGTACACCTTTAGCGTCAAATAATGCCGCCTTCATAAAGGTGCCACCAGAGTCTATTCCTATATAAAAATTCATTCACAAGCTCCCAATAGATCATTATGGATTTTAACGACGAGTTTTCGAACAGGTTGCGAGTTCCCATCATGGATGTTGGTGATATGAACGATATTGGGAGTAAACAGATAGAAGCAGCCCGGTAATGCTTCGATATAATTGAGTTTTATATTTTCAAATTGATAAAATTGGAGATCGCGGTCTTTATTATATTCTTCTGCATTGACATGATGACCAGTATCTATTGACCATGCCATCGTCTCAGAACCTTGCAATACAATCTGAAGGTCAGAGTGATGCTTGTGGACCTCTGGCTTAAAACAGGAGATGGGTTCTTTTTCATACTCAAGAACCACAAACCACGCTTGTTTAGGGTCATAGTTTGGCAATTCATGACGCCCTAATTCTAATAAAGATTGGTCAAGACTATTTAAATATTGAAGAATATCTTGCACCGCCAAAGGGTAAGTTTTGGTAAGTAAGTTTTTTTGTGTATTTCCAACTAACATAATTATTCTCTACAAAAATAGACTTTTTAAAAGTGTCGATAATCCCAACTCATCATCATGGGACTTTTCAGTCACTAACGTCGCAGAAGCTTTTACTTTTTGGTCGGCATTCTGCATCGCGATACCAAGCCCCACTAACTTTAGCATTGAGATATCGTTATGATTGTCTCCTACCGCTACGCACTCATTTAAAGACACGCCAAGCTGTTTCACATAACCAGACAAAGCGTTACCTTTGCTGTTACCAGCCGCGGAGAAATCAACTCGGTCAACCCAAGAACGCTCTCCATTAAAATTCGTTTTCACAAATTCGATATTCGAGAAACCATCAATATCGCCCCCCTCGACAACAAATTTCCAGACGAAATCTGTTGCGTCTAACTCATCGAAAAAATTATCTACTCGCCGAATATTTGGTTGAGAACCTTCAGGGAAAGACTTCGCCCATTGCGATAACGTTTCCATATAAGCAATGGGTCTTTTATTCGAATACAGCATCGCATCTCGTACATACATCACCATTTTCAAATCATGCTTATCTGATATTGAGATGAAATCAGCTGCGATATTTTTGTCTATTGCGTTTTCACTGATTACGCTGTCAGTCGCGTAATCAAACATATAGGTACCATTACAACAAATTATCGGCGTACGCAGACCCAGCTCTTTATAATAAGGCTGAGCGGCAACATGATGTCGTCCAGTCACAATAATAACAGGGACTTTCTGAGAGATATTTTTGATTGTATCGACTAATACAGGACTGATTCTGTGTTGCGAGTTGAGTACTGTCCCGTCGAGATCTAATGCCAATAATTTGTGCATATTTCTACACCCTATTTCTGACCATAATACGAATTTTTCCCGTGTTTACGGTTATAGTGCTTATCCAACAATTCAGGATTAATTTTTATATCCACATTCAGTGCGCGAGTAGCTGTTGCCATTGCTGCCACTTCTTCCATTACCACAGCATTATGCACCGCATCAAAGCCATCTTTCCCCCATGTAAATGGAGCATGGCCTGCGATTATCGCACCCGGCATCGCTTTTGAATCGATGTTGCGTTTCTGAAATTCTTCTACTATCACCAAACCAGTGTTTTTTTCATAATCAGTATGGATTTCTTCACTTGTAAGTTGACGAGTACAGGGAACGTCTCCGTAAAAGTAGTCTGCGTGAGTCGTACCTAATGCGGGTATATCCAAACCTGCTTGCGCCCAAACTGTCGCATTGCGCGAATGGGTGTGTACAATTCCACCAATGGACGTAAATGCTTTATACAGCTCAATATGAGTCGCCGTATCACTCGATGGATTAAGTTTCCCTTCAACACGATGACCATCTAAATCAACAATTACAATGTCGTCAACCGTCATGACATCATATTCAACACCAGATGGCTTAATGGCAATAACACCCTTGTCTCTATCAATTTCAGATACATTACCCCAAGTGAAAGTAACAAGGCCATATTTGGGCAGTTGAAGGTTTGCCGCCAATACACGCTCTTTTAATTGTTGGTACATAATATTTTTACCGAATTTGTGAGTGAAATGAAGGTGCTAATAAAGGTTAGAAATTGACATATTGCCTCGCTTTTCAGCCAGACAACATGTCAATTTAGCGACAGCTTATTTTGCTGCTGCTTCAATTTTCTTAACCATTGCATCACCGTTTACTTCAATGAATGCTTTCCATACAGGCGCGATAGCCTTTTGGAATGCAGCACCATCTACGTCACGGTTAACTTCCATACCGCCAGCTTCAAGTTCAGCAATCATCTTGTCTTCTTTCTCGATGCTAAGCTCACGTTGCATGGCAACAGCTTCTGCCGCTACGTCAGTAATAATACTTTGCTCATCAGAACTTAACTTATTGAATTTCTTAAGATTCATAGTAAGAACAAGAGGTGAGTATGCGTGCTGAGTTAAGCTCAAATACTTTTGTACTTCGTAGAACTTAAATGACAAAGTCACACCGATTGGATGGTCTTGAGAATCAACAACACCTGTTTCCAATGCCGTATATAGTTCAGCAATAGGAAGTTGTAATGGGTTAGCACCTAACTCTTTAAACATATCATTCAGTGCTTTTGAACCATTGACTCGCATTTGCAGGCCTTCAACATCTGCAGGAACGCGGATTGGCTTGTCGTTGTTCGTCATGTTGCGGTAACCGTTTTCTGGGTAACCAAGTCCTTTCAGGCCAAATTTTTCCATTTTCTGTAGGATTTCTTGTCCTGGAGCACCATCAAGTACTTTGTAAGCCGTTTCACGATTAGGGAACATAAAAGGTAATGTGAAAGCGGATGATTCTGGTAGTAGGCCAGAATAGTTATTAAGGCCAACCATCGCGATATCTAGGATGCCAGAACGTGAACCGTCAATCATCTGCTTGTCATTGCCAAGCTGACCCTGTGGGTAGATGTTGATCTTAATTTCGCCATTTGAACGAGCTTCAACTTCTTTCTTAAAGAACAAAGACATGTCTTGTTGAAGATCTGATTCAGGAGCCGCGTGCACTAACTTTAATGTTGTTTGTGCCATAGCTGTTGAGCTAAATGCGACCGCCGATGCAATTCCTACGACTTTAAATAATGACTTCATTTTTCTCTCCTTAGAGGGTTAACCAATGACAAAAGACATTGGCACAGTAATAATGCTTGGGAATATTACAAATAGTGTTAAAAGCATCATATATGCAGCAATAAACGGTAAAACACCTTTTACTGCTGTAGACATAGGCACACGAGCGACGCCGCATACCACGTTAAGAACAGTGCCTACTGGAGGCGTAATTAGACCAATCGAACAGTTGATAACAAACATCAAACCGAAATACGTTGGGTCGATACCTGCCATTTTGACAATCGGCATTAACAGCGGTACTAGGATTAAGATTGTTGGACTCAAATCCATAACCATACCAACGCATAACACCAATAACATGATAACGGCCATTAACAAGCGTGGACTGTCAACCAATGGCCCTAACATCTCGGCTAATTGCTGAGGAAGTTGAGCAACCGTAATCAACCATGCAGCCACCATTGCACAACCAACAAGGAACATAACCATCGCGGTAGAGCGGCCAGCATTCAATAAGATTTTGTAGAAACTTTTTAATGTAAGTTCACGATAAATAAACGTAGATATAACGATAGCGTATACCGCCGCAACAACCGCAGCTTCCGTCGGCGTAAAGATACCAAGACGAATACCAAAAATGATGATAACGGGTAAAAACAATGCCCAAATGCCATCTTTAAGCGCAGCACGTTTCTCAGCCTTCGTTGCACGTTCTGAGACTTCCAAATTCTCTTTACGAACGGTCATTCTCCATACGAACATCAACGTCATGCCCATTAGCAAGCCAGGAACAATCCCGCCAAGGAACAAGTTTTTGATAGAGATACCACCCGCCACACCAACCAAAATCAATGGAATTGAAGGTGGAATAACCGGAGCGATAATACCGCCGGATGCCAGCAGACCCATTGACGATGCTTCTGGGTATTTAGCCGCCTTCATCATTGGATAAAGAATACTAACTAACGCGGCAGCATCTGCAACGGCAGACCCAGATAATCCCGCCAAAAGTACCGATGTCAAAATTGCGACATATCCAAGGCCACCTTGACGATGCCCAACATAGGTTGTAGCTAAGCGAACGATACGGGTAGACAGTCCGCCAGATGACATCACCTCACCAGCAATCAAGAAAAATGGAATGGCCAAGAGCGTAAAGCTGTCCACACCATTTATTAAAGATTGCGCAAGAATATCAGCACTAAAGAAATCCATATGCAGCATCAAAGCCATTGAAGACAACAGCAGCGCAAATGCCACAGGTAGCCCCAATAGGATTGAGATAATTAATACCGATAAGAATATCGCGAGAGTCATTACTGTTTCTCCATGTCTACGTTATCTAGTAGCCAATTTGGGTTAATAATACGAACCACCGCAATCACTCCCATCAATAGCCCCGACACGACACCAGCCATATAAAACAATGATGAAGGAAGACCCGTTAATGGTGAAATATCAGACCAGTTCGACATCATTTGTCGATAAGAACCGATGTAGAGCATGCCGACCGATACGGTAATAATTACCCAACATATACGTCTTAAAAATGGGACGGCTCTAGGAAGTAATTTTTCAGAAAACTCAGCAACAGCTAAGTGATCTCCTCGGCGCAGCACGACTGCAGCACCAAGCATTACCACCCAAACCAAACCTAATCGAGAGAGTTCGACAGAAGGACGTAGACCAGAAGAAAATCCATAGCGCAATACCACATTAACAAATACAAGTACGACCATGAATGCCAAAATGACAGCCATCAAAATATCGATGCTTTTCCAGATCCACATAAATACCTTTAGCATATTATTTTGCATAAAGTTCTCCTACTTCTCTTAAATTACAATGACGTAATTTGATTCCAAATCTCATCATGTATTTCTATGCCACCCGCTTGTTCATGCTTATCAATGAAACTTTGAATCTCAGAACCAGCAATCATTACTGAACCCGTTTCTGCAGGCTCAGAAGCTAAGACATAATCTCTAATACGTTTCATCTCTTGAGCATATCGTCCTTTGTCCATGGTTCTACTCAGGTCGATAGCGATCAAAAATTGAGAAACACCAAATTCTCCGCCCATATCTTCCGTTAAAGCAGGAACCGAGTTACCGCCAGTAATAGCCGTCAACATCATATCCAGTACGATTGCCATAGACGACCCTTTCCAGAACCCCATTGGTAGCAAACGCTTATTTTCCCACAAAATATGAGGATCGGTTGTCAATTCACCATTGTCGTCAAAACCACCAACTACAGGTAACTGCTTGTCTGCTAATACATAATTTTGTAACTGACCATACGAATACTGACTCATAGAGCAATCCACAAGAACAGGTGGGTCACCAGCGATAGCCATAATTAATGGGTTTGAACCTACGCGGTGGTCTTTACCACCCCATGCTGGCATTACTGCTATTGAGTTGGTTGAAGCTATACCTGCAAAGCCTTCGCGAGCCATTTTTAGAACATAGGCACCACCACGCATCCAATGGTTAGAATTACGCATTCCGACCATACCAATACCGAACTCACGTGCAAGTTCCATCGCTCTTTCTGAACAAATAAGGCCGTTTAAAACACCCGGTCCAAAATTACAGTCCCACTGCTCTAAAGCACCCATGCTGTTCACACACTCAGGTACTTCATTTAATTTAATTTGGCCTTTATCTACCTGATCTATGAATACAGGAAAACGGTTAATACCGTGAGAGTAAGTACCTTCGTTTGCCATCTCGACAAAACCTGCAGCAAGCTTCGTTGCCATTTCAGGCTTCATATCGCGAGCTAATAAAATTCTTTCATATTCTTCTTGAAGCTTTTCAGTTGTTACCAATGGCATAATTTTTACTCCGATGAATTCCGTAATGCGGAATATATAATGGTTCAAATTCCGAATTTTGTCACTATTGTCGTTGGAGTTTTATGACGAATGACACACTGTAAAACCTAAGTTACTGATTTTTAAACAAACAGCAAAAAAAACCGAAAAACGAGATCTAAGTTGGATATTTAAATGTAAGGTTAAGTTGATTTGATGATTTTTAGACGAGGATCACTGAATAATTCATTTGTTAACAAACTGTAAAATAATTTTCTGGTCAGTATGTTCACGATAACCGCTTAGCTATACATTCTTAAATGAGAATGAATAATTAACGTGAGTCGAAAGGTAGATAGAAGAGAGAAATTGTCTCTTTTCAGAAATATTATGTGGAAAAATGGCGCATAAAAAATGTACACTTCCCGCCATCGCACACGTACTAAAATTATTTATATGAATTTAGACAAATATAAATGCATTATCTTTGACTTAGATGGAACCTTAATTAACTCAATGATAGCGCACGCTGCTGCTTGGGAAAAAACCTGCACAACGTTTGATATCCCTTATGAGAAAGAGTGGTTAAATCAACTCGGGGGGATGCCAACTAGAAAAGTAACGATTGAAATCATTAATCGTTACAATTTGGATCTAAACGCAGATTTGATCACTCAGGATAAAATTTCCAACTTCGAATCTATTGCGTTTAAAGGCGATACTATTCCCGGGGTTTATCAAATACTAAAAGATAATTACCTCACGAAAAAAATTGGAATAGGCACCGGCGCACAACGCAAGCATGCCAAAGAAATCTTGGACACGACGGATATTCTAACCATGGTAGAGATATTAGTTACCTCTGATGAGGTGGTTAACCACAAGCCCTCTCCAGACACTTTTCTCTCCGTCGCTCAACAACTCAACACACCTGCAAATCAGTGTGTTGTCTTTGAAGATACAAAGATAGGCAAACAAGCTGCAATTGCAGCAGGCATGGACTGTTATTTAGTTAATGATGGTAAAATCATAGAGTTTTGCCCGGCTACATAATTAATATTTATCTCATATAAAAGGTTTAATATGCACTGTTCTGACATACATTCATTAGACAACAATAACCTCATTCATCAGTTTATTTCTCGTGCATTAAAGCTCGAATTGTCAAGCCTAGAACTCGGTGTGACCAAAATCGATGAGGACCATTTTTTTGTTGTTAAAGTACACGATAACGATAGGGCATTAGACGACTCACAGATCGAAATACATCGATCATATATTGATGTACATTTGGTTCTCGCAGGACAAGAAACGCTTACCTATGCAATAAAGCCAGCTACGAGTGCTTTTATGGATGGGAAAAAATTTGACAATGACGTGGAATTTGTCGAAAGCGTAAATAACGAACAGTCCGTAACACTTAATGAGGGGGAATTTGTCGTTTTTTATCCAGGAGAATGGCACCGCCCAATGGTGTCTAAGTCAGGGGGACAACCTATAAATAAAGTCGTGATCAAAATAGATTCTTCTCTGTATAACAGCACAAGCAGTCACTCTTAACCTTAAATGAGGGCGCGTGCAAAGATTGTAATGGTCAAGTCCCACTAACCACTACAATTAAGAACAAGAAGTTTGCGAATATCTAAGGCTAAATATTATTATATCTAGCCTTAGATGTAACTACACTATGCCTTCATCCAACCTAGTTCGTTATTCACACTCATTAAGTTGGCCACAAGCATCCTTAATTAACTGATCTAATTTGCCCCAGTCTTTATCTTGGATTAGCTTTCGATCTACAATCCATGAGCCGCCGCATGCAACAACTGCATCTATATCTAAGTAGCTTTGAATGTTATCAGCCGTGATGCCACCTGTTGGCATCACTTTAAGCATATTGTAAGGCCCAAGGAGAGCTTTCAACATAGTCACGCCTCCAGAAGCTTCCGCCGGAAAATATTTGACCAACGATATATTATTGTTTAGTGCTAATTCTATATCCGAAGGGCTATTAACCCCTGGTACTATTGTTATATTTTCTTCACGACAAGTCGCTATAGTTTCTACATTAACGCCAGGAGAAACTATAAAATCAGCCCCTGACTCTTTTGCAGACATCACCTGTTCTTTATTAAGTACAGTACCAGCACCAATAAGTATACCTGGAAAATTATCCTTCAATAATCTTATCGCTTCACCTGCTGCTGATGACCGATAAGTGATTTCAGCAATCGGTAAACCATTATCAACAAGCAACTTACCTATTGGTAATATATCTTCTGCAGAATCTATAACTATTACTGGCACTAATTTTAATGCACTTAATTCATTTATCAATTGTGTCATTTCAACCTCAGAGCAAAACTGTTATAAATTCAGGGAAAATCAATAGTGCAGCCAATACTATTAATTGCATTCCAATAAACGGCCAAACCGATTTAAATATATCTGTTAGTTCAATACCCTCTGGAGCGACACTTTTAAGATAGAATGCTGCTGGTCCAAATGGTGGGCTTAAGAACGAAACTTGCATGTTCACACAGAATAAAACACCAAACCAGATAGGGTCATACCCTAGCGCCGTTATTATTGGTACAAAAATTGGCATAGTTAGCATAGCAACACCAATCCAATCGAGGAACATACCAAGAACAAGTAGAATACCCATCATAATTAGGATGGTATAAATTGGTGGAGCGTCTAAGCTTGCAAATAAGCTTGCAATATATTGATCGCCACCCATCAAATTATAAACACCTATAATCATGGTTGCACCAATACCAACCCATATGATCATACCAACGGTTTTAATCGTATGTTTTAAAGCACTAAAAACAACTTCTTTTGTAAGCTCTTTACGATGCCAAGCAGCGATGGCAACACCCATAACACCGACACAAGCAGATTCAGTAACAGACGCAATACCACCATAAATGCTCCCTAATATCCAACCCGCAATAGCAACAGGGATAGCAATATCGATCAGAATCCGTTTTTTATCTTCCTTGGTAAGACTTAAAATCTCCTCTATATCCATCGCTGGACCATAATGAGGATAGATGTGACAAAGCGCTATTATATAAACCATATATAAAGTAGAAAGCAACAATGCAGCAGGCACAGATGCAAGAAAGAGGTCACCGATTGATACATTCGCTGTCATACCATAGATGATAAGCACAATACTCGGCGGAACCATTGTACCTAAAGCTCCTCCCGAAACTACCGTTCCGATAGCTAAGTTTTTATTGTAGCCTAAGCGCAACATTTGAGGGAGTGCAAGCATTCCCAGTAAAACCGTTTCTCCTCCAATGATGCCTGACATAGACGCTAAAAGAACCGCAACAACCATGCTTTGTACCGCGATACCACCTTTTATCCTTCCGGCGATAACTCGCATTGCATTGTATAAATCCCTAGCAATGCCGGTTTTATCTAACATTGTTGCCATCAAAACAAACATTGGGACAGCAACAAACGTATAAGAAGAAGTAAAATCAGTTACACGAGATGCAACCATCTGCATTAACGCAGTTGTATCAAACCACAGATATGAAAAAGTTAAAGCAACCATCCCTGTCAAGAACCCTAATGGCATCCCAACAAAGAGGAGAAAAATCATAAACAAGAATATGAGTCCGGTACCGCCACCGATTCCGATTACACTAAGCATTATTACTATCCTCAACTAAGGCATTATCAAATAAATTATTATGTGTTTTTATATGACGGTATATATGCAAGACCGATAGAAATAGAATCATAATACATGTTATAAAGAAGAATCCTTTATTTAACGCAGGGAAAGGGGTGTCTAAAACCGAACCCGATGTTTGCATTTTAAACGTTCCAAAAGGTGAAATAAATGCATCCCTAGTCGCACAATAAGAACCGTACGTCAACATCGACATAAATATAAACACCAAAAATTCAACCAAAAGAGCCATATACCATTGAATCTTTTCATTAAACCTTTCACGTATAAATGTCATCGCTATATGCTTGTTTTCTGCAAAACAAGCTACACCTCCATATAGTAATGACAAACTTATTATAAATGTTGTTGTTTCATGAACCCAAAGAGTAGGCGAGTCAAATACATACCTCATGACAACTTCAAAAAAACCAATTAAGACAACGACAAGAAAAAATATTGACACGATCTCACCTATTTTAATATAGAGAGAGTCTACTTTATCGATAAAATTATTTTCCATAATAAACCTATTGATACGATATATAACAGAACCGAACATTCTGTTATATATATTTTATTTTGTTATGACTTACATCATACCTTGAGAATCTAAGTATTTAATTAACGTATCGTAATACATTTTACCTATTGGTGAATCGTCAGCTATTTCTTTCCATATTTCTTTTGCATGAACCCTTACTTTAGCGATTTCTTCTTCACTCCAAGCTACTGGTGTCACGCCTTGTTTAACTGCTTCGCCATACGCAATTCGATCTTCGTAGTGAGCTTGTAGTAATGAATCTAGAGCCATGCCTTTGAAATAAGAAACCATAAACGCTTGATCATTTTCAGACAATGCATCCCACTTCTTAAGGTTCATAATGATATGTACGCTAGGAGAAGAGTGGATACCTGGGTAAATAGGGTATTTAGCAATACCATGAACACCTTGCTTTTGGTTATTGGCAAAAGTTGAGAAATCAGCAGCGTCGATAATACCTTTCTCTAACGCAGTATAGATTTCTGAACCAGGTAGGCCTACTGGTGATGCGCCCATGCGAGCAAACAACTTCTGGATTGGCCCAGATGGTGCTCTCATTTTCACACCTTCGAAGTCTTCAACTTTTTCAAGTTTTATCTTTGATGGCAATGATTCTGCTCCAGTCAAAGATACACCAATAAGTTTAGATCCGTACTTCTGGAAAATCTCATCTACTACTTCAAAACCACCACCAAAGTAATAAAATTTAAGGATATCTTCATCACTGTTCCACGCAGATATCGTATCACCAATTAGTCCAAAACCAGGATCTTCACCAGAGTACATAGCAGAAGTCGCGATAGCACCATCAATGATATTGTTGCGAACACCAGTAAGCATATCTGATGATTTCAGTACAGAGTTTAACGGTAGAAGATCGATCTTTATTCTGCCATTAGTTGTTTTTTCAATGTTATCAGTCCACGCTTTTTGAACCGTATAAACTTGTTCACCGGTAAAGTTTGAACTTTGAAATTTCATATTAATATCCGCAGCTAAAGCCGTGCTAGCGAACAGAACAGTAGATAAAGCAACGACAATTTTATTCATATTCATAAGATACCTTTTGTTATTTAGTTATTTAGTTATTGTATTTAAATCGTTATTTTTTAATAAATGATCAGACTGCCGCTAGCATGCCGCCATCAACAAACAATAAATGTCCATTAACGAAATCGGATGCTTGCGATGATAAAAAGACTGCAGCACCAATTAACTCTTCAGGATTACCCCAGCGATTTGCAGGCGTTCTGTTGCAAAGCCATGCTGAAAATTCTTCATTTTCTACAAGCGGTTTTGTAAGTTCAGTTTTGAAGTAACCCGGAGCAATACCATTAACTTGAATGTTGTGTTTCGCTAACTCAACGCAACCACCACGAGTCAACATTTTCACCGCTCCTTTTGATGCTGCATAAGGGGTGATGGTGTCTCTTCCTAATTCACTTTGCATTGAACCAATATTGATGATTTTGCCTCTATTTCTTGCCACCATATTTTTGCCCACTTCTTGCATCATTAAGAAGACGGCTTTTTGATTCACATTAATGACATCATCCCACTCGTTTTCTGGGAACTCCAAAAACGGGTGTCTACGTTGAATACCTGCATTATTGATAAGAATATCTATTTCACCAAATCGGCTCTCAATTTTTTCAACCCCAGAAGCAATCTCTTGTTTTTTTGTTACATCAAACGCCACTGCATGCGCAGTATGACCTAAGTTCGTTAGTACCTCTGCTGCGTTATCAGCTCTTTCTTGCGTAATATCATTAATGATGATGGTTGCACCATGCTCAGCTAACCCCTGGGCTAGTAAGTTTCCAATACCTTGAGCTGAACCTGTAATTAATGCCGTTTTTCCAGTTAAATCGAATAAATTTTTCATTTTAATCCTTAAATGATATCTGTACTTTCATTGCTTTATTTTTGTCATTAGCTAACTCAATTGCGCCAATAATCTCTTTATAATCAAATGTTTTTGTTAATAGTGGTAATGGGTCAATTAAGCCCTTTTCTAGCCATTCAACAGCGGTAACAAATTCGCTTGTAAAGCGGAACGAACCTGAAAATTTAATTTCTTTCGCTAAGATCTTTGTTAATGGTATCTCTACCATCCCTGGGCGCATTCCTACTTGAACAAAATTCCCGTATGCCTTTGTCACATCGATACAATGATGGATAGCAGGGATAGCACCTGATGCTTCGAATGAAACGTCAAAATATCCTTTGTTTTCAGAATACTGGTTAAGTGCTTCATCGCCAGCATCATAAACAGAACTCGCGCCTATAACGGTTGCTATTTCTCTACAGCGCTCAGACAAATCTGTCGCCACAATTTCACTCGCGCCAGCTGCAGAACACGCCGCTATAATTAGGCAACCAATAGGTCCACAACCTGTAACCAATACTTTTTTTCCAAGTACACCTCCAGATTGATTGACTGCATGTATTGCAACTGCCAGAGGTTCAGCGAACGCCATTACATCATCGCTAATATTCTCATCATACGAAATCAACTGATCGGCGCGAACTTGTACGTACTCAGAAAAACCACCATTAACATGAGGGTTTCTCATCGCACTTCCAAAAAACTCCATATCAACACATTGATTTGATATTCCGTCTAAACAGTATTTGCATTTATTACAAGGCTTACTTGGGTTAATTGCGACGCGTCGACCTGATTCAACTTCAACACCGATGACTTCATGCCCTAATGTCATTGGGTGCAATAATTTAAAATCACCGATACCACCTTCATTGAAATAGTGAATATCAGAACCACAGATTCCACCGCGTGTTACTTTGACCAAAACACCGTCGTTTGAGTCATCTAACATCACTTCGTCAATGCTCAATTTTTTTGGCCCTGAAACTTTAATAGCCTTTGACTTTACTAACATTTTTGCACCTTTTAATTCTAAATCATTTCTGGCAACCGCTTGCCATAGTATTGTTTATTGATATATATTCAACGTGGAAAATATAAAAATGTGAGGTGGAACAATATGAATGAGAAAAAAATTATTTTTGTTATGGGGGTTTCTGGGTCAGGTAAGAGCACTGTAGCAAAAAATATTTCAGCTTTAATATCAAGTAATTACATAGACGCAGATGATCATCACCCTAAAAAAAACGTGGATAAAATGGCCAGTGGAACCCCACTCAATGATCAAGACAGGTTGCCATGGCTCAATTCTCTAAATTTAATGGCAACCGAGTGCATTGAAAACGAGAAGTCCATCACGATTGCATGTTCTTGTTTAAAGCCGGAATATAGGGAGATTCTTCAGAAAAACATATCTAAAGATACTGTTTTCATTTACCTAAAAGGTTCATTGAAAGTCATTCAAGAAAGAATGGAAAAACGAAAAGGCCACTATTTCTCTGGTAATTCGATGCTTATAAGTCAGTTTGAAGCTTTAGTGGAGCCGACCTCACATGAAGATATAAATTTCTTTGAAGTTGATATAGACGAAAACACCATAGAAGAAGTCACTAACCTTTCTATTAGTAAACTGGGATATTGTTATGATGTGTAACTCAAAATTGGATTCAATTACTCAGCAAATTGTTGAGCGAAGCGCTAATACCCGAGCTAACTATCTCGAGAGACTAAAGCTCATTAAAAATGATTCACCTAGCATATCTGAGTTCGAATCAAGCAACGCAGCTCATCTTTTTGCCGGTTTAGACCCTCAACGAAAACTCATTATTCAAAAAAAAGCATCCCGAAATTTAGGTATTATCAGCTCCTACAACGAAATGGTTTCAGCTCATGTTCCATATGGTGAATATCCAAATATAATTAAAGACGTGAGCATTCGTGAAGGTCATTCTGCAGCATTTATTGGTGGAGTCCCAGCTATCTGCGATGGCATTGTTCAAGGGTATTCAGGTATGGAGGCCTCACTAATAAGTAGAGACATCATTGCTATGTCCACTGCCGTTCCTTTAGCTTGTGATGTCTCTGATTGTGCCGTTTTGCTAGGAACGTGTGACAAAATTGTCCCCGGAATGCTCATTGGTGCATTATCTAGAGGGTATTTGCCTGTCGCGTTTCTACCTTCAGGACCTATGAGTACCGGCATAAGTAATTCAGAAAAATCAAAAGCTAGGCAAAAATTTCATGAAGGGACCATTGATAGTGACAGTCTTTTAGACGTTGAATGTAAATGCTACCACGGACATGGTACCTGTACTTTTTTTGGTACCGCCAACACAAATCAAGTCATGCTAGAAGCCATCGGATTACAACTTATCGATACAGGTCTGAGCCCGGTTTGTGGCGACAAACGACAGCTAATATCTCCAGTAGTGAAAAGCCTTCTCAAAGAAGATGCTCCAGCCCTTTATGATGTGGTTACCGAACAATCTATAGTTAACGCATGTGTCGTGTGGTTGGCTACCGGTGGGTCGACTAATCATACTATCCACATGGTCGCTATTGCTAGAGCCGCGGGTATTGATCTTCGTTGGGAAGATATTGACGCACTCTCTGAAATAGTACCTTTATTAGCACGAATCTATCCCAATGGTCAGGCTGATGTAAATGCATTTCATGCCGCAGGTGGTGTATCATCTGTAATGAAGCAACTAATAAAACTAAAACTCCTTCACGAAGAAGCTATTTGCTTCAACGGTCAAACATTAAGTGAACAGCTTGATCGACTAAATCGAGAAATCACAGACAACGAAATAATTGCCGCTTACAATGCGCCTTTTAACCTCTCTGGAGGCATAAAATTACTTAGCGGTAATTTAGGTGAAGGCATTATGAAGGTTTCTTCTGTAGAACAGAGTCGTTTAATAGTGAAGGCACCAGCAAGAGTATTCATTAGCCAACAAGATGTATATAATGCCTATGTAAACGGGAGCTTATGGACTGATGTCGTTGTGGTTGTTAAAAATCAGGGCCGCATGTCAAACGGTATGCCAGAACTGCATAAGCTTATACCCCTTCTGAGTAATATTTATGATAGAGGATATCAAGTTGCACTGGTGACAGATGGCCGCCTATCTGGTGCGTCAGGTAAGATACCTTCCGTTGTTCATGTGACCCCTGAAGCTAAAAGATCAGGTCAAATCGGTCTTATTAAAGATGGCGATTTAATTGAAGTCAATGGCGTTGAAGGCACATTACATTGTTCTGCGCTTTCAGGTTCACAACCTGTAATACCGGACTCATCTGACTGGTCTTCACAAGACATCTTTGACTTGCTTAGGTTGACATCCTCTCATCCGAGCAATGGTTCCATGAGTTATACTGATAAAATCAGTTAAACCTTTTAATACATGCGCCTAATATTTAGGCGCCTCAATGATGGTCAGTCTAAGAATGAAAAAAAGAACAACAATTGCTGATATTGCAAGAGTTCTTAATATCAATAAGTCTACTGTATCTCGGGCTCTTAATAATCCAGATCGGGTTTCCGACGAGCTTCACGCCAGAGTAAAAGAAACGTGCCGAGAGTTACATTACATACCAAACAATGCCGCGAAAACACTCGCATCTGCATCTAGCAAGTCTATCGTATTGTTGGTTTCTAGTTTTACCAACTCTGTTTTTTCAGAGATCATAAGGACGGCAAAAATAGAATGTGAACTATTAGGCTATAACTTGTTAATCGGTGACTCTTCCTATACCCCTATTGGCGAGGAGGCCGTTATTGAGAAATACCTTCAACAGAATGTCGATGGATTCATTTTGACAGAAACTCTGCATTCATCTAAAGCTCAAAACCTTATAAAACAGTCATATATACCTACCATAGAGATTATGGATATAATTGACTCTCCCACATTTGATGCCAACATTGGTGTAGATCAGTACTGCGCAGCAAAAGAAATAACCCATTATCTGATTGAAAAAAAGAACCGAAAAAACATAGCTTTTTGCTCCACGTGGTTAGACCGACGAGCTCAAATGCGAAAAAAAGCATGGGAATCTACCATGCAAAATCATGGACTGGAAAGCCATAGGTTCGTTAATATCAAAGAACATAGCTCTTTTCAAAATGGTTCTAATGGATTAGTAGAAATATTACAAAGATGGCCAGATACAGATGCTATATTTTTTGTAAACGATGATATGGCTGCCGGTGCTATTATGGAGAGTCAGCGTTGTAGTATACATGTAGGGAGAGATCTCGATATTGTTGGATTTAATGACCTTGAATACGCTTCAGTTATCAGCCCTAGACTAACTACAATCCGAGTTCCTAGAGTCGAAATGGCAAAATTAGCGGTAACGTCTTTAATCGATCTAATAGAAGGTCGTCCTTTAGAGCAGACGACTCAAGTGTTGCCGTATAAATTAGTCATAAGAGAAAGCGCATAATTGATTGTATTCTTATTATTTAGGCATTTTTTACAAGCCCTATATCAACAGAGAGCAAATTAGTAGCGTATCCACAAGTTCGCTCTCAAGCCTGATCTGGCCATATCCACTTTAGAGTTTAGTAATATGGTATCGTAGCCAGATTAGGTTTGAGCTAAACCTTTACTTGGAAAGTATCACTCTTTAGCAAGGCATTGTTAAATATATCCCTAAGATGACTCCTGCAATTTACTAATACGATACAACCTAATAATAGTAATGCACAATACCATCGCATTAAAAATATCATTCAATAACCCACCATATGAACCAACAATAAATGCATTTATCATCCACAAAAGAGTGCAGAACAAGAATGCAATCCTCATTCGCATTCCTTCTGCACAAAATAACGCATAACAACTGAGCGAGGAAGCGATGGCAGGGAGTATGTCCCTAGGTTCTGTGTAGAAATAAATACTCATAGATATCTGAATCACAAGAAATATAAAAAATATTTTTACTCCTTTAAACTTCAAGGACACGAACGCTCGAATAGAGTTCACAAACAGATTTAATCCTGCAACAAATGCCCCCATCAAAGTGTAATGCACAGAAAAAGTAATACATGATAAGCATATTAAGGCTCGCATTCGATTGTCGCTTACCGTTGATACAGCGAAGAGGTTGATACCAAATGCTAAAAAGCCGAGTGCTTGGATACTGTATTCATTCAACATATAGCGAAATCCATTCGTTGTTTCGTAAAAGTGAGATCAAGGAGGTAAGTCCAGAGATCCATAGTCCACAAGATAAGTATAAAAATGATCATTCATTACGTATAATGATAAAAATTCCCCTTTTAAGTCCTTAGAAGAATGGATATAGATCAACTTCACGCTTTTTGTCAGCTAGCTCATGATAGAAACTATCGTGTCGCATCAGAACACCTTTGTGTTACGCAATCTGCGCTTACAAAAAAAATTAAGAGATTGGAAAAACAATTAAAAGTTGTATTGTTCGAACGAGGTCGTCACGGTGCAGAACTCACACAAGTCGGGCAAATATTGTTGCCTGAAGCTTGGCGAATGATTAGAAATTTCGAATCGTTTCAAACACTATCTAATTTCGTCGCGGAAGGAACTTATGGGCATTTAGACATCGCTTTTGGTATTTCCACTTACCATGAAGCGCCAAGATATATCGCCATGTTTAAACAACTATGCCCTGATGTGCATGTAACGCTCAACGATATGCCCTCACACAACCAAATCGATGAGTTACTGTTAGGTAATATACAACTTGGCTTTGATAGACTTCCTATCGAATCACCACTGGCTTCATTTCCTTTATTTTCTGATCAATTAGCTATAGCAGTGAATTGTAGTGACATTATTGACGAAGAAAATTTATGGTCTTCACTCCAACAATTGAATTATCTGGGCCTAAGCCGCAGCAAAAATCCGACAATAAACAGACAAATTGACACGTACTTTCTTGAGGTACAACAAAAGCCACATCTAGTGCAAGAAACCGACCATATTCTTACCCTACTTGCTCTGGTTTCAGCCCGCCTTGGATACGCTGTTGTTCCAGCAAGTGCTGCACGTATTAGTCAGGCACAAATCCGATTTATTCCTTTATCAGGGTTAAATGTGAGATGGAATGTAGGACTATTGTGGGACATCGAAAGACCAAATCCTATTAGGGACAAGTTCATCCAAGAGGTTAAAAACAATACAAGTGCATTGGTATTAGGCGGAGTAGACATCAGATAATAAAAAGCCAAGCTGAACGCTTGGCTTTTTTGACTTTTTAGTTCGCGATATAATCTTAGATTAAGCGCGAATAATCATTTGCTCACGCTCTGGTCCTACTGATACCATATTAACAGGCACTTCCATGAGTTCCTCTATGCGCGTAACATAATCTTGCGCAGCTTGAGGTAAACTTTCAAAAGTACGACAATCGGTAATATCTTCACTCCATCCTGTCATATTCTCATATACAGGTGTTAAAGCCGCAGTTTGTGGCCATATTGGGTTCTCGGTATGTTCACCAGCATAAGCAACACATATTTTGAGATCCTTCATACCTGAAAGGCAATCAATTTTGGTTAATGCCACTTCTGTTGCGGCTTGTAGTTCGACACCGTTGCGGGTTGCCACAGCATCAAAATAACCCATATCACGTGGACGACCCGTCACGGCTCCGTACTCATTAGCGCTTTCGCGGAAGTTGTCTTGTTCATCCATCGCCGTGACTAAGGTGCCCGTTCCCACGGATGAGCTAAAGGATTTAGCGACAGCAATAACGCGCTCAGGGTGAAGGGCAGGTAAACCACTGCCAATACCTGCATAGGCTGCGGTTACATTAGATGACGTCGTCCAAGGGTATTCACCATAAACTAAATCACGACCGGCTCCCAATTGAGCTTCAAACAGCAGGTTCGCATCTTGCTTTTGAAGCGCTTTAAGAGGCAGAGTGACATTACAAATAAATGGACGCCAAACTTTGGTTACTTCTAACAACCACGTCGTCATTTCTGCTGCGGTTTGAGTAAAATCACAATCCGGATAGAGCGCCCTGAGCTGGGGCATTTTCCAGTCGAGCATAAATTGAATGCGCTGCTCTAATACTTCAGGTTGGTTTAGCCAACCAACCAAAATACCTTTTTTCATGACGCGATCACCGTAAGCAGGCGCAATACCTTGCCTAGTTGAGCCATAAGCTGCATCGCCCAAACGTTGTTCCTCTAAGGTATCCTCGAGAGCATGCAAGGGTAAACACAATGTTGCACGATCAGAGATACAAAGTTTTACATCAACACCTTTTGCTTTTACTTCTGCAATTTCTTCACTAAGAGCACTAGGGCTTATCACCATTCCGGGACCAAGAACGGCAATACAGTCAGGATTAAATATACCACTTGGTAATTGGTGTAGTTTAAACGTACCGAAGTCATTTACTACCGTGTGACCAGCATTATTCCCACCTTGAAAACGAATGCTTGCAGAAGCATCAGAGGCTAAAAAATCGACGATTCGGCCCTTGCCTTCATCACCCCAATTGGCACCAACAACAACAACAGATGGCATAGTATTTCTCCTAATTGATTAAGAGACTATGCTATTCCTGTCGATACGATAAGAGAAATAAATTATAATTATCATCTTGATAAGAATTACATATATCTTATCATTGAGATCACGAAGGTTAGGGAAACGAAGATGCTGGATATCCATTGGTTAAAAACGTTTGTCACATTAGCTGAGTATAAACACTTTGGTAAGGCCGCGATTGCACTTCATATGACACAACCCAATGTCAGTTTGCACCTAAAGCAACTTGAACAAACTACCTGTGTGAAACTCATTGAAAGAAGTCCATTTCGCCTGACTCAAGCTGGAATGCGATTGTTAGAGAGCAGCGAAAGAACCTTACTAGAATTACAGATCTGTCAAGCCGATCTTAATGCCCTTAATGAGCTCAACCGAGGTACATTGACCATTGCTGCCAGTGATATTATCTCTCGATTATTACTAATTGAACCATTTCAACTGTTTAAGGCTCAGTTCCCAGGCATTGACTTTACTGTATTTAATACCACGTCGTCGCAAGCCTCAGAATTAGTGAAAAATGCGGTTGCGGATATTGGTTTCGTAATTTCTCAGAAAGAAAGCCAACCATTGCATTTTACTGAGCTACAACAGATCAAATGGTGTGCTCTGGGCGATAGTTTTGAGCTTTGGATGCGAGATAAAAATAAGGAAAAGTCAAAACAACAAGATATAAATCAACAGGAGGAACTAACCCTAATATTACTTGGTCATGATACGCGTACTCGGGACTTAATTGACGAAGCGTTACCTAAACTGAACCTTCCTAGTTATCGAGTGATGGAAGTAGGCAGTGTTGATGCACAAATAGATTGGGCGGAAGCTGGATTTGGTGTGGCTATTATTCCGGAATTTGCTATATCGACAAAGGCAAATCTGATGTCTAAGGTGACGTCCTTACCAAATTTCCCCACCACTAGCCTTGGATATGTCGTGAGACAAAATCAAATATTATCTAAAGCGATTAAGCAGTTACTTCATTGGGTTAATGATGAAATCCTTAATTCACAACGGAGATAAATGAGTTTTATCGGTTGATTACCAGTATTCTTGTACATTCATAAAGAATACTGGTCGAAAGATCGCCTTCGGTACATTACACCCACTGCCCTGCAACAAACCCACTGCTCCACGCGAATTGAAAATTATAACCTCCTAACCAACCGGACACATCAAGCACCTCGCCAATAAAGTAAAGACCTTGGGTCTCTTTTGTTTGCATCGTTTTGGATGAAATATGGTCAGTATCTACGCCACCAAGAGTTACTTCGGCTGTTCTATAACCTTCGGTACCGTTTGGTTTTATCTGCCAATTCTCTAACGCCAGTACGGTGTTTTGTAATTCTTTGTCGTTTATCTGTTTTAACGGTTTATCTACTAACTCTTTTCTCTCAATCAAGGTTTCGACGAGACGTTTTGGCAGAACCTTCGCCAAGGTGTTTTTTAGGCTTTGGTTTGGGTGTTTCTCTTTAGATATAGATAAAAGTGCCTCAACATCCGTTTCAGGGACGAGGTTAATTGTTATTTCTTGTCCGGCTTTCCAATAAGATGAAACCTGCAACACCGCAGGACCCGACAAACCTCTATGTGTAAACAAAAGCGCCTCTTTAAACGCTGTTTCGTCCGTCGTTGTTATTTCTGCGGGGATAGCAATACCTGATAAATCAGCTAGGTCTTCCTTGTCTTCTTTGTGTAACGTAAATGGCACTAAACCAGCCGTAGTCTGAACAACGGAGAGGTTAAACTGCTCTGCAATCTTGTAACCAAATGGCGTCGCCCCCAATTTAGGCATTGAAAGCCCTCCTGTTGCAACCACCAATGACTCACACTCGATCTGTTCCGTATTGGCATACAGAGAGAAGCCATTCTCTATTTTTTCGATAGAGTGGGTATCCACTTGATATCGATAATTAACCGCAACTTCTTTGCACTCATCTAACAACATGGTCACTATCTGCTTGGCAGAATCCACACAAAAAAGTTGCCCATGTTCGCGCTCTTCAAACTCGATGCCATGTTTAGAGACTAAGGAGATAAAATCCCAGTTAGTGTATTGCGATAATGATGACTTAACAAAATGAGGGTTTTTACACACAAAGTGATTTGATGACACATCATAGTTAGTAAAATTACACTTACCGCCACCAGAAATGAGGATTTTACGACCCGGTTTTTTGGCATGATCAAGAACCAGTACTTTTCGTCCTCGTTTTCCTGCTTCAATTGCGCACATAAGTCCGGCTGCGCCGGCTCCAACGATGACCACATCTACCTTAGTTACCACGCCCTAACCTTTTAAAAATAAAAAGGATGCACGACATCGTACATCCTCAAATTGAGAAACATTTTAGCTATTCTCTGCGATCTTGCAAATCTATAAGCGTTTAACCAGTGAAGCCTTCGCCTCGATTACTCGCTTATTCTTACCGATCAAACCAAGAACGATGCAAACAAAGTGACCGCAATCAAAACAACAAATAGAATAAACAACTCTCTCACTTTTGCGCACTTACTCATAAAAACAGGGTCGTGATGGTTCACGAATTCCTTATCTTTTAGGTAATGAAAAAGACGAACCTGTTTCATTACATTGCCATGAGTTGTAAAGAAACCACCGCCATCTACTTGTTGATAAAGTAACGGATGAGCCTCTCGCATGACATAGATTAACGACCGCAATGCAGTCAAATAGCGCGCTAAGTTTATGCTCACAATAAGCATAAGAGTGAATATTATAGTGTCTCCACTGATCATCTTTTCCTCCCTACACCTCCTAAGAAGCCGAAAGAAAAAGATGATTGAGTCTATCTTCTCTTTTGCAACAAATTACTCCGCTGCACCGGCTTCCATAACGGAAGATGAACCTTCTTTTGCCATTGCAGCTAGGTCTTTATCAATGAAGAACAAAGCCTTACCATCTTCACCGACAAGTTCTAGCTTATCCAAAATCCCTTTAAACAGTTTCTCTTCTTCATGCTGTTCAGCAACGTACCACTGTAAGAAATTAAACGTTGAGTAATCTTGTGCTATAAATGCACCATGAGCCAACTTATTGATTCTTTCTGTAATCATCTGCTCATGTTCATAGGTTTCGCGAAAGACTTCTCCAAGACTTTTGAAATCATACTTAGGCGCTTCAATCGTCCCTAAAATCGGCATCGCTCCGGTTTCGCTAACATAGGTAAATAAGCGCTGCATATGTTCCATTTCTTCTACTGCATGACGCCTCAGAAATACTGCTGCACCTTCAAAACCTTTATCTTCACACCAAGCACTCATTTGTAAGTATAGATTGGATGAGAAAAATTCTAGGTTAATTTGCTCATTTAATTGTTCGATCATTGTTTGAGATAGCATGAAGACTCCCTTTTAGGTTCATTTATATCGCTTTAAAACTTTAGTATTACAACAAAGTTTTCTCAGAATCACTTTAGGTTACCCTTAACTATACCATGAAGCAAAATACCTTACGGGATAAGGCGAATAAAACAGATAAGGATATGAGATCACAACGACAAATTTTTTTGAAATTAGATGCTAGGCTTAAAAGGTAAGTCCTTTAAATGGAGATAGCACTATGAGCTATAAGCATATTTTGGTCGCGATTGACCTTAGCAAAGAAAGCCATATTCTGATTGAAAAAGCAGTCGCGTTAGCCCAACCGTTAGGCGCAGAAGTCTCATTTATTCATATTGATGTGAATTATGCCGAAATTTACACTGGTCTCATTGATATAAATTTGTCTGAAACGCAAAATCACGCCATGGAAGAATCGTTAGCGCAGCTTAAATTACTTGCAGAACAAGCCAAAATGCCGATTAAACATACTTTAGTCGGAAGTGGCGATTTGGGGTATGAACTAAAGGAAACGATTGATAAAAAGGACGTCGATTTAGTCATTTGCGGACATCACCAAGATTTTTGGAGTGTCATACTATCTTCAACTAAGCAGCTACTAAATAGCGTTCCGGTTGATATGTTGGTCGTTCCTTTGCATGACGATTAATTTAGCCCTTAAATTGGGGTACACTGCAGGTTCAAACATTCATTCGGTAAAATAAGACATGTTGTACCTTTCTGCAGTGACCCTATTATGGGCTTTTTCATTTAGTTTGATTGGCGTTTATCTTGCTGGCCAAGTTGACTCTTGGTTCTCTGTATTGATGCGCGTTGTTCTGGCTGCTCTGGTTTTTCTTCCTTTTTTAAAATTTCGAAATATTCCAAAATCACTCATCCTCAAACTCATGACAGTCGGCGGCATACAGCTAGGCCTAATGTACTGTTTTTACTATCAGTCTTTCCTACTACTCTCTGTCCCTGAAGTATTGCTTTTTACTGTCTTTACACCCATTTATGTCACGCTGGTTTATGATGTGCTAAAAGGCCGTTTCTCACCTTGGTATCTTATTACGGCAATCATCGCGGTTGCAGGCGCTGTGGTCATTAAATTCTCTGGAGTTAACGAGAATTTTTTACAAGGTTTCCTCGTCGTTCAAGGGGCAAACCTATGCTTTGCTATTGGTCAGGTTGGCTATAAGGTGATAATGGAAAAGGAAAAGGTAACGCTCTCCCAACACACTGTATTCGGTTATTTTTATTTAGGGGCTGTCTGTGTGGCCGTTATCGCTTTTGCTCTATTTGGCAACACAGACAGGCTGCCAACGACCATGACGCAATGGGGTATCCTGACCTATCTAGGTTTAATCGCTTCTGGATTAGGTTATTTTTTATGGAACAAAGGCGCATGCATGGTCAACGCGGGTGCGCTTGCGGTCATGAATAATGGTTTGGTGCCCGCAGGATTGGTGGTAAACATACTGATTTGGAATCGTGACGCAGACATGCTTAGACTCTTACTGGGTGGTGCTATCATCTTGTTCTCTCTACTGATAAACGAGACCATCATTAAGCGAAAAGTGGCTTTTTCTTATGATTAATAATCGCTTCAAGATGATGTAAATTAACCTAAGCGACATCAAGCGATGTCGGCCTTAAAGAAACAAGGTCGACACATCTTATCTATTCAGTAAAAAGAAGGTTTAGTGAAGGGATGACTTAAGATTCGTTTCATTGTGAAAAGTATTAAATCTTGCAAACTGTTCTTCAATTTTTTTCTGCTTTCTTAACAATTTATTCTGTTTACCCAAAATACTCGCCATTTTCTTAACGTATTTCTTCTGTTTTTTGGTTTGTTTTTTAGCCTTTTTGATCTCTTTTTTTGTCACTTCGCTGCGCATATCAATAGGGGTAGGGAGTACTGGAATTGGCAACGTATCCGCTAATACGACACATTGCTGCTTCTCTTCCGTACTTTTAGACAAGCAGGCCTGAGGAGGAATAGCGGTCGGTTTACAGAGTTGAGAACTGTCTTGAGAAGAACGAGCACACGAACGGCATAGATATTTAGCATCACTGACAAGAGAATAAATCTCACCTAACCCTTCGGATATCTCTCTGCGATTCAACTTGCATAAACGCTTTGTCATTTAATGACTCCAACTGACACTATCGGCTCACTCTTTTTTGAGAATGATTATTACTTAGATATAGCCTCATTTGTTTGCTGATGCAATGAAAAATTTCCTCCAATGAATTATGTCATTGATTCTTTTACATATACATCGAAACGGTTTTTCTTGGTTTTAATTGCCATACTTGGTTTTTGTTGATTGAGCCAGTCGGCATAATCAGGCCTCTTCACTATTACGCGTTTTTTAGCGAGCAGCATAGCAGGCTCAAATAAGCCATCTGCATCTAGATCGGCCCCGACGAGCGATTGGAACACACGCATCTCTTTTTTAACTAATGCCGACTTTTTTCCCTCAGGGTGAGGATACATAGGATCAAGGTAGACAACATCTGGTCGCAAGAAATTTCGATCATTAGATAGTATTTCCAATGCATCATGACTAGATGCATGCAATAGCGACATTCTTTCTGAAACCCATACGCCTATTTCTGAATCTTGTTTTGCTCTCTCTAGGCCATCATCCAGCAGAGCGGCGACGACTGGGTTTCGCTCTATCATCTGTACTTTACAGCCAAGAGATGCAAGTACAAACGCATCTCTACCTAGCCCTGCAGTTGCGTCCAACACACTTGGTATCACACCTTTATTTAACCCTGCAGCCTTTGCAATAGACTGACCTTTACCGCCACCAAATTTTCTCCGGTGTCCAACGGGACCGCCCACCAGATCGACGTAGATCGCACCTAATTTTGGTTCATCTATTTTTCTGAGCTCTAGTCTTTCCGAGCTTAAAACCAACGCGAAACTACTCTGATCATCGTGTTGCAATGACCATGTTTGAGCAATACGTTCAAGCCGATTGGTATCTATGTTTTCTTCACAGATCAGTTGCAGGCGCAAAAAGCACTCCATATAGGGATAGGTTTCGTGGCGGTATTTTACTGAATCTGTTGCAGTTCGGCTACCAATTCGGCTAATGGTTTAGGTTTACTAACAATATAGCCTTGCGCATAGTCCACTCCTAACTCAAGAAGCCTATCAATAATCGCGGTATTTTCTACAAATTCCGCAACTGTTTTCTTACCCATTTGTTTAGCTAAATCATTGATAGCGCGGACCATAATAAAATCCGTCTCATTCGTATCCATATCACGAACAAATAAACCATCTATCTTAACGATATCCACTGGTAATTTTTTTAGGTACCCAAAAGATGACAAACCAGAACCAAAATCATCCAATGCGATCAAGCAGCCTCGTTGTTTGATTTGAGTAAACAAATCAATGGCCCGATCCATGTTGCCCATTGCGGCTGTTTCTGTTATTTCGAGACAAAGTTTGTGGCTAGGTACCGAACTATGTTCAATCGTTTCCAGCAAGAAATGTACAAATTCTCTGTTCCCTATCGACTGCCCCGACAAATTAATTGAGCAGAGCCCTAACTGTTCATAGTCGTCTATGTTGGACTCCAACCACGCTAGGGTTTGGGTCACTACGGCCTTATCAATAAGGTGTGCCACATTGTATTTTTCTGAGGCTGGCATGAAGATTCCTGGCGAAATATACTCCCCATTAGCACTTTTTATTCGGACTAATATTTCAAAATGCATCTTCATGGCGTCACTTGATTCTTCAAGCTTTAGAATTGTCTGTGCAAATAGTTCCAATCGATTATTCGCCAACGCCTCATGAACCAAATTAACGCACTCCATTTCAAGTTGGCGTCGACGCAACTCTTCATCATCTTGAAGATAAAGATGAAATCTATTCCGACCCTCATCTTTAGCAGCATGACACGCCGTATCCGCTTGAGCGTGAACCATTTGAGGAGAATCGGCAGTATGATCGATCAATCGAATTCCAATAGAGCACGTGATATTGAGTGATATGTCGTCCCACTGGAATGTATTGATGCTGAGTTCATTGATAATGGCTTTGGCAATATTCTGAGCATCGGTTTGCGTGCAGTCTCTTAATAGCACCGCAAATTCATCACCACCCATTCTAGACAATATAGAGTTATATGGTAAAACAGACTCAACCACCATTGCAGAGAACTTGATCGCAGCATCACCTGCTTCATGTCCAGCGGTATCATTAAGTACCTTCAATTGATCAAGGTCTAAATAGAGCATTGCGTGTGTACGTAAGTGGTCACTTACTTCTTTTAAAGACTTTTCTAGTTCTAATTCGAAATGATTTCTGTTGAATGTTTCGGTGAGCAAGTCATAGCGAGCTTGATACTCCAATTGCTCGGTCAAAATATGAATCTCGGTAATATCCTCGCCTACCATCAACAATTTACCAAAGTGATCGAGTGGACGAATATTTTCTCTAATCCATAATACCGAGCCATCTTTATGTCGATATCGAGCTTCTCTTCGCCACACGCCATTAATTTCATGTTCTCGATTAAGCAGCAGTTGTTTCGCTGGTAATGTGCCTTCATCCGCATAAAAGTCCTTCAAACGATGGCCTAATATTTCTAGCTCTTTATAGCCTAATAACTCTTGTGCAAATTTATTCAGTGCCTGAATTCGGTAGTTTTCATCTAGTGTCAACATCATGACCGGTTGTTGTTCATAATAGGTTCGCATGGTGGACTCACGCTCAATCAATTTCTGCTGTGCCAATTTCCCCATTGTGATGTCGTTTGCTTCAAATAGGTATTGTAATTCGACACCAGATTCTTCTGGTAACTGATTAAGAACGACATCGAGTAAAATACATCCTGAACCCTTACAAAGCGCTTCAATCTCGAATCGAGTTGAATTCAGTTCCGTGTTAGGTTCAAAGAACTGGCCAAGCTTTTTAGCGCCTTTATCTTCCCACCCATTGAAAAACCATATCGGTTTATCAATAGGTAATCCTTGATCAAAAACTAATTCATGAAATTTATTATTACTGGTCAGAACTCGGCCGTATTTATCGAGGATAGCAATATATTGATGGCTTTGTTCTATAACTGACTCGAGTAAATACTGGCTCTCGCGAGCCTTGGATTCACTATTACTTAAACGGCGAAGATAATACAGAAGCGCCATTATGACGGCAGCCATCAACAAAAAGATGGTGATAACAACCTGAACCCATTGGTAGTCGTCTTCAGGCTCGTTAATCAAATTCGCAGCACTGTTCTCTTGGCTTATATTAAGCCCCCACTTTTGGATTGCGTCGTAATCGAGTTCAATAGTCGGTGTCGCCAGTCTGACCGATGGGATATTACCTGGCATGTTATCTAACATGTCGACGAGTAATAGCCCCGCGGATCTCCCCTGAGAGTTACCGTTATGAAGAACACCGCCAACGGTCCCATAACCGAATATCGAATCATGAAATACATAAACCGGAACAACTGAAAACTCATCAATCTTTTCACGAATTTCCTGATCGTTATGAATGTTCAACTCACCTTTAAAAAAGCCCCAATAAAGAATCACGCTATTTTCAGGGGCTTTGGCTAAGAAAGCTTTCAAGGACTCGTAGTCTGCTGGAACATAATGTTCGACCAATTTTCTATGGCTGGGGGATTCGTCTAGATATTGATTGACCGTATCTCGAACCCCCTCCCCTGTAACCGAGAGGCCGGTGATGACATAAATTTTGTTTACGTTAGGTTGCAACCTTTTTATTAATTCAACATTGCCTTGTATTTCTACCCGAGAGACCACACCAGTCGCATTTAAATTGGAATGTAATTTCGCCTTATAACCATTAATACCACTAAAAATTATTGGGGTATCACCTAACATATGACCAAGGCTATTTATCAGATTCAATGCATAATTATCAACAACGATAATCGCTTTAAACTCCTCATTTTGAAGCTTGACGGTATACAGTTGAACAAGTTGATCTAAATATTTTTTTGATTGGTGCCGTTTTGTGTCTAGATAAACAACCCGATTGGGGATTTTGTTTTTGGTAAGTATGTATTCTAGGCCATCTTGAAAATCGTCAGACCATAAAAACCCTTGATGATAAGAGTGTATAACTAGGACATCTTTCTCTTTAGCGTTAGCTGAAACGCTGAAAATCAAGATCAGTAGTATAAGAATTCTCACTGCAACTTTTGTCCTTCACACACGCGATAATTTAAATAAAAATCAAAACAATAGTAACACTCAATTGAATAAAATATACTCTTGTTACCCACATTCTTAGATTGGTTGCCTACTTCAATGCACACTAACACTCGCCTCGATGACTTAGACCGAGCTATCTTAAAAATATTATTAGAAGATGCACGGCGACCATATGCTGAAATGGCAAAGAAATTTGATGTAAGCCCTGCAACGATTCATGTACGAATAGAAAAGATGAAGGCCGCAGAAATTATTGAAGGGACGGAGGTTATTATTAACCCCAAAAAACTGGGTTACGACGTGTGCTGTTTCATTGGTATTAATCTAAATGCCGCTCGAGACTATCACTCAGCCCTAAAAAAATTGAATGCATTAGATGAAGTCGTAGAGGCTTATTATACAACAGGGGCATACAATATCTTCGTAAAGCTAATGTGTCACTCCATTGAAGAACTACAATATGTTTTGATTGATAAGCTTCAGGCTATAGACGAAGTGCAATCGACTGAAACATTAATATCACTTCAGAACCCAATCAATCGGAATGTGATTCCATAACGATAATTACGATCCTAAGTAAAGGTACTCATTTCTCATATTGAAGAGATTGAGAGCGAGTACCTAATCTTCCGAGGCTATTTTACCCGCTGATACCTGAATGCCTTAACAATGCATCTATTTTAGGCTCTCGACCTCTAAAGCGCTTAAACAATTCCATTGGCTCTTCACTGCCACCCATTTCCAGAATATTGTTAAGGAAGCTTTTGCCCGTTTCTTGATTAAAGATCCCTTCTTCTTCAAAACGAGAGAAAGCATCAGAACTAAGCACCTCAGCCCAAAGATAGCTGTAATATCCTGCGCTATAACCACCAGCAAAAATATGACTAAATGCATGTGAAAAGCGATTCCATTCTAGGCTTGGTAATACCGCTACTTTGCTCTTCACTTGGGCCAACGTTTCGAGAACTCGCGGGCCTATTTCGGGGTCGAATTCAGTATGCAACGTAAAATCAAACAAACCAAATTCTAGCTGACGAAGAATAAATATTGCCGACTGGAAATTTTTCGCGGCTAACATTTTCTCTAGCATCTCCGTCGGTAATGAAGCGCCTGTCTCATAATGACCTGAAATAAATTCCAATGCTTCTTCTTCCCAACACCAATTTTCCAAAAATTGACTTGGCAACTCAACAGCATCCCAAGGCACACCATTTATCCCGGATACAGCAGAGACATCAATCTGAGTCAGCATATGGTGAATACCATGCCCAAACTCATGGAACAATGTAACAACTTCGTCATGGGTGAAGAGAGCAGGCTTATCTCCTACTGGCTTATTAAAATTACATGTCAAATAAGCCACTGGTGTTTGTAGTTCGCCACTTGTGGTCGTACGCCTAACACGACATTCGTCCATCCATGCCCCACCTCGTTTATTTTCACGAGCATAGAGATCAAGGTAGAAACTACCGCGTAGCGTATTATTTCCATCAAAGATATCAAAAAACCGAACTGATTCATGCCAAGTATCTACGCCTTTTTTCTCTAAAACCGTCATACCAAATACGCGATTGAGTACCTCAAACAATCCGCTTACGGCTTTAGATTCAGGGAAGTAAGGGCGCAATTCCTCATCAGATATTTGGAACAAATACTGCTTTTGTTTTTCACTGTAGTAGGCAATATCCCAAAGATTAAGATCGGTCACACCAAATTCTTTTTTTGCAAATTCAGTCAACTCACGAACCTCTTTTTCACCTTGAGGTTTCACTTTTACTGCCAAATCATTCAAAAAACCGAGGACTTGTGCTGGCGTCTCCGCCATCTTAGTGGCCAATGATTTTTCACTGTATGTAGCAAACCCAAGCAATCGAGAAATTTCATGACGAAGCTTGAGCTGTTCAGCCATAACTTCTGTATTGTCCCATTTCCCAGCCATCGGCCCTCTGTCTGAAGCTCGAGTAACATACGCTTCATACATTTCTCGGCGAAGCTCTTGATTATCGCAGTATGTTAATACAGGAAGATAAGATGGAATATCTAGGGTTAACACCCAACCATCTAACTCTTTTGACTCTGCCGTTGCTCTTGCTGCATCCATTGCTGATTCTGGCATTCCTTTCAGCTCTGACTCTTCAGTAATGTGCTTTGTCCAGCCCATTGTGGCATCGAGAACATTATTAGAAAATTGAGAACCTAATTCAGACATTCGCTTACTAATTTCACCATAACGATGCTGTTCATTCGCCGGCAGGCCGATGCCCGATAGCTCAAAATCAGTTAATGCATCGGTAATACTTTTCTTCTGAGCTTGCGTCATACTATCGAATGCTGGACTCGCTTTAATCGCTTTGTACGCTTCATAAAGCCCTTTATGCTGACCAACCCATGTACCATATTCTGATAACAACGGTAAACAGCTTTCATAAGCTTCTCGAAGTTCTTGGCTATTGACCACGGAATTCATGTGGCTAACTGGAGACCAAATTCTGCTTAGTTTGTCGTCCACCTCAGCTAAAGGATCGCAAATCGTCTCCCAGCTTGGATTACTGTTACCGTCAAGAACTTGTTCTATTTTGATTCTGCAATCCGCTATAGCTTGTTCTACAGCTGGCTTTACATACTCTGGGCTTATTTCAGAGAATGGTGGTAGGTCAGTAAAATCTAAAAGTGGGTTGGACATACGTTGTTCCTTTATAAAATCTTTATATCTAAATGTAGGCGGCTTATAGAATTTTCAATAGTGGCGTATAATGAAAAGGTTTGAAAATAAATTGTTTATCACACTCATGCGCATACAGAGAGCCTAATTTGTTAAGTTACAGACACAGTTTCCATGCTGGAAATCACGCAGATGTACTAAAACACATAGTACAGAGCCTTATTCTTGATTCTCTAAAACAAAAAGAGAAGCCTTTTGTCTATCACGATACACACTCTGGTGTTGGTCGTTACGATCTTACTCATGAATGGTCTGAAAAAACCAGTGAATATAAACAAGGTATCTCTCGAATTTGGCAACAAGATTCAAATCCTGAGGAGATTCAAAGTTATTTAGACGCTATCCGTATTCTTAATGATAACAATGAACTCCGTTATTATCCTGGTTCACCAAGGATAGCTCGCGCTCAACTGAGGTCACAAGACAGAATGATTCTAACGGAACTTCATCCAAGTGATTATCCTTTGTTAGAACAAGAGTTCCACCGTGATCGCCAAGTGAAAATATACAAAGAAGACGGTTTTCAACGCTTAAAAGGCAGCTTACCACCCAAAGAGCGACGTGGTTTAGTCTTAATTGATCCACCTTACGAATTGGCGAAAGAGTATCGCGATGTCGTTAATGCTATTGCTCAAAGCCATAAGCGATGGGCAAATGGGACATACGCCATTTGGTATCCTGTGGTAAATCGATTTGACATTGAAGATATGTTTAAAGGATTAGAGTCTCTTGGCATTAAAAATATTCTTCAGATCGAGCTTGGGGTATCACCAGATACAAACGAACGTGGTATGACCGCGTCTGGCATGATAGTGATTAACCCTCCTTGGAAGTTGGAAAGTCAGATGGAAAAAATTCTCCCATTTTTAAAAGAAACCATTGCGCCGATTACCGGTCATTATAAAGTGAACTGGATTGTACCTGAGTAAAAGGTCCCCATATATATATTAGATATATCTAATGATAATTCCATTGAAGAGCTTGCTCGCATGCTCTTTATGTTAGGTCTACTATAGAAACATTGAAAAAATCAAAAAAAGATTGGAGAACATAATGGCGAAAGAATTTGACTACATCTGTATCGGTGGCGGTAGTGGCGGTATAGCTTCTGCTAATCGTGCGGCTATGCATGGCGCTAAAGTTGCACTGATTGAAGCAAAAGACCTTGGTGGAACGTGCGTAAACGTTGGTTGTGTGCCTAAAAAAGTAATGTGGCATGGTGCTCAGGTGGCGGAAGCAATCCATTTGTATGCGGAAGACTATGGTTTTGATGTTGAGGCTAAAGCGCTTAACTGGGGTAAATTAGTAGAGAACCGTCAAGCGTATATCGGCCGTATTCACCAATCTTACGATAATGTACTTGGCAAAAACAAAATTGAAGTGATCAAAGGCTTCGCTAAGTTTATCGACCAAAAGACCATTGAAGTAAACGGCGAGCTTTATACCGCAGAACATATTCTCGTCGCGGTTGGCGGTCGTCCAAGCATTCCGAACATCCCTGGTGCCGAATATGGTATTGATTCAAATGGCTTCTTCGAACTAAAAGAACAACCAAAGCGTGTTGCGGTTATTGGTGCTGGTTACATAGCGGTAGAAATTGCAGGTGTATTACACGCACTAGGGTCAAAAACGGACCTATTTGTTCGTAAACAATCCCCTATCCGCAGCTTTGATCCAATGATTATAGAAACGTTGGTTGAAGTAATGGCGCAAGAAGGCCCTACTTTACATACTCAATCCATCCCTAAAGAGATTGTAAAAGAAACCGATGGCAGCTTAACCCTGCATTTGGAAAACGGTAAAGCACACAATGTTGATACGTTAATCTGGGCGATTGGCCGCCACCCAGCAACGGATACTATCAACTTAGACGTGACTGGTGTTGCACTTAACGATCGCGGTTACATCAAAGTTGATGAGTACCAAGAAACCAATGTGAAAGGCATTTATTGTGTTGGTGACATTATGGAAGGTGGTATTGAACTAACCCCTGTAGCCGTTAAAGCTGGTCGTCAATTATCTGAGCGTCTATTTAACAATAAGCCCACGGCAAAAATGGATTACGATCTTGTCCCTACCGTGGTATTCAGCCACCCACCTATTGGCACCATTGGGATTACTGAACCTGAGGCTATTGCTCAATATGGCAAAGAGAACGTAACTGTTTATCAGTCAGGTTTTACAGCAATGTACACCGCGATAACCCAACATCGTCAACCTTGTAAAATGAAATTGGTCTGTGCTGGAGACGACGAAAAAGTTGTCGGCTTACATGGTATTGGCTTCACAGTAGACGAAATGATTCAAGGCTTTGCGGTTGCTATCAAAATGGGCGCAACCAAAGCCGATTTCGATAGTGTTGTAGCGATACATCCAACGGGTTCAGAAGAGTTCGTTACCATGACGTAACGAACTGCTACTATTAAAAAGGCTTTAATCTCTCCGATTAGAGCCTTTTTTAAACCCTTACTTTACACAAACCACATTCAATAACGATGTTCCTGTAAGTTGCGTTACTTTACCGCTAGTAAACAACCCTTGCTTATCCATTCCCCAATACGGCAAATGCAGTGGCCACTGTTTTTTACTCATGACTTGAGAGTCTATCAACAACTTCCATTCATCCGCGGTAGGCAAACGCATTTGCTGAGACTCACAAACTTCCATTGCACGTTCATAGTTTAGGCGATTCCACGCAATACCGTACTCCATATAAAACTGATCATACCCATCCATTAAAAATGGAATAGCATAATATTTGTCACCAATTTTCACATCTCTACGTGCAACGACGGTTTCAGATGCTTTAATGCTCTTCTCTGCCGCTTTGGGGGCTTTTTTAGACATTGATGCCTGTTCAATAGAATTAGCCGCCACAGGGGCTAGAGCTGCCGAAACGGGAAGCTTTTTAGCGGGAGCTTTAGGTGATGTCTTTTTTGTTGCTGATTGTGTTGCCGTCGTTGTTTTTGTCGCTTTAGTTGAGGTTGCATTACGAATAAAAGATTCGTTATACGAATTCAGCTTTTTTAGGTTAACCAGATCCGCTTGTGCAACAGAATATTGTTCATAAGGCCCCACCAGACAGCGATAACCTTTCTTCTCAGGTTTTACCCATACATCTGTGGATACCACCTTGTATATCGGCTGTGCCTCGCTGATCGTTTGAGCCTCACTAAAGAACCCACATTGAATCCAAAATAATCCGTCATCAACAACAGGAGCAGACCCCCATACTCCATTACCGACAGGACAATCTTGCGAAAGAACCGGTAATTCACTCTTTGAGTTCTGTTTTGCCTCACAGATATACTCGTCATCAGCGGCGCTCACTAGAGATGGAATAGCCAAGCTTAAACAAAAAACCATAACCACCAGTTTTCTAGCAGAAATCATACTCATATTGTTATCTCTATATTCATCATATTGCCTACTTGATACCGATACGCTCTAAAAAAAAGAGTCGCAATAATAGCGACTCTTAGTTTAGGAACTTTTATGGTTAGAGATCAATCGTTTTGGATCACCCTTTGTAAATTTTAGGATTAAATACGTCTCTTAACCAGTCTCCGAGCAAATTAATCACTAAAACAAGTGTCACTAATACAAAACCTGGGAATGCAGTAATCCACCACGCGCCAGAAAAAATGTAATTAAAGCCGATACTAATTAGTGCACCTAAAGAGGGTTGATCAACCGGTAAACCTAATCCTAAGAAGGAAAGAGCCGCTTCTGACATGATTGCGTTTGCAACCTGAACCGTTGAGATAACCAAAATAGGTGATAGGCAGTTCGGTAAAATATGACGGAACATAATTCGAGGCGATCGAAAACCCATCACTCGTGCTGCTTCTACATACTCTTTATTCTTCTCTGCAAGAACAGAGGCTCGAATAGTTCGAGCGTACTGCGGCCATTCTGCAATACCGATAATCACCACCAACATTAGGACCGCATATTGGCTATAAAAATCACTACCAAAACTCGCCTTAAATATTGCTGATACGATAATCGCAACCATCATGGTTGAAAAAGAGAGCTGTACATCAGCAAAACGCATTAAGAAGCTATCAATACGACCACCAAAATAGCCTGCCGACAGCCCTATAATAATGCCTAGAAATAACTGCAATCCTACTGCGAAAAAACCGATAGTAAGAGAAAGTCGCGAACCGTAAAGCATAGTGGATAAGATATCACGCCCTTGCTCATCGGTACCTAGCACAAACTTAGAATCACCATTCTCCATCCAAGAAGGAGGAAGCTCAGAATCCATAATATCGATAGACGTTAAATCGTATGGGTCCATCGGCGCTAATAACGGCGCGGCTATCGACATCATTAGAAATACCATGAATACGGCAAAACTAAACATCGCTACTTTGTCACGCAAGAAATAATACAGAAAATCAGACTGCTTGAAACGCTCCCAACGGCTTGGGACAACATTAGATTGTTCCATTATCATGCTCCTTTGCCAGTTAAGTTAACAGTCGGGTTAATCAGACCATACATAAGGTCAACAATTGTATTTGTCACCACGAATACCAAACCTACAAAGATTACATATGCGGTAATTAACGGTGTATCTACGCGGTTAATTGCCTCTAAGAAAAGGAACCCCGTTCCAGGCCACTGAAATACGGTTTCCGTAAGGATGGTATACGCCACCATAGTACCAATCTGAACACCGCCAACCGTTAATACTGGCAACATTGTATTTTTAAGGGCATGTTGATAATAAATCTTCTTTGAAGATAACCCTTTAGCTCGACCAAATTTAATATATTCAGAGCTCAAGACTTCAAGCATTTCAGAACGGACTAAACGGATGAATAATGGCAGCATAATCGATGCCAATGAAACACAAGGTAAAACCAGGTGCGCTAAACCATCAAGTGTAAAGAACCCTGACTCCCAACCAAGTAGGTTCATGGTTTCACCCCTACCGTAAGAAGGTAACCAGCCCAACTCAATAGAGAATACATACATCAACATAATTGCCGTAAGAAACACCGGTATCGATATACCAATACTACTGAATGCCATTACCATTTTTGTCAGTATGCTTTTAGGATGAATAGCAGAATAAACACCGAGTGGTATCGACATGAGTACAATAATTAATGCCGCGCCAAAAACCAACTCCAGTGTTGCCACTAATTTATTCAATATTACGTCAGCGGCTGGTTTTTTATAAAAATAAGACGTGCCGAAATCACCTTGTATAGCATTACCTACAAAGCGAGCGTATTTAGTAAAAAACGGATCATTTAATCCCAGATCATCACGCAAAGCTTGACGTTCCGATTCCGAAACAGACTGGCCAACCAGTTCACGCAACGGGTCTCCCAAGTTATCTTGGATGGCAAATGCCACTAAACTGATCACAAACATCACTATCAGTGCCTGATACAGGCGCTTGACCAGAAACGAAAACATCCCTTGCCCCTTAATATTCCATTATATTCTTCGAAAAGAAGTCTTTCAGTCAGTCTTCAGTTTAAAAATGGCACTCAACCCGACTGAAATAAGGTTGAGTACCACAAAGCTAATTACGACCAAATAACACATTCGGACGCTGACGTGTCATCCTACTTCAAAAACAATCGCACCGTTTACGTTAGTAATTGAGCGCTACTGAGATGAAAATAGAACTACACACCTAATTCTCATACTTATTTAACTTCTAGGTCGCCAAAGTATGGGAAGTTCATTGCGTTAACAATAGGAGCGATATCAACATTAGATTTCGCACCCCACGCTAGGTTCTGCCAATGTAGAGGAACAAACGCCGCTTCGTTATAAAGCGTTGCTTCCACCTGTTGTAGCATCTTCGCGCGTTTTGCAGGGTCTGTTTCTACGTTTGACTCTTCAACCATACGGTCAACGTCTGCGTTTGAGTAATGACCACAGTTATACTGACCACGACCTGTCTCTTCGTTACGAGTCATTGTTAAGAACTCAGAGAAGTTAGCTGAATCTTCTGTATCTGAGTGCCAACCGATCATCATCATATCTGCTGCACATACATCAAACTCAGGCCAGTACTGCGCTTTAGGCATCGTTTTAAGGTCAACCTTGATACCAATCTTAGATAGCATCGCAGAAGCGGCTTGAGCAACTTTAGCATCGTTCACATAACGGTTGTTTGGTGCCATCATGGATAACGTAAAGCCATCCTCATAACCCGCTTCTTTCATAAGTGCTTTCGCTTTCTTAAGATCGTAACGAGGCATTAGGTCAGCAGAATAACCCGCGTAACCTTCAGGCCCTTGCTGACTAGCCGTTGTAGCGAAACCTTTCATGATTTTTTTAACAATACCATCATTGTTAATTGCATGAACGATGGCTTGACGAACACGCACATCTTTCAGTGCTTCGTTGCTGCTTTGATTCATTTGGAAAGTGATGATACGTGTACCTGCTAGCGTCACTAGATCGATACCGTCTGCATCTTGAACACGTTTGTGGTCATTTGGTGCTACTGGAGCAATCATATCGACGTCACCAGAAAGAAGTGCAGCAACACGTGTCGCATCTTCTTTAATTGGTACGAGAGTCAACTTATCTACATTACCTTTCGACTCTGTATCCCAGTAGTCATTGAATCGAGAGAACTCAACTTTAACGCCTTGTTCACGAGAAGTAACGACAAATGGACCTGTACCTGAAACGTTTGTAGACGCAAATGAGCTACCGTGCTTAACCAATTCAGCTTTGTCTGAACCTTCTGCTGTTTGACCTGAATAGAACTTGCTATCCATTGGGAAAATGTAAGTAGCCGTTTGAAGTACTAGCGGATATGGACCATTAGTAACTAAATCAACAGTGTACTCGTCAACTTTAACCATTTCCTTGTAAGGTGTGAAAATACCTTTGAAATCTGGAGAATCTTTAAGACGCTTAAATGTCCAAACAACATCATCAGCTGTCATTTCATTGCCAGAATGGAACTTAACACCTTTGCGTAGGTTAAAGCGAACTGTCGTATCGTTTTGACGCTCCCAGCTAGTTGCTAGACGAGGTTCAAAATCTAACTTCTGTGTATAACGAACTAGAGGATCAAATACCATGTGAGACATTTGCAGTGTACCGCCAGATAACTGCTCATGCGGGTCAAGAGATACCGGGTCAGCATCGTAGGCAACGGTAATATCTGCAGCAGCTGCACTAAAACTTAGGCCTGCGGCCATCAAAGCAACTGTTAATTTGGTCTTAATGGTTTTCATTGCATAACTCCTTATGCGGGAAATCATATCCCTGTTTGTTGTATTTGCTTCTATCTATTGTCTTCTAGAGCATTAACGCTCAAGAGCTTTAATCATTAGCTAAGCAAAACGGAGGCTCAACTAACAAAAAATCACGCTATATCTTCTCTCAGCCCAGTAAACTCCGGCATAAGAGCCACTAAATGTTTACTATATTCATGCTGAGGGTCATTAAATAATTGCTCTGTTGGGGCGACCTCTAAAAGTTGTCCCATTTGCATCACACCAATACGATCACACATTTGACGAATTACTGGCAAATCATGACTGATAAATAGCATAGTTAAATTTAATTCATCTTGCAGATCTTTCAGCAAGTTAAGAATTTGTGCTTGAACCGAAACATCAAGTGCCGACGTAGGCTCGTCACAAATCAACAAACGAGGTCTCGTTGCTAATGCTCGAGCAATTGAAATACGCTGACGTTGGCCACCAGAAAATTCATGTGGATATTTTAGACCTGCCATTCTACCTAGGCCAACATGATCCAGTAAGTCATGAACTATCTCTCGGGTTTCAGTTTCATTACGAGTCAACTTATGGAAGCGGATAGGTTCTGCAATAATGTCAAAGATTTTCATCCTTGGATTCATTGAAGTATAAGGATTTTGGAATACCATCTGCATCTGGCGACGCATTGGTCTACGTTCTTTTTCTGACTTTAGACCCGTTAGATCGATACCTTCAAAGGTAACCTTGCCAGAGTTCGGTCTATACAACCCAGCAATAATACGAGCAATCGTCGATTTACCAGAACCAGACTCACCCACTAAACCAAACGTCTCACCTTCAAAAACTTCAAAGCTGACATCATTGGAAGCCTGAACATACTCTCGACGACTTTCAAAAAGAGAATCTTTGGTAATAAAACGTAGGTTTACATTTTCTATATTAAGAAGAGGTCCAGTGTATTGTCTCTCATCTTGGCTTTGACCTAACCAGTGATTTTTAACATCGAGAGGCGCCATCTCACCAGCTTCTTCGATATAACTAACCAATGGGAAACGATCGAGTTTTTTGTCTGAGCGAGGAACCGCAGAAATTAGGCTACGAGTATAAGAGTGGTCGGGATCGCCCAATACTTTATCCGTTTTACCAAACTCAACTAAATCACCACGATACATAACCGCGACTTTATCAGTCACATTTGATACTACACCCATATCATGAGTCACTAGCATACAACCGACATTGTTGGTAACACACAGTTCGCGAATTAAACTTAGGATCTGGTCTTGAATAGAGACATCGAGAGCCGTTGTTGGCTCATCTGCAATAATAAGATCAGGTTCACCAGCCAACGCAATCGCGATAACAACACGTTGACGCATGCCACCAGAAAACTGATGTGGAAATTGTTTAAGTCTATTCTCGGGCTGAGGAATCCCTACTTGATTCATCAAAGATAACGATCGTTCGTATGCTTCTGCATCCGAGACTTTCATATTGGCATGAATCGTCTCTTTGAGCTGATGCTCTACCGTAAATAGCGGATTAAGAGAAGTCATTGGATCTTGAAAAATAAACCCGATTTTTGAACCTCGAACCTTCCTCATTTCTTCATTGGTTAAACCGGATATCTTCTCTCCATCGAGATAGACATCACCACCAGCAATAAAGCCAGGAGGGCTCAACAGATCAATAACACCGTTACCAACCGTGGACTTACCTGCACCTGATTCACCAACAACACCAACAATTTCACCACGTTCAATACTGAACGATAGATCTTTTACTGCTGCATGCACACCATGCCTTGACGGATACTCGATCCGAAGGTTTTTAACTTCTAAAAGCGACATTACCAGACCTCGACCACGGCGCTAACTGCCCTGTCTGCAAATTGATTCCATTCATTACCAGAATAATGCCCTGATAATCTAATAACTGACGAATTTGGCAAATATTTCACTAAAAAGCAACATATATAGTATAAAAACGCGTATTCGGACATTTTTAAAGCACGTAGATTCAATAATTATTCATTTTTTATACAATTATAACGATTTATGGATTATGCAATTACTCTGCAATAGTCTCTAAAATCCTTATTTAAAAGCATTTAACGTTAGATCTGACTCAATATAACAAATATAGATTCGTTTACCCATGCATATCTAATTAAATATTTAAAACCAGAAAACTTTAACAAAAAAGAAACATAAACCAATATATAGTTAAAAAGCAGCTCATGACACTAATATAACCATACAAAGCAGCTTATAAGGCCAGAATAGAAAAATTGCAGATATTTCGTGATAACAAAATGAATAGAGCAAATTATATAATACGTGCCCACAATAAAAATATACGACGTTTATCACGAGTTAAAATTCTAATTTTAAAGGTAATCATCATCATAAAATGACAAGAAAGCCGAACCCCCGACCCTCTGGTCCCGCTCTTTTCAAAACCGGATGCGCTACCAAGCTCCACTCACTACAGATGTAAAAAAGCCCCGTCTATTGACGAGGCTTTTAAAGATGGTCGGTGAAGAGGGATTCGAACCCCCGACCCTCTGGTCCCAAACCAGATGCGCTACCAAGCTGCGCTATTCACCGAAATTTTTTTATTTGAAAACAAACCCTCTGGTCCGCTATTCCAAAACCGGAGATGCGCTACCAAGCTGCGCTATTCGCCGAATTCTTGCTTTTGAACCTAGACAATAATACATCTAAGCTTTTTAAATAAATGGGGTGGCTAACGAGACTCGAACTCGCGACAACCGGAATCACAATCCAGGGCTCTACCAACTGAGCTATAGCCACCACTAAAAGTATTAAAAGCCTCGTCTTGGGACGAGGCTTTTAAAATGGTCGGTGAAGAGGGATTCGAACCCCCGACCCTCTGGTCCCAAACCAGATGCGCTACCAAGCTGCGCTATTCACCGAAATTTTTTATTTGAAAACAAACCCTCTGGTCCGCTATTCCAAAACCGGAGATGCGCTACCAAGCTGCGCTATTCACCGAAATCTTGCTTTTGAACCCAGATAATAATACATCTAAGCTTTTTAAATAAATGGGGTGGCTAACGAGACTCGAACTCGCGACAACCGGAATCACAATCCAGGGCTCTACCAACTGAGCTATAGCCACCACTAATTTTCTACCGCCAACATCTGACACTTCCGGAATTTGGTGCGCCCGAAAGGATTCGAACCTTCGACCTTTGGCTCCGGAGGCCAACGCTCTATCCAGCTGAGCTACGGGCGCATGCCCCATCGGCGGAGTGGAATAATACGTATATCGCCTTTCTCAGTCTAGTTTTTTTTACAGTTTTTTTATTAATTGTTGTCTTTTTCAGCAGTTAGGATGTGATAAAGCGCTAATCATGGCGATCTTAGTATTTATTGCAGTAAATTAACAGGATATAATCTCCTGAAATTCACACGAAATTAACAATGTGTTTTCAAATTGTCTTTTTTTACCTGAACACTCTAACAAATTTGTTGAACACAAAGCCCAATAAAAACAATAACTGTAAAGTGAGCTAAAACATATGTCTCTAAGAATGATCGGCGTACTATTCGCTGCAATTACATTTTCAGCTGGAACATTAGCAACAAATGTAGGTGATAAAGAATACGATGCTATTGCAGAACGCATTAAACCAGTCGGTGATGTTTACCTTGCAGGTGCCGCACCTGTAGTGGCAGAACGTACTGAACCTCGCGATGGGCCTGCAGTATATAATACTTACTGTACAGCTTGTCATGCTACTGGTGCTGCTGGCGCTCCAATAAAAGGGAACGCTGAACAGTGGGCACCTAGAATTGCACAAGGAATGGATGTACTAACTAATCATGCACTTCAGGGCTTTAATGCTATGCCTGCCAAAGGCTCTTGCATGGACTGTAGTGATGACGAAGTTATTGCAGCAGTTAAGTTCTTAACTGAAGGAATGTAATCTCTACAGGTAAAACTTTAGATTTGTAAAAAGGGTTGACCTAAGGTTAGCCCTTTTTTTCGACATCAATTTATTTTTTGAACATATTTCGGATATTAGCAATGTGTGCTTGTCCCTTTGCCATACGCTCTTCTGGCGACTCTTTTTTCTTCGTGCTCTCCCACTCGACATCATCGAATGGGAGTTCATCTAAAAATCGACTTTGAGTAGGTTTGATCAGCTCTCCAAATTGTCGGCGCTCTTTACACATCGTAAAAGTGAGCTCTTTCTGTGCTCGCGTAATACCGACATAAGCCAAACGTCGTTCTTCTTCTACATTTTCTTCATCGATGCTCGTTTGATGTGGAAGGATTCCTTCTTCAGCTCCCATCAAATAAACAAATGGAAACTCAAGTCCTTTGGAAGCATGTAATGTCATTAACTGAACTTGGTCAGCGTCATCAGCATCTTCTCCACGTTCCATCATATCTCTAAGAGTTAAACGCAAAACAACCTCTTTGAGTGTTTTTACCTCTTTATCATAATTGTCCCCTTCAAGGTCAGCGACAATCCAACTGTACAATTCGGACACATTCTTCATTCGCATTTCGGCCGCTTTCGCACTTGAAGATGTTTCATATAACCAATCTTCGTAATTAATATCACGTACTAATGAACGCAACGCTTCTACGGTATTGCCTCTTTCTGCATTTTCTGAAATTGCGACTATCCAACTGGTGAGCTTTCTAAGTGATTCTAATCCTCGGCCTGATAAATGTTGTTCTAACCCAAGTTCAAAGCTCGCTTCAAAAAGACTTTTTCCTCTCATGTTTGCGTAGGTACCAAGCTTTTCTAATGTTACCGGGCCAATCTCTCTTCTTGGGGTATTAACAATTCGTAAAAATGCATTATCGTCGTCAGAATTAACCATCACTTTTAGGTACGCCATAATATCTTTAATTTCAGGACGTGAGAAAAACGAGGTCCCTCCAGAAATCTTATACGGGATTCGGTTCTGCATGAGTGATTTTTCAATCAGTCGGGATTGATGATTACCACGATATAAAATGGCGTAATCTTTGTACTCAGTCCGATTAAGAAATTTATGAGCAATAATTTCACCTGTAACCCTTTCTGCCTCATGATCTTCATTGTTAGCAATGAGTACTTTGAGTTTTTCGCCATCAGGAATTTCAGAGAAAAGCGTCTTCTTAAATACGTGTGGGTTGTTATCAATTAATATATTTGCAGCTCTTAAGATTCGACTTGTAGATCGATAATTTTGCTCTAGTTTTATCACCCGTAGATCTGGGTAATCTTTGTTTAGTAATATTAGATTTTGAGGTTTGGCTCCGCGCCAAGAATAGATAGATTGATCATCGTCGCCAACAACGGTCAAGCGAGCTCTCTCTCCCACTAATAACCTAACCAGTTCATACTGGCTGGTATTCGTGTCTTGATATTCGTCAACCAATAAATAGCGAATACGTGATTGCCAGCGCTGGCGAACATCTTCATTGGTCTTAAGTAAGGATACGGGCATTGAAATTAAATCGTCGAAATCCAGAGCATTATAGGCCTTCATCTGCTTTTGATAGGCATCAAAACAATCTGCAAATACTGTCTCTTGTTCCGACTTCGCATAAGACTTGGCTTGGCCTGGTGTTAGCATATCATTCTTCCAATTAGATATGGTGCTTAACAATTGCCTCAATAAATCTTTGTCACCATCCAACTGCTCTTCAGTGAGTTCTTTAAGTAAAGCAAGCTGGTCTTGGTCATCAAACAATGAAAAGCCTGCTTTCAGCCCGAGTATTTTGTACTCTTTTCGAATAATATTTAGGCCTAATGTATGAAATGTGGAAACCATTAGCCCCTTTGACTCTTGTTTGCTTAGAGTCTGCCCAACACGCGCCTTCATTTCCCTTGCGGCCTTATTAGTAAAGGTCACCGCAGCAATATTTCGTGCCTTGTGTCCGCATTGCTGTACCAAATAAGCAATCTTGTTAGTAATCACACGAGTTTTACCTGATCCAGCCCCCGCAAGTACCAGACATGGTCCTGAGACAAATTTAACCGCTTCATCTTGCGCCGGGTTTAGTTTCATTTTTACTACTCTACTGTGCGGATAAGAAATCAGACCTATAATAGTATTCTGACCCTCATAATGCTATTGCAAGGTTACGATGAGAGTATTAATCACAATTGAGACCGTTTATTCATTGAATTATTGCAACAAAGTGAGATAATGAATGAACGTTCATTCATTTTTAGGCTAAATATGTCTTCCGAAGGTACAGATAAGAGAGAACTCATTTTAAACGCAACGGAATCATTAGTGGCGATAGAGGGGATTCACGGACTATCTATGCAAAAAGTGGCCAAACAAGCAGGTGTAGCTGCGGGGACTATTTACAGATATTTTAACGATAAAGAACATTTAATCGAGGAAACTCGGTTTCATGTTACTCAAAGAACAGCAGATATTATTCAAGCTGGCCTTAGCGATGACATGCAATTGAAAGAAAAGTACACCACTATATGGCTAAACATTTGGCACTTTTCTAAAACTAAAAATGCCATCAAAAGCCATATGCTTTTTGAACTGCTCTGTTCGAATCAGAGTGATCAAGATGCGTTAAAAATAAAAAAGATGTTTTATAAAATTGATCAAATGTTCAATGAAGGTAAAGCTCAAGGAGTTTTTAAACCATTGGATAACGACATTTTATCGAGTGTAAGTATTGAATCTAGCGCTGCGCTGGCTAGAAGACAAAGAAAAAACTGCTCTCAGATTGACGAAGAGGCAATTAATCAAGCCATCGACGCAAGCTGGGATGCTTTAATTAATCATTAATTTCGGAGTTCAACAGAATGAAGAGAAGAACCATTTTTTGGTTTTTGGGTATGTTGGTTATCGTGGGTTTACTTTTTGGAACTGTCATTTATAAAAAATTGACAGATTTTCAAAAAATGGGTGAAAGAATGGCTAACGCTCCTGAACAGGAGTTTCCAGTCACCACCATCAAAGTCGACTCAATCGACTGGATACCGACCATTCAAGCAATTGGTTTTATTGAGCCTAATCAAGGTGTCACCTTAACCACTGAATCAAATGGCGTCATTGACAAGATTGAATTTGATTCGGGTGAAACCGTGAAGACCGGGCAGAAATTGGTTCTTCTTGATACTGAAGTAGAAAAAGCCAACTTAAATAGCTCAAAAGCTCGTTTACCAGCAGCAGAAGCCAAATATAAACGCTATAAAGGTCTATATAAAAAAGGCTCCGTATCTAAAGAGTCTTATGATACTGCAGAAGCTGAATATTTCTCTCTACAGTCCGATATTAAATCTTTAGAAGCATCAATAGACAGACGCGAAATTTCAGCTCCGTTTGATGGTGTTGTAGGTATTAGAAATGTGTTCTTAGGTGAATATCTACAGCCCGGTGATGATATTGTTCGACTTGAAGACACTAGTGTAATGCGCCTTCGCTTTACCGTTTCCCAAACAGATATTTCTCGCATCTATATCGGCCAAGAAATGGATATTCGAGTAGATTCGTATCCAGAAGAGTCGTTTATCGGATCTATTTCTGCAATTGAACCTGCTGTTGATGTTAAAAGTGGTTTAATAGAAGTCCAAGCTGATATTCCAAATAATGGCGGTAAACTTCGAAGCGGTATGTTTGCACGTGCAGACATCATTCTACCGACAGTAAAGGATCAAGTAGTTCTGCCTCAGATTGCCATTACATTTACGCTATATGGCGACAATGTTTATGTGCTAACTGACGTAGATGGCGTCACACGTGTTAAGCAACAAGTTATCAATGTTGGTGAACGCAAGGATGATATAGCACACATCCTAAGTGGTGTTAAAGCTGGTGATGAAATTGTCACATCAGGCCAAGTCCGCTTGAGTAACGACGCCAAAGTTAAAGTAGTGGAGAATGATGCACTTACTCCTCCTGCTGAAACACCGATGCTGTAATTGGGGGATTAAATGCGCTTTACTGACATATTCATAAAACGTCCAGTTTTAGCGGTATCTATCAGCTTTTTGATTGCTTTGCTTGGGTTCCAAGCAATATTCAAAATGCAGGTACGCGAATACCCTGAAATGACGAATACAGTTGTCACTGTCACAACTGGTTATTACGGAGCCAGTGCAGATCTTATTCAAGGTTTTATTACACAACCTTTAGAACAAGCAATCGCACAAGCCGATAATATTGATTTCATGACATCTCAATCAGTTTTGGGTACTTCTACCATTACGGTGACCATGAAGCTTAATACTGATCCCAATGCTGCTCTATCAGATATTCTTGCAAAATCAAACTCCGTAAGGTCTGTACTACCAAGTGAATCAGAGGATCCAACGGTTACGATGTCTACTGGTTCAACGACAGCAGTACTTTATATTGGTTTTACCAGTGAGGAGTTAGCTTCAAGTCAAGTTACTGACTATCTTGAAAGAGTTATCGATCCCCAACTATTTTCAGTTAGCGGAGTCGCCAGTGTAGATCATTACGGTGGGTCTAAATATGCAATGCGTATTTGGTTAGACCCTGCGAAAATGGCAGCATTAGGTATTACCGCTCCTGAAATCATGGGTGTACTCAACTCAAACAACTATCAATCGGCAACGGGCCAATCTACCGGCGAGTTTGTTATTTATAACGGTAGTGCGGATACACAAATTTCAAGTGTGGCAGAACTTAAGCGTTTAGTCGTCAAACAAGAAGAAGGCGAACTGGTTCGCTTGAGTGATGTTGCAAATGTCACTAGAGAAAAAAGCCATGACGTTGTTAGAGCTAATGCTAATGGACGAGAAGCAGTTGTTGTTGCTATTAACGCAGCACCAAGCGCTAACCCGATCAACATAGCAAAAGGTGTATTAGACATTTTACCAACTCTTAGACAGAACATGCCTAGCAACATTGAGATGAATGTTCTATATGACTCTACAGTTGCGATTAATGAATCCATTAATGAAGTTATAAAAACTATTGCTGAAGCTGCACTCATTGTAATAGTGGTTATTACCTTATTCTTGGGTTCATTGCGTGCAGTAATAATCCCCATAGTTACTATCCCACTGTCTCTAATTGGTGTTGCGATGGTAATGCAGATAATGGGGTTCTCGTGGAACTTAATGACATTACTAGCCATGGTGCTTGCAATCGGGCTTGTTGTAGATGATGCCATTGTTGTTTTGGAAAACGTAGATCGACACTTAAAGTTGGGCGAATCCCCGTTTAGGGCTGCTATTATAGGTACTCGAGAAATTGCAATGCCTGTTATTGCAATGACATTGACTTTAGGCGCGGTATACGCACCAATAGCAATGATGGGAGGAATTACAGGATCTTTGTTTAAAGAGTTTGCATTGACACTTGCTGGCGCCGTTTTTGTTTCCGGTATTATTGCTTTAACACTATCTCCAATGATGTGTTCGAAGATGCTTAAAGCTAACGAAAAACCAAGCAGATTCGAAGAAACTGTACACAAAGCACTTGATGGCTTAACTAATGTATACGTCTCAATGCTTAGCGCTGTAATGAAAACACGTCCAGTAATTCTTATTTTTGCTGTCATCGTCTTCGGTGTTTTACCAGTTTTGTTTAAGCTGATCCCAAGTGAATTAGCACCTTCTGAAGATAAAGGTATTGTTATGTTGATGGGTACAGGTCCATCAAATGCAAACCTAGACTATTTGCAAAAATCGATGGCTGATGTCAATCAGATACTGGCTGATCAACCGGAAGTCTCTTATGCACAGGTATTTGTTGGTGTACCAAGTTCAAACCAGGCATTTGGTATCGCGTCAATGGTGCCTTGGAGTGAACGTGAAGCAAGTCAGGCTGAAGTTACACAACGTGTAACTGGGTTGATTAAACAAGTTCCTGCTATGAATGTAATCGCATTCCAGATGCCTGAACTACCTGGTGCAGGCTCTGGTCTGCCAGTTCAGTTTGTTATCAATACTCCTAACAACTTTGAAAGCTTATTCCAAATAGCAACCGAAGTACTTATGGAAACAATAAAAAGTCCTAGTTTCGTATATGCAGATATTGATTTGAATTACGATTCAGCGACAATGAAAATCAGTATTGATAAAGACAAGGCAGGCGCTTACGGCGTCACCATGCAAGACATTGGTGTCACGTTAAGTACTATGATGGCCGATGGTTATGTTAATCGAATTGATTTAAATGGTCGCTCCTATGAAGTTATTCCACAGGTAGAACGTAAGTATCGACTTAATCCTGAATCAATGAACAACTATTACGTTCGTTCTGCTTCTGGTAAAGCCGTTCCGCTTGGTAGCTTGATCAGTATTGATGTTATCGCTGAACCTAGGTCGCTTCCGCACTTCAACCAACTTAACTCGGCAACCATTGGTGCAGTGCCCATCATTCCAATGGGTGATGCCATTGCTTGGTTTGAAAATATCGCGGAAACTAAGTTGCCTGACGGATACACACATGATTACATGGGTGAATCGAGACAATATGTTACAGAAGGAAGTTCGTTATTTACAACCTTTGGACTTGCACTTGCCATCATATTCTTGGTGTTAGCAATTCAATTTGAATCGCTTAGAGATCCGTTAGTCATCATGGTATCTGTACCACTGGCAATTTGTGGTGCATTAGTCGCCTTGGCTTGGGGTTTGTCCTCCATGAATATTTACTCTCAAGTCGGTTTGATTACCCTTGTTGGCTTAATCACCAAGCACGGTATTTTGATATGTGAAGTGGCTAAAGAAGAGCAATTGCTACACGGAAAGACCCGTACAGAAGCGGTAATGGAAGCGGCGAAAGTTCGCCTTCGTCCAATTCTTATGACAACAGCTGCAATGATTGCAGGTCTGGTTCCGCTAATGTATGCAACTGGTGCCGGTGCTGCTCAACGCTTCAGTATTGGTATAGTTATCGTTGCTGGTCTAGCCATTGGTACGATATTCACATTGTTTGTATTGCCAGTTATCTATTCTTACCTTGCAGAAAAACACAAGCCACTACCCATCTTCTTAGAAGATAAGGACTTGGAAAAACTTGCAAGATTTGATGAAGCGAGGGCAGCACAGCGTGAATTATCTAGCCATCACTAAGTCATTTTAATTACTTAAAGGCCACTTAGGTGGCCTTTTTATTTATATTACTAAGGACATTTTGATCTATTTTGAATAGAATGAATTCAAATTGATAGGAGTTTACGTCTCATGTTTGATCCAAAAAAATTAGAACAGATTGCAAAGCAAATTCATGAATCGATGCCCGCTCCAGTAAAAGAGCTGGGTGCTGATGTTGATCAAAAAGTTCGTCAAGTTATCCAAGGTCAGCTAAACAAATTAGATGTTGTTAGCCGTGAAGAGTTCGATGTTCAGACCCAAGTACTGCTACGCACTCGCCAAAAAATAACAGAGATGGAAGCGAAGTTAGCTGAAATTGAAGCGAAGTTTACTGACAAATAATCAAAGGTAAAGTGTAAAAACTAAAACCATTAAAAAAGGCCTAGTCTATTAATAGACTAGGCCTTTTTATTTTATCTGTCTCGTCCTGAAATGTGTTTACACATTGAGGACTTTAAAATGGACAATCCAACACCCAACCGAGCTCGACGCTCACAAAGAGATTACTCATTAGGCTTTAAATTGGCAGTAGTCAATCAAGTTGAAAAAGGCGATTTCACCTACAAGCAAGCTCAAAAAAACTATGGCATTCAGGGGCGCAGCACCGTGCTCGTGTGGTTAAAAAAGCATGGTAAACTAGATTGGTCGAAACCAATTTATGTACCCAATATGCCTAAATCAAAAGAGACTCCAGCTCAAAAAATCAAGCGCCTCGAACGTCAACTAGAAGAAGAGAAAATGAAGAATATCGTCCTCAATGGGATGGTTGATATCATGGATAAAGAATACGGGGCAGGTCTAAGAAAAAAGTACTTATCCGAACCCTCTGGCAAGCCAAAGAAAAGGGACAAGTAAAACTCGCTCCTGCTTGTCGAGCTCTAGGGATGACTGCTCAATGTGTTTATCAAGCGATCAAACGGATACAAAATAGAGCTAAGAAACTCGAACCTGTTCGAGAGTGCGTGATGTACTGGCGCAAATATATGCCACGAATTTGGGCTAGAAAGCTTTACCAACTAATTAAGCCAGAACTGGAAAAACAAGGTATCAAGCTTGGTAGGGATGGGTTATTTCGTTACTTAAGAGAACAAGGAATGCTTGTCCAACCTCGTAAAAGTTATACGAAAACGACGAATAGTAACCACTGGATGCGCAAGCATCCGAACTTACTTAAAGAGCATTCCCCCAAAACACCTGAAGAAGTATTTGTTAGCGATATTACTTATGTGGAATCAGAGCAAGGAGTACATTATTTGTCTTTGGTCACTGGTGCTTACAGCAGGAAAATAATGGGATATGAATTAAGTAACGAGATGAAGGCAACAGATGTCGTCAAAGCACTGAATATGGCCGTCAAGAATCGGCAATACAGCCGTAATGCCATTCATCATTCAGATAGAGGACTACAATATTGCTCTGGTGTTTATCAGACAGCATTGACAAGAAGCGGAATTAAGCCATCGATGACAGATGGGTATGACTGTTATCAAAATGCCCTTGCAGAGCGTATAAATGGCATACTGAAACAGGAGTTTTTGTTGTACAAGTGCCGAGGACTTGATGAATTAAAACTGCTCGTTGATGAATCAATACAGATATATAATGGAATGAGACCGCATTTAAGCTTGGGAATGAAGACACCAAACGAGGTGCACAAAAAAGGTCAGAGCGAAAAGCTTCTGACCTTCTATTAAAACCGTCAACGTATTTTAGGACGGGACAATCTGAGAAGGAATTAACCGCCTACAGCAATACGCTTCATATCCGTCATATAGCCACGCAACTCTTCACCAATATACTCTACAGGGTGATTTCGAATGATTTCATTCACTTCAATCAACGTTCCATTATCAACATGATTAGACGTCTCGCCTAAGCCTTTACCAATGACATCAGTACCCACTTTCGGCATGAACTTCTCACGTAGAAGTGGCGTTGCTACGTTAGCAAATAGATAATTACCATATTCAGCAGTATCAGAGATAACGACGTTCATTTCATAAAGACGTTTACGTGCAACGGTATTAGCAATCAACGGAAGTTCATGTAATGACTCATAGTATGCTGACTCGTCAATGATGCCAGATGCTGTCATCGCTTCAAATGCGAGTTCAACACCTGCACGAACCATCGCAATCATCAAGATACCGTTATCGAAATACTCTTGCTCCGAGATTTCTACGTCTGTCTCAGGATAGTTTTCAAACGCTGTTTGGCCCGTCTCTTCGCGCCAACCTAATAGATTCACATCGTCGTTAGCCCAATCTGCCATCATCGTGCCCGAAAAATTACCAACGATAATATCGTCCATGTGTTTATTATAAAGAGGGCGCATTAGTTCTTTAAGCTCTTCAGAAAGCTCAAATGCTTTAACTTTTCCGGGGTTAGATAAGCGATCCATCATGTGACTGATGCCACCAAATTTAAGTGCTTCTGTAATTGTTTCCCAACCGAACTGAAGAAGCTTACCTGCATAGCCTTCATCAATACCTTCAGAAATCATTTTCTCATAACATACGATAGAACCCGCTTGCAACATGCCACATAGGATAGTTTGCTCTCCCATTAGGTCTGATTTAACTTCTGCGACAAAAGACGACTCTAGACAACCAGCTCTGTGGCCACCAGTACCCGCAGCCCAAGCTTTGGCAATATCCCAACCTTCGCCCTGTGGATCATTTTCTGGGTGAACAGCGATGAGTGTTGGCACACCGAATCCGCGTTTGTATTCTTCACGTACTTCTGTACCCGGACACTTAGGTGCAACCATAACCACCGTTATATCTTTACGAACCTGCATACCCTCTTCAACGATGTTGAAACCGTGAGAGTAACCTAGAGCTGCACCCTCTTTCATCAGAGGCATAATCGTTTCTACAACATTAGTGTGTTGCTTGTCTGGCGTTAGATTCACAACCAGATCGGCTTTAGGGATAAGAGTCTCGTAACTGCCTACTTCAAAACCATTTTCACTCGCATTTTTGAATGACTGACGCTTTTCATCAATCGCAGCCTGACGTAGCGCATAAGCAATATCAAGACCGGAATCACGCATGTTAAGACCTTGGTTAAGGCCTTGAGCACCACAACCAACGATCACAACTTTTTTACCTTTAAGGTAATCCGCTTCTGCCGCAAATTCTTCACGATCCATAAAACGACAGCGACCAAGTTGGTCTAATTGCTCGCGTAGATTAAGAGTATTGAAATAGTTAGCCATGTAAGAGACTCCTTTAAGAATTGTCCGTTGGTCGACTGCATGTGAGTCGAATAACCACATAGTAATGCAGGCGTTTAATTGCTTAAAGTGATATATTCACAATTAGTAAATGCAATAAATGCAATATCAAGTGTGAAGATATGAATATTAAGAGCCTTCAGTTGTTTATCCACCTGTGTGATAGCAGAAGCTTCAACAAAACCGCGCATGCAATGCACGTCAGTCCATCCGCTTTGAGTCGTCAAATTCAAAAGCTTGAAGAAGAAATAGGGCAGAGTCTTCTTATTCGAGATAACAGAAGTGTAGACCTTACTAACGCAGGTAAAAAACTCTTACCAATCGCGCTAAGTATCACGACTGACTGGTATGGATACCGGTCAGAGTTGTCAGAACAGAGCAAAGAGTTAGAAGGTGAGATTCATCTATTCTGCTCGGTGACAGCAAGCTATAGCCATCTGCCTGATCTATTGAATGACTTTCGACTCACCTATCCACAAATCGAACTAAAAATATCCACGGGTGATCCAGCACAAGCGATAGACATTGTTCTAGAAGGCAAGGCAGATATCGCTATATCAGCAAAACCAGAACAACTACCAGCCAGATTGGCATTCGAAACTATCGGTAATATACCGCTTTCAATTATTGCGCCAACAGGTATTAGTAGCTTTTCTCAAGAATTACTAAAAGAACAGCCTATGTGGGAAACCATCCCTTTTATTCTACCAGAAGCTGGAACCGCAAGAGACCGCGCAAATCATTGGTTTAAAAAGAAAAAAATTAAGCCCAATATATACGCCCAGGTATCGGGACATGAAGCGATTGTTAGTATGGTCGCACTAGGTTGTGGAATTGGTATTGCGCCAGATGTAGTCATCAACAATAGTCCAGTAAAGGATAAGATACAGAGATTAAAGCTAGAGTCAGTAAAGCCATTTGATTTAGGAATTTGCTGTAACCGATCCAAATTAAATGATCCATTGATCCACGCACTTTGGGAGTTAGCTGAGAATAAATTTATATCTAATTAAACGAAAAAAGCCTTCCCTTGTGGGAAGGCTTTTCGAATTTCTAACCTTTATCTTAACAAGATTAAAAGGCTCATTACTATCACTTATAAAAAGTGACAATATAAAATTAGAACCTGGCAATGTCCTACTCTCACATGGGGAGACCCCACACTACCATCGGCGCTATTGCGTTTCACTTCTGAGTTCGGCATGGAATCAGGTGGGTCCACAATGCTATGGTTGCCAAGAAAAATTCTGGTGCTGATACCCAGACTCGAACTGGGGACCTCATCCTTACCAAGGATGCGCTCTACCGGGCTGAGCTATATCAGCGCTCTAAATTTGGATATGTGCAAAAAGCAATAGCCCGATCAAAGAACGGGCTATTTTATTCTGCTAATAATCAAAGTCTTATATGTTACTTTATTGCTTTAATTATTGTTTGCTTTCAGATTTTTAAAATCTAAAAACATAAATAGAGCCTGGCGATGTCCTACTCTCACATGGGGAGACCCCACACTACCATCGGCGCTGTTGCGTTTCACTTCTGAGTTCGGCATGGGTTCAGGTGGGTCCACAACGCTATGGTCGCCAAGCAAATTTGGTCAAGCTTCCTATCACGATAGAAAACTTTAATAATCTGGATTACTGACTTAAATAAAAGTTTTCACACATTCAATGTTCTTACATTGAGTCCACAAAACCCCTTGGGTGTTGTATGGTTAAGCCTCACGGGCAATTAGTACAGGTTAGCTCAACGCCTCACAACGCTTACACACCCTGCCTATCAACGTTCTAGTCTCGAACAACCCTTTAGGACACGTAAAGTGCCAGGGAAGACTCATCTCAAGGCTCGCTTCGCGCTTAGATGCTTTCAGCGCTTATCGATTCCGAACTTAGCTACCGGGCAATGCCATTGGCATGACAACCCGAACACCAGTGGTTCGTCCACTCCGGTCCTCTCGTACTAGGAGCAGCCCCTTTCAATCTTCCAACGCCCACGGCAGATAGGGACCGAACTGTCTCACGACGTTCTAAACCCAGCTCGCGTACCACTTTAAATGGCGAACAGCCATACCCTTGGGACCGACTTCAGCCCCAGGATGTGATGAGCCGACATCGAGGTGCCAAACACCGCCGTCGATATGAACTCTTGGGCGGTATCAGCCTGTTATCCCCGGAGTACCTTTTATCCGTTGAGCGATGGCCCTTCCATTCAGAACCACCGGATCACTATGACCTGCTTTCGCACCTGCTCGAATTGTCATTCTCGCAGTCAAGCGGGCTTATGCCATTGCACTAACCACACGATGTCCAACCGTGTTTAGCCCACCTTCGTGCTCCTCCGTTACTCTTTGGGAGGAGACCGCCCCAGTCAAACTACCCACCAGGCACTGTCCGCAACCCCGATAAGGGGCCGACGTTAGAACATCAAGCATACAAGGGTGGTATTTCAAGGTCGACTCCACTCCATCTAGCGACGAAGTTTCAAAGTCTCCCACCTATCCTACACATGTAGGGTCAATGTTCAGTGCCAAGCTGTAGTAAAGGTTCACGGGGTCTTTCCGTCTAGCCGCGGGTACACTGCATCTTCACAGCGATTTCAATTTCACTGAGTCTCGGGTGGAGACAGCGTGGCCATCATTACGCCATTCGTGCAGGTCGGAACTTACCCGACAAGGAATTTCGCTACCTTAGGACCGTTATAGTTACGGCCGCCGTTTACCGGGGCTTCGATCAAGAGCTTCGTCCGAAGACTAACCCCATCAATTAACCTTCCGGCACCGGGCAGGCGTCACACCGTATACGTCATCTTACGATTTTGCACAGTGCTGTGTTTTTAATAAACAGTTGCAGCCACCTGGTATCTGCGACTCCCGATAGCTCCATCCGCAAGGGATTTCACCGTCAAGAGCGTACCTTCTCCCGAAGTTACGGTACCATTTTGCCTAGTTCCTTCACCCGAGTTCTCTCAAGCGCCTTGGTATTCTCTACCCGACCACCTGTGTCGGTTTGGGGTACGATTTCTTATAATCTGAAGCTTAGAGGCTTTTCCTGGAAGCATGGCATCAATGACTTCATCACCGTAGTGACTCGACATCGGGTCTCAGCCTAACAATTTCCCGGATTTACCTAAGAAATTAGCCTACACCCTTGAACCTGGACTACCATCGCCAGGCTCACCTAGCCTTCTCCGTCCCCCCATCGCAATTATAAGAAGTACGGGAATATTAACCCGTTTCCCATCGACTACGCCTTTCGGCCTCGCCTTAGGGGTCGACTTACCCTGCCCCGATTAACGTTGGACAGGAACCCTTGGTCTTCCGGCGTGGGAGTTTTTCACTCCCATTATCGTTACTCATGTCAGCATTCGCACTTCTGATACCTCCAGCAGACCTTACAGTCCACCTTCAACGGCTTACAGAACGCTCCCCTACCCAACATAATAAATTACATTGCCGCAGCTTCGGTGTATAGCTTAGCCCCGTTACATCTTCCGCGCAGGCCGACTCGACCAGTGAGCTATTACGCTTTCTTTAAATGATGGCTGCTTCTAAGCCAACATCCTGGCTGTCTGAGCCTTCCCACATCGTTTCCCACTTAGCTATACTTTGGGACCTTAGCTGGCGGTCTGGGTTGTTTCCCTCTCCACGACGGACGTTAGCACCCGCCGTGTGTCTCCCGGATAGTACTTACTGGTATTCGGAGTTTGCAAAGGGTTGGTAAGTCGGGATGACCCCCTAGCCTTAACAGTGCTCTACCCCCAGTAGTATTCGTCCGAGGCGCTACCTAAATAGCTTTCGGGGAGAACCAGCTATCTCCAGGTTTGATTGGCCTTTCACCCCTAGCCACAAGTCATCCGCTAATTTTTCAACATTAGTCGGTTCGGTCCTCCAGTTGATGTTACTCAACCTTCAACCTGCCCATGGCTAGATCACCTGGTTTCGGGTCTATACCTAGCAACTCGACGCCCAGTTAAGACTCGGTTTCCCTACGGCTCCCCTATACGGTTAACCTTGCTACTAAATATAAGTCGCTGACCCATTATACAAAAGGTACGCAGTCACAGGACGCAATGCCTGCTCCTACTGCTTGTACGTACACGGTTTCAGGTTCTATTTCACTCCCCTCACAGGGGTTCTTTTCGCCTTTCCCTCACGGTACTGGTTCACTATCGGTCAGTCAGTAGTATTTAGCCTTGGAGGATGGTCCCCCCATATTCAAACAGGATATCACGTGTCCCGCCTTACTCGTTTTCACTTAAAATGATGTGTCGGTTACAGGGCTATCACCTTGTATCGCGATACTTTCCAGAATCTTCACCTGCATCATTAAAAGCTTAAGGGCTAATCCAATTTCGCTCGCCGCTACTTTCGGAATCTCGGTTGATTTCTACTCCTCCGGGTACTTAGATGTTTCAGTTCCCCGGGTTTGCCTTATTAACCTATGTATTCAGTTAATAATACTAGCTTTTGCTAGTGGGTTTCCCCATTCGGAAATCGTAGACTCAAGTGGCTTTTACTGCCTTATCTACGCTTATCGCAAGTTAATACGTCCTTCATCGCCTCTGACTGCCAAGGCATCCACCGTGTACGCTTAGTCACTTAACCATACAACCCCAAAGGGTTTCGCTTACGCGAAATAACAACGAATTGTTATTGTATTAGCAACCAAGGTTTCTATCGTTGCCTCATTATTTGAATGAGCGAGACAACATTTTCGATTTTGCCGGACTCAAATATTAAACATCTAACCGAAGTTAGGTGTTTCCAAGAACACTTGAATGTGTGTTGGTTTGTTATCACCGAAGTGACAACAAGATCCTAGAGTTTCCTTTTAAAAAAGGATCCAATAGGATTTGAGAACTTTTATTTTGATAAATAATAATCAATTATTTATCAGTCAGCTTTCCAAATTGTTAAAGAGCAAAGATTTTATACTTATCGTAATAAGTGAAAACCATTTTTAAATACACTCAAAGAATATACTTAAAGATGGTATCCCGTAGGGGAGTCGAACCCCTGTTACCGCCGTGAAAGGGCGGTGTCCTAGGCCTCTAGACGAACGGGACATAGGGTCGAAGGCACGGTGGCCTTCTACTCTCTTTACTTTCTAAACCTATATCAATTTGTGTAGACACTCATCATGTGCAATCATCGTTTAAGGAGGTGATCCAGCCCCAGGTTCCCCTAGGGCTACCTTGTTACGACTTCACCCCAGTCATGAACCACAAAGTGGTAAGCGTCCCCCCGAAGGTTAAACTACCTACTTCTTTTGCAGCCCACTCCCATGGTGTGACGGGCGGTGTGTACAAGGCCCGGGAACGTATTCACCGTAGCATTCTGATCTACGATTACTAGCGATTCCGACTTCATGGAGTCGAGTTGCAGACTCCAATCCGGACTACGACGCACTTTTTGGGATTCGCTCACTATTGCTAGCTGGCTGCCCTCTGTATGCGCCATTGTAGCACGTGTGTAGCCCTACTCGTAAGGGCCATGATGACTTGACGTCGTCCCCACCTTCCTCCGGTTTATCACCGGCAGTCTCCCCAAAGTTCCCGACATAACTCGCTGGCAATTAAGGATAAGGGTTGCGCTCGTTGCGGGACTTAACCCAACATTTCACAACACGAGCTGACGACAGCCATGCAGCACCTGTCTCAGAGCTCCCGAAGGCACGCCTGTGTCTCCACTGGCTTCTCTGGATGTCAAGAGTAGGTAAGGTTCTTCGCGTTGCATCGAATTAAACCACATGCTCCACCGCTTGTGCGGGCCCCCGTCAATTCATTTGAGTTTTAATCTTGCGACCGTACTCCCCAGGCGGTCTACTTAACGCGTTAGCTCCGAAAGCCACGGCTCAAGGCCACAACCTTCAAGTAGACATCGTTTACGGCGTGGACTACCAGGGTATCTAATCCTGTTTGCTCCCCACGCTTTCGCATCTGAGTGTCAGTATCTGTCCAGGGGGCCGCCTTCGCCACTGGTATTCCTTCAGATCTCTACGCATTTCACCGCTACACCTGAAATTCTACCCCCCTCTACAGTACTCTAGTTTGCCAGTTTCAAATGACCTTCCGGGGTTGAGCCCCGGGCTTTCACATCTGACTTAACAAACCACCTGCATGCGCTTTACGCCCAGTAATTCCGATTAACGCTCGCACCCTCCGTATTACCGCGGCTGCTGGCACGGAGTTAGCCGGTGCTTCTTCTGTAGCTAACGTCAAACAATAAGCGTATTAAACTTACTGTCTTCCTCACTACTGAAAGTACTTTACAACCCGAAGGCCTTCTTCATACACGCGGCATGGCTGCATCAGGCTTTCGCCCATTGTGCAATATTCCCCACTGCTGCCTCCCGTAGGAGTCTGGACCGTGTCTCAGTTCCAGTGTGGCTGATCATCCTCTCAGACCAGCTAGAGATCGTCGCCTTGGTGAGCCATTACCCCACCAACTAGCTAATCTCACTTAGGCTTATCCAATCGCGGAAGGCCCGAAGGTCCCCTCCTTTCCCCCGTAGGGCGTATGCGGTATTAGCTATCGTTTCCAATAGTTATCCCCCTCAACTGGGCAAATTCCTAAGCATTACTCACCCGTCCGCCGCTCGACGCCTATTAACGCTCCCGAAGGATTGTTAATTTCGTTTCCGCTCGACTTGCATGTGTTAAGCCTGCCGCCAGCGTTCAATCTGAGCCATGATCAAACTCTTCAATTTAAGTTCTTTTTGGCTCAATGAATACTGACTTTAAATTGCCTTTTACTTTAGATAACCAAAGGTTAAATAGTAAAGTGTTCTTTAAAGTTCTATCACTCCAACAGAGTGATATTTAAATAACTGTGTTCGACGTTAATTCACTTTCACTTTTAAAAAAGTAAAAACAAAGTAAGCATCAAATTAGGTCACTCAGTTCATTGAAACCGTTGTTGATTTCGTGCCCTAAAGCAGAGAATCATCTTCGATTGTCATCAACGAGTGCCCACACAGATTGATATAGGTTTAAATTGTTAAAGAGCGTTGCTTCTCGGTTGCTGTAAAGCTTTCCTTGAAGCGGACGTGCATTCTAGCGATTTAAAGTGAAGAGTCAAATACTTTTTCATTTTAATTTCGAAGGGCTTTTTCAAGCTGCTCGTCTTACTGATTTCTCTGCAAAGCCTTGTGGGCTCTACCGTGTCAGTGAGGCGCATTATAGAGACATGAATCACATTGGCAACCCCTTTTTGCACTTTTCCCGAATTTAATTTCTATTCGAACAAAATTGACTCAATAAGGGGTAAAAAGACGAGTTTTGTTTACATTTCTTTAATAGACTGGGCGTATTTCGTTACTTTATCCCAGTTAGTGTATTCAATCTCTTTACTAGAATCCGTTTCTCCTCCCGTCATTTTCATAATGAGCTGAATCATGACTCTATCGATGAACTTATACTTGGGATAACGAAGGGCTCCAGCAAACACACCTTGTAGCTTCGGTGTCCAAGGTGATTTTTTTAGGAAGGTACGCATGTAGGCGCTCCCTTCTGGTGTATCTTTGCCTTGGTCTTCTTTACGAGCAGTTAGGTTTACGCAAAAGAACGCAACTTTATAATGGTTTAGCGCTTCTAAGTTCCTCCCTATAAAGCGGTAAAGATTTTTACTCAGATGCCCATAACGAATAGATGCGCCAATAACGACCTTATTGTAGGCGGCAAAGTCGACGTCTGCTTTCTCATCGAGATTTTGAAACTCACATTCATACCCTGGTAGTTCATTTTGAATATGTTGGCAGATCTTTACAGTCTGACCGTCTGTTGTCGCATATAAAAAAAGGATTTTTTCCACTGACTTTCCCTTAACTGCGCCAAAAGGTAGGCGTGAATAAAATTAATAGAGTAAATATTTCCAATCGACCAAATAACATGGACACCACTAATACCCATTTGGCTTTGTCATTAACATCACCATAGTGTAATGCAACGTCTCCTAGTCCGGGACCAAGGTTATTCAATGTTGATGCAACGGCAGAAAAAGCGCTAAGTTCATCAATACCCGTTGCGATCAAGGCCAACATGCAGATAACAAACACCAATGCATAAGCAGAGAAGAAGCCCCATACTGCATCGACTACTCGCTGTGGCAGTGCACTATCCCCAAGCTTTATTGTAAATACAGCTCTAGGGTGGATCAGTCGCTTAATTTCACGGGAGCCTTGCAAGGTAAGCAATAAGATACGAATTACCTTCATTCCTCCACCTGTAGAGCCTGCACACCCTCCTATAAAAGAAGAGAATAACAACAGCACGGGTAAGAATAGAGGCCACTCAGAGAAGCCCGTTGTGGTAAACCCGGCGGTAGTCGAGATAGATACCGTCTGAAACAATGCTTGGTCAAAGGCATCATATATTGAGATATACGATTGGTGCATCAGCAATAAAAGGAAACAAATAAGAAACAGTATCGCTTGGATCGTGAAGAACGCTCTAAATTCTGGATCTTTAATATAATACTTAGGATGCACCCCACCTGAAGAGAAAGCAGCAAAATGCAAAGAGAAGTTACAACCTGAAATAAGCAGGAATACCACCGTAATCATATTGATAGCATGACTGTCGAAATACCCCATACTAGCGTCATGGGTTGAAAATCCACCAATAGCAATCGTTGAGAAGCTGTGGCAAATAGCGTCAAACGCACTCATACCTGCAAGCCAGAATGCACCTGCGCAAGCTAAGGTTAAGCTCAGGTAAATATACCAAAGCGCTTTAGCTGTTTCTGCGATTCTCGGAGTCATCTTACTGTCTTTAACTGGCCCTGGGATTTCAGCTCTATAAAGCTGCATTCCACCAATACCTAGAACAGGAAGAATCGCTACCGCTAGTACGATTATCCCCATCCCACCAAACCACTGTAGAAATTGACGATAGAACAAGATTGCTTTGGGTAGATCATCTAAACCAACGATAACCGTTGCACCCGTAGTAGTTAAAGCAGAGAAAGATTCAAAAAAGGCATCGGTAACGGTGATTGCTGGATCTTCAGATATGAGAAAAGGTAACGCGCCAGCACTACCTATAACGGTCCAAAAAAGGACAACGATAAGAAAGCCGTCGCGAGCTTTTAAGTCTTTTTTGTGTCTACGATTGGGAAACCAACATGCCGTTCCGCAAAACAACAAAACAAAAAAGGTACTGACAAATGGAACACCCGCACCATCCCGATAGACCAGAGCAACAAATGCTGGCGCTAACATAGATATACTGAATAAGGCCAGTAACAAGCCGACTATGCGGATAATTGAACGAAATTGCATATTTGCATTATGAAGCTGAGCTTCTAACTTCCTAGTTATCTTTTCATTGGGGTGACGGTATCTTGAGAAACAATAATTCTCGCACCACTTTTATTGATGACACTTAGCGTAAAGCCCGAAACCTGTCGCCTTTCTATCTCTATTGTCATCTCAATCTGTTCAAAAAACTCTGTATTCAAAACCGACGCTTCATATCGCGCCATTATATTTTTTAATAGGGGCATAAACGAGTAGTCTAACCTTAGTTGCAACTGAGTGTTGATTTTTTTCTCTAGAGTTTGAAGTCGTTTAAGTGCTTGCTGTACGCCACCACCATATGCCTTAACCAATCCCCCAGTTCCTAACTTTATTCCTCCAGAGTATCGAGTAACGACTGCAACCATCTCGCCCACACTTGAACCACTAAGCTGAGCTAAGATCGGTTTACCTGCTGTGCCTGATGGTTCACCATCGTCACTAAAGCCCCACATCATTGAGTCATCCGCTCTGCCAGCCACAAACGCCCAACAATTATGTCGCGCACCAGAGTGTTTTCCTTTTACTTCCTCAATAAAGCTCTTGGCCGCTTCTATTGTAGGCGCATGAGCAAGTTGAGTAATAAAAAGGCTTTTTTTAATCTCTTCTTCAAACTCAACGGACTCTGCTGGAACTCGATACGGTTGATCGTTCATCTTTATCTTATCTAACGTACTAATTTAACTAGTCTATCACGATAAAAACCCGCCTATACCAGAAAACCAACATCACAAATGTTAAACGCTTGTTTGAATTTTGTTGATATTTTGATTTCAGTGGTTCAAAATCAATCATCTGGTCAAACCAGAATTTTGTCAAACAGACCAAAAATAAATAAAAAATGAACTCTCGATAGCAAATACGCATTGCTTTTTTACGGAGAAAGATAATGATTTACCAAGCCACTACCCTACAGGTAAGAGAATTAAACGACGGCATTGCCGAGTTAAGCTTTTGTGCACCCACCTCAGTGAACAAACTTGATTTAGGAACGCTTGAATCACTCGATCAAGCTCTTGATGCCCTTAAAAATCACTCAAGCTTAACTGGTCTCATTCTAAGTTCAGATAAAGATACTTTTATTGTGGGCGCCGATATTACAGAGTTTTTAGGTTTATTCGCTAAACCAGAAAAAGATCTCGACCAATGGGTGCAGTATGCAAATAGTATTTTCAACAAACTAGAAGATCTACCCGTCCCCACTCTTTCGATGATCAAGGGTTACGCTCTAGGTGGTGGTTGCGAGTGCGTATTGGCGACAGATTTTCGTATTGGCGACAAAACCACAAGCATAGGTTTACCAGAAACACAGCTAGGCATTATGCCTGGGTTCGGTGGGTCTGTTCGTATGCCTCGTTTGGTTGGCGCTGACACAGCGATGGAGCTCATCACCACAGGCAAGCCAAAACGCGCTGATGACGCACTTAAAATTGGTTTGCTTGATGCGGTTGTTGATACAGACAAACTACTCGAGTCGGCAATTAACACAATTACTCAGGCAAAAAATAAACGACTCGATTGGCAGGCTCGCCGTAAACAAAAAACCTCCGCGTTAACACTTAGTAAGCTGGAAGCCATGATGAGTTTTACAATGGCAAAAGGCTTAGTCATACAAAAGGCTGGGCCACATTATCCTGCACCAATAACCTCGGTGGTAGCGATAGAAGAAGCTGCTACCTGTAGCCGAAATGCCGCATTAGATATAGAGCGTAAACACTTTGTCAAACTGGCGAAATCGGAAGAAGCGAAATCCCTTGTTGGATTATTCTTAAATGATCAACATATAAAAGGGATTGCCAAAAAAGCCGCAAAATCTGCAAATAAAAAGACAGAAAGAGCAGCAGTACTTGGCGCTGGTATTATGGGCGGTGGTATCGCTTACCAATCCGCGCTCAAAGGCGTGCCCGTGATGATGAAAGATATCGCTCAGGCCTCGCTTGATTTAGGTATGAAAGAGGCCTCTAAGTTACTAAACAAACAGCTATCAAGAGGTCGTATCGACGGTTTCAAAATGACGGGTATTCTTTCTTCTATTACACCGAGCCTTCATTACGCAGGCATTGAGCAATCCGACATTATTGTTGAAGCCGTTGTTGAAAACCCTAAAATTAAAGCCTTCGTATTGAGCGAAGTCGAAGCATACGCATCAGAAGATAGCGTCATCGCTTCCAATACCTCTACGATCCCAATCAACCTACTTGCCAAATCACTTAAACGTCCAGAAAACTTCTGTGGGATGCATTTCTTTAACCCCGTGCACCGTATGCCACTAGTAGAGATTATTCGCGGTGAAAAAACATCCGAAGAGACCATTAATCGTGTTGTGGCTTATGCTGCGAAAATGGGCAAGTCCCCAATTGTTGTTAATGATTGTCCGGGTTTCTTTGTCAACCGTGTACTTTTCCCATACTTCGGTGGGTTTAGTGCACTCCTGAAAGATGGTGCAGACTTCACTAAAGTCGACAAAGTGATGGAAAAGAAATTTGGCTGGCCAATGGGACCCGCTTATTTACTTGATGTCGTGGGAATTGATACTGCTCATCATGCGCAAGAAGTTATGGCTCAGGGCTTTCCAGAAAGAATGTCAAAACAAGGTAAAGACTCTATTGGTGCACTCTTTGAAGCCAACAAATTTGGCCAAAAGAATGGTAATGGTTTCTACGCATACTCTATCGATAAAAAAGGTAGACCTAAAAAATCATTATCTGAAGATGTTTTGCCACTTCTTGAATCTGTTTGTGCGAATAAACAAGCCTTTGATGATGACACGATTATCCAAAGAATGATGATTCCTATGATTAACGAAGTCGTGCTTTGCTTAGAAGAAGGCATTATTGCGTCACCACAAGAAGCCGATATGGCCTTGGTATATGGTTTAGGTTTCCCTCCATTTAGAGGTGGTGTATTCCGCTATATAGACAGTATTGGAGCAAAATACTATGTTGAAATGGCGGCGCAATACAAAGCATTGGGACCACTCTATGAAGTCCCTCAAATGCTACTAGATATGGCAGAAAACGATGGCGTATTCTACCAAGCTCAACAAACAGGCTCACTTTAATCACTTTTGGAAAAGGAATCTCACAATGAATAATGTTGTTATTGTTGATTGTCTTCGTACACCTATGGGTCGTTCCAAAGGTGGTGCATTTCGCAACGTTAGAGCAGAAGATCTCTCTGCGCATTTAATGAAAGGTATTTTGGCTCGAAACCCTAAAGTCGATCCAAATCAAATAGAAGATATTTACTGGGGTTGCGTACAGCAAACATTAGAGCAAGGATTTAATATTGCTCGTAATGCTGCTTTATTAGCGGGTTTACCTAAACAGATTGGTGCAGTTACGGTAAACCGATTATGTGGTTCATCGATGCAAGCACTCCATGACGCTTCCCGCGCCATTATGGTAGGTGATGCTGAAATCTGCTTAATCGGTGGTGTTGAACATATGGGTCATGTCCCAATGAGTCATGGTGTCGATTTTCATCCAGGGTTATCTAAAAATGTAGCAAAAGCGGCAGGTATGATGGGTTTAACGGCGGAAATGCTAAGTAAATTACATGGTGTCAGCCGTCAACAACAAGATGAATTTGCAGCTCGTTCACATGCTAGAGCACAGGCCGCGACGGTTGAAGGCCGATTTAAAAATGAAATTTTGCCGACGGAAGGACATGCTGCTGATGGATCTCTGATTCAACTAGACTTTGATGAGGTCATTCGCCCGGAGACAACCGTTGAAGGATTATCTAAACTTCGTCCCGTCTTTGACCCTGTCAACGGAACCGTAACAGCGGGGACTTCTTCAGCTTTATCTGACGGCGCCTCCGCGATGCTGGTTATGAGCGAAGACAAAGCCAAAGAACTCGGTATACCTATCCGCGCACGTATTCGTTCGATGGCAGTATCCGGGTGTGATCCATCCATTATGGGATATGGTCCCGTTCCCGCGACACAAAAAGCACTGATGCGCGCGGGACTTTCCGTGCAAGACCTTGGTGTAATAGAACTGAATGAAGCCTTCGCCGCTCAATCACTTCCTTGTGTTAAAGACCTTGGATTGGCTGATGTCGTCGATGACAAAATCAATCTAAATGGTGGCGCAATCGCATTAGGTCATCCGCTAGGTTGTTCTGGTTCGCGTATATCAACAACGCTGATCAATCTGATGGAAACGCAAGATGCTCAGTTTGGTTTGGCGACCATGTGTATCGGTTTGGGCCAAGGTATTGCAACGGTCTTTGAAAGGGTCTAGTTCGCAAACAACGTATATCAATCTGGAAAAGTAACTCGCTACCCATATAGATGTAACGGAACAGACAGCAATGAGCATTCATCCCCATTGCTGATCAAATACCTACACAACGTAATATAGGTATTGAACATGTAAAAAAGAGCGATTAATCATCGCTCTTTTTTTTTGCGTATAACGATATAAAGTTATCCCGCCACTTAACTATGCATAGATTGCATACCGAGAATGATAATGTTTCATTTTTGTCATAGAGTGGATAGTTCTACAATTCATGTCATAATTTCATAGTCGAATTAGATTACATCCTGCCAACCCTTATGGAGACACCCATGTTTAACGCTTTAGTTCTAAAACAAGAAGACAAACGCACACTTGCTGCTGTTGAGCAGATCGATGAAACACAACTTCCTGAAGGGGAGGTTTTAATTGCGGTTGATTACTCATCTTTGAACTATAAAGATGGGTTAGCGATTACAGGCAAAGGCAGAATCATTCGTAACTTCCCTATGGTTCCTGGTATAGACCTTGCGGGAAAGGTTATCAGCTCTGATGATTCTCGCTATCAAAAAGGCGATGAAGTTGTGCTTACCGGTTGGGGGGTTGGTGAGAATCATTGGGGTGGTATGGCAGAAAAAGCCAACTTAAAGGCGGATTGGCTTGTCCCTTTGCCTAAAGGCCTCAATAGTAAAAAAGCGATGATGGTTGGTACAGCAGGTTTCACCGCCATGTTATGTGTTCAGGCACTGATTGATGCAGATGTAAAACCAGAAGATGGAGAAATACTAGTTACAGGCGCAAGTGGTGGTGTCGGCTCTGTCTCCGTCACATTACTCGCTCAACTTGGCTATAAAGTCGCAGCGGTTACTGGACGTGTTGAAGAGAACGGACCACTGCTAGAGAAGTTAGGCGCTAGCCGAATAATCGATCGCGTTGAATTTGAAGAACCAGCTCGCCCATTAGAAAAACAAATTTGGGCTGGCGCCGTTGATACCGTAGGAAGCAAGGTGCTTGCCAAAGTATTAGCGCAAATGGATTACAATAGTGCGGTTGCCGCTTGTGGATTGGCGGGTGGTTTTGATCTACCAACAACAGTAATGCCATTTATCCTGCGTAACGTTCGTCTACAAGGTGTTGACTCTGTATCTTGTCCTCTAGAGAAGCGTATTGCGGCTTGGGATAAACTGACCAAGCTTCTACCTGAAAGCTACTTTGAACAAGCTTGTACTGAGATCTTACTTGAAGAAGCACCTAAATATGCAGAAGACATTACCAATGGTCAAGTAACCGGTCGTGTTGTGATCAAACTATAAGCCTATAGTACCGATCAAATTTGTATTTACTGTGAACATAGCACCTTGTTATATTCACAGTAAATAACTACCCCTCTAATCCCAAATCTCCTACCCGCTTAGCAATTAATTTTCCGCACTCTTCTTTTAAAAGATTCCTTAACCACTCCTGAGCTGGCGAATGCTCACATCTAGGGTGCCAGATCATCGAATATTCAAATGGTATAAATTCAAATGGTAGTGGCTTAATAACCAAGTTGTATCTTTCCGCAACCAGATAAGCTAGGTCAGCTGGGACCGTTATAATGAGCGGGATAGTATCGATTACTGCCAAAGCCGCCTCTAAATGGTATGCACGTATTACGGTTTTTCTTGCTGGTTGATCTTCTAAAGCCAGATCTATTAATGCTTTCACACCATCACTTATCGCTATCGTAGCGTGAGGATAGCGAAGGTAATCATCAAGAGTCAGTTCAAAATCAGCTAAGGGATGTGAATTCGATACCATACAAAACACGCCTACCCTACCGAGTATCTCACTATGCAATGAATCGATTGAGCTTGTCGGTCGACAAATCGCAAGATCTGCCCCTTGAGTGGTCAGTTGGTACATTAACTGATCGTGCTGAAGGGGTAAGAGATCAAGAGATACATTGGGGGCTTCACGGTACAAACGTGGTAATGCGAATGGCAATATTGTCTGCATCGCATAATCAGTTGTCGCAATAGTAAAAGACTGCGTACAACTTTTAGGGTCAAATTCTTTCTCTGACAGAAGAGAACGCAGGGATTCGAGCGGCTCTCCCAACGCGTTATCAATTTCTAACGCTTTTTCAGTAGGTAATAACTGCTGACCTTGGCGAGTAAATAATGGATCATTTAAGAGGTTTCTCAAACGACCTAATACGCGACTCATCGCAGACTGACTCAAATTTAGCCTCAATGCCGCTTTGCTTACACTTCTTTCTTCAATAAGAACACGAAGCGCCACCAGCAAATTCAAATCGCGTCGATAAATATCTTCCAGTTCCAAAGTACACTACTCTTATCAATAGGTTCTGCTTTATATACTACACTGGTTCAATCATTTTTCTTTAGGCAAAAAAAATCCCGCCTTTCAGCGGGGAAGCCCAAGAAAAATTGGAATAGTGCTAGAACATACTGGAATCATGTTGCGCACTTGTTAATTAAATGTAGCGACTTTTTTTACATTTGCCAAGCTTTTATTGAATATTTTTTTTCCGGCAGTATTATCAGCATTAAGAATTAGACAGAGAATGAAGTAATGACACTCGATACAGCTGTAGCACACAAAACTCTAGAAGCTGAAGGATTAAGATGTCCAGAACCAGTCATGATGGTCAGGAAGACAATGAGAAACATGCAAGACGGCGAAGTCTTGTTTATTAAAGCAGATGACCCTTCAACAACAAGAGACATACCTAGTTTTTGTCGTTTTATGGATCATCAACTTTTGGCAGCACAAACAGAAACCGCCCCCTATGAGTATTTGATAAAGAAAGGGCTTGAGTAGTATTAACAGCCAATTACCCACACTCTATATTTATTATTCACGTTGAAAAATAGCCTTTTCAACGTGAAAACAATAATAAATATCAATAAATACAAAAATTCTTCCCTCCGTTCGATAAATAAACAATATTTGGTCTACTCCCGTAGACAATATATCGCTATACTTTAACGTTATTTTCCACTGTACCCTAAATAGTAGAAGTCGCGGTAAAGCAACAAACGAATGACCCCTTATAAGCATTAGATACACTAAGTGAATGAGAGCGGTTAAGTTAACGTAGCAGCGACTTCAAATATGACCGGTATAAACAGACAGAAGAATCGCGCGAACCTGACTATGCAAAAATACGATATCAAAACCTTTCAAGGTATGATCCTCGCGCTGCAGGATTATTGGGCAACACAAGGTTGTACTATTGTTCAACCCCTAGACATGGAAGTGGGTGCAGGTACTTCTCACCCTATGACGTGCTTAAGAGCGCTTGGTCCAGAGCCAATTGCTACCGCTTATGTTCAACCATCACGCCGCCCTACAGATGGACGCTATGGTGAAAACCCGAACCGCCTACAACACTATTATCAATTCCAAGTTATCATCAAACCTTCTCCCGATAATATTCAAGAACTTTATCTTGGTTCTCTTGAAGTACTAGGGGTCGACCCACTAGTTCACGATATTCGTTTTGTTGAAGATAACTGGGAAAACCCAACACTAGGTGCATGGGGCTTAGGCTGGGAAGTTTGGTTAAACGGTATGGAAGTCACTCAATTTACTTACTTCCAACAAGTAGGTGGCCTTGAGTGCAAACCTGTCACTGGCGAAATAACTTACGGTATCGAACGTCTTGCTATGTATATTCAAGATGTCGATTCTGTCTATGACTTGGTATGGTCTGACGGCCCACTAGGAAAAACCACTTACGGTGATATCTTTCACCAAAACGAAGTTGAACAGTCCACGTATAACTTTGAACACGCTGATGTTGATTTCTTATTCACTTTCTTTGATCAATGCGAAAAAGAGTGTAGAGAACTTTTGGCATTAGAAAAGCCTCTATCTCTTCCTGCTTATGAGCGTATTTTAAAAGCTGGGCACGCTTTTAACTTGCTTGATGCTCGTAAAGCCATTTCCGTGACTGAACGTCAACGCTATATCCTTCGCATTCGTGACTTAACTAAGGCAGTAGCAGAAGCGTATTACGCATCTCGTGAAGCTTTGGGTTTCCCAATGTGTAAGAACAAGGATGAGGAGAAATAGTCATGGCTAAGAATTTTCTAATTGAATTAGGTACTGAAGAGCTACCTCCAACGCAACTGCGCACACTCGCCGAAGCGTTTGCTAGCAACTTTGAATCTGAACTTAAAAGCGCATCACTTACTCACCAAGGTGTGAAGTGGTACGCTTCTCCTCGTAGACTGGCACTTAAAGTCAGTGATCTCGCGGAAGGGCAAGCGGATAAAGTGGTAGAAAAGCGTGGCCCTGCTATTTCTGTGGCTTTTGATGCTGATGGAAACCCAACCAAAGCAGCTCAAGGTTGGGCTCGTGGCAACGGTATTACTGCAGAACAAGCCGACCGACTAAAAACAGACAAAGGCGAATGGCTTCTATTTAAACAAGAAGTCAAAGGTAAGCCAGTACAAGAATTAGTAGTCGGGTTAGCCGCTAAAGCGTTAGCCAATCTGCCAATTGCTAAACCAATGCGTTGGGGTGACAAAGAAACACAGTTTATTCGTCCAGTTAAGACTCTAACCATCCTATTCGGCGACGAGCTTATCCAAGGTGAAATTCTTGGCGTTGCATCAGGTCGTACTATTCGCGGACACCGTTTCATGGGTGAAGCTGAATTTACGATAGACAATGCCGAGCAATATCCGGTCATTCTCGAAGAACGTGGGAAAGTAATGGTCGATTACGAAGCCCGTAAAACGATCATTCTTGCCGACGCTAAGAAAGCAGCCCAAGCTGTTGGCGGTATTGCCGACTTAGACGATGACCTAGTAGAAGAAGTTACCTCGCTTGTTGAATGGCCAGTTGTTCTAACCGCATCTTTTGAACAAGAGTTCCTTAACGTTCCTTCAGAAGCTCTGGTTTACACGATGAAAGGCGACCAGAAGTATTTTCCGGTCTACGACGAGAATAAAAATCTTCTTCCTAAGTTTATCTTTGTATCAAACATCGAATCTAAAGATCCTCGTCAAGTCATCGAGGGCAACGAGAAAGTGGTTCGCCCACGTCTTGCTGATGCAGAGTTTTTCTTTAATACCGACCGTAAACGCCCTCTAATCGATCGCCTACCTCAACTGGAAACTGCTATATTCCAGAAACAGCTTGGTACAATTAAAAATAAGACCGATCGCATTGTGTTATTAGCTGGTCATATCGCTAAGCAAATTGGTGCGGATGTTGAAAAATCAACTCGCGCAGCCCTTCTTGCCAAATGTGACCTTATGACCTCTATGGTATTTGAGTTTACTGATACTCAAGGTGTTATGGGCATGCACTATGCTCGTCATGATGGTGAAGACGAAGAGGTCGCAATTGCACTAAACGAACAATATATGCCGCGCTTTGCTGGCGATGATTTACCAAGTTCTGGTATCTCCTCTGCCGTTTCTATGGCAGATAAACTCGATACTATTGTCGGTATTTTCGGTATTGGTAAAGCACCAAAAGGCAGTGACCCGTTCGCTCTACGTCGTGCATCTCTAGGGGTGCTGCGTATCATTGTTGAAAATGGTTACAACTTAGATTTAGTTGAGTTAATCGCAGAATCGAAGGCTTCATTTGGCGACAAACTGACGAACAAGAATGTGGAACATGATGTCATCGAGTTTATGCTTGGTCGCTTCCGTGCTTGGTACCAAGACGAAGGCTTTAGCGTTGATATCATCCAAGCGGTACTTGCTCGTCGACCAACAAAACCAACCGATTTTGATCAACGCGTTAAAGCAGTTTCTCACTTCCGTGAGTTAGATGCCGCAGAATCTTTGGCAGCAGCCAACAAACGTGTAGGCAATATCTTAGCTAAATTTGATGGCGAGCTATCCGAAGAGATCGACCTTGCTCTACTAAAAGAAGATGCTGAGATAGCACTCGCTGAAAATGTAGAAGTGATGGCTGAAGCGCTAGAACCTGCTTATGCAACTGGTGATTATCAAGGCGCATTAAGCAAACTGGCTGATCTACGTGAACCTGTCGATACCTTCTTCGACTCCGTCATGGTGATGGCAGAAGATGAAGCCCTTAAGAAGAACCGTTTGACGTTGCTCAACAAGCTGCGCAATCTCTTCCTGCAAATCGCCGACATTTCGCTTTTGCAAAAATAACGGGGTAGACCCTTGAACCTAAAGCCCCGTTCAAAGAACGGGGCTTTTTTTTAAATACAACAAATAAAAACTAAAACCGTCAGGAAATCCTAGTATGCAATTTTCTAAGTTTGGTGAAAAATTTAATCGACATTCCGGAATAACCCAACTAATGGGGGACCTAAACGAAGGCCTCCGCACCCCTGGTGCTATTATGCTCGGTGGTGGCAACCCTGCCGCGATACCGGCAATGCTCGATTATTTCCACCAAGCCAGTAGCGATATGCTCGCCAATGGAAAACTCGTTGAAGCCATGGCAAACTACGATGGACCTCAAGGCAAAGACGCCTTTGTAAAAGCATTAGCAAAACTACTGAGTGATACCTACGGCTGGCCAATTACTGAAAAAAACATCAGCTTAACTAACGGCAGTCAAAGCGCATTTTTTTACCTATTCAATCTTTTAGCTGGCACACATGCTGATGGAACAGAAAAGAAAATACTACTTCCACTTGCACCAGAATATATTGGGTATGGTGACTCAGGGCTTAGCGATGATATTTTTGTTTCCTATCGTCCAGAAATAACAGAGCTCGATAACGGTATGTTCAAGTACCATATTGATTTCGAAAAATTAAAAGTAGATGACTCTATTGCCGCGATATGCGCCTCCCGTCCAACCAATCCAACAGGTAATGTGCTCACCGATACAGAGATTGAAAAACTGGACGAACTTGCACGCAAAAACAATATTCCACTCATCATAGATAATGCCTATGGAACCCCGTTTCCTAACATCATCTTTGAAGAAGTGAAACCCTTCTGGAATCAGAATACGATTCTATGTATGAGCTTATCTAAACTTGGCTTGCCGGGTGTTCGATGTGGCATAGTGATCGCGAATGAAGAAGTGACTCAAGCCATTGCCAATATAAACGGTATTATAAGCTTAGCGCCTAGTGGAATAGGGCCAGCCATTGGTACCCACATGATAGAATCTGGTGATTTATTACAACTAAGCCAGATGATCATCAAGCCGTTCTATCAACAAAAAGCAAAGCATGCTGTAGAGCTACTCAAAGCGTCCATCAAAGACCCTAGATTCAAAATACACAAACCCGAAGGCGCTATATTTTTGTGGCTTTGGTTTGATGAACTGCCGATCACGTCAAAAGAGCTTTATGCACGACTTAAAGCTCGTGGTGTGTTAATTATTCCAGGCGAATACTTCTTCTTTGGACAAGATTGCACCGACTGGGCGCATACTCGCCAATGCATACGCATGAACTATGTGCAAGATGAACAAAGTATGCGGGATGGTATTAAAATCATTGCGGAAGAAGTATCAACGGCATATCAAGAGTAGTAGCTCAATACTCATACCTTATGAATTCAAAAGTGGTACTCAGATACCACTTTTTTTGTATCTTCAGTTTCATTTAACCCACCTAGTTGAACATTGTTCACATAATAAACAATAAATCTAAAATTGTGATCAAGGTAATAGACTTACCCCTCATGTTACCGATAACATTCCAATGTTCCCGGTAACATTCAGACAAATAGTGCCGAAACACTTAATTTCATGAAAGGACTTACCCTATGAAACACACAATAAAAAACCTGACTACTGCTATCGCTGTTGCATTAATATCAACATCAGCACTAGCAGCAGATTTTACTTTTAAATTCCAATCCAGTGATCCATCTGGCGACAAAAATTTCCAAGTACAGAAAGAATGGACTGAACGCGTTTCGAAAATGTCTGGAGGTCGAATAGAAATTGACCTGTTACCTGTAGGTGCCGTCGTCAAGCACACGGAAACTCTAGATTCTATAAAAATGGGCGTTTTAGACGGTCATATTACGGCAACAGGTTATTTCTCTGGTAAAGACCCCGCATTTGGACTTATCGGCAACATGGTTGGTGCCTGGTCTGATACTCGTCAGCTTCTCGAGTACATCAACTATGGTGGTGGTTATGAGTTGATGACTGAGCTTTATGCACCATATGGCGTTAAGTACATCGGGGGTTCAACAACAGGTGTAGAGTCATTTGTTTCTAAAAAACCAATCGATAGTGTCGCAGACCTCAAAGGCCTAAAGCTTCGCGCACCTGAAGGGTTAGTACAGAAAGTATTTGCAGCTGCAGGCGCTTCACCAGTAAACCTTCCTGGTTCAGAGGTATTCACGGGATTAAGCAAAGGTGTTATTGATGCCGCTGACTACACGGTGTTTTCAACCAACCAGAAAGCAGGAATGAACGATATTGCACCACATCCAGTTCAACCCGGCTTTCACTCTCTTCCAACCATTGATATATCGATGAGCCAGAAGAAATGGGACAAGCTACCCATGGATCTACAAGCCATCATGACGGTATCTGTTCGAGATTTTGCTCAGGATATAACGACTCAACTTCGAATTGCCGATCAAAAAGCCGTAAAAGAAGCACGAGCTAATCCAGATATTACTATTCATGATTGGCCAGCCGCTGAGCGCAAAAAATTCCGTCAGATTGCAATGGGTGAATGGAAAACGTACGCAGAGGGCTCTCCAAACGCGAAAAAAGTATACAACTCTATTACTTCTTACCTAGAAGAAGCAGGGCTTCTATAAGTTGCTATATATAGGGAGGATAATCCTCCCTACTTTTCTTGGATTAATCGTTATGAAAGACTCAAAATCTCAGCTCTCTTCACCTGAAGAAATGCCCAAAAACAGACTCGATAAATTTATTGCACAGACAAGTGAATTGCTAAGCTTATTTTTTGTATTTACCGTTGTTATCTCTTTTTATGAAGTCCTTAGCCGCTATCTTTTTAACTCGCCCACAATATGGGTACATGAAACAGCGTCCTTTTTAGGTGGTGCTCTGTTCGCTATTGGCGGTATCTATGCACTCGCGACTGATAAACACGTCAGAGTTGTTTTGATATACGACTTGGTATCTCAAAGAACCCGTCATTACTTAAATATTTTCCATCATATCGCTGGTCTGATTTTTTCTGGTTTACTTAGTTATGCTGCATTTCAAATGGTTGAAAGCTCTTGGTTTACACCATGGGGCGAGTTTCACTTAGAAACATCGGGTACAGCATGGAATCCCCCTTTTCCAGCATTGCTCAAAGGGATCATCTTACTCACCGTCTGCTTAATGTTTGTGCAATTTATTCTGCACCTTATCAATGAAATTCAGGAATTAAGGAAAGCAAAAGATGTTTGATCTATCTTCTATAGGCATTGCTTATGGCAGCCTTTTAATGCTTGCACTAATGATAGGGTTACTGTTAACAGGGATGCAGCTTGCCTTTGTTACCTGTTTAGTTGCATTAGTATTTACCTTAGGTTGGTTTGGGGTTGATGCCTTACCCCTGATTACCAGCAGAGTGTTTAGTTTTGTGAGCGGTTATGTCTTTTTAGCCGTCCCCATGTTTGTCCTAATGGCCGCTCTTTTGGATCGTTCCGGGATTGCCCAAGACTTATTTGACGCGATGAAGAGTGTTGGCCGTAAAGTTCGTGGTGGTGTTGCGGTACAAACGTTAATCGTTGCCGTTATTCTAGCTTCTATGTCGGGTGTTATCGGTGGAGAAACTGTATTACTCGGTATTCTCGCCTTGCCGCAAATGCTCAGACTCGGTTACGACAGAAAATTAGCAATAGGGACAACCTGTGCTGGTGGCGCGTTGGGCACTATGCTTCCACCGAGTATCGTCCTCATTATTTATGGGTTATCCGCTTCCGTTTCAATTGGTGACTTGTTTAAAGCCTCATTTTTACCCGCCTTTATCTTAGCGATGTTCTATATTGCGTATGTCCTTATACGCTGCAGATTAAACCCTGCGCTAGCACCACTACCAACAGACGCGGAACTAGCCGAGGATGCGAAAAACAAACCAAGTTATTTTAAAGCACTTTTCTTTCCATTGCTTTCAGTTGCAACGGTTCTAGGTAGCATCTACACCGGTGTTGCTTCTGTTACTGAAGCTTCCGCACTAGGTGTAGTTGGTATTGCTATAAGTGCCGCTATTCGCGGTGAGCTAAACGTATCGATGGTGAAAGATTCAGCCATTGCGACCATGCGTACCTGCGGAATGATTATGTGGATTGGTATCGGTGCATCTGCTCTCGTTGGCGTATACAACCTGATGGGAGGTATCGATTTTGTAGAACAAACCATCCTCACACTTAGTGGTGGTCACGCCATGACCACTCTCATCATTATGATGGTCATCCTATTCGTGCTTGGTATGTTCTTGGATTGGGTTGGTGTTGCTCTTCTAACTATGCCTATATTTGTACCCATCATCGTAGGACTAGGTATGGATCCTGTTTGGTTCGGTGTGGTCTTCTGCTTAAACATGCAAGTCGCGTTTCTTTCTCCTCCATTTGGTCCCGCCGCATTCTACTTAAAATCTGTCGCACCAAAAGATATTAGCTTAGGGGAAATTTTTACAGCATTACTTCCGTTTATAGCATTGCAGATTAGCGTTTTATGCCTAGTTATAGCTTTCCCACAACTCGCTCTTTGGTGGCAGTAATTTGTCGGCAAGTCCAATATTTGAGTAAGCATTATGACAAAAAAATATGTAGTTATGGGTGTTTCTGGCTGTGGTAAATCCTCCATAGGGAAAGCGCTCGCCAATAAACTTGATATCTCATTTTATGATGGTGATGATTTTCACCCACCCGTAAATGTAGAAAAAATGCAAAATGGCATCCCTTTGACTGACGATGACCGTCGCTCTTGGCTTGAGACTTTAAATAGCATCATAGTTAAAGAGCCGAATCTAGTTGTTGCTTGCTCTGCTCTGAAGCCAGAGTACAGAGAAACGTTAAGGAAAAACTGTCCAGACTTGCAATTTATCTACTTAAGAGGCGAATTTGACACGATATGGCAAAGGCACCAAAAACGGAAAGGTCATTACTTTAAAGGTGCTTCAATGCTAGAGAGCCAATTCAATACACTTATTGAACCTAACAAATCTGAAGCTTTATATATCGATATTTCAAACACACCTGAAAAAATCATTGATCAAATATTACAAAATATTGACCTCTAATTATACTCGTGGAACTTGGGGCAACGGCCTCTTTGGTAAGCAAAAATGACTATTAACGCTGTTATTTATGAAGTAACGAAGAACATTAAAATCCGAAGTATAGAAACACGACGTCAGTATCTTAAAACAATAGAAAACCAGGCAGTGAAAGGTAAAGTACGTTCAACGTTAGCTTGTGGAAATCTAGCCCACACCGTTGCTTCTTCTGCCAGTGAAGAAAAACTAGCCATCCTTGATTTTACTAAAGTAAATTTGGCAATAATAACGTCCTACAATGATATGGTCAGTGCCCATACTCCTTATTTAAATTATCCAAATATAATTAAGAAGTCTTTGTCCCCGCTAGGAAATACGGCTCAAGTTTCAGGTGGAGTACCCGCTATGTGCGACGGTATTACCCAAGGAAATGATGGTATGGAGCTATCGTTGTTTTCCAGAGATCTCATTGCACAATCTACCGCTCTTTCTTTAAGCCACAATACTTACGACGGTACGCTTTTACTTGGCGTATGTGACAAGATAGCCCCTGGACAACTTATCGGTGCGCTCGCCTTTGGGCATTTACCGACAGCCTTTGTTCCAACTGGCCCCATGTCTACCGGAATAAGTAATTCTGAAAAGGTAACAACCAGACAGAAATTCGTTGCGGGAGAGTTGGATAAAGCTGATCTGCAAAATATGGAATGCAAAGCTTACCACTCATCTGGTACCTGTACTTTCTACGGCACCGCAAATACCAACCAATTAGTAATGGAGGCGATGGGACTGATGTTACCGGGTTCGGCCTTTGTCCCTCCTCATTCTCCACTTAGAGATAAGTTAACAGAAAAAATATCAACCCATATCGCGACCACCAGCACCGCTAATTATGGGAGCAAAGCACTGGCAAAAGTTGTCGACGAAAAATCAGTGATCAATGGCTTAGTTGCACTACTTGCATCTGGAGGCAGTACGAATCACACCATTCATCTCGTCGCTACTGCTCGCGCTGCTGGTTGGATAGTCACTTGGGACGATATAAATGACCTTTCTCAGGTCGTCCCTCTTCTCGTCAAAATGTACCCCAATGGCCATGCTGATATTAATGCTTTCCATCAAGCTGGTGGTGTTCCTTGTTTGATGAATATTTTAAATCAACGACATCTCATATTTATGGATGCTAATCCTGTCTACGGAACGATGTTGGATTACTTAACCTACCCAGAACTGGATAGTGATAATCAAATTTTCTTCTCCCAAGTTAAAGATAGTATGGATAAAAACATCATTGCTTCCAGTTCAAGTAGCTTTAGTGCACAAGGTGGCCTAAAGGTTCTATCTGGTAATTTAGGGCGAGGAATAATGAAAGTAAGTGCCGTAGACATTGCAGATCAATTGATCACAGCGCCAGCGACCGTGTTCAACTCACAACATGATGTTGTAAGCGCCTACCAACAAGGATTGTTTAAGGGAGACACTGTTATTGTAGTTCGGAATAATGGTCCAGCCGCTAATGGCATGCCAGAGCTACACAAATTAATGCCAATAATGGGAAACTTGATGAATGCGGGTTTGAAGGTGGCACTACTTACAGATGGGCGCCTTTCAGGTGCATCAGGTAAGGTACCCGCAGTTATTCATATGACACCAGAAGCGATTAAAGGTGGACTACTTTCTAAGCTTCGCGACGGAGATGTGATAGAAGTTAATGGACAGACTGGTCATGTAAACGTACTTAACGACATTGACGACAGACTTTCGTTACCTTTTGACAATGAGCAGGACTTGTTTGGTAGTGGTCGAGAGTTATTCAACTTATTCAGGAAAAACATATCTAGCGCAGAAGAAGGCGCAAGTATCTTTTATTAGGGAACAAAAATGAACTGGTCAATGACACCACAAGAAGTATTTTCGATCTCACCTATCGTACCAGTGATGGTAATTGAAAGAATTGAGGATGCCGTTCCACTGGCAAAGGCTCTATTTGACGGTGGTATAAAAATATTTGAAGTCACATTAAGAACCAATGTCGCGTTAGAGGCAATTAGAGCAATAACAACGGCACTACCAGAGGCCCTGGTAGGCGCAGGTACCGTTTTAACTGCTGACCAATATGACGCCGCCGTTAATGCCGGATCTCAGTTTATTATCTCACCAGGATCGGCAACTAAGCTACTTGAACATGCCGTTAAGCAAAACATCCCTCTGATTCCCGGAGTTTCGACTCCGACAGAAATAATGAATGCTATGGATTTAGGTTATGACCACTTCAAGTTCTTTCCTGCCGAAGCAAATGGTGGAGCAAACGCATTGAAGGCAATATCTGCACCTCTATCTCAAGTAAGTTTCTGTCCAACAGGAGGAATTAACGCCCACAACCTCAGTGAATACCAAGCACTTACTTGTGTAAAAACCGTCGGTGGTACTTGGATGCTTCCAATGAATGCTATTGATAATGGTCAATGGGATAAAATCACGCAGCTAACTAAAGACGCGCTCAAGGTCGCATCTAACTAATAATAAAAGAAGCTTTTTCTCCTTTATGATTAACTTACCTAGTGGAATGACATATTATTGATTAGAAATAGACAGACCAGATCTGATACAAAACACGAGGGATCCGTTAATTAATTTATGACTGCAAAAAAACAACGTCCTACATTACAAAACATAGCAGATCAAGTAGGTGTTACCAAAATGACGGTAAGCCGATATCTACGCGATCCCGATAAAGTGTCAAAAGCGATCGGAGTAAGAATAGCAAAAGCAGTTGAAGAGTTAGGGTACGTACCAAATAGAGCCCCCGATATACTTTCAAAATCTAAAAGCTATTCCATAGGCGTCCTACTTCCCTCTCTAACTAACCAAGTATTTGATAAAGTATTGCGCGGTATAGAAGCCGTTATTGAACCTCTCGGCTACCAAGCCATGTTGGCTCACTATGGTTATAGTAAAAGCGCAGAAGAAAAACGCATAGAGACGTTACTTTCATACAATGTAGACGGAATAATTCTTTCTGAAAGTTATCACACTGAACGTTCAATAAAAATGCTTGAGGCAACGGGTACCCCCGTTGTTGAAATCATGGATTCGGCATCCCCACCACTCCAACAAGCGGTAGGGTTTGATAACTTTGCTGCTAGTGTCACTATCACTAAATTAATACTGGCAAAAGGCAGAAAAAATATCGCTTACCTTGCTGCTCGTATGGATGAAAGAACCAAGCAAAAAATCAGTGGCTTTGAAAAGACAATTAGAGAAGTAGGCTTAACACCAACAATTATCAGCACTAAACAAGCCTCCTCTTATTCCGTTGGCTCAGAGCTATTTCGACGAGCAAAAGAGAAAAATCCATTAATTGATGGCATATACTGCACCAATGATGACTTAGCAATAGGTGCACTATTCGAGTGCCTAAAACAGGGTATTCGTGTACCAGAAGATATGTCCATTGTTGGGTTTCACGGTCACAATATTGCCTCAGTAGTGTCACCTACTCTAGCGACGGTTATAACCCCTAGGGAAGACATTGGTAAAATAGCGGCAGAACAGCTGCTAAAAAGAATCCTAAACCCAGAAGACCCAATTACCGAGCCCGTCATTGAACTAGAAACAGAAATATTTTTAGGTGAGAGCCTCTAATTTAGTAGCCTATAACACCGATCTAAAAAGAGCGCCGATAGGCGCTCTTAATCTACTTCAACGTAAAGAGGAGTCGGTTACTTTCCTTCTATAAGATTATTGCCATTTATAGCAATCTTACGTGGTTTCATTGCTTCAGGAATTTCACGTTCTAAGTCAACGTGAAGTAGACCGTTTTCCATCGTCGCTCCGACTACTTTTACATAGTCCGCCAACTGGAATTTACGCTCAAAGTCGCGCTCTGCAATACCTTGGTATACATATTTTTTCTCTTCTTCAGCTTTGCGTTCTCCGCGAACAATAAGCATATTTTCTTTTTGAGTAATATCGAGTTGTTCATCAGCGAATCCCGCTACTGCCATAGTAATACGGTACTTATTTTCGTCTTGCTGTTCAATATTATACGGAGGGTAACCGTTAGAAGCGTTTTTAGTAGCACCGGCTTCCATCAAGTCAAACAAACGGTCAAAGCCAATAGCGTTGCGGTAAAGTGGTGCGAAATCTACAGTTCTCATAATTCTATCCTCATAATAAGCAATAGCCTTAAACACACTTATCAAAGAGCATCTAAAGGGTTAGAACAAAACATTCCTTTTGGACATGCCCGTCTAACTTGCAAAGTTAAATTGTGTGCTCTCCATTCTGGACGAGCGGTGTAGAGACCCTATCGGCGTCTCTTCATAACTATATATGAGTGCTAAAAAATGGGTTTCAAGGGCAAAAGGTCATAATTTCACATTCCATGGTAACCATATTCCTGAACCGTTAATTTTCCAGATAGGTCTAAATCAGTTTTAATAGATAGCCATAAAAAAAACACTGCCTCTCGACAGTGTTTTTTTAACATTAGGTAATCAAAAATGACGTTTAAATACTACACGTCTAGGTTGGCTACTTTCAATGCGTTATCTTCAATGAAATTACGACGAGGTTCAACTTGATCACCCATTAGCGTTGTGAATAATTGATCCGCTCCAACAGCATCTTCAATCTTCACTTGCAACATACGACGCGTATCTGGATCCATTGTCGTTTCCCAAAGTTGATCTGGGTTCATTTCACCTAGACCTTTGTATCGCTGTAAACTTAAACCACGACGAGACTCTTTTTTCAGCCATTCAAGCGCTTCGGCAAAGCTTTCTATTTGTAGAGTACGTTCTCCACGCTTGATGTAAGCACCTGCTTCAATTAATCCGTCTAGAGCTTCTGATAGAGACGCTAACTTATCGTATTCTTTCGTAGCAAGTAGATCTAAACCAATCACATATTCATGTGTTACACCATGCGTACGTATAACAATTTTCGCTAAAGAAACATTTAACTCTTCATGCCTTTCAACTTCTAAACGATATTGACTTGCACCTGCTTCTTTTGCTTTCAGCTGTTCAACGAAATGTTTACCCCACGCCTCAACTTCACTAGCATCTTGACACATATCGGCAGTAAGACGAGGAACATAGGCTAATTCATGTACCAGCGCATAAGGATAGCGGCGAGTCATTCTATCCACCAACTTCATGCCAGCATTAAATTGCTGAACAAGCTTTTCAAGTGCTTCACCAATAATAGCGGGCGCATTAGCATTAACATGCAATTCTGCATTGTCTAGTGCAAGTGACACCTGATATTGGTCCATTGCATCTTCATCTTTGATGTACTGTTCTTGCTTGCCTTTTTTCACTTTATATAGCGGCGGCTGAGCAATATAGATATAGCCACGCTCAATAAGTTCAGGCATTTGACGATAGAAAAAGGTTAGCAGTAAGGTACGAATGTGAGAACCATCGACATCCGCATCCGTCATGATAATGATGTTGTGATAACGCAGTTTATCTGGATTATATTCATCACGACCAATACCACAACCAAGAGCCGTTATAAGAGTGGCAACTTCCTGTGAAGAGAGCATCTTATCGAAACGTGCTTTTTCAACATTAAGAATCTTGCCTTTTAGAGGAAGAATGGCTTGGTTTTTACGATTACGCCCCTGCTTGGCTGATCCGCCAGCAGAGTCTCCTTCCACAATATATAGTTCAGAGAGAGCAGGATCTTTTTCCTGACAATCTGCAAGCTTACCAGGAAGGCCAGCTAAATCTAAAGCACCTTTACGGCGAGTCATTTCACGCGCTTTACGTGCAGCATCACGAGCACGAGCGGCGTCAATAATTTTGCCACAGACGATTTTTGCTTCACCTGGGTTTTCAATTAGGTATTCAGATAGCTTTTCACCCATCACGGATTCAACGGCCGATTTAACTTCTGATGACACTAGTTTTTCTTTTGTTTGGCTAGAAAACTTAGGATCTGGCACTTTAACCGAGATAATAGCAGTCAAACCTTCACGAGCGTCATCACCAGATGTAGACGTTTTTGCTTTTTTAGAAAAACCTTCTTTATCCATAAAGCTATTCAACGTACGTGTTAACGCCGCACGGAATCCAGCTAAGTGAGCGCCACCATCTTTTTGTGGGATATTGTTGGTAAAACAGAAAACATTTTCCTGATAACCGTCATTCCACTGCATCGCCACTTCAACCGTAATACCATCATCGCGTTCAGTCTCGAAATGGAACACCTTTTGAATAATTGGTGTTTTATTGGTATTCAGGTAATCAACAAACGCTTTTGTACCACCTTCATAACAGAAGTGGTCCATTTTATCTTCTTCACGCTCATCAATAAGCTTAATTGACACACCTGAATTCAAGAAAGAAAGCTCTCTCAGGCGCTTAGCTAGAATCTCATAGTGAAACTTAACGTTAGTAAACGTTTCTTCACTTGGCCAGAAACGGATTACAGTACCTGTTTTCTCAGTCTGTCCAGTAACAGCAAGAGGTGCTTGAGGTACGCCATGGCGATAGGTTTGCTTATGAATTTCACCCTGACGGTTAATAGTTATATCTACTTGCTTAGAGAGTGCGTTTACAACGGATACACCAACACCATGCAAACCACCAGATACTTTATATGAGTTGTCATCAAACTTACCACCAGCATGCAGGACCGTCATAATAACTTCTGCAGCAGAGACACCTTCTTCTTCATGTATCTCTGTTGGTATTCCACGGCCATCATCACTTACCGAGACAGAGTTATCTTCATGAATAATAATTATGATGTCACTACAATGTCCAGCCAACGCTTCATCGATGGAGTTGTCCACAACTTCAAAAACCATGTGATGGAGACCGGTTCCGTCATCCGTGTCGCCAATGTACATTCCCGGACGCTTACGTACCGCATCCAATCCTTTCAGTACTTTAATACTCGATGAATCGTAATTTTCTGCCATGAGTTACTCTCTATTAGGGCTATCAGCCCGCTTATCAATACACTCTATTTTGCCATGTTCCACATGAAACATCCTGCCATTTTCGTCATACATATCTTCGATTTGGCTGGCGGTAATAGAACTTACAAAAACTTGTGCCTTCGTCTGCTTTAAACACGTTGCTAAACGTTCGCGACGTTGGCTATCTAATTCAGAAGCAAAATCATCTATTAAATAGATGCATTGCTTACCGGTCATTTGAGTCAAATGTTGTCCCTGAGCGACTCTCAGTGCACACACCATCAATTTCAATTGACCTCGGGATAACACATCTTCAACCGGTGTGTTATTCACTTTTATGCGCAAATCAGCTTTGTTTGGGCCACTAAACGTATACCCAAGCAACTGATCTCTTTCGAAGTTTTTTTCAAGAATATCAGCGTAGGACGTATCTTTTTCCCATCCACGATAATACTTCAATTTGATATCAAATTCTGGCAAAAAACCACTACAGATTACTTCTGCCACACATTTTAACTCATCAATATAGGCATTTCGCCACTTATCAATATTTTCAGCAAGTTGAACCAGTTCTTGATCCCAATAACTCAGTTCTTTGTAGCTCTTTGCCGACTTCAGAAGCGCATTTCTTTGCTTAGTTAAACGTTTTAATCTTCCCCATGCATCATAGAAACCTGACTCGGTATGAAAAACACCCCAATCAATAAATGCCCTACGATGCTTCGGGCCATCGGTCAGCAACTCGAACCCTTCCGGATGAATTAGCTGTAAAGGTAATACTTGTGCAAGCTGGGCAAGTTTTTGTCCAGATTGACCGCCTATTTTAACCTCTGTTGTTCCATCGCGCTGCTTATTTATACCTACTGGTAGCTCAAAATTGTCAGAATCCAGTTCTTGCCCATGATTAAGTCGACCATGAATAAACAGCTCACTACATTCATTTTGAATCACTCTGCCTGTCAATGCGCTTTTAAATGAGCGTCCATGACCAAGCATATAAATCGCTTCAAGAAGACTCGTTTTACCGCTTCCGTTTAACCCAATAATAAAATTAAAGCCTGCCGATAGGTCAATATCACAAGCTTCGATATTTCTAAATTGTTTAATAACCAAACGAGTTAAAGGCATCTATTTACAATATTAAATTATAAACGAATTGGCATAACCACATACATAGCACTGTCATCATCCGCATTTTCTACCAAAGCACTCGCATTCGCATCAGACATAGATATTCTCACTTTGTCGCAACGCAGTGTACCTAAAACATCCAACACATAACTAACATTGAAGCCTATTTCTAAATCCTCACCCTGGAAGTTCACATCCAGTAGCTCTTCTGCTTCTTCTTGTTCTGGGTTGTTAGCTGTAATACGCATTTCATTACCATACAGGTTAACTCTCACACCACGAAACTTCTCATTCGATAAAATAGCAGCACGAGAAAATGCTTGGCGTAGTACTTCACAACCAGCCTCTAACGTTTTGGTCGTGCTCTGTGGCATAACACGTCGGTAATCAGGAAAGCGACCATCAACTAACTTTGATGTAAAGGTGAAGTTATTTACATCTGCACGAATATTTGATTGACCTATCTGCAGTGTTACTGGGCTTTCTGGTGTATCCAATAAACGAACAAGTTCTTGAATACCTTTACGCGGTACAATAACTTGTTGTGACGTAAATTCAGCATTAAGTGCGGTTTGAGAAACCGCCATTCTATGTCCATCTGTTGCGACTGAACGCAGTGTAGAACCATCAATTTCAAACAACATACCGTTGAGATAATAACGAACATCTTGGTTCGCCATTGAAAATTGTGTTTTTTCAATCAATGAGCGAAGTTCACTTTGTAGAAGTGTGATTTCCACTTCACTTTGCCAATCTTCAATATTTGGAAAGTCTGACGCAGGTAATGTCGCAAGAGAAAAACGACTTCGTCCAGATCGGACTTGAATTCGGTCGCCATCTAAAACAACGGTAATCACAGCATCATCTGGTAATCCGCGCCAAATATCTAAAAACTTACGCGAGGGAACGGTAATACTGCCCGCTTCAAAATCCCCTTCCAGAGTAATACGTGCAACTAATTCAACTTCCAAATCAGTCGCTGTCATTAACAACGTATTATCTTCTACCTTGAGAAGTATATTACCTAAAATAGGTAACGTAGGTCGCCCACCTAATGCACCGGAAACTTGCTGTAATGGCTTTATAAGGTGGTTACGTTCAATAGTAAATTTCATAACTGTCTCTTTTCTTTACCAACCGTTCTCTTACGAAGAAAGCGTACGAATTAAGTTTGAGTAGTCTTCTTTTATGTCGTGACTCTCTTCGCGTAATTGCTGTATTTTACGACAAGCGTGCAATACGGTCGTATGATCACGTCCACCAAAGGCGTCACCAATCTCAGGTAAGCTGTGATTAGTCAACTCTTTAGCCAGTGCCATAGCTAATTGGCGAGGCCTTGCTACTGAACGTGAACGACGCTTAGATAGCAAATCAGCCATTTTAATTTTGTAATATTCAGCCACTGTTTTTTGGATATTATCGATAGTAACTAACTTCTCTTGCAGTGCAAGTAGATCACGCAATGCTTCGCGAACGAAATCGATAGTAATTGGGCGGCCAGTAAAGTTTGCGTTAGCGATAACACGATTGAGTGCACCTTCTAACTCACGAACATTTGAACGTAAACGTTTTGCGATAAAAAATGCAACTTCGTCGGCTAAGTGAATTTGATGATCCTCAGCTTTCTTCATTAAGATAGCAACACGAGTTTCTAGCTCGGGAGGTTCGATAGCAACAGTTAATCCCCAGCCGAATCGAGATTTCAAGCGATCTTCCACCCCATTAATCTCTTTCGGATAACGGTCAGAAGTAAGGATTATTTGCTGATTACCTTCCAATAATGCATTAAAAGTGTGGAAGAACTCTTCTTGAGAACGCTCTTTGTTAGCAAAAAATTGAATATCATCAATTAAAAGTGCATCAACACTACGGTAATAGCGCTTAAATTCTTCGATAGCATTATTTTGCAGCGCTTTTACCATATCTTGGACAAATCGCTCTGAATGCATATAAACGACTTTAGCATTTGGCTTGTTATCCACAATTGCATTTCCAACAGCATGCAATAAGTGCGTTTTACCTAGCCCGGTTCCACCATATAAAAACAATGGATTGTATGCGGCACCTGGATTACCAGCAACCTGACGGGCAGCAGCCAAACCTAATTGGTTCGATTTACCTTCAACAAAGTTATTAAAATTATGTTTTGGGTTAACATTAGAACGATGATTAATTTCCACCAACTCAGATTCATCATCCCACGTTTTATGCACAGGCCTACGCGCTTGAAG